>DATBYF010000043.1:0-83648 GCA_036513895.1 Candidatus Acidiferrales bacterium | reverse complement strand
GCTCCTTCGGGCGGTTGCGCTGGCTGGAACCTGTACTCCATCACTGCACAGCCAGTTACGCCGGGCACGACTGGTCAACGCTACTTCTACACCGACCAGACCGGTGTGATCCGCTTCAACGCGACTGGTGCGGCTTCAGCAACGTCCGCGCCTTTGCAATAAACTAACGCGGTCGGCGCCGGATTCTCGGCACCGAACGAAATCGAGAAACGGGGCCGGCGGCTTACATCAGCGCCGGCCCCGTTCTCGTTTGTTAGGCGTCGAAGTACAAATTATCGCGCGCGGCCGATTTAGTTTTGGTAGGCATAGCGACACGAATGATCGCGCAAGGTCGACTTAAAGTTTGGCTTATTTAGAATGAACGGAAATGGAGTAAAAACACGGACGCGGGAGATCGGTTCCGCGCGTGAGAGCTAGAGTGCGAGCGGCGTTAGGCCGTGCGGCTAAGCTGCCGGGCGGAGTACTTCGCAATCTCGGATTCGGCGCTTCGGTAGAGACTCTCGCGCATGACCATCACGGTCAGGAAGGTGCTCAAGATGCGCCTCTTCAGTTCGTCCGACAAACGCTGCGTGCCGGTTCCGACGCTCGCTAACGTCGCGGCATAGCCCCCTAAGCCGCGTGTGATATGAGCTTGGCGCGTGGAAGTAAGTTTGCCAGAGGCAGTCTCGCGACGCATCTCGGCGCAACTGCGCTCGACACACAGGGTGAAATGCAAGACGCACATTCGTTCGGTAGCAAGCTCCGGGGGCACCGGCGCGCCGCACCGAAAAACACAACTCGTGGATAGGGACGTGTCAGTCATAGTGATTTGAATGAGAGGCAAGTTTCTTGCCAGATTTGTGAAGAAAAAGCGGCAGCGAGAGGACCTACAGGGAACTCCGTAGAACTGGTCGCTTGTCGCGCCTTGTGTAAACTGCTGAATATTAAAGGGTTCGGAGCGGCGCTTTTAAAGGCGATTTGGAAGGGGTCCTGTACCTACGAGTGAAGATTCGAATCGGCAGGAAAAACATTTCTCGAAATGGGCCAACGTCGGGTGGAACCGGGAACACGCAAGCGATCGATTCCCGGGAACTTGAGAGCTGATCAGGAATTATTGGAGGCCGGCGCGGCGAAGGATGGATTGGAAGCGCGGGTCAGGCCGGAGGGGCAACCAGGTCGAGTCTACTTTTAGGAAGGTCATGATTTCTTCGCGATTGTCGAAGGATTTTTGGAGGAGTTCGAGGGCCTTGTCCTTGGCGGCTTGGTCTTTTTCGCCGAGGCCTACATAGACGATGGCGATCTGGTAGAGCGGGACGTAGGTTAGCTTCGAGCTTTGCTCCATTTGCTCGACGACTTCGTGAGCCTTTGCTGTTTGGCCCGAGAGGGCATAGGCGTATCCGAGGTAGCCTTGCGCGTAGGGGCTGGCGCCCAGGCGGATGGCTTCGTTCAGCGATTTGATGGCGTCGTCATATTTGCCTTCGCGGGCGAGCGCCCAGCCGAGAAAGAAATGTCCGAACCAGAAATTCGGGTCGGCTTGGATCATTTTGCGGGAGTGCTCGATGGCGCGATCGAATTGATCCGAGAAGACGTAGTTCAATCCGTAGACGATGTCCACTGTGTCGGAGAGCGGATCGAGTTCCTTGGCGCGTTTTAGCTCTGCGAGAGCTTCGTCGTTGCGGCCCATGCCGGTCAGATAATAGGCGTACCACTGGTGGACGAAAGGCGAGCCCGGACTGAGTTCGACGCCGCGTTTGAATTCCTGCTCGGCAGCGGGATAGTCGTGATCGTAGACAGCGCCGACCATTCCCACCAGCGTGTGGGCTTCGGCCAGAGAATCATCGAGACTGAGGGCTTTTGATGCGGCGGATTCTAAATTAGGCATCGCTTCGGTTGGCGGAAGGAATTGACTGGACGCCTCGAAGTAGGCTTCGGCGATTCCCGCGTAGACGAGGGCGTAATTGGGATCCTTGGCCAGGGCTTGCTGGAAATATTCGATGCCCTTGTTCACGCCCTCTTGCGTGAACTGTTCTGTGTTGTAACGGCCTTTTAGATAGAGCTGATAGGCTTCGTTGTTGTCGGTGTAGTGCTGCGAGAGACGCTTCTCCTCATCTCCCCCCAAATGCGAGCGCAAGTTCGACATAATTTCATTGGAAATATTTTCCTGGATGGCTAGGAGATCGGAAGTTTTCTCGTTGTATTGCTCGCCCCAGATGTGGCGATCGTTTTTGGAGTCCATTAGCTCTGCGCTGACGAAGAGGGTGTCGCCGCGCTCGAGGACACGTCCAGTGAGAATGGCGCGGGCCGAGAGTTCGCGGCTGACAGTTTGCGGATCGAACGGGCGGCCTTTGTAGCGGAAGACGGAGCTATGCGCGATGACTTTGAGATGAGGGAGATTGGAGGCGCTGTTGATCAGGCTTTCGGTGAGGCCGTCGCTGAGGTATTCGGTGTCTTTATTGTTGCTGGCGTTTTCGAAGGGCATGATCGCGAGCGAATCGATAGCAGTGTCGCGATTGCGAAGGAAATAGAAGGCGGCGAAGGCGATGGCGGCGACGATGATGAGCGCACCGGTTGCTGCGGCGGCGGAAAGAAGCCAGTTTTTACGCGCGGTGATCGCTACGGAACTGGCGCTCGAGGATCTTGGGGAGTCGCTGGCCGGGTAAATGTCGCGCGGCACGTCGGGTGCGGCAGCGTGTGTTGCCGCGGAGATGCTCATGGCGACGGTGTCGCGTTTCAAGCGCTGGAGATCGGAGCGCATGTCCGCGGCGTGCTGGTAGCGGAGGCGCGGATCTTTTTCGAGAGCTTTGTTGATGACTTCCTCAAGCTTGGCGGGGACGTCGTGATTGAGGCGTACGGGCGCAACGGGCACTTTGTGCAAAATTGAATCGAGGAGGGCGGCGTTGGTATCGCCGCGGAAAGGCTGCTTGCCTGTGGCCATTTCGAAGAGGACCACGCCGAAAGAAAAAAGATCGGTGCGCGAATCGAGATCTTTGCCGAGCGCTTGCTCGGGGGACATGTAGGAGAGTGTGCCGAGAGCGGTCCCGGGTTTGGTCAATTCCTTTGCGGCAAGAGTGGGGTCGTCGCCTCGCGTCGAGACATTCGCGGAGTCGGAGGGGCGCGGCAATTGTTTCGCTAGGCCGAAATCGAGAACCTTGGCGTGGCCGCGCTCGGTGACGAAAATATTTGCGGGCTTGATGTCGCGATGGATGATGCCTTTTGAGTGGGCGGCTTCGAGAGCTTCAGTGATTTCTGTAGCGAGATCGAGGAGTGTATCAATTTCTAGCGGCTGGCCGTCAATCAGATGCTTCAGAGTTTTGCCTTCGAGAAATTCCATGGCGATGAAGGCGCGGCCTTTGTCTTCGCCGATATCGTAAATCGTGCAAATGTTCGGATGATTGAGTGCGGAGGCGGCTTCGGCTTCACGCCGGAAGCGCTCGAGAGCGTGTTCGTCGTGGGCGAGATCGTCGGGAAGGAATTTTAGGGCGACGGGCCGGCGGAGTCGCGTGTCTTCGGCTTTGTAAACCACACCCATACCGCCGCCACCAAGCATTTCGAGGACGCGATAGTGGGAAATGGTCTCGCCAGAAATTGGGCGGGAGTCAGGCACGCGAGAGAATCTTAGGTCGCGCTTAGCGGCAAGTCAACGCGTGAGCGCGATTCCGAGTCGTTTCGCGGTGGGAAGGCGATCGTTGCGGCGCCTTTAGTGCGCAGCTGTATCCCGCCTGTAATATCAGTTTTTTTCGGACGTTGTGGCAGTTTCCGATTAATGCGTTTATCAGGAGTTGGGACTAGAATAGGCCGTCTCTTGCTGGCGAGGAGGCTCGCATCGGGTTGCAGGACGACGAAGTATATTTCGGGATTCTTCCAGTGAGCCACTCCATGCGCCATTTAATGCCGATCGTAACACCCCGCCTGATCTTGCGTCCGCCAACGCTCGACGATTTGGATTCGATCCAGACCGCTAAGGAAGAAGCATGGAGCGATTTGCAGCTTTGGATGGCTTGGGCCTTCGACAACCAACGGTCGAGGGAAGCGACGGAAAATTCGATTCGCCGCGTGATGGACTACCAGAATCAGGCAGGAATCGCTTTGGCCGGATTCCATCGGAGCAACGGGGATTTTGTTATTCGAACCGCATTGGACCCCACCGATGAGCAAGATGTCTATGAGACAGGATACTGGGCTGCGCCAAAGTACGCCAGACGGGGCATGGCGACAGAGGCCGCAAACGCAGCTATCCGGTACGCGTTCGGGCACCTTGGTGCGAGGGCAATCAGTATCGGATTCTTCGACGGCAACGAGTCTAGCCGCCGCATCGTGGAGAAATTGGGATTCCAGAAGCTACGCGTTGCCCATAATGCAGCGATACGTTGTCTTGACGGCACGAAGCTCGATCGTCATGAATATATACTCACCAGCCCCGATCCACTACCCGCTCTTGACGTCTCATGGGGATGAGGCCATCCGGCATGTAGGCCACATGCCTGATAAGTCGCGTCACCGGACTTGTTGGGTAACTGCGTTATCCGTTCCAAGTGGCGCTTTCCGTCGCTTCCCTAACTTCCCCGCACGCCGTTTCTCGGGGCTTGGCTGAACTATCTTCGCAATAGGTGCAAGTGATTGCGTCGCGTGGTTGTTTCCCGTAGAATCTGCTCGCTCCGGACATTCGCCGAACCATCGCATAAGATTATTGATGAATTCACCACTCGGCTAATCCGACGCACTCGGATCGAAGGTCCACAGAAGGGCCTTAAGGGAGGCCGATCATGAAATACTGCATTTCCTGGCGCGAGCGCTCGGCAGCATCCGCAAAAGACTATGAAGGCGCGCACGAGCGTGTATTGCAGATCTTTAACAAAGATTACAAACTCCCCGCGAGTTTTAAAGTGCACCAGTTCGTGGTCCGGGTTGGTGATTATGGCGGCTATATCATCGTCGAGACAGACAGCCCCACCGACATTCATTTTTTCACGAGCACGTTTGCGGTCTTCGAATTCAAGGTTGAGCCAGTAGTGGATGTAATGGACGCGGTGGCGGTCGAGCTCAAAGCCATCGAATACCGCAAGAAAAACGCCCCCTAATGAAGTGGAGCACCGTCAAAGGGGATGTAAGTGCAATCCCCTTTGGCAAGGTGCCCGCGATGCATTGTCTGGGACGGAGGCGGTCAATCTACGGTGATGCGGGTAGCGGCGGTTGTACCAGTCACTTCCGAGATAGGGGTCCCGACGCCGATAGCAGCAAAGCTGGGAGGCCAGAGTTTGAAAACGAAGGTCCCAGTGTAGCTTTTGCCGTCGGAGCTCAGCGTATTGACTTCGTCGTCCGTGAACGTGGCCGAGAGGCTGCCGTCCGCGGCAAACATCAGACCCAAATGGTGCAGCTTGACAGTGCGAAATGACACCGCTTTCCAGACGCCGTAGCAAATGTTCCCGCCGGCCGGTGGAACAAACGCGTTTTCCCATTCAGTTCCATCCGCGTGCCAGGTCTTAAGGGACTCGTTGAACTGGAAGGGCGTTGGCGGGACAGGGCCTCCCGGAGGGAAATTATTATCGGTGTTTGCAGTGTAAATCACATGCCACATACCGACGATGGTATGGTCTAAGAAATCTTCGCCCACTTGCTGATTGCTGCCGTGCGGGCTGACGAAGGGAGCTGGAGTAGCGGCTGCGACCGCGGCTTTGGAAGAAGTAACGCCGCAACCACCGGCCTTGGCGCCGGAAGCGGTGAACAAAAGTCCCAATGCTACCAATGCAACAAGAGCGGAGAACCGCCCGCCCCGAAGTCCCGTGAAGATGTTCATTCGATTCATTGTTTGTCTCCTTGAAGTTTGGGTTGAATATTCGTCAACTTGATTGTTAGCTTTTAAGTGATACCAGGGCCGAGTGTGGGCCGTAATTACAACTATTGATTTCACTTGTCAATTAATTAATGCCTGTTTAATAGTTCAGGTTTTGGATTGTGAGTCCTAGAACTACGTTCCGCCAGCCCCGCGCTTTTTCCTTCGCGCTGCGAAGCAGAGACGCCAGTGATACCATTGCTGTGCCTAGCCCCGGGGCGAGAAAGAGGACGACAGATGGCTTCTCGCGTTTCTCATGTTCCGATCCACGGTAGCGAGTATGTCCCTGTAGCGGGGGCGAAAGTTATCGCTCTCGTTGATCCTCACGAAGAAATTACCGTCACAATTGTGGTTCGCGCGCGACGTCCGGCTCCGGAGTTGCACTGTGATGAGGCGCTGGCTAGTTTGCTTCCGCGCGACCGGCAGCATCTTTCCCGTGAAGAATTTGAGGAACGGCATGGCGCACATCCGGATGACTTGGCGCAAATCGAGAGCTTCGCGCGGGCGCGCGGATTTGAGGTTGTCGAGACATCTGCGGCGCGGCATAGCGTTAGGTTGCGGGGCAAATCCGGCGAATTCAGCAAGGTGTTCCGCGTGGAAATGCATCAGTACGACCACGAGCGCGGGCGGCACCGCGGTATCAACGGGCCGGTTCAGATTCCGGCGGAACTTGCAGGCTGCGTGGAAACCGTACTCGGACTGCACGACAGGCCGGTCGCCTTGCGGCACATGGCTGCGCCTGCTACGAAAAAGGCGGAGCGCGCTCGTTTTTCGCCCCACGATGTTGCCGATCTTTATCGTTTCCCCAAGCATGCGACCGGAAAAGGGCAATGCATTGGCGTGATCGAATTGGGCGGCGGGTACCACCGGAGCGATCTCGAGAATTTTTTTGCTTCGTTAAAGATGCCGATGCCGAAGATTACCGACGTATCCGTAGATGGTACGAAGAACGCGCCTGCGGATTTCGCGAGCCTCAAGAATTTTGTAACTGCGCTGAATAGCGGAAAGAAAAGCGCAATTGATGCCGCTGAGCGCGGGAAATTAGGCTCGCGTGGCTCAGCGGACTTGTTGCTTTCCACAATCGAGACGACGATGGACGTCGAGCTCGTGGGCGCATTCGCTCCCGGCGCGGAGATCGTCGTTTATTTCGCATCGAGCAGCGAGCAGGGCGTTTATCATGCGCTAACGGCCGCTCTCGCTGACAAGAAACACCGGCCCACCGTGCTCTCGCTGAGCTGGGGAGAGCAGGAATCGAGTTGGTCACCAAAATATATGGCTTTGATCGACAATGTGTTGAAGAACCTCTCGACCGTTGGCGTAACGGTGTGCGTTTCGTCCGGCGATGCGGGCGCCGACAATGGCTCGCCCGACGGTAAGCCCTCTGTGAATTTTCCGGCAAGCAGCCCAAACGCGCTGGGCTGCGGCGGAACGACTCTGAAAGTTTCCGGCAGCGAAATCGAAGCGGAAGTGGTGTGGAATTGTGTGTTCGATGGCATGCGCGGCGCGACCGGCGGCGGCGTGAGCCAGATGTTCGCGCGGCCGTTCTGGCAGGAGAATTTTGAGGTGCCGCATTCCAGCTCGAAAACTGGAGGGCGCGGCGTGCCTGACGTAGCGGGGGTTGCTGATCCGCATACGGGTTGCCGCATTGTAGTGGGCGGAGTAGACACTGTTTCGTATGGAACCAGCGCGGTGGCGCCTCTTTGGGCGGCGCTTGTGGCGCGGCTCAACCACGCGACCGGAGCGCGATTAGGCTCGGGACATTTGAACTCGCTGCTTTACAAAGTGGCGAGGCAATCGAAGGGGAATGGTACTTTCCGGCCAATTACCCACGGAGAAAATGGAGCCTACCATGCGGGACCGGGATGGAATGCTTGCACGGGCTTGGGCTCGCCGATGGGGGATCGTTTGCTTGAAGCGCTCGGCGGCGACAAATCTAGCTAGAGCAAATGCGGCTTGAACTCACAATTTCTGTATGCGAAATTCTTAGCGTCCACTATGCGGGATCGCTAGACTGAATTTCCGGGCTAGCGACTTCTTCACACTGCCTGTGCGATCGCTTCCTCAGAAACTTCTACGCGGTGAAAATCCAGGATTTCCTGAAGGGCTTGGGCGATATGCTCGATAGTGTGGAATGCGCTGAGAGCGACGAGCTCGGAAAGATTTTCAGTTAGCGGTAATTCGTCGAGCTGCGCGTAGATTTCGTCGCGATGATAGGGATCGAGGCGCGCGTGCTTGACCATCGTGCGCATTCCCTCTGCGGGAAGGCCGTGCTTGGTACGAATCTTGCTGAGATGCTTCACCGACGATGGATTTCCTTCGAGCACCGCGAGATAACCGAACAGCGACACAGGATGAACGTGAAGAGCCCAGTAGTATTGTGCTCCCACGAGCGATGCGATCGTCGCCGACGGCAGCCGGGCGAGAACGTCTGAACGATTCGCGCCCATGGCCACAATGTCTTCGAGGAGCCACTCGTCGTGGTGCGTTTCCTCGAGAGCGTGGGTGGTGTAGTAGCTGACCAGTTTTCGCGAGATCGGATCGGAATCGGCGCGGCGTTGAGCGGATACCGCAGCAGCGTTAATGAGTGAAACGCTGCTGCGGATGATGGAATGCATCATGAAAAGAAATTCGGGAAACATCTGCGCGAGTTGCGGATGCGTCCAGAATTGATCCGAGACTCCCAACAGGTAGGGCTCCGCCAAGCGGATTTTTGCGCGCAGATGCTTGCTGTTGGTTACGGGATCCATGCTTCACTCAGTCGCGGCGAGCCATGAGTTCGGGTGCTGCCGAATTACCGACGAAAATAAGCCGCCGGACTAAACGAAAACGTTGGGCCGAAGATGATGCTTTCCTTCGGGCGCTGATCCCCGTTTCTTCCGCAAGTTGATCAGAGCGGTCACTTCGGTTTCGCTGAGTTTCTCGACGGTATTCTTGTCGTCATCGGTAAATTGCTCGGAGACCAGAACACCGGCGCTTTCGAGGCGTTCGACGTTAGATGACTTTTTCTTCGATTTAGGACTGGATTTGGATTTGGCTTTCTTCGCCATATAAACTCCTTTGTTAACTGCAGAGGCGGCAAGGGTCGCACCAAGACTCAAACGTTGTCAAGGGCTCTCCTCGAAATCGTCTGAGTTTGTCAGATGGAATCCAGTCACGGGCGTCTACTGCCTTCTCCTGATTGACGCAAAGAAACACTATTGTCACATTTCGCTCTAGAGTGCCGATGTATGCGATTTTAGAGCTGCGAGTATTCGGGAGCGAATGGAGGAAACAACGCGTGGAAAATCCGATGCCAAGCCGGGCGGCTACGAATCCGACCCAGTACAACATTGATGCCATCGCCAAATTGGAGCATGACGCGCTAGGCCGCCGCTCGCTCACTGAACGAGTCAGTGATGTGGTGACAAGGCTTGTCGGTAACATGGGATTCCTGGCGGTGCAATTGATATTGATTTCGAGCTGGGCACTGTTGAACCTCGGCGTCATTCCGGGGCTCAGACCATTTGATCCGTTTCCTTTTGGCGTTCTGGCGCTGGTAGTCGCGTTCGAGAGTGTATTTCTTACTATTTTTGTGCTGATCAGCCAGGGG
This sequence comes from Candidatus Acidiferrales bacterium, assembly GCA_036513895.1. Taxonomy (GTDB): domain Bacteria; phylum Acidobacteriota; class Terriglobia; order Acidiferrales; family UBA7541; genus Palsa-147. Next base: position 74,250 of record DATBYF010000043.1, on the reverse strand, counting down.
CGAATGTCGCGGCAAGCGGAGCGGCGCTCGCATCTGGATCTTCAAGTGGGCATGCTTTCCGAGCAGGAATTGACGACGATTCTTCAGATGTTGCAGAAACTTTGCCAGCACATGGGCGTGAACGTGGATTCTTCGAAACAAGAAGTGCAGTCATTCAGTAAGACGACGGATGTGCACAAGCTGGCGAGTGAGCTCGAGGACAAACTTCCGGAAGAATAAATGATGCCGCCATTTGTGGGACCAGGCGGAGGATCATTTGGTAGACGCGTGGCCTGTTCCGGGTGATAGTCTCTCGCATTGAGCGATGAAAAACCGCCAAATTGACGCGAGTTGGAAGTATCACGATGGCACGAAGCACTCCTATCTGAGCATTCGCACCAATCCGCATTTTATGGATTGGGCGAACCGGCCGCTGCTGTTCAAAATTTATCCCAAGATAGTTCCGATATTGTTGCCGCAGGACGTAACGCAAACCGGCGTCGCTGCGCTTTCCGCGATTTCAACATCTATACCCTCGATTTCAACGTCCGTGCCCCAGATTTCAACGGTATTGTCTCGGGCCGATGCGATTCCTAGTCTTCAGGATTTGGCGCGGATTCTGATTTTCTCCGTGGGAATTACCAAGAAGCGCGTGTATCCGGATGGAGAGATTTATTTTCGCGCGGCTGCTTGTACGGGAGCGCTCTACGAAATCGAGCTGTACGTCGTGACTTCCGCTCTGCCCGGACTCGATGCTGGCGTGTATCACTTCAATCCGGGAGATGTTTCGCTGCGGCTCTTGAGGAAAGGTGATTTTCGCGGAAATCTCGCGTGCGCGACGGCGATGGAACCGACGGTGACGCGCGCCCCCACTACGATAATTTGCACGGGCACTTACTGGCGGAACGCCTGGAAATATCAGGCGCGGACTTACCGGCATTTCGGTTGGGACAACGGAATGCAGTTAGCGAATTTGCTGGCAGTTTCTGCGGCTTCGGGGCTGCCTGCGGAGATTGTGGCCGGTTTTGTGGACGCAGAAGTGAATCGGTTGCTTGATCTTGATGCGCGGCGCGAGGTGTCGTTGTGTCTCGTGCCGATCGGACGCGGATCACAAAGTTCGCTGCCTGCCGCACGAGAAATTCCTACGCTCGGCTTGGAGACGATTCCGCTTTCGCGAAGTGAAGTTGAATATCCCGCGATGCTTGAGATGCACGAAGCGTCTTCGCTTGAATCTGAGCAGGAAGTGCGCGAATGGCGCGAGCGGCTGAAAGAAATTTCGTCTTCCCCGAATTGGGGAGTTGAGCGAAAGGCGATTGATCTTCAGCCGCTACAAACTGAAGCAGAGCCGAAGGATTCGATCGAGCAGGTGATTTTGCGACGCGGGTCAACGCGGAAATTCGACAGGAAGGCGTCGATCACGTTCGAACAGCTCTCGACTATTCTCGACCGCGCCACGCGAGGGCTTCCCGCCGATTTTCTTCAGTTGCCGGGCGCGCAACTGAACGATCTATATTTGATTGCGCATTCGGTGGAGGGGCTGGCGCCGGGCGCCTATTTTTTCGATCGTGAGCGCAATAGTCTGGAATTGCTGAAAGAAGGGAAATTCCGCGCTGAGGCTGGCTATCTTGGATTGCAGCAGGAGTTGCCCGCGGATGCGTGCGTGGATATTTTCTTTCTCACCGACTTGAAAAGCATCCTCGAGCGGTTTGGGAACCGCGGCTACCGCGCCGTTCAGCTTGAGGCGGGCGCAATTGGCGGCCGGATGTACATCGCCACCTACGCGCAACGGCTGGGCGCCACTGGACTCACTTTCTTCGACGACGACGTAATCAATTTCTTTTCGCCGCATGCGGAAGGAAAGAGCGCGATTTTCCTGCTCGCGATAGGCAAGCCGCTGAAACGCAACCCGCAATAGTGAATGAAACCGCAAATGGCGCGTCGGGTGAGCGTTCCTCTGGTGGCGCTTGCCCGGCCTTTGTAGGGCCAGTCATAGACCGGGCGCTCTTGAGGTTTCACCGAATTCATCCCGAACCCGTCGCGGATACACCCACGATCCATACAATTTTATTGGCATATGAGATGAGTGCGGGTCTATAACAGACGCGGGACAGGCGGTTGAGCTGCAGATTGGTTTCGCGAGCCGGAGGCGGAGCATGCACTTCACACGACGCAAAATTCTGGCGGGATTGGGATTGGCGGCGCTTGACGCGGCGACGCCGCCGTTCGTCAAGAAAGCCGGAGCATCCGCGTTGAACTCTCGCGCGGGCACATGTCCGTTTAGGCTAGCGGTGATTAATGACGAGATCACGCAAGACTTCGAAAAGGCCTGCCAGATTGCTTCTGGCGACTTCGGATTGCATTGGATTGAGCTGCGCACGATGTGGAATAAGAACGTCACCGAACTCAACGAGAAAGAGCTCGAGGATGCGCGCAAGATTTTGGCAGATCACAAACTTCAGGTGACCGACATCGCGAGTCCATTGTTCAAGACCGATTGGCCGGGCGCTCCGCGATCATCGCAGAGCGAAAGCCGCGATCAATTTCGTTCGAATGTCGATTCGAGCGGACAGGACAAGCTGCTCGAGCGCTGCATCTGGATCGCGAAATTCTTTTCGACGGACAGAATTCGGTGCTTCGATTTTTGGCGGCTGGAGGATCAAAAGCCGTACCGCTCGGAGATTAACGCAAAATTGCAGGACGCTTCGGAGCGTTGCGCCAAGGACAATATTATTTTGCTGCTCGAAAACGAAATGACATGCAACACGGCGACGGGTGAAGAAGCGGCTGTTGTACTGAAAGCGATTCCTAATAAGAATTTCATGTTGAATTGGGATCCCGGCAATGCCGCGGCGCTTGGAAGCACGCCTTATCCGGCGGGCTACGATGTGCTGCCGAAAGAACGGATCGGGCATTGCCATTGCAAGGACGTGGTGCGCAAGCCGGACAAGAAATACGATTGGGCTCCGGTGGGTGGCGGGTCTGTGGATTGGGTTGGGCAATTGCAGGCTTTCCAGCGTGATGGATATCGTTTCGGACTGAGTCTCGAAACTCATTGGCACGGCGCGGGCACGCCGGAAGCTTCCTCGCGCGTCAGCATGGACGGACTGAAGAAGGCGCTCGCGAAGGCTGGAATTTCGTGTTGAGTTTGAACTGAGCGGCGGACATCGAACAGCCACTTAGGGGAAAATTTCAAAGGAAACTTATGGTTACGCGACGCGAATTTCTCGATGTGATTGCGATGGGCGCGGCGAAGCTGGCCGTAAACGCGACTGCGAAGAGCTATCGGCAAATCATCGGTTCCAACGATCGGCTCAACTTTGCGGTAATTGGGCTGAATGGCCGCGCTTACGCGCATCTCGCGTCGCTCAAGGCGAACCGCAGCGCGGCGCGCATCTCGCATGTCTGCGATGTGGATGCGAATATTCTTCGGAAATTTGCCGACACCGCGCAGCGCGAAATGGGTGAGGCGGCTGCCGCCGAGAAGGATTTCCGACGAATTCTCGCGTTGAAGGATGTGGACGCCATCACCATTGCTACGCCCGAGCATTGGCACACGCCGATGGCGATTTCCGGATTGCAGGCCGGCAAGCATATCTATGTGGAGAAACCGTGCAGCCACAATCCTGCTGAGGGAGCGATGCTGGTGCAGGCGCAGCAGAAATATAAAAAACTCGTGCAGATGGGGACGCAGCAGAGATCTTCGCCTCACACGATTGAGATCGTGGGGAAAATTCACGACGGAATTATCGGCAGGCCGTACTTCGCGAAGGCCTGGTATAGCAACGTGAGGAAATCGATCGGCACGGGGAAAGTAGTGCATGTGCCGGCGCAATTGGATTGGGATTTGTGGCAGGGTCCGGCGCCGCGCGAGAAATATCGCGACAATGTGCACCCGTATAACTGGCACTGGTTCAGAACTTGGGGCACGGGTGAAACATTGAACAATGGCACGCACGAGGTGGATGTCTGCCGTTGGGCGCTGGGCGTTGATTATCCGCAGAAGATCACTTCATCGGGCGGGCGATACCATTTCAAGGATGACTGGCAATTTTATGACACGTTGGTCACGAGTTTTGCATACGACGACAAGATGATTACATGGGAAGGGAAAAGCTGCGAGGGGATGAAGTATTACGGTCGCGATCGCGGCTCGACAATCATGGGAACGAACGGAACTGTACTTGTTGATCGCGGCGGCTACGAAATTTACGACCTCAGCGGGAATAAGACGAGCGAATTCAAGGCTGGCAACCCGAGTTCCTCCGCGTCTGCGGATCTGGTTGGCCGCGATTCGATGACGGATGCGCACTTCGCGAACTTTATCGCTGGAATTCGGAATGGCGACAAGCTAAATGCTCCGGTTTCTGACGGTAATATCGCCGTTACGATGCTGCAACTCTCGAACATTGCGTGGGAAGTGAGCAGGGAACTGCATCTCGACATCAAGGATGGCCGCATTCAGGGCGATCCGGAAGCGATGAAGATGTGGGGACGCGAATACGAGAAGGGATGGGCGCCACATGTCTAGAGTCGAGCGGATTGCGTCAGGAAGAATGCGATTGGCCGCCTATGAAGATTAACTTTTCGCGCCGTGAGTTCGTGCGATCTGGGGCAATTGCCGCCGCAGCGCTCGCAGCGTCGCGCAATGTTTTCGCAATGGCGCGAGGACGTCCATCAAGCGACGAAGCATCGCCGATTCGTTTGGGTCTCGCCAGCTACACATTCCGGAATTTCACTCGTGCGCAACTGATCGGTTACATGAAGCAGCTCAACGTGTTCGCGCTCAATGCCAAGGACGCGAAAGATCATCTTCCGATGGATCCGCAGGGGGAGGCGGCTGCGCTCGCGGATTATGCCGGGGCTGGTGTCAAGCTTCACGCTGCGGGAGCGATTTATTTTGCGAAAGACGAAGACGAGGACATTCGGAGCAAGTTCGAATATTGCAAACGAGCGGGAATTAGGGTGATTGTCGCCGGCGATCCGGCATTGGCGACGCTGCCGCGAATTGAAAAATTCGTCAAGCAATACGATATCCGCATCGCAATCCACAATCACGGACCGGAAGATAAGTTATGGCCTTCGCCGCTGGACGTTCTGAGAGCGGTAAAGGGCATGGATGCGCGCGTCGGTTGCTGCATTGATGTCGGACATGCGGCGCGCGCGGGAACGGATGTGGTTCAGGCGATCCGCGAAGCAGGGCCGAGGCTCTTTAACGTACACATGAAGGATCTGACGAATTTTCAGAGCAAGGAAAGCCAAGTCGCGGTGGGTGACGGCATCATGCCGGTGCGTGGAATGTTTGAGGCTCTTGCGGCGATAAAGTACGACGGTTTTGTCGATTTGGAATATGAGATTCATCCCGACGATCCGATGCCGGGAGTCGTCAGCAGCTTCGCTTACATGCGCGGCGTCCTGGCAGGGATGGGATACGCGAATCGTGCGGTAGCCGGTTAACCGTGCAGGTTTGCCAATCTTCCAATTTTAAATTTTAGGAGAGTCCGCGGGTCATCTTGTGCAACACCAAAGCTCCGCCGAGGGCGATAATCCCTGCGAGCGCAAACAGGGAAATTTCGTTCGCCGCTTTTGAGAATTGCTGATCGCTCATTGCCTTCTGGCTCGGAGTTTGGGGCGTTGCCGGAGTTTCAGGCGTCGACGGAGTCTCAGTGGTCGTTGGAGTTTCTTGGCTTGATGGCGTGGTATGAGGCTCGTCATCACGGGCCGGCGATGGATTTTCTGTGTTTTCTCCGGACGTCGAGGGCGTTTCAGAGGTTGGTTGAGCCGGTACAGTCGAGTTCGACTCTTGGGCAAGCTCCACAATACTGGGCGGCTCGCTGACGGTTACATTTGCGGTGCTGTTCCAGGTCTTTGCTTGAGCATTACCCAGCCAGATGGAGCCCACTAGCGCCACGAGGAGAGCAAACATCACTATTTGTATTTTCTGCATTATTCGCACTGTGCTTCTCCCTGGCTAAAGGATTGGTCGCTCTGAGTTCGTCGCGATGGCCCAGTCAGAAGATCGGCGCCGCTACAGAATACTTCTCGCTTAGTGCACCACGAGTCCCACCAGCGGTGAATGCACGGTAAGCCCGAGTGTAAACGGGGAAGATACCGTAAAACCGATTGAGCACATTCGCCAGAATTTCCGCCGGATTGGCGATCTGAGCAAATGGCCACAAACGAGGGCCGACTAAGCTCACTTACCGAGCGGAGGTGGGAGAGAGGCGAGGGGATGCGCCACGCCTCTCTCGCTGTTGGTAGGTGTTCGGAGCTTGTATTAACGCAGATAGCCAAATCATAGGTATCAATGAAACGCTTATGCCGCGCGCCGATCCGTGACGAGCAAAACCACTCCTCCGATAAGCGCTATCACGCCGATGATTGGCGGCAATGGAATCGTTTTGTGTTCTTGCTTGGTAGCCTGAATCGGACCGATATCGACGACTTTCTTTTGCGTCGTGTAAGTAATGCCCTGATAACCGAGGGAAATAATCCCAACGATCAGCAAGATGACTGCGATGACAGCTGCAGGACGCATGAACCCTCCTCGGGTTTGTTACTCAGGACTTTCTTGTCTATGCAATGCATTCCGCCGGCACCCGTTATAGCGATGTTGAGTGTTAGACGAGTCTCGCCAAGTGCAATGCCTCGCGTGGGCCAACTGCGTGCTCAAGCCCCTCGGTTAACCAAGCCGCCGACCAGCGCGACTAGGAACAGAACCAAGAACAGGTAGAAAAGCAACTTCGCAATTCCGGCCGCGGCAACCGCGATGCCTGCAAATCCGAACACGGCTGCTATGATCGCGATCACGAAAAACGCAAGCGCCCATCGCAACATGTTTCCTCCTCGAAGCCAAATCTCGAGATCTTGTCCGACAGAGAGCGTAAACCGCCAAACGCTCCATTCGGCTCACCGCGTTTCTACTCTGTTGGTGTCGAATCCTCCATACCGGGAAGACCTTATTAAACTTGTTATCTTCGTTGAGCCTAGGACTAACGGTCGAAAGTCGTTTTGTTTGCATGTCAGTAACGCGTCTTTAGCGAGTGATGCGCATCACTCTGTTCTTTTACATCGCTTACTGTATGGTTCAATCGCTCCATTCCTGTTGTACTGTCCTCGGTAGGGGACCGCGGCTCTTTTCCGCGGATGAGGGAGCGATGGGCGCTTTACGCATTTTGGTGGCCGACGACAACGACAGCATTCGCACCGTGCTTCGGGAGATCCTTCAATCCGAAGACGACTGGGAAGTGTGCGGCGAGGCCAAGAACGGCGAGGAGGCCATCCGGCGGGCGCGAGAGCTTTCGCCTGACGTGATTCTCATGGATATCATGATGCCGAAGCGCGACGGCATTGCGGCCACGCGCGAAATCGTGCGTTCGGCGCCCGAAACTCGCGTATTGATCATGACGCTCTATGCGTTTCCTGAGCTTTATAACGAAGCGAAACGTGTGGGCGCCCTCGGTTTTGTTCGCAAAGCCGACTCGGGCCGCTGCCTCATCCCAGCCGTACGCTGCGTAGCCGAACACAAAACTTATTTCCCCAACGCGAACTAGTACGCGTGGATCTCCAACGGCACAAATATCTCCGAGAAGTGTCATGGTTGTCGCAAGCGGCCTGCTGTCATCGCCATACAGTTTCTTGCTGGCGTGGTTAGGGGTTTCATCGCATTTGCCCGGGCAGAAATTCATGGTTTATTCCGTCACACAGACCCGCGCACACTCCCCGGCGAGTCAGAAAAAGGGAGATAACACACGATGAAAATACCCAAAGTTATCGGAACCGCAGCTCTGCTCGTGCTTTTTGGTAGCGCGGTTCCATCCTACGTTCGGGCGCAGGACGACAAGCCAGCGCCGCACGAGCCGGACGCCAAACCGCCGCACGATCAAGATGCGAAACCACCCCAAGATGCCAAACCTCCTCAAGACGAGCCGAAGCCGCAACCAGACGCAAATCCGAAACCTGAACCCGAGCCGAAGCCTCAGCCTGACGCCAGACCCAAACCGCAACCCGAACCGAAACCTCGGCCAGAAGCGAAGCAGGAAAAGCAGGCTCCGAAGCCGGATCAGCAGCCGCAGGGAAAACCGAACCGTGGCAAGCAGATTCCCGATGACCGTTACCACGCCAAATTCGGGCAAGAGCACCATTTCCACGGCGTACACTTCTCTGGTGGAGAGCACCGTTTTGGATATGGCGGCTACAATTTCGAACTCGTTGATGCATGGCCCGCAGGTTGGGGTTACTCCGACGAGTTCTACATCGTGTTTATTGACGGCAACTACTACCTCTGTGATCTGAGCTATCCGGGCGTGCAGATTGCCGTTATTGTTGTATAGTGGCAGCCGTCTTCGGTTATGGTTTCGCGGGTGGCGGCCCGGCCTAAACGCTGAGTCGCCACATCGCAGAGCGATTTGGAGGGAACGATGCCAGCAAACATGTTTGGTATGGTGGACGTCGTAATCGGGGGAATTATCGCGCTGTTGGTTATCATCGCGATTCTCGTCGAGATTCCGGACCTTACGCGATACATGAAAATCAAATCAATGTAAGGCGGTCAGGTAAGATGTCGTCCCAGCCCTAATCTCCTTTCACCGCGCTCTTTCTGTCTTAATTCAGTCCCCGGAGGTCGCGCCTCCTGGTCTCGCGCCCATCTGACTTACTTTCAAGGTGCAACTCAGACCCATCGCATCGCGTTCGAGACCGCCATCATCAACTGGCTCACCAACCTTCGATAGTTCCGCCGAGCCGCCTCATTTTATTCGCCTCGAGCACTCCCTCGATTTGTATCGAGTAGAAATGGCCTCGATTGTTTGTTTTGTTTAGCTTACGGCGATTTCTAATCGCCAGGTGTATCGAGTAGAAATCGCTGTTTCTGGTTGTTGCGAGCGCTCTCTTCCCAGCTCACAGGCAGGCCGGGCCGGGCCGGTCTGGAAACATTCATGCTCAGCACGCGCAGCCGTGCTCCTTGCGCCCGATATGTACTGTAATTATACATAATTGTAAAAATAACATTATATCACATCGAAATTGTTATTTCAAGTGAGTCGTCTGTAAGGGTACTAGGTCTCCGGCTGCGTCAAGTCAAAGACGCCGGCAGGATGCCCTTCGAAAACTCAGGGCAGGCCGGCGTGACGAAGGGACGATTTCAAATTTGAAATTTGAGATTTCAAATGAAGCGAAATGCAGATTCCCTCAATCCTCGTCGGATGGTCGGCGGAATGACAATCTAGAGAAAGCTGGTCGCAAGAGGGAAAAGCGGAGTGCAGGCGAGGAAAGCAGCGCGGTGCTGGATCCACAGGTTGGGTCCGGTGCTCGCGGGGAGAGGGAACTGTGGCGGGGCTGCGCGAAAGTTATTGGACGGTGATGGTTACTGTGGCGGTGGTGCGGCCGAAGGCGTTGGTGGCGTAGAGGGTGTAGGTGGCGGTGGCGCCGGGCGTTACGGTGACGCTTGTGCCGCGGACTGCGCCGATTTCGGGGGAGACGATCAGGTATGAGGCGGCAGTTGTGCTCCAATTTAGCGTCACTGGGGTGTTGGCGGAAACGGTTGTGGAGCTGGCTGTGAAGCTATTGATTGTGGGGGCGGGGCCTTGCGGGACGTTTGACGCTGTGTAGATCGTGCCCATTTTTACTACTTCGAAATCTGCGGCTGTGACGCCATCTAGCAGATGCAAATCGTCGTTGTTCCAGCGATCATCTGGGGCGCCGCTGATGTACATCGAGCTGCCGTTGTCGGCCATGATCATGCCGTAGTTTTTGAGGGCGGTGAGAATCACCTGATTGGCTGTGGAGAAGCTGCTGATGTCGAAGCTCGACTTCAGGCGGATCCTCATGCCCATCGGGGCGGCATTTGAGTTTGTTGAATTGGCGGCCCAGTGCGTCGCCGGAAGGACGAAGGCCGCCTGACTATTGGCCAGCGTGAAGCGGATCGCGTGCCGGATCGCGCCGCTGGCCACTTCGTCGTAGCGGACTAGACCTGGAAAAATCGAAAGCCCCGCGGCATCGGCGGATGTCCAGGTGTAGGGTCGCTGCTCGTCATTCAGCAAATCCCATACGGCGGCTGAGGCTGCGTTCCAGCTTCCGTCGCTATTTGGGTAGCTGCTATAGAGTTCGTAGAGCCAGCAATTCGAGTTGTCGAGCACCAGCACGTGGCGATCGCCGCCGCCAGGATTTGGATAGCCTTCGATTGGCGCATCGGACGGGACTGGCATTGGCCCCGGATCGCTCTCATCGCCGTAAGCCGTGAAATCAATGGGAACGAATGACTGCCCGCTGCCGACGACTACGTACGGAATGCCGATCGAGCTACCGTCATACTCACCCGAGCCGAAATCCGGATGAAGAACGATGCTTGGGCCGATGAAATTAATGATGGCAGCGGAATTCGGATCGACCGGTGCGGCGGAAATATTAGTGTTCCACGCGTTGTCGGCTGGGAAGGGAATGAAGCCGTTCAGGCTGGCGCCTTGCCCGAGGCTGATTCCGCTGCACGCGCTGGGAGGGGCGGTTGAATTGACCTGTAAGTTGACGCTGTTGGAAGTGGCGCTGCCGGGATCGGGATTTACGACGGTGATGGCAAAATTTCCCGCGGAGGTGGCCGTGCCTGTCGCGGTCAATTGCGTGGCCGAGACGAACGATGTGGCGAGCGCTGAGCTAGCGAGCATTACTTGCGCGCCGGAAACGAAATTTGTTCCGGTGACGACGAGCGAGAATGCGCCAGTGTTGATTGATGATGGTGCGATGCTGGCGATTGAGGGAATCGCATTTAGGACATCCACGGTGACGGTGCTGGTGAGCGATGAATCGCTCGTGCTGGCCGCCTGAATCGTTACGGAATTTGGATTGGGCACGCTGGCTGGGGCGATATAGAGGCCGGCGGTGTTGATCGTGCCTGTGGCGGCCGCGCCGCCGACAATCCCATTAACTGACCATGCGACGTTGTTGTTTGGCGCTCCGGTTACGGTGGCTGTAAATTGTTGGGTGGCGCTGGCGCGGACGTCGGCGCCCTGCGGGGTGATTGCTACTCCGGAGCTGCCGCCAGAACCTCCGCCGCTGCCGCCGCCTGAACCACCTCCACTGCCGCCCCCTGAGCCGCCAGTTCCGCCGCCTGACCCGCCGGATGAACCGCCCTTGCCGCTGCTGACTGAGCCGCAGGCTACGAGGATTACGCAGAGCGCGGCGCACAAAATCAAAGGTGTTTGGTGGATTATTTTTTGCGCGCGGGTGGTTGGGTGGTTTTGCATGCGCGGATCGGCCGTCGCAGTTTCCGCGCGCTCTTCATCGTGGTAATGGAGGACGCGGATTGCGCGGGAGTGAAATTATGAGCGATGGCGACAGGTGTTTCTACTGGCCGGATGAACTGTATCGGTACAGTGCGGGGCGTCCTGTACGGCACGAGAAGGCCGGGGCTGAAAAAGCCCGTCGAGCGCCATATTTTTTCGCTGGACTGAAGTCCAGCTCCCCCTACTGAAGCAGGGGGGCTTCCACCGAAAGGCAAAAACATGTACGCTTCCTGCCGAATCTAGCCAATTGTTAATTGGGTCCGGGAGGCGGGAGCCTCCCGGCTCTGAATGAGGTTTGTTATATTGGACGGGCGAGTGATCAGCGATTGCGTGATCTCGGGTGTAACTGCAACCGAGAAAAGGCTGCTGGGCTGAAGCCGAGCGCTACAAGTGCCGGAGGGCGTGCCTGCCTGAGTGGAAACGTGATGCAGCCTCTCGATACGAACCACAGATTCCTCACTTCGTTCGGGATAAGAATGTTTGTACTTTTTCCGCAAGCAGTAAAGTCAGACGGATTTGCGATGGTTGATCGCACGACGGAAGTCGTGGCCTGACGAAAATCGAGGTTGCCACGCCGCCAAAATGAATCTGCTGGCTTCCCGATCTGGGACGAGGGGCGAGTTGCGACGTGAATGTGCTCTTCCGCGCTAGAGGGCAATCAAATTCTATCCGGTTTTGAATCACAATCTTGCCCCGAACTTGAATCCATTCCTCATTTAAAAATTCCGAATTGCCTTTGGCACATTCTGTGCATGGATGTGCTTCCACGTGAGAACTCCGAAGTCTAGAAGGGGAGCACAACTTGAACGGATTGGCTGAATGTGCCGATTTGGTTCAATTTGCGGATGACTCCGAAAACGAAATCGTCATGAGCCTTCGCAGATTTTTGTCGCCGATAGTTGGGCCTATCAATTGAGCCGTCTCCGTGGATGCCGATGTTGCAGAGTAACGCCAAGCGATGGAACAGGAGAAGCTGATGCGTAAGGTTACATTGAAAAGGATTTGGGTTCTGGCGTTCCTGCTCACAAGTTCCATGGCCGGATGCGGACGAGAACAAGTGCAGGGTCCGGCCGCGCCGATCGTGGTTTCCACATCGCCCGCGAATGGCGCGATGAATGTGCTTGTTGCCGCGACGATCTCCGCCACGTTCAGCGACGCCATGGCTCCTGCGACGATCAACGCGACAACTTTCACTGTGACAGGGCCCGGTACGGCCCCGATAGCAGGCACGGTGACATACGCCGGTGGCACGGCGACATTCACGCCCACGAGCGATCTTCCAGCTAACACTTTATTTACGGCGACGATTACGACCGGAGCTACTGATATCACCGGCGGGCCGCTGGCCAGCAATTATTCGTGGAGTTTCATGACGGGGACGGCGCCTCTCGTGATCGCTACAAATCCCGCTGGCGGCGCGACGAATGTGCCTCTCGCACAAATAATTACCGCGACATTTAATGAGCCAATGAACGCAGTGACGATCAATGCGTCGACGTTCACTTTGACGGGAACTGGCGGAGCCGCGGTCAACGGCACAGTCAGTTACGCTGGAAACACGGCGACATTTGCGCCAAGCGCCGCTCTCACGGCTGGCGTGACTTATACCGCAACGATTACCAGCGGAGCACAAGATCTGGCGGGGAACGAAGTGGCACCGGCCTTTACCTGGAGCTTTACGGCCATACCGAGCCCCACTGTTATTGCCACGAATCCTGGAAGCGGCGCCACCAATGTGCCCATCAATCAGAAAATTACCGCGACGTTTAGCGTGCCGATGAACGCGGCAACGGTAATAGCCGCCGGGACATTTACGGTGGCAGTGGCCGGCACGGGCGGGGCGGCGGTGAGCGGAGTGGTGACTTACGTGCCAGCCGCGAATACGGCGACGTTCGCGCCTGCGGCGAATTTGATGACCAGCACTATGTATACGGCCACGATTAGCATCGCGGCAACGAGTGCTGCCGGCATTCCCTTGGCCAAAACTTATGCTTGGAGTTTCATGACGGGTCTCACCGCTGACACAACGCCGCCTACGGTGGTAATCACCGTTCCTGCGTCAGCTGCAACGGATGTACCCACGAATCAAATTATCTCCGCAACATTCAGCGAAGCGATGGACCCGGCGACGATTACGGCCGCGGGAACATTTAGCGTGGCGGTGACGGGAGGCGCGGCTGTGCCGGGAACCGTTACGTATGCGGGATCCACAGCGACGTTTACACCATCAGCGAATCTTACGGCCGCTACGTCATACACGGCGACGATCACGAACGCCGCGACGGACCTGACCGGCAACGCGCTGGCGGCTGGCGCTGTACCCAACCCGTGGAGTTTTATGACGGGCGCAGCTCCCGATACCACGCCGCCTACGATAACGCTCACGAGTCCCGCAAGCGGCGCGACAGGCGTGGCGCTGAACGCGGCAGTTAACGCGACGTTCAGTAAAGCGATGAATCCGGCGAGCATTTTCGCTGCCGGGACGTTCACATTGGCCGTGGCCGGGACAGGTGGAGCGGCGGTCAGTGGAACGGTTACGTACGATCCTACAAGCGACATCGCCACCTTTACGCCGTCAGCGAATCTCGCGGCGAACACGGAATATACGGCAACGATTACGAACGCAGCGACCGATTTGGCGGGGAATGCGCTGGCGACGGGTGCTGCGGCGAATCCGTGGAGCTTCATGACTGGCGCAGCTCCGGGTCCAACAGGACCTCCGCTAGGGACCGCTTCGACGTTTGGATCGATTGGAGGCGGCGCGGGGATAACAAATCAAGGAATTAACACGATTATTAATGGAAATATCGGTACCACCGGCGTATCGACGCTGGTCACCGGATTCCACGATGCGGGGGTAGGGTGCACTTACACCGAGACGACACTCAACATGGGGCTGGTGAATGGGACGATTTATACGGCTCCGCCGAATCCTACCGTTGCGTGTCCTTCTGAAGGCACGACTACTACATTCATGATCGCGACGCAGGCCGCGACTGACACGCTTGCGGCTTACAACGCTATTTCACCTGCGTCGCGCCCTGGCGGTACGGATCCAGGCGCCGGCCAACTCGGCGGATTAACTCTTACGCCGGGGATATACAAAGCGGCGGGCGGTTCGTTCCTGCTTACGGGCTCGGATTTGACTCTGGATGCGCAGGGCGACGCTAACGCGATCTGGGTGTTCCAGATGGCGAGCTCGCTCACTGTGGGCGGACCTGCGGCGCCTCGCAACATCATTCTGACCAACGGAGCGCAGGCGAAGAACGTGTATTGGTACGTGGGCACTGCGGCAACGATTAACGCGGCGGGGGGCGGCACGATGGTGGGCACGATCATCGCGTCGGCCGGAATCACGTTCTCAACTGCCGGCAATTCCGCGGGGACTACGCTCAATGGTCGAGCGCTGGCGCTCAATGCGTCGGTGACGATGGTTAATACGGTGATTAACGTACCCGCTCCATAAATATAGAAAGCGGCTTATAGAAAACAGCGCGGACAGGTTTGGCGGATGTGAGGCGGATTCTTTCATCCGCTTTGCGTCCGGCAGGCACGATTCAGGAGGCGACAATGAGATTTGCAGCTCGCATTCTTGGCACAATGGTTGTGGCTTTCGTGATTGTGCCTGGCGTTCGCGCGAATGACGATACGAAGCTTAAGGCGAAGACGGCGAACGAAGCAGCTGCGACTGCGAATTCTTCATTGAACGATGCGCCCGATATCGCTGGTACTACGCAGCCAACGGACTTTAAGAATCTGCCGCTCGATTTCTCAACGAGCCAGCCGCCACGTTCGGAGTTAAGTGCACCCGGATTTGCTGCACCTGAACCGGCTGCAACGGCGTTTGGCGCCATGTATCGAGGAAGCGATTCGGAAAACTATACTCCGAGGGTCGAATGGTTCTTGGGATACTCATTCTGGCGAGCTATGCCGACCTCGCCAAATAATCGCATAGTATACTTACACGGCGGGAGCACCTCGATTGCATACAACTTCAATAGATGGTTAGGGGTGGTGGCGGATTTTGGCGGTTTCGATAATACGCGAGTGACGCTCGCGAGTCCGACCGGCAGCCGAATGCTGGCAGCAGACGGCAGCGCTTATACGTATACGTTTGGCCCGCGCCTCTCCTATCGCACGCATTCAAGATTCACTCCATTTGCCCAAGTGCTCGTCGGCGGCGCATACGCGAGTAACGTGTTTATTTCCGGATGTACCGGGAGCACGAGCTGCCAACCTCTCGCCTACGACTGGGCGTTTGCCGTATTGGCTGGCACGGGATTCGACATCCGAATTAACCATTATTTGGCCATCCGCCCCATTCAAGCCGAGTACCTGCTGACGCATTTCACAAATCCTACGCTACCGAGCGGGTCAGAACGCGGATGGCAGAGCAATGGGAGATTTTCTGCGGGAATCGTGCTTCGCTTTGGCGGGAAGCCGGCGCCCGCGCCGAGTGTGCCGATGACGGCAACTTGCTCGGCGGATCCGGAATTTGTTTATGCGGGATCGGGTGATCTCGTTGTAGTTCGCGCTGAAGCCTCGAATCCGGGCGGAAGTGCGTTGAATTATTCGTGGTCGGCGAGCGAGGGCGCGATTGACGGGACTGGTCCGGGAGTGCGCTGGAATTCTTCAAACGTGCAGCCTGGAACTTACACGATCAGCGTGCGCGTGGACAATGGACGAAACGGTTCGACTAGCTGCTCAGCAAGCATTCGCGTTCAACCGCGGCCAAATCGCCCGCCAACGATTGCGTGCTCGGCGGACCGAATGTCAGTGACTGTCGGCGATCCAGTGCAAATCACGGCTACAGCCAGTGATCCTGACAACGATCCTTTGACTTATTCGTGGAACGCAAGCGGTGGAAGAATTGATGGTGCCGGCGCTAACGTCGCGTTTCAATCGGCCGGGCTGCCGCCGGGCTCTTACACGATTTCGGGGCATGTGGACGATGGCCGCACGGGAACCGCGGATTGCACGATCAGCATTGATGTGCAGGCGGCTCAGCCTCCGCCGGAAGTGAGAGAGCTCGAAACCCGGCTTGCGCTTCACAGTATCTATTTCCCAACTGCGCGGCCGACGATTGCGAATCCAACCGGTGGATTGGTCGAGAGCCAGCAGAGAGTTCTGCTATCGCTGGCGGCTGATTTCAACCGGTATCTCACATTCAAGCCGAACGCACATTTGATCCTCGAGGGCCACGCAGATCATCGCGGGTCAGTTGAATTCAATAAGGACCTGACCGAGCGACGGGTAGACTCTACCAAGGACTTCTTGGTCGGCCACGGAATTCCCGCTGACCACATTGAGACTCGTGCATTGGGTAAAGAGCAAAATCTGGACGCCGCGCAAGTGAAACAGCTCATCGAGCAGAATCCGGATCTGAGCGATGCGGAGCGGCAACGAATCGAGGCGAACCTGCAAGTCGTTGTGATGGCGAATAACCGGCGCGTGGACGTTTCGCTGAACACCACAGGGCAACAGTCGGTGCGTCTGTATCCATTCAACGCGAAGGACGCGCTGACGTTGCTGAGCCCCAAAGGCGGCGAGGTGGATAAATCTGGGCAGCGACCGGCAAGAAAGAGTAACACTGAGCCGTAGTCGCTGGGTCTAGCGATCGATTGTTTGGGTCACCCGCGAGCGCGATTAGGTAATGTTTAGCGGACGCCGAATCAAGCGAAGATTGCCCGGCTGAAGCCGTCCGCTAGAAGTGCCGGAGCTGACTCTCAGCCAGTTAAATGCGTCGGACTCGGCGGGCGATTGTAAAAGCGCGAAAATCCGACTTCCATTTATTGTTTGCTCCGCTCCGGATGTTACTCACTGTTTAGAAACGCTGGTTCACGTAGTCCCGCATCTGATATTTCCAGTGTGTCCCGCGTTCTTTCTCTCCGTCTCGTCCGTCGGCCTCCGCGAACTTCTGATTGTTAAGGCTGCAATCGTGCATTGAACGAAATCGTGGGAGGTGTGAGAATTGGGCTAACGTTGTCAATACGCGCGATTAAGCACCTGAGGCCCCGTTGATTTCAGGAGAACGAACTGGCGGCTTTCGATGGGGAAGTCCCGTCGCTTCCGCTCGGCGGCGTTGTGCGATCCGCACAGAGTCGCTCCTTTTCGCGATAATTCTGACGGCCTGCGCTGGATTTTCCCTTAGCTCGCCGGTGTGCGCCCAAGACATCCTACCCGCGCAGACGCCAGGCATCCAGCACCCGTCAGCCGCACAGCAGACGCCAGCCACACAGCAACCGACAGGCACACAGGAAGCGCCAGCCGCCCAGCAACCGGTTCAATTGCCGGCGGACACCAAGCCGCTAGAACTCAACCAGGAAGTCGAGCGCAAACTGAGAGGGAATGACGTCCAGCATTACGAGGTGCACCTCACGGCGGGCGAGTTCTTTCACGTTGTGACGACGCAAGAGGGGATTCATCTGCTCGTCGCGCTCTTTCGCGAAAACGGCGAGAAAATTATCCAAGCGGAGCGCCCGAACGGCGATTTCGGCCCCGTACCGTTTTCCGTGGTGGCGGACGCGAGCGGCGCCTACATCCTGAGCGTGGATGCGGGCGACGGAAATAATCCGGCGGGCCGCTATCGAATCAAAATCACAGCCGAGCGTTCACCAACACCCGAAGATTTGAAACGTCTCGAAGCGGAGCGGATTTTCCTCGACGGACTAACCGCTCCCAACACACCTGAAGCTGCAAAAAATACCATCCAAAAGTGGGAAGCCACTCTGCCAACGTGGCGAGCGCTTCACGATAACTATGAAGAAGCCATGACGGAAAACGCGCTCGCTGGGCGCTACGAAAATTCCGGCGACACCGCGAAGGCATTGGACTATGAAAATCGAGCACTGAAGATTTGGCGTACCGTGGGAGATCGCAACGCCGAAGCTTTCTCTCTCAATTTCATCGGCTACATCTACGCCGGCGCCGGTGAGAATCAGAAAGCAATCGAAGTCTATCTCCAGGCGTTGAATCTTCAGCGCGCTACGCAGGACCGCAGAGGCCAGGTTGTAACTTTCAACAGCCTGGGAAATCTTCACTACGCCTCGGGCGACAAGCAAAAGGCGCTCGAAGCCTACCAACAAGCTTTGGCGCTCGCGCACGATCTCGACGACCGTCCGTCGGAAGCCACATCGCTCATTTGCATTGGGACGATCGCCCGCGATAATGGCGACAAAAAATTGGCGCTTGATGCATTCGAACAAGCGCTGCAGCGCTGGCGCGACTCAGACGATAAAGCATACCAAGCAGCGACGCTCGAGACGATCAGCCCGCTGCATTCCGAGCTGGGCCAGCGGCAGGAGGCGATCGATGATCTCCTCCAAGCCGTGCCTCTTTTTCACGATGCCGGCGACGCGCACGGCGAGGCCGAGGCTCTCGTCAGGCTTGGATCTTTGTACGATGACTTCGGAAACAGACAGAGCGCGCTCGAAGCGTTCAACAAATCTTTGCCATTGTGGCGCCAGTTGGGAGATCACACGAACGAAGGGGTAGCGCTGAACGATATCGGCGGCATTTATGCCGATACCGGAGAGGGTCAAAAAGCGCTCGACTACTACAATCAATCGCTGGAGTTACAGCGCACTTACGATCCGCTGTCGGGACAAATGGGAATCGTCCTCGGAAACATCGGGAACGAACTGAGCGCGCTGGGGGAGAAGCAAAAGGCGCTTGAGTATTTCAACCAAGCGCTGCCTATCCTGAGAAAGGCACAGCTGCGAGAGCAGGAAGGCGACATGCTGCACAACATGGCGTCGCTTTACGTGTCGATCGGCGAGATGCAGGCAGGTTTCGACTACTACGGCAAGGCGATGGCACTGGAGCGCGAGACTGGTAACCAGAGGGCTTTGGCGAAGACGCTGTCAAATCTCGGCTACCTCGCATACCACTTGGGCGAGAAGCAGAAGGCGCTGGACTATTTCAATCAATCTCTGCCGATCGAACGCGCCACCGGCGACAAGGATCAGGAAGCGACAACTCTCAACAACATCGGCTTCGTTTACGTTCACACGAACCAGGCTGACAAGGGAGTGGACGCCTATATCGAAGCGCTGCAACTGCTCCGGGAGGTGGGCAATCGCGCCGGAGAATCATCTACGCTCAATAACATTGGCATTTGCTTCGAGGCAGGCGGGGAGTACGAACAGGCAATGTCATATTACGAGAAAGCGGTGAACCTGGCCCGCGACGTGGGAGACCGGGCCGAAGAAGCTACTACGCTTGGCAACATCGGCAACACTGCCTACAAATTGGGCGAGAAGGACAGGGCACTCGAGTCGCTAAACCAGGCGATGGCAATCGCCATGGAATTGCGCGATCCGATACTTCAGGCCGGGATACTCGATGATCTGATGCAATATTGGCGCGAGCAGGAGCGGCCGGAAGTCGCCATCTTTTTCGGCAAGCAGGAGATCAACCGGCTTCAGGGAATTCGCGAGAACATCCGCGGCCTCGAAAAAGAAACGCAGCGAAGCTTTCTGAAATCCAACGAGGATGTTTATCGCGACGTGGCCGATCTTTTGATTTCGGCCGGCCGCTTGCCGGAAGCTGAGCAGGTGCTGGGTCTCCTCAAGAACGAAGAATACTTCGAATTCATCCGGCGGGATGGCAAGGACGCGTCTTCACTAACGTCGCCTGTCACGCTAACGAAGCCCGAAGAGAGCGCCAATGTCCGCTACGGAGACCTGGGCGCCAGCGTGACGGCAATCGGCACCGAATGGGCGGAGCTTCGAGCGAAACCGTCGCGAACCGCTGACGAGGACGCGCGGCTCGCTGCGCTGTCGGAAAAACTTAAGAAAGCCAACGAGCAATGGTCTCAGTTCCTCGATGGGCTCTACGTTGAACTCGGAAAAACGAAGCAGGCGCAGGAAGCCGTCGGCAGCATTCAAGAGAACACCAGCGGCATGCAAGACGTCCTGAGGCATTTGGATGCTGGCACGGTCGCGCTCTATACGCTCGTCGGCGAGGACAAATATCGAGTCATCGTGGTTACGGCGAGCGCGATGCAGGCGCGTGAGTTCCCGATTCGCGCGGCCGATCTGCGGAAGAAAGTCCTCGCGTTCCGCCAGTCTATAGACCAGCCACAATCCGATCCCATCGCGCAGGCACAGGAGCTGTACAAGATTCTCGTTGGCCCGGTGGAGCAGGATCTCGAGGGCGCTAAAGCGAAGACGCTGATGTGGTCTCTCGATGATGTGTTGCGCTACTTGCCGGTGTCGGCGCTGCACGACGGCAAAGACTATCTCGTGGCCAAGTATCGCAACGAGATTTTCACGCCCGCCAGCCTTTCGCATTTGACCGAGCGCCCCGACGTCGAAACGTGGCGAGGCCTCGCCATGGGCGTATCGCGAGCCTACGGAAATTTTCTCGCGCTGCCTTCGGTTTCCGGTGAATTGAACCTGGTGGTTCGCGATCCGCACGCGGATAACAAAGACGGCGTGATGCCCGGCGAAGTGATATTGAATGCGGCGTTCACAGAGGACGCGATGAAAAAGGCGCTCGCGGTTGGCTATCCGCTGGTGCATATCGCCAGCCATTTCGCGTTTGAACCCGGGAACGAAACCGATTCATTCCTGTTGCTGGGTGGAAAAAGCGCAGAAGGGGCGCATCTGACGCTTGCCGAAATTCGCAAAGATCCGGAACTTACGTTTACCGACACCCAACTTCTGACGCTCTCGGCTTGCGACACGGCAATGGGAGGAGACACAGGCAACGGCCGCGAAGTGGACGGGCTTGGAATTTTGGCGCAGCAGAAAGGCGCGAGAGCAGTAGTCGCTAGCCTGTGGGAAGTCAGCGACGCGAGTACGGGCCTTTTGATGCAGGAATTTTACCGGCTATGGATTTCCAACGCGCGCATGCCCAAAGCAGAAGCCCTGCGCGAGGCCCAACTTGCGCTGCTGCGCGGCGAGATCAAACCGAGTCACGTGGCCGCGGAATCGAATGCGAAAGCCAGCGATGGAACGAAACCCGCAGCCGAAAGAGGCGTTCAACCGCAAGGCGTCACAGCTCCTGCCTCTTACGCTCACCCATATTACTGGGCGCCATTCGTCCTCTTCGGAAATTGGCGATAAAGCTGAGCCTCGTTGGTGGGCGCCGCAGTGCGGTATTAACTGATTGAATGCCACAGTAGTACAAAGCCATTCAGCCGCCGAACCGCCTTCTAGAATTACAACTCAGGGTTTTTGCACGTTCGCTTCGGCTTTACGCCGCTCCCTGCTGGATCGCCCTCTCATTCATCGGCGCCTAGGCCGGAAAGAGCAATGTGCAAATCGGTGGCTCTTGCGCAATTAGACTGACGCTCGCCATAGGACTGCAAAATGATGCTAACAAAACTTGGACGGGACTTGCTCCGCTGGGGCTTCGTCGTTGCCGGAATCATTTTGGTATCAGTTGGGTGGCTGTCCTATCGAAGCGCAACCCGATTCGCGGAAGCCGCTGAGCGGCCGAAGCACACCTACCAAGTTCTGCAAGCACTCGACGATACGGTTGGCCGCCTGGTTGACGCAGAAACGGGCCAGAGAGGCTATCTCCTGACGGGAGATGAATCCTACCTTGAGCCCTACCGCCAAGCCATCAAAAATCTCGACCAAGTAACTGGGCGCTTGAAGGAGCTCACCTTCGATAGTCCGATACAGCAACAGCGGATTGAGGTTATGGATGTTCTCATAGACAAAAAGTTGGCTGAACTCGATAGGACGATCGAGCTCCGAAGAAAAGATGGTTCCGCAGCAGCAACGAAGGTAGTCCTCGAAGGATCCGGAAAGGCGTGGATGGACCAGATCCGCGTTATCGCCGCAGAAATGGCGAATGACGAGAACAATTTGCTCAGAATTCGCACCGATAAAGCCAACGAAAGCATGGCCGCCTCGGCCCGCACTATCGCCGGCGGGACGATTGGGAGTGTCGCGCTGCTGATGATTTGTTTCGGGATGCTGAGCCGGGAATTGACCGAACGCAAACGCGCCCAAGCGGCTTTGACACGAAGCGAAATGTGGCTCTCAACAACTCTTGGGAGCATCGGCGATGCGGTAATCGCGACCGATACGAACGGCGCTGTGAATTTCATGAATTCGGTCGCCCAGTCGCTCACGGGATGGAAGCAGGAGCAAGCTTGGGGCAAGTCCATGGATCTAGTTTTCGACATCGTGAATAAGGAAACGCGGCGCCCCGTCGAGAACCCTGTGAAGAAAGTGTTTCGGGAGGGGAAGGTAGTCGGTCTGGCCAATCACACGATTTTGATCTCTAAGAACGGTGCGGAATTTGATATTGAGGATAGCGCGGCGCCGATTATTACGCGCGATGGCGAAAGTCTCGGGGTTGTGCTCGTTTTCCGTGACATCACTGAAAAGAAGCTGGCGGAAGAGGAGACGAAGCGGC
The DNA here is from genome assembly GCA_036513895.1 of Candidatus Acidiferrales bacterium. Classification (GTDB taxonomy): domain Bacteria; phylum Acidobacteriota; class Terriglobia; order Acidiferrales; family UBA7541; genus Palsa-147. The sequence continues at coordinate 51,622 of DATBYF010000043.1, read as the reverse complement.
AGAAGGAACTCCTTCAATTGATCTTGGAGAGTATTGCCGATGGCGTGGTGGTAGCCGATTCCAATGGGAAGTTTCTCCTGTTTAACGCTGCCGCGGAGCAGGTCTTGGGCATCGGTGCTACGGACACGACACCCGACCAGTGGTCGGATCAGTATGGGAGCTACTTGCCTGACGGCGTGACCGTGTATCCGCCCAGTGAGTTGCCACTCGTTCGAGCAATGCGGGGGGAAAGTTTTAGCGAAGTGGAGGTCTTCATCCGCAACGCGAAAGTGCCGGACGGTCGCTTGATCAGCATTACGGGCGGACCTCTCCGAGGTGAGGACGGTATCCTGCGCGGCGGTGTGATCGGATTCCGCGATATCACCATGCAAAAGAACGCGCAGGCGGCCCTGCTGCGAGCGAAAGAAGAAGCGGAACGGTCTAACAGGTTCAAGGACCAATTCCTCTCGACGATGAGTCACGAACTGCGAACACCGCTGAACGCAGTCCTCGGATTTTCCGATTTACTCAGCGAAGCGCGTTATGGGCCCCTGAATGAACGCCAACTGCGCTATGTCACTCACATTCATACCGGCGGGCAGCACCTTCTCCGGCTCATCAACGATATCCTTGACCTTTCCAAAATCGAGGCGGGGCGTCTCGAGTTGGCTATCGAGAACGTGCCCGTCGAGCGAACTTTACGCGAAGTTTTGGATGCGGTGAGGCCGCTCGCTGAGAAGAAATCACACACGCTCACCTGCGAGGCGGAATCTAGCCTCGGCGTCCGGGCCGATGGCACACGGCTGAAGCAGATCTTGATCAACCTTGTCGGCAATGCCATTAAATTCACTCCTTATGGCGGGCACATCAAAGTTGCTGGCCACCTCGTTGACGGAACTGTGCGCCTGGAAGTAAGTGATAACGGACCCGGAATTCCGCCTGAGGAGAAGAAGCGAATCTTCGAGGCGTTTTACCGGCTGAGGCAGTCGGGCATCACCCAGGAAGGCACAGGTTTGGGCTTGGCCATTACTCAGCGGCTTGTGGAATTGCACGGATCGGAACTGGGCCTTGAGAGCCAGCCGGGCCATGGAAGCTGCTTCTACTTCTCGTTGCCATTCGTTCAGGCCTATTCCGCGGTGCCTGCCAGTGCGATCGAGTCCCGAGAGAGAGAAGGCGGGATTCCACGGATTTTTATAATCGAGGATGATTCAGCCGCAGCTCAGCTCATCCAATCGCAACTCGCTTCTTCCGGCTACGAGGCCCTTCTTTGTGAAGAGTTGTCGCGAGTTGTCGAAATCGCGGCGGAGCTCCAGCCAGACGCAATCACGCTCGACCTGCTGATGAAACCCACAAACGGTTGGGAGCTTCTCCTTCAGCTGAAGAATGAACCGCGGACCGCAAACATTCCCGTGATTGTGATTTCCATTGTTGACCAGCCCGCACTCGGAACCACGCTAGGCGCGGACGAATATCTTGTTAAGCCGGTGGACCAATCAGCCCTGCTTGCGGCGATCGAGCGGTGTCTCGCAGCGAAAGAAGGACTAAGATTGGCACGGCCTGTCCTGGTGGTAGAGGACGACAGCGCCACGCGCGAGGTGCTTACCGAGCTGCTAAGTTCACAGGGCTATGCAACGGCGACAGCGTCCGATGGCGCACAAGCCCGGGCGTGGATGAACGATTCTCTTCCTGCGTTTGTGATTCTCGATCTCATGCTCCCCAACGTGAGCGGCTTCGAGTTGCTCTCGGAATGGCGTGGCTCGCCTCGGACCGCCGATCTCCCCGTTTTTGTTCTCACCAGCAAGGATTTGACTCGGGAGGAAGAGCGATATCTTCGCACTCATGCCGAATCTCTGTCGCGCAAACAGGAATACTGGCAGCAATCCCTGACTAAAGAAATTCGGCGCGTGCTTGCTCCGATTCAATTGGCGGGAAAATGAAGCATCGTATTTTGGTGGTCGAAGACAACGCGTTAAATCGAGAGTTGTTGTGCGACTGGTTGGATGCCGAGGGTTATGAACCTGTATTGGCGGAAGATTTGAAGTCGGCTTTCGCTGCGATGGAGCAGAATCCTCCAAATATCGTGCTACTCGATATTCAATTGGGCGCCGACGACGGGCTTGCTCTTGTCGCTTGGATGCGCAAACAGCCGTCGCTATGCACGATTCCGGTGATTGCCGTGACTGCGCATGCCATGGTTGTGGATCAGAAGCGCGTATTAATGGCGGGTTGTAATTCCTGCATATCCAAGCCCGTGGATTTCAAGCTACTTTCTGGACAATTATCAAAGTGGCTTGCTGTCACCGCGGGCTGATCACAAATGGCCGAATTATGCGGATTTGCGTGTAGCTGCTGCTCGCTTCAAAAAGCGGTATAGCGTAGTTCGACCGATTCCCAGAATCTCCGCAGCCCGTACGTGATTCCCGTCGCAAATTTCGAGCACGCGCTGGATGTGCGATTGATTCATCTCATCGAGACGGAGCGGGCACCATGTTCCGATTGGGAGCGACGACCGCGCCGAGGACTCAGATAGGTGTTTCGGTAGGTCAGCAACGTCAATGAAATCGCCTGAGACGGTCATCGCCGCGCCGGAGATAACATTCTCCAGTTCACGGACGTTGCCGGGCCAACTATGCTGGAGCAACACCACCTGCGCGCGGCGAGTGAGGCCCTTGAGCTTCTTCCCATACGTCTCGTTGCACCTGTTCAGGATCATTTGCGAAAGCAGCGGGATATCATCCGACCGCTCGGCGAGGCTAGGGACGCGTACCTCGATGGCGCTGAGGCGATAGAACAAATCCTCGCGGAATCTTCCGGCAAGAACTTCCGCCAGCAGCCCTCGGTTGGTGGCTGCGATCAGCCGGACATCTACTTTCTTGACTGCCGGGGATCCGACCATTTGAATCTCGCGATTTTCAACCACGCGCAGGAGCTTGGCCTGCATCGGGAGCGGCATCTCACCGATTTCGTCGAGAAAAACAGTACCGCCATCGGCATATTCAAACAGCCCAGCGCGAGTGTCCGCGGCGCCGGTAAAAGCTCCGCGCACGTGGCCAAATAGCTGGCTCTCGAGAAGTGTCTCAACAAACGCTGAGCAGTTGCAGACCACGAACCGCTTGTTAGCCACCGGGCTCATCCGGTGTAAAGCGCGAGCTACAAGTTCCTTACCGGAGCCAGTCGGTCCGCTGAGCAGCACGTTTCTGAAGTGATTTGAGATTTTTCGGATCAGGTCAAATAGCTCGAGCATGATCGGACTGCGCCCGACAATTCCGTTGAACTCGAAGCTGGCGAGCGTGTCCTCTTCGAGCTCTCGAATGTGGCTGCGTTGCCTGAATAGCTCCGCAAGCGCGTCCAGAGTTTTGAGCAGGCGCGGGAAATCCGAGGGCTTGCAAACATAATCGTAGGCTCCGCGCTTGATCGCATCGATCGCTGAATCCATCGAATACAAGCCCGTTACCAAGATGACGTAAACGCCGGGATCGAGCTCTAGCGCCTTTTCCAGAAACTCAAATCCGTCCATCGCGGGCATCATCACGTCAGTCAGCACGGCCCGACACCGGCCATTGCTGATCATGTTCAGCGCTTGCGCGGGATCACTCGTGCCCGTAACGTCGAAGCCTGCCGCCTGCAGTCTCTCAGTCGTAAGTTCAAGGAACGCAGGATCGTCATCGAGGATGCAGACGGAGAGATATTTCCGCGCCGACTCAACAGCACTCTTTCCCATAACAATATCTGTCTGATCGACGCTCATTATTCGAACAGCCAACTAGTGCTAAAGAGTTCAGAGAAATTCATTCCCGAACGATTGTCCGGCTTTGATGATTTCAGCGTACTGGTTAGATATCGAGTTGACAAGGATGGGCTACGTCCTAGTTCCACATCGGGTACGAGACAGTCAACGTGAATGGCTTGCATCGGTGAGAACTGTCGAAACGCGCCTGTAGGCGCTGGCCTATTACGGGGATCAAGATGGCCAATGGAATGTTCCGCGGTTGGCGAGCGTTTCAAAACGGCACAGACGCAATTCGCTTCTTCGCCGTCGTCACGCTAGACGGGAAATGCTGCCGAATCAATGAGATGAGCAGCCGACGCGTTGGTTTGGGCCCGGATTCAGGGCAGTTTTTGTGGACCCATCGCGTAAAAGCGATGATATCGGCCGTCGCGACCTTCCTGTGTTTCAAACTAGAACACATTCATAGCATCATCCGCTCTTGCTTTTAGCAAGTACATCCACCAGAAATATATGGAAGTGGCTTATTTTCAGCGATATGAGAGGCAAAGTCAGATAGCTATGTTACGCCCATCACTCTGGCGTGTCGTGTGCAATAAGTAGAAGTATGAGCGCCGGGGTTCGGACTACGGTCCGCTGAGGCGCTAGAAAAACTTACCAGGGGATATAGATGAACATCAACATTTACGAACAGGCAAGCTCCAAAGCTGATTACCATTTCGACGATCAGGTTGGGTCACGCCGATTGTGGACCGCGGTGCTTTTGCAAGCGCTCGAAGACTGGCAGTCGTCCAGCCTGGGACGGAAGATGGAAGCGGAGCGCTTTCTCTTTCAAAGCCAGAAGGATTTTGCGAGCGTGTGCAGGAGCGCAGGCCTCGACCCCTCGAGCGTAACCGACAAGCTGAACAGACTGAAGAAGTCAGCCGAGCAACAACCCAGAATGCCGTTTTGGCAAGCTGCTTAGAAGCGTGCGATCGGTCGTTTCAAGCATGACTCCGCGTCCGGGCTGATCGTCGTGCTGAAAAAAAAGCGGCAACTGTGGATCCGTGAAAATATTGCCAGGGCCGGCGACGTTCGAACCTGCGACCTCGCACGAGCGTTCTAAACCCGATGATGATAGCGAGTGCCCTCGCTCCACTAGAATAATCGTCGGACGATTAACTGCCTGAGTCCAGATGCCATCCCACGTTGACCCATCTCCCCTCGCGATTGACAAACATTTCTGTAGCCCGGCCCGACTGCGTGGACCGTTTTCCGTCCAATTCGATTTCATACAGATATTTTGAGTAGAGGATGGCGGTGTATCCGTACATCTGAATTTCCGTCTGTGGGAATTCGAGACGCACAAGTTTGCCGCCCTTGCCCGCAAAGTCCTTGGCCCCGGCGAGGACCTCGTCGCGATTCTCCCACTTATCGCTTTGATCGATGGCAATCAATTCAGCGGGCACGAGCTCTGCGAGGCGCGGACTATCGTTCGCGAACCAAGAACGCCAGACCGCTTCGCGTGCGGAGAGTAAGTCTTTTTTCGCGTAAGCACTTACTGGCTGAGCTTGTTGCAACTGAGCCGCGAGCGACTCCGGATGCAAGGTGGTATCGGAGCCGACTTGATTCCACTCGTTCGCCAATTTTGCGTATATGTCGAGTACCCGAAGTTTTTGGGTTGAAGGTTGGCCGTCATATTCGTAAGTTACGTCGGCGATGTACGGGACGATGGCGATGTCGCCGTAAAAAATCACATCGAACTCCAGCATTTTGTATGCGGTCATCTTTATGGGCGCTTTGAGGAAGCCACTTACGTCGTCCATATATTGGTCGATTCCATGGATCGCAGTGCGAGAGGACGATTGGAAACCGGTCCAGTCATTGGCATGAGTGGCGCGAATGACATCGGCGTTCTTCTGGATATAGGCCTGGAAAATCTTATCAATATGAACTCGAATCGCATCGCGATCCACCGACCGCTGATCACCGGATACCGGGCTGAGTTGCATCGCCTGGGCAGAACCTGCGCCGAGAAGAAAGAGGATCAGAGCCTTAGCGAACGTCATATAGTTCTCCTTTCACGCCGTAGCATTGGACACCGTTCTCTTTAGAGTCTATCGAGGTAGAAGCTGAGCGCGTTGCAAATCAGGCCCCGTCACGTTATCGTCCTATGCCTCAGATGTTGCGGATACTTACAGCGGCGTGAGTGGGAGACAAGTGTTTGTCCTGTGCGCTTTTGGGACAAACGTGTATCGAGGCCGGACAGATTGCCTGCTTGATGGCCCGAGCGCGCGGCAATGAACGAGGCGTCATCTATCGCGAGTCGCTCGAAGTTGCTGCGACTGGCGGGTGGCATGCCCTTAAATTTGAATCGAATTCGATGTTGCCGCGGGCGCCGCTCAAATCGCCTCGTGCAAGTGGACGGTACATCAGGTAATTGCAGTACTGCCACTGCCTGCTATTTCTACGACGCCTTCGGTCGCCGGGTTCAGAAGACCGTTAACGGAATCGCTACCGATTTTCTTTACGATGGTGCGGGCAACGTAGTCACGGAATTCAATAACGATTGTCCCTCGACCTGTTGGTCTCTCGGCTATGCCTGTCTAAATGGGCAGCTTGTAGCGCAATATTCAGGCGGTACCACCTATTTCGTAGATAAAGATCAAGTGGGATCAAGCACCATACTGACTACCGTATCCGGTGGGCCCGGGGGCTGCATCGCCTTCTATCCTTACGGCGAGCAAGACTCAAGCATTTGCTCTTCTACTACCACAACCCACGATTTCACGGGCAAAGAACGCGACGCCGAGTCCAGCCTTGATAACTTCGCGGCGCGATACTATTCGTCGGCCACGGGCCGCTTTATGTCCCCCGATCCGATGAATTACGGCGCAGATCCGCGCAATCCCCAAAGCTGGAACGGCTACGCCTATGTGTTGAACAGCCCTCTCAGCTTCATTGACCCGTCCGGCCTGTATTGCTTCGATGGAAATGGGAATATGATCGATTTCACCGAAGACGACTGCGAGAGTAAGGGTGGGGGAACGTGGATTCCAACGCTAAATCAATCAATCACCGTTAACGGAGACACCGGCGAATCCACTTACACGAGCGATATCTGGACCTCTGACCCGGGTAACAGTTTCATCTCCTCGCCGCAAACGACGGGATTCACGCTGGGCATTAGACAGCCGGGTCAAACGTACAAAGCATGTATGGCTGCGAACGCGAATACCTACAGCCTCGGCGGGAGCGTTGAACTCGGCATCAATGTAGCGACTGGAACGAACACGTCCTTCTCGTCCAACCCTCTTGTGAGTGCCGTGACGGGGAATTCGATCAACGGTTTCCTTTTCGGCTCGACGGGTGACGCGGCTGGAACTATGGCCACCAGTGCGCCAGGTCTCGTTAGCACAGCAATGGGTACGGCGACGACCTTTGCAAGAAGAACATCGAGCATCATGTCTCTCAACCTCGCGGGTGCAGGTGGACTTCCGATGGCACTTAGCCCGGCATCGGCCGGCGTGAAGTCGGCTCTTGGATCGATCGGGAACGTGTTAAGTCTTGGGCTGAGCTTTCTGGAAAGAACTTCGGTTGATGCAGCATTCACAGGCGCTGAGGCCATTAACTGCGCGATTCCGCAGTGAGAAACACCATGGGAGAAAAAGCCACCGAGACCAAGCAGGGATTCCGGCGAGCCGGTGTGTGGCTGCTTGGAATCGCGTGGCTTGGCCTAGTGTTCGCGGGAATGGCGATTGCGTTTACACCGAGTCCGCATTCGCCCGCCGTTGGATGGGTACTTCTCGCTCTGGCTGCGGCTATTGCGCTTGTGACAATGGATCGCTGGGTGAAAATCTTCCCAGGGCTTCTTGCCTATGGAATCCTGGGCAGCGTCCTCTCGCTTGTGGATGGACACGCGGTGAACCACCCGGAAGTTCCCGTCTCTCGGCTTGACGGTGTGGTGATGATAGTGTTCTTCACCATTGCCGCTGTGCTGTCATTCACGTTTACAAAACGGAAGTTACATGCCACGGATCGGGTTGCGCTTTTCGCGTTCGTCGTCTGCTTCTTCTGGCAGGCGGTTGCTCCTAACCTCATGTGGGTAGTTCTAGGGATTGGATTTTGCTTCCTGCTGTTCGCTTGGCTTTATGACCACTTCCAACATCGCCGGAGGCGGGTGGCACACCCTTAAATTTGAATCGAATTCGATGTTGCCGCCGGGGGTGCCGCACCCTTTGGTTTGCAAGGGTGCGGTTCTTGACTTTCTCCGTTTGACCTGAAAATCCTCACAATTTTGGCCTACACATGATACCACTCTGGTATTTCATCAAAGGGTGACCTGACGGATCGGGGGTCCGCACCCTTTGGTTTCGAATGCTGCTGTTCTTCGGGTGTGGGACATGCGAAATAAACTGGTGCGGATTTACGGCCAAGGGCATCTGCATTTTGTTACGATTGGCTGTTATCGGCGCCAAGCCCTGCTGGGCAGGGTTAGAACGCGAAACTTATTTGTGGCCGTGCTGGGCGAAGTTCGCAAGCGATACCAATTTCGTCTAGACCCGAAGGATCGGCCCTCTCACGATGCAAACCACAGCTACTTCTATGACGCCGAGAATCGCCTCGTGCAAGTGGACGGTACATCAGGTAATTGCAGCACTGCTACCGCCTGCTATTTCTACGATGCTTTTGGACGCCGGGTTCAAAAGACCGTCAACGGAGCTAACGGGGATCTTGGTATAGGCAAGGCAGGCGCGGCGGTGACGGGATCAGGGGGCGTGGGAGGATTTATCAGTTCAGGTAACGGTCTTTCCGGAGGAGCGTTTGCCACTGGCGCGGTAGCAGCGTATGCCGGTACACACTCTGCTGGCATCCCCGCGCCAACTGGCACGAGCGTCTTCGGAGCTTTTGCCGGAGCAGGTGCCAGCGTTTTCGTGACTAACGCAGGGTCCGTGCAGCAAATAAGCGGAAATTTCTCAACGCTGAATATCAATGTTGGATACAGTTACGCACAACTGCAAGTCTCTTGGGCTCAGGGGAACGGAGTCTGGATGCTGTCGGTCAGTGGGCCTAAAATGGGAGTAGGTTATGGCTTTTCTGTCACGACCCTTAAGACAAACACAGTTACCACGAAAGGAGGCTGTTAAGGAAAAAGCTATGCTTCACGCTAATACCTTTGGGAGTCTCTGCGCTGCATTTGGTGGCTCAGCATCGGACGCAGGTACTTCGATGGCCGGAGCAGCGCCGGGGATAATCCAGGCTGGAATGGGTTCGGCGCTGACCTACGGTAGACGAACAGCCGACATAATCTCTCTTAACCTGGCGGGGAAAGGTGGACTCCCCCAGGCGCTTTCCTCTGCATCGAGCGGAGCGAAATCACTCCTCGGTTCGATGAGCCGGGCGTTGAGTCTCGGACTTAGTGCTAGTGAGAAAGCGGCAGTTGATGCCGGTCTGTTCGGCGCAGAAGCGGTTGGGTGTGCAATCCCCCAATAATCTATGTCGAACCCTAGCAAAATGTCGCAAGTGAAGAGCGGCTTCCGTTCGGCGGCGCTTATACTCATCGGTTTCGTGGTGGGCGGAATGTTTTTCGGCGGCGTGGCCTCTCTGCTCTCTCCAAATTCCATTTCTCGATGGCTTGGGCCTGTATTCCTCATCGTTTCGACGCCGATCATGATCGTAACTATGAACCGCTGGGCTAAGGTGATGGCAGGCTTTCTAGGGCTCGCGGTGCTGAACGGCCTGGTGAGTATTTCAAGCGGGCATGTGCTTGCCAATCCCACCATGCCCATCGCACGCCTCGACGCTTTGTACCTGACACTCTTTTACGCTACAGCGACGATGTTGGCGACGGCAATCACACAGCGGAGACTGAATCTGGTAGATCGGATTTCAGTGATGGCATTTCTCTATAGCCTTGCGTTCCTGATTACCTACCAAGCGCGGCTGGAGAATGCCAAAAGTGCGCTTTTTAACACCACGGCAATTGCGCTGATCGGTTTCGGCTTGTGCTGCTTGCTTGTGGCTTTGGTTTACAACCATTTCCAACATCGCCGGGGTCACGGTTCGCGTTCCGCGTCCCACGTAACGGCGCTCTGACCCCAGGCAATCTGGAACGCTGCGTCCTAGCGGCTGGGAGCGCGGTCTGGAGGCGGGTGGCACACCCTTAAATTTGAATCGAATTCGATGTTGCCGCCGGGGGTGCCGCACCCTTTGGTTTGCAAGGGTGCGGTTCTTGACTTTCTCCCGTTTGATTTATCGTTCGCTCGCCCTTGAGGCCGCTGGAAGCGGCAGACGCGAGTAAGTTTCAGCCGACATTCTTCGCCCCGTTTTCGCCTATATTCCGTAAATTTTTCCACCCCGAATCCCGCTGAATCCGCAGCACTTCCGATGCGCCTTACATCGCGTGGATTTGAACATTTCCGTAAAATCTGCTAATGTTACGATGGAATTAAATACATGAAGATGAATATAACGATATGATAACCAGCACCAGGCCCGTGCGCGCGCCCCTGATCCCCGCAAATTTGCGGAGTCCAGTACCCGCTATCGGATCAATTTCTAATCGAGACTGGAAATTATTAGAAACGTCCGTAACTGACAGAAAACATGGATCGGAATCATTTCTAATCGAGACAAAATTGCACCCTCAACGAGCGGGAAACGAATAGCAAATGCGGCCACAGGAACGCCAGCGGCAACTTGGAGTTTTTGAAAATTTTGGCGGGGCCGACGGGGTTCGAACCCGCGACCTCCTGCGTGACAGTTGTCAACTAGCGATTTACGATCGAGAGTTACGGATTGCGATAGCGTTGACTTTTACTCGCTAGAAGAGGGATTCTCGCCCTCGCGACTTTGCTACCGTTTGTGATGGTTTCTTATGGAGAGTGGGCACAAAAAAGGGCACAGTGTTTTTCGGGCAGTCACGCACGCAGTTGAGCTTCTAGCAAGGATCGGGATCGTTCCCCGAAGCAAATACTGGCAAGGATTCTGCGCACAGGCATGCTGATGGACTTGAACCGCAGACACAAAGTCGGTTTGTTCGGCACTTTGGTAATTGCTGGCCTGGCACTAGTGAATGGAGTGGGGCTTTCTTTGGGATTCGGAATTCTCTTTTTGGGGATCGCCGCAACGTGGGCCTTAGGCAGCCGGTCAATAGAGGCTGTTGCGCGGGTAAGCGCAAGACTGCTGCTCTCGGTACTCCCAAGTATTCTCCTCTACGTCTCCGTGATGTCACTTTTGCCTATCACGATAGGGTTCGCCTTGAGCGTGACGGCGAACGACCCAGAAAGTTCGCGAATGTATGAAATTAGCGTGGGCGTTCTGCTGGTTTGTTTCTGGTTGAGGCTTGTTCTGCTCGGGAATGTGAATGCCGGCCGCCAAACATTGGCGCTCTCCTTAATCTTCGCCCTAGCAACAGCACTGGGTGCTGCCGGAGTTCGGTTTCCTATTCATCCTGTCAGTTCGCTGTCGCTTATAGTTCTCTGTGTGCCCCTGCTAATGGCGTGCATCGGTTGGCAGTGGAGGCTGTGGAATTCCGCCAAGAGATAAATTTCGAGTCCGGATCGCACGGTCCGATTCTCGCGTCAATCCGCAGAACCGTTCATGCGTCTGGGCGGCACGACGCTAAGCCTCTTCGTCGCGGCCCTCGTAATTTCTGCTGAGGAACGCTATGAAAGCTGCATCCGTCGGTCGTCGCGTTCGGCGGCGCGGCTTCAATATTTCAAACGTTTCCAATAGCCAGAATGCGACCTGCGATGCTTTGCGGTCGGCTTTTGCTTCAGCCGAATACTCGCCGCTCTTCCAGTTTGCTCTTCGGGATCGTGCCAATCCTTCTGGAGTTCTGGGACCTGTACTTGGGCCGCCGTGCATTCGGCAACGCCCGTTTGGCATGGCAGGGGCACGGCAGGAGTCTCCGAGTCGTGTCTTAGCGCCGCATCTTGGCGCTGAGCTTGGGTCTCCAGACGGGTTGCCGTTCTTTAACCAGCCTCTTTCGCGGTGCATGGGGTTCATTGTAGTTATCGTAACGCCACGAGCGAGAAATGGCCTAAATGGAGGGGTTTTAGCGGCCGGAAAAGTCGGAGGGAAATGGTTTCAAAACGGTGTTGGACTATGGCGTGTGGCCGGTGCTGGCCTGTGTGAGCTGCTGTCGGCATATCGCCTTCGATGGAACTAACGTCGCTTTCAATCGAACTGACGTCACCCTGAATCGTGCTGACATCAACTTGGAGGTTGCTGAGGTCACTTTCAACCTCTGAAATATTGGACTGAATTGAATTGAGGTCATCCAAAACCGCAAGCAGGTAAGCTACGACCAATCCGTAAAGCAAAATCCGCCCGCCTTTCCGGAGGCGCTGACGCCACTTCTCATTGAACACTTGATTTTCTCCTTATGCTCCAAGACGGCGACGCTTCGGCCCTGTCGCAGCCCAGTGCGGCAGAGAATAACATCGGATTTTCCCCTTAGTGAGTTGTGATTTCCGGCAGACGGCCAGCGGCACTTCGCCGCGGCATTTCACTCGGAGCGCCCTGATTCCTGAACCAAATCGCTGCTGTCAGTGATTCCGTGACTTGAGTATTCGACTTAAGAATCTCCGCTCGCCTAGGCGTACATGTTGCGCAAATTCGTGCTATCCGATCCCGTGCAAGCAAGACCAGGGAAGTTTTGCGACCTGCTGACGCGGGAAGGTCCGCGAACGGCGCGCATATCTCATTTCGGCCTTGAGACTTAGAAAGTTCCAATGGTTCATTGCGCGCGGTTCGAGCGAGATCGCAGTCGTAAATATTTCTCTATCTGGGATTGTGTGCAAGCGAGTACCGCTACTTTATGCACCTACCCATCTGCCATTGAGGACTATAACGCCGATGTCTTAAGAACCTTGGGGCCGAGGTCGTTTAAGGTCGTGGCAGCGATTTGGTTTACTGATGTGTCCCATTCGATCCCTGTTTTTATGACGAACACAAACTCTCTTGTTGTACAGTTTTCGCATGGATAGCCCGATAGTCTCCATGCCATACGTAGTCAACCCATACAGCTTTGCGGTATTTCCATTTCTAAAGACAAGCCATCCAGTCAATATTGCCGGGCTGACACTTCGGTCCACTGACGATGACTCTGGCCTTAAGCCCGAACAAGCGCAACAACTTAAGGAAATCACGGAGATGCTGTTCTTGCAGGACGATCTCCGAGTGCGGTCAGCCTCTTATTGCACTGTACCATTCATCGAGTTAGATTTGCCCCAATCGCGTATCGAGGAATTGGGCACGCTGAAGGATTTGGAACGCCTACAGACTCTCGTGGCGTACTGCTACGCCGAGCCTCATGCAATTTCTGGCGAACCGTTCCTTATGTACGAGCACGCAAGCCTTGCAATTTTTAGCCCTGGGAAGGTGTCGATTTACATCGTTCGTCCGGATAAGGTCGAATTTCATCATGCGACCCATGTCGGGACTGAAACTGCTCTGACTCCAGATGCCCGTCAGCAAGTAGATGGATACGCGGGCATCTATAACTTCAAAACCTTCTTTTGGGTTACGCGCGGGTCGCGATTGTATCCCCCTGTGAGCCATATAGGTCTCAACCTGTCTCAAGACCTATCACATAATCTCGATGAGTTTTTCGTGTACCGAGGGGCCGATTACGAGCCACTTCTCAAGTCACCACGTTCTCAGCTTGGTTCTACTGGAGAGCGCATTCTAACGGCGATGAATTGGTTCAATTCTGCCACGAGTTATGTCGTCGGAGAGCAGGGGTCGATAGTGAATTTGGCCGTCGCATTTGAAACGCTCCTTGGTCTGCCGCAGGGAGAGTCCGTCACGGATCGTTTCGTGGATTCCGTCGCACTTCTCCTCGGAAGATTTCCCCGACTCGACATGTGGGTGTGGCAGTTCTATAAAGCTCGATCCGAGATCGTCCATCAAGGCTCTACGGCAAGGCTCAAGTTTGTAGCTTCCGATTCTCGAAGAATTTCAAATGGACCTGAATACCACTCCTTACTGACCTTTGGCCGACAAGTTTTCCGACTATGCGTTGATACTCTTCTGCGCGGTGCGAGATTGGCTGAAAATGCTAAACTTGAAGAGTTGTTAATTACCAAACAGGAGCGATTCCAACAAATCTGTAAGGTGTTCTCCGACCAATCCTCAAATCTACCTGATAAGTTCCGACGGGTTTCGATGTTGCTCAGCGCAATCGAGCGTTACAGATTTGTCCCTGAAAGCGACTATGGCATTGAAAAAGTTCTAGCGCCAACTCGCCTTGCAGCTAAGTCTCTTCTTGAACTCGATCCTGTTCTAGATGCGACGTTAAGAAGCTCACTGGAAAGACTGGTGGCTGCCCCCCACCGTAATCACTACGAGACGCTCGATGCCATTCGAGAGTTGAAAGAGTTCAGCGGAGCGCCAGAGGCGAGAATTGAAGCCGATACGCCAAAGGGTATTACGCTTCGCTTGATACGCGCTGTGTGGGACCTCACCTTCTGGAACTATTTTTCATTAAAGCAACAACATGAGCGGCAAGACAATCAGAACAAAAACAGTCCTTGAGTTTCTTGAGCTTGGCGAAGGCTTCGGGAAATTCTCGGGTTAACCGCCGAACTTCAAGTATCGAACATCTTCCCTCACAAGATGCCTTCCGAACAGCATTACACGCGACTTCTGGTCCAGACTTTGGCGTTTGAGATTATGGCGGTGGTGAGTTTGAGTACTGGCCGGACGCGGCGCAAATTCGGATCACCGTGCGTCGGGCGAGTCGCAGTTCCCGTGCGATTCGAGCTTTCGGCCAGCCCGCTCTGAATTTGGCGCGAACAACTTCCGCTAGCAAGCCATCAACGCGATTACTTGGAAACTTCCTCGGAATCCGATAATAGCCTCGCCTCGCGGTCATTGCGGCTTGCTCTTTACTTCGCAGCGTGCCAGTTGGCACACAACACAGGGGGCGGCGATCTGTCCCAGCGGACCTTCGAGGCACGAGATACACGAGCACTGCCGTTTGCCTTGGCAGTGCCAACATGCCGATTCGGCCGCTTGTGGCGAGTTCGCTGGCGGAGGCAGGTTGGGCTGATCCGTATTTGTAGGCGCAACCGCTGGCCATGCAAGAGTACGAGCCTTAGGATTCCGGGCCGAATTCATTGCCGCCAGAGCCCGTACCGCCTGTTCTACAATCGCCCTGTCCATCGTCCACCTTTCCAGCGACTTTCTGTCCGTCAGACCGTCAGACGCCAATGTTCATGTGGGTTTCGTGGGTAGGTTGCCTTGCGACTCTGACGGCAGGCAAATCGACATAATCACCAATGTTTATAGGAGTTCTGACGCATCTGACGGCTGAAACTCCAAATAAGGTCCCGCCCCGTTTTGGAATTCCTCTCGGTAGTACCCTTTCAGATTAACTTCGCCGATCTGGACGCCCCTAGGCTTTATCTTGAACGGCTTCATTAATCGTCCCAGTTTGCGCCCATCAAACTTCTCGTCAGAGGCCCAAGGGCCGTCCGGCATTCCCTTAAGCCTGTTCAGCAGCTCTGCCGTGAATATCTTAGGTTCCTCCGCTGGCCATATCGAACGTATGTCAGCCAGAAGACGCAGCGAGAGGTTGTCATCTTGCGCGTCAGCAACCTTCGCAGACGTCAGTCCCTCGGCGGATTCCTTCAGTTCAGCGATCCGACTGCTGTCAATTACTGCGAGCAGCGCGAACAGAGGTCCCCAGCTATCAGCATCCCGGTCAGGCAAGAACTCAATCACGCTCGTCAGTGCCGGGCGATAGGCGGCCCGAATCTCTTCCTGGCGGGATTCTATAAAGCTTGCGATCCGAGCGTGCAATGGAGTCGCCTTTTCTTCGACAAATTCCTCCACAAACGGCCCAAGCGTTCGGTCTGTTTTTCGACGTTTCTGCATTGTGAAGCAAATTGCGCGATCAGAAATCGTCTCGGGTAGGTTACCGATGCAGGCAAAACCCTTAGGGCAATACACGCTGTACTCTATGACGGTGTAGTTTTTGCCTTTCCCTTGTGCTTCGCATCGGGGCACACGAGCACTTCGCCGATTGCCAGAGTTGAATAAAGCATTTAGGTAATCCGAACGTTCGTGCTTGCCTCTTAGTGGCTCGGTTTCGTCAATCAGCAGGGTCGGGCGCAATTCCTCGATAATTCGGAACAGCGATGCCTCGGAGGGATTCGTGAATAGCTTGCCCTCATGAGAAAGCAACTGCACACATCTAAGAAAGGTCGTCTTGCCGCAACCTTTCGTTGGAGAGGAAACCCCAAGATATGGGAAAACAGAGAATATTCCGTAGCAGTGTGTTGCCATCGCCCAGAGCGCCGACGGAAGCGAAACAAATCGGGGAAGTGATAGGTATTCGTTGAGGAATGATTCCACGTCGCGCACCAAAGTTGCGCCGTCTTCAGTTGGCGCTGCGTGGGGGTGTGGAACGGTAGGTTGCGCGTTCTTCCCTCTGCCGAGCTTTGCCGCGACCTCTTCGTACAATTTAGGATTTTCGCGGAGCACGCTTGCCGCCTCGGCTGTGCGTTTGCGTTCGAGGTCTAGAAATGGGTCGATCACAGATTTACCTCGAATCTATAGCCCTTAGCGTTGGCGACATAACCGCGCTCAAATGCGCCCTGAACCATTGCGTCCCGCTGTTCGGCGTGCAGCGCGAATCTAGCTCGTTCGTCTGGCGCAGCAAAGGATGTAATACAGTAGGCTGTGTCTGCGCGAGGAATTTGGTCCGCGATAGATTGCAGGACGTGCCACCCGAATTCCCACTCGCCCGGCCAACGCTCGCATGCACCGTTGCGAATGTCGTCAAGACGCGCCGACACCATGCGCCGCACGTCATTAAGCGCCCAAAGATTCTCCCGAGCTTCGCGCAGCGCGTCATTCTCGGCGACAACGAGCAGCCGCGCAGTCGCCAACTCGGCCTCGCGCTCGTGTCGAGCACGCGCGATTTCGTCGTGCGATATTTGATTTACTCGATACTCGATGCCCGCTAAGTCAGCAAGAAACTGGACAGACTCGCGGAACCCGCACTGTCGAACGGTCCGAACTAGCGCGATGCGGTCGCCGCCCGCCCCGCAAGAAAAACAATGCCATCGTCCATCCTCCTGCCAAGAAAATGCCGTTGGGTTCGAGCCTCCGTGCAAGATGCAAGCGCCGCGCCGCGTGCGTTCATTCACCTGAAAGCCCAGTACGCGGAGCATTTCGACCATTGGGACGTGCGCCGCAACTTCGTTCGCCTTGGTCACTTCAGCCGCCGAGCGGAGATCGTACCCTCGACAATGATGCGCGCAACTTCTGCCGCAGAAATCCGGATCGCGCGGCGACCAACGCGTACAGCCTCGATGCGCCGGTGCAAAATCCACGCACGAATTGTTGATGCGCGAAGCCCGAGTCTCTCGGCAACTTCGGTTACGCGCAAGAGTTCTGGCAGATTTCTTTCCATTATTCCCTCCAGTTCGACGAAGCAATCAATTTTCGATCTCCTCGCACTACGCAGCTAACTTTGGCACAACGAGGTGTGTCGTATCCTGTGTCGTATCCTGGGTCTTTCGGTGGAAAGATAAATATTCGAGGCGAATTAGATGTTTAAGCGCAGGGTGCCACGCTTCGAGCCTGTTGTAATGAGCGCTTCCCTGGCCTGACGGTTGCTCTTGAAAGTATCTTGCCAGCGGCTATTACGTGTGCCTAGTTGCTCCAGAACGAAATCCTTGCCCACGTCTGGGTTCCCTTGCTCGTGTTGCTCATGTAGGATTTGGATCATTTGAGCTTGGCGCGTCGTGAGTCCGTAAGTCTTGCCGCGAAGACTGACCGAACGATAGTCGGGGGAATGCGTGAAGCGCTCGGACTCTTGGTGTTCCCCTTCGGTCTTCTTTCCGCGCTCATAGGCCGCTCGGCGAGCGTTGTGGAGTGCGGGTTTGGTTTCCAACTTGACGCGTTTGCTTAGTGCGAGGATGAGGCGCTCTCGCTCTTCTTCTAAATGCAGTATCTCGTCGTAGTACGGCGGCGGCGTGTTGCCGGGACCGTACCCGCCCCAAACCCGCCATTCGGGAAATTGTTGATTCAGATAGAGCAACCTACCGTCAATTTCTGCCAAACGCTTCTGAAGAGTTTTTGTCCGGAACTTCGAATACGAATCAGCGCCTTCCGGTCGTGGAAAGCTCAGTGGGCCCGCATCCTCAATAAAAACCCTCCGCCGGTTCTCTGGCTCCCTAACCGACCCGATTGTCGTTGATCGCAATTCAAACGCAGATGCGTTCGCATAGCCAAGCTCGCGCGCTTCTATGTCGTAGCGATTGGCCCAACGGTTCTCAAGATGCGCCCGCTCTTGTGCGAGGTGATGAAGTATAGGGGTCAGTCCCTTAAAACGCTTCCGCTCCGCCGTTAACTCGATTTCTCCGCGGATAGCACTGCAACGCGCCGCGATCGTTGCGAACACTCTATTTCGCACCACCGCCCGAACAAAATCCGGGGTTTCGATCCCTCCCTGTTTCCGCCACACCTCCCGGCAAATTCTATCTACGCCCTCAAGATGCTCACCGAGAATTTCGAGATGGGCGTCCACTAGCTTTTCATAGAACCCTGCGCCTTCACCTTGTCCAAGCTTGCGCTGCTCGAAGGGTACACGCCTAGTCGCCGCTGATGTTTTCTGGCGCAGTTCGTGACACAGCTCAGCGAACTTAAGGTCGTATAGGCGTCGGTCAAAAACTGGCTGGGCCATGCCACCTCCCGCGTGGCATCCCGGTGTTGAAGTGAGCGCGGCAGGCAGGCCGGGATGCGTCCGCCGTTCGGGAGCGACCCTAGCCGCGCAGCGCCATTTTGCGCTTGACAAACCTAGCCGTCAAGTATATCTTGGCCGCTAAGTTATGAAGAAAGGAAACGACAAGATGATCCGAGAATATCTCGCTAGCATAGGGCGCAAGGGCGGCAAAGCGCGAGCCGCGAAGTACGACAAAGCAACGCTTTCAAAGTGGGCCAAGAAAGGTGGGCGTCCGACGATGAAGGGTGGTGCGCGATGAGCCTCTACAGGCGCGGCGACGTGTGGTGGTACAAATTTCGGTTCGCCGGGCAGGTCATCAGAGAATCATCGAAAAGCAAGAGCCGAACGCTCGCGAGAGAGGCGGAGCGCGCCCGCCGACACCAGCTTGAGGACGGTTACAACGGGATTATCCGACGCGAAAAGGCACAGACATTCCCGATTGCAGCAAAGCGATGGCTCGACTCTCGGATGGCGCACGTTGCTCCAAGGACCGTGGACCTTTACGAACTCGCGACGGAGCATCTCAAGAAGCATTTCGGGACATTGCTTCTATCTGACATCTCAGCGGCAGACATCGCGAGCTACCAAGGGAAACGAACAGCGGCGAAGGCTGCCGGACGCACAGTCAATCTGGAAATCGCTGTGCTGCGCGCCATAATGAAGAAATCGAAACTTTGGGGGGCCGTTTCGGACGATGTGCAGTTTATGAAGGAGCGGCGAGACGTTGGCCGGGCGATCAACCCAGAGCAGGAGACCGCGTTGCTGAAGGTGACAAGTGAACCGCGGCGTTCTGATTCCGCCCTGTATCCGATAGTTGTGTTGGCTCTCAATACCGCGATGCGGTCGTAAGAAATCAAGACGCTGCGCTGGTCGCAGGTTGACCTCATCCACAAGTCACTGATTGTAGGAAAGAGCAAGACGGAAGCGGGCAGCGGCCGTATCATCCCGCTGAATCAGTCCGCCGTCGCAGCTCTAACGAAGTGGGCGAGCCGCACGCCAGAGGCACGCCCGGAGCATTTTGTATTTCCCGCGTGTGAGAACCACAAGATTGACCCCAGTAGGCCGATAGCGAGCTTTAGGACCGCGTGGCGTAACGCAACTAAGAACGCTGGAGTGCCAGGGCTGCGCTTTCACGACCTGCGGCACACCGCGATTACGAAGCTGGCGGAGTCTTTGACGAGCGAGCAAACGATCATGTCGATTGCCGGGCACGTTTCGCGCCGGATGCTGGAACACTACTCGCACATTCGGATGGAAGCGAAGCGGGCGGCAGTTGAGGCCATCTCACAGCCGGTTTCTGCGGTGACTGGGGCACAGAATTGGGCACAGTCGCCAGATTCTCAGAAACGGACTGTCACTAACTGATTGAAAAGATTGGCGGGGCCGACGGGGTTCGAACCCGCGACCTCCTGCGTGACAGGCAGGCGTTCTAACCAAACTGAACTACGGCCCCGCATTCAAAATCAGCGATATTGCGAAAAGCCTTTGTTGGTGCCGCTAAACCAATTTAAAGCTCCAACACAAAGTTCTCGCGCGCTGACTGCTGATAATCCTAACATAACGTGGTCACAGATTTGACGCGGAGATGGCATTCGCCGGGCTACGTGTTCGGCATGAGCAGTGCGGCAGCGATCGTGGAGATGCAGCCTGTTAGGGCTGCATCTCCGGCCGATCGAACGCTCTAACCTCACCCACGAGGTCAAGCCAGAGCGAATTCGTTAGAACGATACTTTGACGCCAAACTCAGCCTGACGCGGAGCGCCGTAGCCATAAGTTCCGGAGCCGAGCGTAACCAAGTTGGTGCGAGGCGTGGTGCCGTGAGCGGTGGTCCCGTTGGCGGAACCTTCGCTACCGTCCAGAATGCCGCGCAGTACATTTCCTGCGGGATCCCAGTTCTGATAGTTGAACACGTTGAAGATGGCCGCCTCGGGCGAAATTACAAACTGCTCCGAGAGACTGTGCCAGATCTTATTCGGGCGCAGCCTGAGAGAGAGATGGAAGTCAGTCGTGTATAGCGGTGAAACTCCAACTTGCCCGTCAGGAGCGAGCAGAATCTTTGGAACCACGGCGCCAAGTGCGGTGAGCTGAGTCTGAGAGAACAGGCCCGCCGTCACCAGCGCCTGACCGGCGGGAGTGAGCGTTCCGGCCGTGGTGTTGTTGAAATTGTTGATGACGTTGTTGATGTCGTCGGCCTTGATGCTGCGGCCGTACGAGCCGAGATTCGTGCCGGGCAGAGGATCGCCAGGCCGTGTGTTCGTGTTTCCGCCGAAGGAACCGTCACCAATAATGTCGTTGGTGAAGATGCTCCCTGACGGCAATGTGAGCGTCACCGGCAGCGCCGTCGCCCAGTGCGTCAGCGTGCTGAATTGGAGTCCGAGTGGAAGATCCATAACGGCGCCGACCGTGAGTTGATGCGTGCGGTCGAGTCCGTTCGGCCCGAAGTATTTGTTAGGGTCCGCGAAGTCGGTCGCGCCAGCGGTAAAGTCCGTGTCGAGCGCGGTGGCCTTGTAGCGGGACAACGCGTATCCCACCTGGAGATTCAAGTTATGCGTGCCGGGCAGCGGGTGCTTGATATCGGATTTCAAACCAACCTGCATGCCGCTGTAAAGCGAACGCCCGATGGGGAAGAACATCTGATTCATGCCGACATTGGGATTAACGCCCGCGAATGCGCATGTCGGGCAGGGCGCGCCTCCGGTGATGGCAAGACTTGAATCGAGTCCATTCGCCGCGTAGTTCTGATATGTGGCGCCCGCCCCGATCGCGCAGTTGATCGATGCGGCGCTGGTGGAATCTCCGCAACCAAGCCCAGCGTTCGTTGTGCTGATTGCCGCTAGCGCCGCGGGGGTATTCAAGAAGCGTGCGTCGCCAATGTGATTGGTGTCGTAGCTAAGAAGCGAGTGCAGGCCCACCGATCGAACGTAATCCACACTTAAAACGGTGCCCGGATGGAGCTCGCGAGCGATCCCAGCGTTCATTTGCCACGTTCTTGGTGACTTATAACCGGGATAGAGCGGGGACGTACCGTTGACGCTGCCGGCCGCAAGCGCGGTGCCGATGTAGTTGGGATTGGCTTGTGGGCCAGCGGCCTGAACCGCTTCCTGATAAGCCTTCTGGAAAGCGATGATGTCGGATGCGACCGCTCCGATCGGCTGGCCGCAGAAGGTCGCGAGCGTCGGTGAGAGGGGCACGGGTACTGGTTGGTTGTTCACGCAGGCGGGTGGAAACGTCAGAAATCTTCCCGACGTCAAACGCGTGGACCGATCGAAAAGAACGTTGTTCCAGACCGAGTTGTCGAAGTAAAGTCCGCCGCCGGCGCGTATTACGGTCTTGCCGTCGCCTTTCGGATCCCAGGCGAAGCCAAGGTTCGGCGAGAAGTCTGCATTCGGCTGATTTACCGGATCCTGGAGTCCGGAGATGAACTGGTTATTGAATGCGGCGTACGCTGCAACACCGGGCAAGTCAGCATCCGAACGTCCGGTATCGCGGGTGTAGCGGAGACCATAGCTCAGAGAAAAGCGCCGCCAAATCTTCCACGAATCCCCGATGTAGGCTTCAAATCTCGAGTCGAACAATCCGCCTGCCGGCAGATTAAATTGGGGAATTTCGGAAGCAAAACCGAAACCGTTCCCGACAATCACCGTGTCTGCGAGGTAATCCAGCGGGTTCGAAGGATCGCCTCCTACTTCAAGATCCGTCAGCAAAGGATTCACTTCGGGTCCGGTGCCGACAAACGAGGCAAAGCCGCCGCCAAGGAGTCTGTTGTAGGTCACGCCATAACGCAGGATGTGCGTGCCAATGATCTTGCTTCCGTCGTACTTCAGTTGTTTATCGCTCTGGTACGTCTGTTGTGGAGCTAGAAAGTTCGGCCCTGAGCAGAAGTTATCAACTCCGGAAAGGCAGATGGAATCGTTGCCGATATTGATGGCGAGGCCCGGCACAGGATTGAACTGGCTTGGAAGCCCGGAGGTGCCGTCGCCGATGATGTTATGGAACTTGGTGTAGCCGAACCGAATGCTGTGAGTGAATGTGCCCGTATTGAAATCGGTTCCCACCGCATACACTTTCGTATGGTCACCATTGCTGAACGGCTGGTAGGAATTACCCACGAATCCGCGGACGCTGAGATTGTTTTCGTAGTTAAACCGCGCGAAGATCCGCCAGTTATTTTTTACAACATAATCGAGGCGTCCAAGATACTCATTGTCTGTGAAAGGCGCGTTGAAACTGCCGCTCAGAGTATTAAACGGAGCGCCGAGGACGACAGGATCGGCTTCTGCTTGCTGGGTGCGTTCCCAGTCACCGAAGAAAAACAATTTGTCTTTCCAAAATGGACCGCCGAGCCTGGCGCCGTATTGCTTGCGGGAAAAGGGAAGCGCTGTGGGCGCGAATCGAGCAGCAAGTTCATCGTTGCGGAAGTCATAAAAGCCGCCGCCGTGGATAGTATTGGTGCCAGAACGCGTGGCCACGTTGATCGCGCCCGTGCCGCTAATTTCCGTGCTCAAATCTAGTGATGAGCCTTCTACCTGGAACTCTTCGATGGCGCTCTGAGGTATGTTTTGAGTGGTCGTTCCCACGTTTTCGTCGCTGATGTCCACGCCGTCAATTTCGATTCGAGCCGCGCGCCCGTAGCGGCCGCCGAAGGACACGGATGAATAGCCGTTTTTCGTAGGATCGAACGTCGAGCCATCCTGAATCTGCACACCCGGTTCGAGTTGGGCGAGGTCGAGGAAATTTCTGCCATTGACCGGCAAATTATCAATTTGATCCGCGGTCAATACGCCCTGAATCGTCGCCTGTTCCGTGTTGACGTGAGTCTCTTCGCCGGTTACCTCCACCACCGTCGCCGATGATCCGATGCTCAAGGTTACGTTATTCGGCGTAACCACACCGACTTGGACGTTCACCGTTGTCTCAGAGGTCCGAAAGTTCGGTTGTTCTACGCGGACGATGTATGTGCCTGGGTTCAGCGGTCCAGAGTTGTATGTGCCAGCGGAGCTCTGGCTGACCGACGTCGCCTGGCCGGTGCCCTTATTTATGATTGTGATTTTCGCTCCGGGTACGGTGGCCCCCTGTGGATCGACAATCGAGCCCTCGATCGTGCCAGCCGATTGAGTTGTCTGGGCTAAAGCCGAACCGCCTGCTATGAACGTGACGAGGAGTAAGATCGAACAAACACGCGCCGCGAATTTCAGAACCATCGAATCCTCCGGAGAGATTCAAATTGTATTCCGCGAGCCAACACCCCTTGACCGCGAAACTCGTTCGTCTATTCGCAATCGGACTGCTGAAATAAGCAAACCGCGCCTAAATCCTCCTGAATTTCGTAACGGGCTTTAAGTCGTTCTATTCAAGCAGTTTTGTCCCGAAGGCGAATTTACCTAAAATCGGATTTGGCGATCTGAAACGGATTGTCGTAATGAGACATTTCGGATATTCGGATATGTCTCAAAAAAAGAAGTGAATGCGGGTGATGTATGTGACCGATGTGGAAACGAGATTGTCATTAGCGACGTGGGCTCAGTGTCTGAAGACCGCAGGAGGCTGCCACAGAGAAGTGGACGAAAGGGAGCTTGACGGCCTAAACGCTTGAAAGAGGAAAGAATGCCGAAGGTATGGCGGCAGCCGTGGGTTTGCAGGGAGTTACTGGCGAGATAGCGCGGGTGCCCACCGTCGCAGGGATAACTCCACGGAGAGATAGTGCTGCACCAATCTGGTCCGCGACTTCAGATTCCACTGAGATGACGTCCTGGAATGGCCGATCGTAACTGTCGGCCCAGAGCTGGGACTGGTCTTCTGCGCGGACGAGCCTCACAGCGATATGAGTGCGATCGTGCTCGGTTTGGACCGAGCCCTCGACGATGTAATCAACGCTCAGTTCACGAGCGATCTGCTGAACGGTTTCATCTGTATGTTTATAACGCATGGATGTGGTTCTGCAGATCACCGCGAATTGCGAGGTGTAGCGGTTTGCCAGACCTGTGATGATCGCATCGTGCAATCCATCAGCAATTAGCTCAGCTTCGGATCCGGCGGCGATCTCCGTAAATGGCAATACTGCTAATCGAACAGGCTGAGTCGACGCCGCTCGCACTGATAAAACGTGGCGATAACCGAACCCTGCTATAACAGCAACGAGTGCCGCCGCGCAGCACGCGGCGACAAGAATCTTTCGCCGCAAGTCATTCGAATCATGCGATTCAGAATTTGCAGGCACACGATTGATGGACAGGACCGAAGCGGCATCAGCCGATGTCTGCATTGCCGGAGTTCTGATTTTCAATCGAACGACGGGCTCGATGAAGCGGTATCCCTGTCCCGGAATCGTCTCAATGAATCTGGATTCCTTCGACGAATCGCCGAGGGCTCTTCGCAGGGTGCAAAAAGCCGTCGTCAGGTTTGCGTCGAAATCCACGTGGGTGTCAGGCGACCACAGACGCGCGCGGAGTTGCTCGCGCGTCACGATTTGCCCTTCGCTTTCGACGAGAACAGCCAGCAGGGTAAACGGCCGGCCCTTTAAATGGATCTTCAGGCCGTGGCGTCGCAATTCAAGACGTGCGCAATCAATTTCAAAGTTTTCGAATCGATAGGAATTCGACGCGGTTTGCGACCCGGCTGGAGCAAGTTCGCGGCCCGTCTCTGCTTCCGATTCAGATTGTCCCGTACGCGTCGTATCGTCGCTCATGTCACCGTATGTATGAAAGCAAATAACCTGCCAATTTGGCTCTCCATTTCGCGTTTCTGCACCCTTGATCTGTCGATTTCGTAAGTTGAAATTGAATTCGGCCCCCAGACGTCCGAAGAGTCTCCAAAAGCTGCCCCTGCATAAAGGTGGACGCAACTAACTGTAGATTGGCCAGTTAGACTGGTTGTCCGATTCCAGATGAGCACCGGAACTGTGAATATGTGGGCTAGTGCATGAGTGCTGACGGTTTGGCTGGCGTCGCCTCCTCAAATTCAGCAAGTTGATGAGTTTTGGAATTGCACTCACGTATCAAAACCTCTGTATTGTGGAACGGCAGCTTATGGTTTTGCGAATGGTTGCGTACAGATTTGCTTTCCAAGCACGAGGTTACACCCACGCGTGTGGTACAGCGATGTTTGAGATTGTGATGCAAAGAGGCCGACAGTCATCAGAACCGAGATGAACGGCTGATATCCGCGTACAATACCGCCAGAGCTGAGGTCAAGCGGCGGTGTTTCGAGAATTTGATGTCGCTGAGTATCGGGTTACAGGAGCAACGCATGAACGTTCACAGGCGAAGAATTCTGATACTTGGCACAATTTGTGTGCTCGTGCTCGGAGTAATGTGGCGGCGCACAGGAGCCTGGCCAGCTATGGCATCGTTTGCTTCGATCCAAGCGGGCACGCAATCGGCTTCGCTTGACTTCGGCGGCCGCACTCGCACGTATTTGATTCACGTGCCGCCCGCGTATGTGGCCGGGTCACCTCTACCGTTAGTGTTTGTGCTGCACGGCGGCGGGCAAAGTCCTAACAGTGCAGAGAAAATGTCAGGCATGAGCTCGAAAGCGGACGAGAAGCATTTCATTGCAATTTATCCGAGCGGGACCGGGCGTCTGAGTGCAATGCCTACATGGAACTCTGGAAATTGCTGCGGCTACGCGATGCAGAACAACATTGACGATGTAGGTTTTTTGCGCGCGCTGATCGAAAAACTTGAGCGCGACTATTCGGTGGACCGCAAGCGCATCTACTTCACTGGTATTTCTAACGGCGCGATGATGTCCTATCGCATGGCATGCGAATTGTCCGAGCAGACGGCGGCTATTGCACCGGTTGAAGGCGCGCTCAACGTTGATTGCGATCCGAGGGCACGCGTAGCGGTGCTGATTTTTCATGGCACCGCCGATCGCCTGGTGCCTTTCAATGGAGGGAGTTCGCCCTTTCAAATCGGCGGCAAACGCGAGGACAAATCGGTAGCGTACGCCGTAAATTTTTGGGTCAAGCGCGATGGCTGTTCGGCCTCACCCGCGCATTCAGAAACCGCGGAAGTTCACGTGGACAAATATTCGGGATGCCAGGATGGCACCGGCATTGAGCTCAATGCGATTCAGGGCGGGCATCACATGTGGCCCGGCCTGGCAATCAGCGGCAATAGCATTCCTGCTACGGATCTGATCTGGTCCTTCTTTGCAGCACATTCTAAGACGTGAAGTAAGGCACGTTCTCGACAAGACTGCCATCAATTATGATTGGTCCCCGAGGCGGGAGCCTCGGGGCTCTGAAGGCGTGTTCTCGTCTGACTTGCCGCTGCAAGTGCTGGTAGGCGCTGTTGCAAAAATGAAGAACACGATGAAATTCGGCGAAGAGGGAAGGATTCGAAGAGAAAGTGGTGGGCGGTCAGCGATTTGAACGCTGGACCTTCCGGGTGTAAACCGGATGCTCTAACCGCTGAGCTAACCGCCCATAAATAACTTTTCCATCGTATCGGAAGGACCAGAGAGCGTCAATGCAACCTTCGTTGACTTCGAAAGACGGAGACAGCTCGCTGAATTGTAGAGATAAGCGGAAAGAGAGAGGCGCCGTCCGGCATAGTACGGTGAGTACCGAAGGCTTGGATTTTTTTCCACAGAAGTGCGCGAGAACTCAGAATTCTGTTGAACAATGGCAGCGCTCGGCGTAGAACTCACCATAACCAAGTTGCTTTTAAACTTTCTATCTAACACTTTGTAACGGTCCGCGAGTTTCGGTTCCCAAGAAAGCGATAAGGAGACAGTGAACAATGAATACGCATCGCGTTACGCGGCGATTTCTCATCGACTCGAAATCGGTTCGCGCGGCTGCATTTAGCAGCCAAAGCCGCGCAACTCAGGCAGCTGTTGGTACGCTATGCGCGCTTTTATTGAGCTGTATGTTTTCTCCGCAAGCTGCCGCCCAGAACGCGCAGCTTGCAGCCCGCTCGACTCCACTGCCGGCTGAGGCGAGCGTTGTCAGCCCAGAGGCATCTCAGAATTCCATTTCGAACGCGAGTGCGGCGAAGATCAACGTGATTACCTATCACAATGACACGCGGCGCACTGGATGGAACAGCAGCGAAACCTCACTCACGCCGAGTGCGGTCAGCGGCTCAAGCTTCGGGCTGCTGAAGCAGGTCACGCTCGATGATCAGGTTGATGCGGAGCCCCTCCTCGTCACCGGCCTCACCATCGGCGGAAGCAAACATGACGTGGTCTACGTTGCGACCGAAAGCAACTCGGTCTATGCGATCGACGCGTCATCGGGTGCGATCCTGCTGCATGTAAATCTGGGTACGCCTGTTCCGATCACAGCACTGCCGGGCCAGTGCAACAACAATGGCAGCAATGTTGGCATCAATTCAACGCCGGTCATCAATGTGTCGTCAAAAACGCTTTACGTGATTGCCTATCTCTATAATTCCACTAATAAGACCGAAGAATTCATGTTGCACGCTCTCAACCTCACAACTCTGGCTGACAAGGTGACCCCTGTCGTGGTCTCGGCAACGCATACGCTCTCTGACGGCAAAACCGAATACAGCTTTACCGCCGGAGCAAGTCGCCAGCGTCCCGCCCTACTTGAGGCGAACGGATATATCTACGCAAGCTTCGGGAGCTTTTGTGACATCAACGCTAACGTTTCACGCGGTTGGATGCTCGCTTGGAACGCTTCTACGCTCGCACCTATCACGCAGAAGCAGCTTAATAACCAAGTATTGTCAGTCAACTCGCCGAACGATTTCTTTTTGACGTCGATCTGGATGTCGGGTTACGGACCGTCCTCAGAAGGAAGCGGTAACGTGTATTTTGTCACCGGGAATTCAGATCCTTCCGGCACGACCTACGACAAAACCAAGTCGGTGAATCTGTCGGAGAGCGTGATCGAGATTTCGTCGACGCTCAATCGGATTGTCTCTTACTTCAGCCCTACGGACGCAGGAGCCGATGTCGCAGAGTTGGACCAGAGTGATGAAGATTTTGGTTCAGGCGGTGTGATGCTATTGCCTAAACAGCCTGGATCCGATCCGAATCTGGCCGTGGCTGCGGGCAAGGCGGGGATCATGTATCTGATGAAGACGGGCAATCTCGGCGGCGAGAATTCCAGCGATGTAGTGGGCGAGTATTCCGTCGGCGGCTGCTGGTGCGGTCCGTCATTCTTTACGGGGTCGGACGGCATTGGCCGCGTGGTGTCGAGCGGCGGCAACAACATTAATGTCTGGAAGGTGCAGACCTCGCCTGGCACCGCCCTGGTAGCAGATCCGGAATTCATATCGCCATCAGTTAGTGGCGCGCAGGATCCCGGGTTCTTCACAAGTGTCTCGTCCAACGGGACCACGTCCGGATCCGCAGTGATCTGGGCAGTTGGCCGCCCGTACAACAGCACGAACGACGTCACGCTATACGCTTTCAATGCGGCCAGCGGCGCACAACTCTACTCGGCCGCCGCAGGGACCTGGCCAAACACCACCGGCAACGCGAACATCGTGCCCATGGTGGCAAACGGTAAAGTCTATGTCGCAAGCTATCGGATGCTCTCGATCTTCGGCGTCGGGGCAACGGGCGATGACGCGATTATTCCTGCATCCCAGTTTGTTCGGGTGGCAGCGCCTCTACAGCCGGCTTTGTCGCCGCATCAAATTTCGGGTTTCGTTCGCGTTGTGTCGGGAACGCACGTGGTGATCGAGACGCGGGACGGCAAGCAAATCACAGCCGACCTAACTCAAGCTATCGAGCGTCATGCTGCGATTCAAGCCGTAGCCGGCGAACCGGTGCTTGCGCGCGGCGACTATGATTCGAAAGGCATTTTGCAGGTCACGAGTTTTCTGCACGCCAAGCCCCAAGCGGCTCTGTGGAAACCAGATCGCTGATCAGTCATCGCTGATGCGCGGGACCACGGCCTCGGCGATTACAAACCGCTCTGAGAATCGATGCCGGATTTTTGTTTGAAACCCTGGACCTTCCGGGCATAAAACCGGATGCTCTGACCACGGCGTTACTCCCCAGAAATGACTTTTCCGTCGTATTCGCAGGGCCAGAAAGCGTCAATGTGGCCTTTTCTTGACCTCGAAAGACGCAGACAGTACACTGAATTGTAGAGAGAAAGCGCAGGGAGAAAAGCGGAATGCTGCTGTCTCGCGATTTTGTCGGGTACATGTCGAAGGAAGTGGTCAAACGACTTGTTGCCTCAGAAATGATTGAAGTTAAGTCGGCTGAAGCAGTCGCGCAGGCGGTGCGACAGGCGATGGCGGAGGAATTGGGCGTCGAAGACCGGCTGAACGAAGAAGTGCGCGAGATTTTGAGCCAGCATGCCGAGGAAATGCGCCGGACTGGCGTGTCGTACCAGGAGATGTACAAGAAGGTGAAGGGGGAATTGGCGCGGCAGCGAAAGCTGACGTTGCGCTAGCGGTACCGAATTCCGGCGAGGATTATGAGGCTCAGTCGCGAAAAGACAGTCAGGCTCTCGCACAAAATTATCGACGTTCTTGTAGCTCTTGATGACGTGGAATTCATCGAGGATCGCGACACGATTCGCCTTGAAATCGTCAATATCCTTCAGGCGCTGCTGAAATTAGAAGAGCAGGTGGATACCGAGGTACGTTTGAAGATTACCTCGCAGAAGAAGGAAATTCTGGAAGGCAGCGAGGAGTGGGATGTTTTGTATCGGAAGTATTATTCCGAAGGATTGAAGCGGATGGGCGTCGCGGAAACCGTCGAGCGCTGAGGATTTCAGTTCGTGAAATAAGAAGGCGTTCCGAGATCATCGGAACGCCTTTTTTTGTTTGCGATATAAGCCGGAATTATTGCCGGAGGGTGCGATTTTGTTACGATTAGAAACGCGCCCCGACCTTTATTGTCTATGGTTTGCAGCCATTTCTAATCGTTTTGGTGTATCGATTAGAATTGCTGCATTGCCGTCGTAGTTCCAAAATGGGAAAATCAGTCTGGACGCTTCTTCAGTACTGGACGGTCATCATCACTGCTGGTGGAATCTCCGTTGTTTGTCGTGCTGTCTCCGCCGTTGGTTGAGGTGCCGTCTCCGCCACCGTTCGTTGTTGTGGTCCCGCCAGCGTTCGGGTCCGTCCGCTTGCGAAGCGTGGGCTTGTCTTTGCTGACTTTCTTTTCTTGAACTTTCTGGCCCGCTTCGATCGCTCCAAGGCGCCGCTTCACAACATCAAATTCAGAAGTGGTGACGATGTATTCTTCGCGGCTCGGAAGAATCGTGGCGATGGCCTTTTGTGAGGCTTCAATGCGATCTGGCGTCGGCGGGTGAGTGGAGAAAAGCTTCGGGATCGTTCCGGGATGCTTCTTTTCGTCCGCTTCGACTTTTTCAAAAAATTGCACGAAGGCATTGGGATCGTAGCCGGCCTTGTACATATATTGCAGGCCGAGATAATCCGCTTCGCGTTCGGCGTCACGGCTGAACTTCAAGTACGTTACCGGTATCAGGAAATTCAAGCCTTCGTACAGACCGTAGCCGGCCCAGCCGCCCGGTCCCAGCAGAATCAGCGGAATCGTGGCCATCTGCATAATGGTGCCCTTGGTGGCGTTTCGCGTGCCGTGACGCGCGCAGACGTGGGCTATTTCATGCGCCATCACCCCGGCGAGCTCGGATTCTTCGTCGGCGCG
Organism: Candidatus Acidiferrales bacterium; assembly: GCA_036513895.1. Lineage (GTDB taxonomy): Bacteria > Acidobacteriota > Terriglobia > Acidiferrales > UBA7541 > Palsa-147. The sequence continues at coordinate 20,588 of DATBYF010000043.1, read as the reverse complement.
CAAGATCAAGCCGCTGTTCACGTAGAAGAAACCACCGGGCAGAGCAAAGGCGTTTACCGTGTCCGAATCAATGACTTTGATGCTGAAGGGAACTTGCGCGTCTGAGTTGCGGACCAGATTTTGTCCAACTCGGTTTACATACTCGGTGACGACTGGATCGGTGATGAATTTGGAAACGCGGTCGACTTCCTGCGCGAGCTGCTTGCCGAGGGCGATCTCGTGCTCCATCGAATACATGTCGGGGCCATGGCCGACTTTGCGATTGCCGATGGCGTTGACGTCGGCCTCGCTGCCGCCCTTCACGCCATTTGGCGTTGCGCCGATGTCCTGAACCTGAGGCGAATCCGCCGGCGGAGTCTGCGTCTGTTGCGGCTGCGTTGGCGCCGGCGCAGCAGTTTGTGCGGGTTGCGCGGGCGGAGTTTGCGATTGCTGCTGTTGGGCGTAGGAGGAAGGATAGACCAGAGACATGGTCAGAAGAAATGCAGCAAACTCTCGCGTCCAGGATTTCATGGAGCACCTCCGGCCGGAATCAACGTGATTATACACCCTAACAACAAATGAATCTGAGTGCTTCGATGTCGAAAGCCCGAAAAGAGTTTCTTTGCCGTTTGCAGAGTTTTGCAATCGTATTGACGCAATAAGCGATTCTGTCTACATTCGATTCAGACAAATGGCGACTCGAAAGATACAGGTCGGACAGGTGTGGAAGAAGGACGGCAGCGACGAAACCTACCTGATTACAAAGATTTACAGCGAAGCGCTGGCAACTTTTGCCGTACTGCGCAAGGCCGGGGCCGAGATGGAAGCGCCCATTCGAGTGCGTGTCCAGAACGCGACGACGGGACCGGTGCTGCCGGGATTTAAGTTTGCGCAGGAATCGAACGAATTTTGACGCTCGGCTGACGATTTGGGGGAATTGCGACGGCCAACCCGCCCGCAGCTACACATTCTTATCACGTTCATCCGGACCCCGAGGCAGGAGCCTCGGGGCTCTGAACATTGTTCTGTAGTTTCCCTAGAATGATCGTACCGGAATCTTCATTATGTCGTCGACAGCTTGAATTTCGCGGGTCACGAAGGGCTCGGCGTGGCGCACGCCGATCAGGCGCCCGTAATAGCTGGTGATGAGGTTCATTTCGTGCTCGAGCTGATCGAGCGGCAGATACACTTTCGAACGCTTCTGCGACTTCGGGGGATTGAATTGCGATTTGTAAGCGAGAATCGCTCGCCGTCGACTGTCGAATTGCGCCGTTATGTCCACCGCGAAGCTCGGCGTCACGTCCTGGTAGACCGCGGAGTATAGAATTTTGAACGGGCGGAATGCCACGCCTTTCAGGGGCATTTGTTTCAACCCGGCGATGAAACATCCTTCGTAGCCGAGGCGCGCGGTCGTGTAGTGATCTGGATGGCGGCCTTCCCAGTAGGGGAGGATTACGGTGTGAGGTTGCAGAGCGCGGATGCGTTCCGCAATTTTGCGTTTGAATTCTTCGTTTACTTCCAATCGGGAATCGGGCAAGCCGAGATTTTCTCGGATTTTTACGCGAAGTATTTTCGCTGCTGCGGCCGCTTCGCGCGCACGAATTTCTGGCGTGCCTCGCGTTCCCATTTCGCCGCGCGTGAGATCGAGGATGCCGGTGCGGTAGCCCATCTCGGACATCTTCAGTAATGTGCCGCCGCAGGATAGCTCCACGTCGTCCGGATGCGCCGCGATGGCCAGCACGTCGAGTTTCATAGTTTCTCCGTTTATCAGGGGTCGCCCGAAAGATGTGATTGTAGGGATGCCGCGCCGGGCCGTCAAACGCGAGGTGATGTTGGGCGATGTTGACAGCGGTTGCGCGGATGCTAAGGTGAAGCCTCTAAGCGCGTATCTGTTTTTGGTGGGGGAGGGAAGCATGGCGGAAGGAAAGCTGTCCGGGAAGGTCGCGCTTGTCACTGGCGCGGCAAAGCGAATCGGCCGGAGCATCGCACTGCGCCTCGCCGATGAAGGCGCGGACATTGTCGTGAATTACGCCACGTCGAAGGATGAAGCAGAGCAGGTTGTCGCTGAAATCACGTCACGCGGACGGCGCGCGATAGCGATTCAGGCGGACGTTTCCAAGAAGTCCGACGTGGATAAGCTTTTCGCGCAAACCGACAAGGAATTCGGCAGGCTGGACATTCTGGTGAATAATGCCGGAATATTTTACCCCGCCAAGTTCGAGGAATTGACCGAGGAGCAGTGGGACCGCATCATGAATGCGAATCTGAAATCCCAATTCCTATGCGCGCAGGCCGCAATTCCATTGTTGAGGCGCGGCGCTGGACAGAGCCACATCGTCAACATTTCATCGCTTGGCGGCCTTCTCGCGTGGCCGGCTTTCACTCATTATTGCGTTTCGAAGGCCGGGGTCATCATGCTGACGCGGTGTCTCGCTCGCGCGCTGGGGCCGAAGATTCTCGTGAACAGCGTCGCGCCGGGCACGATTCAATTTCCCGGCGAAGAGCCCGACAAGGAATACATTCGCCAGGTGCCGCTGCACCGCACAGGCACGGGCGACGACATAGCGGATGCGGTGGTGTTTTTCGTTAAATCGGATTTCGTAACCGGCCAGATACTGCCTGTGGACGGCGGCCGGACGCTTGTCTAAAAGTTGTTGAAGAGTCTTGCCGGAAGTCAGTAAGCCGCGAGCTTTTCCATTCCCGCGAGGATTTTCGCAGTATTCAGCAGCCACGCCTTCTCAAGCGGCGGGCTGAACGGCATCGCGGGAATGTCCGGGCCGGTGATGCGGACGATCGGGCCGTCGAGATCATCGAAAGCTTCTTCGCCGACGATGGCGGAAAGTTCCGCGCCGAGTCCCATGGTGCGCTTGTCTTCGTGGACGATCATGCATTTGCTGGTCTTCCGCACGCTGGTGAGAATGGCGTCTTTATCGAGCGGGGAGAGCGTTCGCAGATCGAGAACTTCGGCTTCAACGCCGCGCCTCGACATCTGCTCGGCGGCTTCGAGCGATAGCGAAACCATCGAACCATAGGTGAGAACGGTGAGGTCGCGGCCTTCGCGGCGCACCGCGGCTTTGCCGAGCGGCACCGTGAAATCGCCTTCCGGGACTTCGTCCTTCACAGAGCGGTAGAGCTTCTTGTGCTCAAAGTAGAGAACCGGATTCGGATCGCGAATCGCTGCGAGCAGCAGTCCCTTGGCATCGTGGGCGGTGGATGGCATCACGACTTTTAATCCCGGCTCGTGAGTGAACCACGTCGCATTTTCCTGCGAGTGATATAGCCCGCTACCGCTGCTTGCGCCGCAGCAGATGCGAATCGTGATCGGGCAGGTGTAAGCGCCGGCGCTGCGATAGTGGATCTTGGCGGCTTGCTGGACGATCGTGTCCATTGCAGGCGTAATGAAATCGGCGAATTGGATTTCAGGCACCGGCCTCAGCCCGACCATCGCCGCTCCAATTGCCGACGCGATGATGTTGTTCTCGGCGAGCGGCGTATCGAGCACGCGATCCTCGCCGAACTTGTCAAATAGGCCGGCCGTGGCTTTGAAAACGCCGCCGGATGGGCCAATATCCTCGCCCATGATGAAGACGCGATCGTCGCGTTCCATTTCCTGATCGAGCGCTTCGGTAATCGCGTCGATATAATTAATCGTTCGTGGCATGTCTCTCCGGAGTTCCTTCTATTAATCGGCCCAGACGAAATTCGTGATTTCAGACGGGTCGGGATATGGGCTCTGCTCGGCGAACTCGACGGCATCGTCAATTTCGCGATTGATATCAACCGCGATCTGAGCCTTTTTCGAATCGTTGAGAATTTTCTTGTCGAGGAGGTATTTCTCGAAGGCGAGGACAGGATCGCGCTTCTTCCATGCGTCCACTTCTTCTTTGATGCGATATTTCGCGGGATCAATTTCCGAGTGGCCGTACCAGCGATATGTCTTGCACTCGATCAGCGTCGGACCTTCGCCGGCGCGTGCGCGCGCAATGGCCTTGGTCGCGGCTTCGTACACGGCGAGAACGTCGTTGCCGTCCACGGAGTATCCCGGGAAACCGTACGCTTTCGCGCGCTCGGACAAATCCTTTAGCGCCGTCTGCAAGCGCAGGGGCACGGACTCCGCCCAAAGATTGTTCTGGCAGATGTAAATGATCGGCAGCCGATGCACGCCGGCAAAATTCAGCGCTTCATGGAAGCCGCCGATGCTCGTTGCGCCGTCGCCGAAGAACGCGACGACGACGGTGTCTTTCTTCAGCCGCTTCAGCCCGAATGCCACGCCGGTGCCGACGGCCAATTGTCCGGCGATGCTGCTCGCCGGCGTAATCACGTGCAAGTCGGGAAATCCCATGTGGGCCGGGGACGAGCGGCCGCGGTCGGGGCTCGTTGCCTTGGCGAAGAGCTGCGCGAAACAAGATTTCAGTGGCGCGCCTTTGATGATGTTGGAAGTCCAGTCTCGGTGGGATGGTGCAATCCAGTCGTCTTTGCGCAGGGTGAAAGCGGCTCCGACTTCCGTCGCTTCCTGGCCAACCCCTGAATAAAAGTTACCGCCGAACTTGCTCTGCCGGAAGAGGATGCGGGCCTTTTCGTCGCACATTCGACATTTGAGCAACGCGGTGTAAAGGCTTATACACAGTTCGTTCGAATATACGGATTTCTCCGTCTCGGGCTCCAAAACCGCCCGGCTGCCTTTCGATGCCATTTCTGCTCCTGTGAGCTGGGACGCTCGATATATTTCAGTCAAGAAAACTATAACATAAAGTTGGATGCGGACAGAAGCTGAAGCGCGAATTTAGTAAAAGCAAAAGTTCGATTCGTTTACGAGGCCTTCAACTTTCCGGTAGAGAGAAGATGAATCAGCTCGCGATCGGCGGGAAGAAAATCGAGCGCGGCGAGGTCCGCGGGTGCGACCCAGCGAATCTGTTCGAAAACGCGATTCTGGATGCCGGCGGTATCGCCACCTGCCGTGAAAAAAATCAGCTCGATTTCTCTAGCCATTTGGGCATAGCGATGGCGCGTGCGATACACCTCGTCCCCGATCTCAGCCGCGATGCCGAGCTCCTCATGTAACTCGCGAGCGAGTGCTTGCTCGGGAGTTTCATGAGGACGCACCTTGCCGCCCGGAAATTCCCAGCGCAGGGCGAAAGCATCTGTTCGGTGCCGTTGGCAGGCGAGAACGCGGCCTTCGGAAGCGATCAGCGCGGCAACGACGAGGAGGGGCTTTTCATCGCTGAGATCGCTGGGCGCTGCCCGGGCCGGACTTCGCTTCATTGTTTTCTCAATCGATTTTTCAATCGAGGATTTCTCAGTCGAATCAGCTCTGGATGAATGGCGCGGAACAACGCTTCGGCTCCTTGCATGAGCGGAGGACCGGGCGTGTTCAGCAGTTCGTCGCGTATCACCACCACTCGTTCATCGCGTACCGCAGGAATCTTCGACCAATTTGGATTAGCGAGCGTCGCGCGGGGATTTGCACGCTCGCCGGTCGCGGTCCAAGCGAGAACGATAACGTCGGGTCTCGCGGATGCGACTTCGCGATCCGAGACGCGCTTGCCCGCAGGCACGATCATGCGGCCGCCCGCAATCTTCACCAGCTCAGCAACCCACGGCGGCGAACTGATGCGAGGATTCGGCCACGCCTCACAGTAAACGCGAGGGCGTTGCTTGGCGTCCCGCGTGAGCCGCTTGATTCGAGCGAACGCTGAGCGCATTTTCTCGACCAGCGCGTTCGCAGCCGGCGCACGATTCGTAATTCTGCCGAGGATTCGGCAATCCTCCTCGATACTTTGAATCGAGCGCGGATTGAGGGCGAGAAACGCGGCAGGCAATGCCAGCAATTCTGCAACGACTTCCGGCTTGAATGGAACCGATCCAATCACAAACGTCGGCCTCAGGCGACTCACGGCCGCGACGTCGAGCGCCCAGCAATCGCCCACTTGCGGCAATCTGCCGGCGGGGACGACATCGTTGCACCATTTGCTGACGCCAACGAGATTTTTCTGAGCGCCGATTTCGAAAAGAATGGAAGTGACGCTCGGAGCCAGCGACACGATGCGAAGCTTGTCGATCGGCCGAATATTTTTTGCCGACGTGTTCGCGGGAACTTTCATCGGGGCAGAGTCTAGCAGGGAAGGCCGGGCGGCAAAAAATAAAGCGCCGGAGCTTTTAGGCTCCGGCGCTGGTGGCTGTCGTGACCGTTGTCGTTTAGATCTACTGTTCGGCTTCGATCTTCTTCAGACGCGGCTTCGCCAATTGCCAGAGCGTATCCGAATCCGCTGCGTCGTGCGGGTAGTATTGCGCCGACTTCTGTCCCGAAGGCAGAAGCACGATGTCCGCGCGGCGGTTGTATGCCAGCCAATCCACGCGCTTTGCATTGGCGCGCTTCTTGGAAGGCTTAGCTGGATTCGCTTCCTCGAGGGCCTTCACTTCGTCCTTGGAGAGGTTGCGCTCTTCGCCGTAGGCAGCCGTTTCGACCTTATCCGCAGCAACGCCCTGATCAACGAGGAACTGCTTAATCCGCTCGACGCGGCGTTCGCTGAGTTCCTGGTTGTGCTTCTTGCTGCCGCGCTGATCGGCGTATGCGGTGACTGACAGCTTCGAAGTTTCGTCATACTCGAGATACTTCTTGAAGCCGGCGGCCAGGTCGGTAAGGTTCTTTTCCTGGCTCTTCAGCAATCCGTCAGTCGGGTGCCGCGAGTCGGGATAGTCCGTGGGATAGAAAACGCTGTAGAGAACGACGGTTGGCATTGGCTCGATCGAACCGGTGACATGAATCGTCGCGGTTTGTGTTGACGAGCCGCCGCACACGTTTGTGGCGTTCAGGGTGTACGTGTTCGTTTCATCCACTGGGCCAATGTTTGTGTTCTTCGGATTGGCCTGGATTGTCTGCGTGCCGTTCAGGTCAACTTTGCCAGTCGGATCGAGATTGACGTTGTCCGCGTTCGAAGTGGACCAAGTCAACGTGGAGGAATCCTGCACCTTCACGCGATCGCCGATCTTGCGATAGTGGATTTCCGCAGGATTCGCGGTGAGGGTCGCCTGAACGACGGTGTTCACGTTGACGGTCGTGGTCGCCGTGGCTGTTCCGCCCGGGCCGACTTCCGTGACCGTGTAGGTTGTGGTGGCATGCGGTGATACGCCCTGCGTACCGTTCGGCTGGACGTCGCCCACGTTGCTGATGTTTGCGCGAACGGCGTCGGTGGCGCTCCAGTTCAGATTCGACGTCTCGCTGCAATTGATGTTGGCCTTATCGACCGTGAAGGCGCCCATCTTGACTGGCGCAACAACGACAGTCGCGCTGGCGATACCGGCATGGAAGCGAGGGAGCGGAGCCTTCTTTTCAAGCTGCTCGCCGCGAGGCCACGCTACGTTCTTTTGTTCGCCCTTTTTGTCAAGATAGATCACAACCTTCTGGTTGGCCGCGACGTTTACCGTTCCTGACCATATGTCTGTGCCATTGCGGGTCACGGTGATATTGTGCGTGCCCGGCGGTACTAGCAGTTCTTGCTTCCAAATCCAATCCCAGTTGAACTCGTCGACGTGGCCGACGAAGTACTCGGGCGTCTTGCCTTCAAGCAAAACGGCGGCTCGCCCGGGGCCCTTGAGCTGGATGCGGCCCCATGGTCCGCCGACCTTATCCCCGTAGGGTGTTAGCGTTACCTCGAGAGGGGTGGTCTTGCCAGCTTCGATGTTGACGTCCTGGGAAGAGAGTTTATAGCCGTAGTTGACGACAACCACGGTATGCTTCCCGGCGCTTAGAGAAATCGTATGGTTACCATCGTTGATCGCCTTACCGTCCACAAACAAATAGGCTTGCTTCGGCGATACATGGATTTTCAGCTTGCCGTCCTGCGCGTATGCCGAGCCGACGCTCAGCACGAAAAACGCGGCAAGGAGCGTTACGATCCACATCCGGAGTCGTCGTATCTGCATTTCTTGTGGCCCTCCTCAGGGCTACGCTGCAAAACTTTTTTCTTTTCCCAGGGGTTCGGAGCTAGCTGGACGCATTGAGACTACCTTCCAACTACACTCATGTCAACGATTTATAAACAAATTTCCCTTTCGGTGCAAAACAATTCTCACTCGGGCGCACTCACGTTTGTGTACTATAATTCGGAGTTCGACGTCCCCATGTTTAGCCCAGCTGTTCTCGATCACTTCAAGAACCCCCGGAATCCTGGCGACATTTTAGATGCTGACGCAATTGCGGAGGTGACAAATCCCGTCTGTGGAGACGTACTGCGACTCTCAGTAAGGACAGAGGTTGGCAGGATCGTCGAAGCGCGCTTCAAAGCGCAAGGGTGCGTCACTGCGATCGCTTGTAGTTCGTATCTCACCGAAATTCTTCAGGGAAAGACTCTCGATGAAGCGCGGAAGATCACTGCTCAACAGATATCCGACGGCCTCGGAGGGCTTCCGCCAGCCACTGCTCATGGCAGCCAGTTGGCCGTAGACGGCTTGCGCGCGGTGCTACCAAAATTGAAATGAGTGGGTTTGCGGATCGCGCGCAGAGTTTTGGCTTTGGCTTACGGTGTCCCTAGGATGGTTAGCGCCGCGGGATCGTCCAAATTCAGAATTACTCCCTCTTCCTCTGTCGGCACACTGGCGATGTTGTTCGCGTGCGCCCGCACGACTGTGCGCGCTCCGGTTTCCATCGGCGCCGCCATCAATTCTGAAAACAGCGTGCTGCTGAAGAGCACAGGATGCCCCCGCCGTCCGTGGTAGGTCGGAAGGATGATTGCGCAGTTTGTCACATCGAAAGCTTCAATCATGGAAGAAACCAGATGCTGCGTCACGAGCGGATGATCCACGGGACAAATCAGCGCGCCCTCAACTTCCATGCCCTCGAGACTTCTTAATCCAGTCTGGATCGACGAAAGCGGACCTTTTTCCCACTCGTGATTTACAACTATTGTTGACGCGTCGGCATTCAGCCTGGGGCGAATGTCACCAGCGCCTGCGCCGAGCACGATTCGCGTCAACCCGACTCGCGCATGCCGCGTCGCGGCCACCAAGTGCTCGACAAACGTGAGCCCCCGTAAGGGCACAAGTGCTTTCGGGCTGCCCATTCTTCGTGATTCGCCGGCTGCCAGAATAATGGCGGCGATCATGCCGCGCTATCCACGGGCGGGAATTGCGGCTTGCGCGAGCTTAACGCTCTTGTGAGGAAGGTTTTCGGCTTTGCGGCGGATAGCGATGAGTTCCGAAGTGATGCTGACGGCGATTTCTTCTGGCGTGAGCGCGCCGATTTCGAGGCCCACGGGCGCGTAAACGCGTTCGAGCTTCTCCGCCGGGATGCCGGTTGCTTCGAGCGCTTTATATACGGACAGAACTTTGCGTTTGCTGCCGATCATTCCGATATAGCGGGCGTCCGTTGCGGCGGCCCACTCGAGCACGCGCATATCATCTTTGTGGCCGCGCGTAACGATCACGATATACGTCGAGGCGTTCGGATGCAGCTTCTCAAACGCTTCTTCCCAACTCGTGTAGATTTCGCCGGCCATAGGAAAACGTTCGGCATTTGCGAAGCTGGCGCGATCGTCCGCGACTCCGATCCAGAATCCCGCGAGGCTCGCGACCTTAGCCACGGCCGTCGAGACGTGACCGCCGCCGAAAATATATAGACGCGGCTGCGGCAAAATTGGCTCGACGAAAACTTCGAGCGTGCCGCCGCAGATGAGCCCAGAATCGTATGCAGCCTCGTTGTTCAAATTGAAAGTCATTTTTCGGGGCTGCTCGATATCAATTACTTCTTTCGCCGCCGCCCATACTTCTGCTTCGACACATCCCCCGCCGATCGTTCCCGCGATCGAGCCGTCTTCGCGGACGAGCATCCGCGAGCTTTCGTAGCTCGGGATCGAGCCGTTTGTGTGCACGATCGTCGCCAGCGCGCCTCGCCGGCCCTCGCGCCGCATCTTTACGATTTCTTCGAAGAGATCCATGGAGTCTTTTTGTGCAGCTCATTCGTGCTGCGAGCAGCGTCCTACCCCCGGCCTCGCTCAAGGTTAAGTCTCGCCTCCGCGGCTGTCAATTTTCTTTGCGGTGCGCGGCGCCATCGACGCCCCCATGTATCGAACGCTCGTGCCGGCCCGCCTTCCGAGGGCCACGCACGCAGACGTAGCGCCGGCATCTTGCCGGCGATTTTCTGTGCGGCAGCCGCAAGTCAAAATCGCCGGCAAGATGCCGGCGCTACGATCGACTGCTTATCCTGCAACTGACATGATCGTGCGGATCGCAACCGCCTCTCGATCGACATGTCTAATTGCCACGATGAACGACATGACTTCTCAATCTTCGAATTGCAATTCATCGCTTTTTGCGCCATCTTGGCGCCTGCCAAACTCTATGACCGAATTCCGCTCAAACTATCCGGCGCACTCTAGTTCAAACCCTTCACGGCGCCTTACCCCCATGAAAGCCATCGTCTTCGACCAGCATGGCGGACCCGAAGTCCTCCGTTACACCGACGTGCCCGAACCGGTCGTCCGCGCACCTGAAGTGCTCGTTCGAGTTCGTGCGTGTGCGCTCAATCATCTTGATCTCTGGGTGCGCCGCGGCATTCCTGGTATGAAAATTCCGCTGCCGCATATTCCCGGAAGCGATATTGCCGGTGAAATCGCCGCAGTCGGCTCGGCAACTTCGCGCGTCAAAGTCGGCGATAAAGTGATTCTCGTTCCCGGCATTTCCTGCGGCCAGTGCGCGCAGTGCCTCGCGGGCGCGGATAATTTCTGCCGCCAGTACAAAATGATTGGAGAAATGGTGGACGGAGGCTGCGCCGAATTCGTTAGCGTACCCGAGGTGAATGCGATACCGAAGCCCGAGCGTCTCTCGTTCGAAGAGGCAGCTGCAGTCCCGCTCGTATTTCTTACGGCGTGGCACATGCTTATCGCGCGAGCAAAAATTCAGCCTGGTGAGACCGTTCTGATTCTGGGCGCGGGGAGCGGAGTCGGAACCGCCGCGATTCAAATCGCGAAACTAATCGGCGCGCGCGTCATCGCCACGGCTAGTTCCGAGGAAAAGCTCGCACACGCGACGAAGCTCGGCGCGGAAGCGGTCATCGATCACTCAAAGCAAGACATTGCCGCGGAAGTTAAGCGCCTCACGAATCGCCGCGGCGTGGAAGTCGTCTTCGAGCACGTCGGCCTCGCCACATGGGAGAAGAGCCTGGCGAGCCTGGCGCCCGGCGGCCGGCTCGTCACTTGCGGCGCTACAACCGGCTACGACGCCAAGATCGATCTGCGGTTTCTCTTTTCGAAGCAGTATTCGATTCTCGGTTCGAAGATGGGGAGCAAAGCCGATTTGTACGCCGCACTCGAGGCAATGAATCAAGGAAAGCTCAATCCCGTGATTGACAAGGTGATGCCCGTCGAGAAATGCGCCGAGGCCCACGCGCGCCTCGAAAGCCGCGAACAATTCGGCAAAATCGTTCTTAAGGTCGGCGCGTAATCTTAGTTCCTGTAGCGTTAGACCGCTTTTTCCGCTCCGGCAAGCGGATTGTTGAATTGCACTCCCCACGCCAAGATGCGAAAATGGATTGGTAGTTAGCGTAGCGATTTCGACCTGCGGAGATTTCAGGCATGGCAGTTGAGCTAGCAAAGGGCGTAACGCTCGAAAGGCCGGGCGAGGAAGACAACTTCCTTAAGGAAGAGGGAATCCTCTTCGCTTCGCTCGATAAAGTCGTGAACTGGGCTCGTCGCAGTTCGATTTGGCCGATGTCGTTTGGCCTGGCATGCTGCGCTATTGAAATGATGTCCATGGCCGCGTCGCGTTTCGATGTGGCGCGCTTCGGCGCGGAAGTTTTCCGCGGCTCCCCTCGCCAGTCCGATTTGATGATTATTGCCGGACGGGTCTCGAACAAAATGGCGCCTGTGATCAAGCAACTCTACGATCAAATGCCCGAGCCGAAGTGGGTAATTTCGATGGGCGCCTGCGCGACTTCGGGCGGCGTCTTCAATAATTACGCGATTGTGCAGGGCGTGAACCAGGTGATTCCCGTGGATGTCTACGTTCCCGGTTGCCCGCCGCGCCCCGAAGCTCTTCTCTACGCCATCATGCAGCTGCAGAAAAAAATTGACTCCGACCGCGGCAGCTTCCGCCGTTCCCTCAATATCGGTTAATTCGACCATCAATAATTTCGTGCCGAGACGCCGTGAGAAATGCAAAGTCCTCACCGATTGCGCATGTCTGGTCGAATGCTGTCCCGCAGGCGGGAGCCTCCGGGCTCTGACGTAACGGGGTGCCGCTCTTCCTCGCCGCGCAATTCCCGACTCTCATTTCTCGATCCGCAAATTCAATTCAGAGTCCCGAGGCTCCCCGCCTCGGGGAATAACGACCCAATGCGCGTTCCTAGCGGTCGAGGGCGGTTGAAGGGCGTAATGCGCAGGAACATCGGAGGCTACAGGTTATTTCTTGAGCGGCAACTCAATCACCGTCGCACTCGCGCCACCGCATTGCAGCGCGCTGCCGGGTGCAGCGTGCTCGCGGCGAAGATAGCCCATGCCGATGCCGTGCCCGAGCGCCGGCGAAAATCCGGCGCGCGTGACGTGGCCAACTTCCTTACCGTCGGCAGTCAACTTAGCTCCGCGCTCGGGAATTGAGCCTCCCGAAAATTCGAGGCCAACGCGCATCCGATTCACATGTCCGCGCGAGCGAACTCGTTCCACAATTTCCTGGCCGGTGTAGCAGCCCTTCGAAAAGCTGATGTGCGATGTCTCGATCCGAGCTTCATGCGGGATCACGTTCTCGTCGAAATCGTAGCCGAACCACGGAAGCCCCGCTTCGAGCCGCAGAGTGTTTAGCGCGTTGTAGCCGATTGGCCCGCCGCCAATTGCGCGAACCGAACCGAGCAGAGCGTCCCACAGCGATTCGACACGCGCGCGTTCGACGATACATTCAAATCCCAGCATGCCACCCGGCGACCGCCGCACAACGCGTCCTGGCATTCCCGCAACGATTGCCTCGCGAAGCTCCAATTCTGCGAAGCTCTCGAGCTCTCCGCCGCTGGCCGCACGCAACACTTCGGCGCTCTTCGGTCCTTCGACGCTGAGAACGGCGAGCGCATCCGACGCGTCTTCAATCGCGACGTCGTCCATGATGATGTAGCGATCGAGCGCCTCAATGAGGCGTTCGCGAATCATTTGATACGAAACAACGAGATGCCGATCTCCGAGCGAATAAATCTCAAGTTCCGCGAGGATGTGCCCCTGCGGATTCAGTAGCAGGGAAGGGATGCCGCGCCCGGACGCTGACTCGCGGACATCATTCGTGAGAATCGCGTTGAGATATCGCTCGCGGTCAGGGCCTGTGAGGTAAAGGAACGCACGGTAATTCTTGTCAACGAGCGCCGCCGTTTCGCGCGCGAAGCGATATTCACTCTCGAGCGTTGAGAATTGCTGCGGCAACACGCAGCCGAACCAAGTCGCAAAGTTGGCGCCAAGCGCCTCTTCGCGCTTTCGAAGCGGAGTTTCAACCGCGGGTTTTGGCGTAGCATCCATGGCTCAGTAACCCATTTATATTAGCAGGAACAGGCGGCAGCAAAATCGTGGCGCGGGCATCCTGCCCGCGTCTTTCCGAGCCGCGCCTCGATCCAAAAACGCGGGCAGGATGCCCGCGCCACTAGAAGTGCGCGGTCGCACCCTGATTCCTCCGGCTGATATACTCGACCCAATGGCACAGAATCTCATTCACGAAGTCATCCCCGTCGGCATGCTCCAATGCAATTGCTCGATTCTCGGCGATCCCGCAACGCACGAAGCCATCGTCGTCGATCCCGGCGACGAGGTCGACCGCATCCTCGAAATCCTGCGCAAGCACAAACTGAAAGTTCTCGCCATCGTCAGCACCCACACGCACATCGATCACGTCGGCGGCCTCGCGCGTTTGCATCAAGTGACCGGCGCGCCCGTCCTGATGCACAACGACGATCTCGAACTCTATCGACACCTGGATATGCAGGCGGAGTGGCTGGGCGTACCGGCGCCTGAAATGACGGACGTCGAAGAATTTTTGCGCGATGGCGATTCCGTGAAGTGGGGCGAGTTTGAAGCGCGCGTGATTCACACTCCCGGTCACACTCCCGGCAGCCTCTGCCTTTATCTGCCGAGCCGCAAGGCCGCGCAGCCTTCGATCGCCGACTCGCGATCGGCGCCGCACGCTAGCTCGCACGCGAAACAGCATGTCGGTACCGAGCCGAGACTTATCGCGGGAGACACGCTTTTCGCTGGAAGCATCGGCCGGACGGATCTCTGGGGTGGCTCACTTCCGGAAATCATGAAGTCGCTCAGAACTAAAGTTCTCGCATTGCCCGACGAAACTTTCGTCCTCCCAGGCCACGGCCCCGCCACGACAATCGGCGCCGAACGCGAAAGCAATCCATTCTTAAGGCCAAGTTGATCCGCGAATGTTCCGGCAAGGACAGTCGAAAGCGTAAGCCCACGCGCTATGATCTAGCTGACCACCATCTAGCTAATGTTCTTTTGCCTCACGCTCGGCCCGCAGCGCTTCCATTACACTTTGGATCAGCGCCTTCGCGTCGCGAAGTTCTTGGGTGATCAGCCGAATATCCATCACTGGAATTTCCGGATCACGCTGGGTGTGGCAATAGACGCCATGCTGCCCGACGAGAATAAGCGCATTCGTGAGCCGATCGAGCGAAACCGCCAACCGGCCGCGACTCGCGCCCATCATCATTTCGTAATGCTCCAGCTCTTCGCGATGCTCTTCAAAAGCGCTCATCGGCTTGAGTCTCCCAACGACATGGTTTACGCTTAAATACGTTATCGTGCCCAGCCGGTTGTCGCAACTCGTGGGCTGGTTGCCCTAGTTCTAGGACTCCGTGTTGCGCGCTGTGGAACTATAGAGTTTGCGATTTCTTTACTCGCTGCTGGCGCCTTCGCATAATCCTCGATGGCCTACGAATCTGTCTTCGAAACATTCGAAGCGACCGGACAGGATGGCCACGCGAGAAAGTTCAGCTTCAAGAAAGCCGGATTTCTCGCTGGCGGGGATCAGCCGGAACTCTATTTTTTCGAGGGTGGCGCTCAGCCGATTGTCGTTTGTGTTTCAGGCGAAGCGCTTGCGGGATGGCAACGCGCGAATCGCTATCTAAGCCGCGAAGAAAAGATCGACGTCGCAGGCCTGTTCCTGAAGAATCGAATCGAAGAAGGCGGTCAAGTCACTGCGGAAAGTTTGCGAATTAATAGGCTCGAACTGGAATGTCTACTACGAAAGCTTGGGATCCCGAAGTGATGTCAACGAGTGAGGTGGATATGAGGCGCTCGGATTTGGTGCGGAATGCTCCCAGGGGCAAGAGTCCCCGGACGAGCCAGATTGTTTTCGGGGAGCGGCAGCATTTGCTGCGCGTTCTAGACTCGGTGGAGCGCAGCGCGCTTCCAGCAAGCCGGCTCGATCAGGAGCGCCGCGTGATCGAGCAATTGATCCACGCCCGTACTCAGGAATTGAATCGGATAAATCCGTCGTGGGATGAAAAGGTGGGCACGGTATTGAGCGCGGAGGTGAAGCCGGACGTGCTCGATCTGCTTTCGCGTCAGGCGCCGAGGGAAGATTTCTATTTGCTTCGTTTGATCAGCGAGCATCCAAAAGTCACGGCGAAAACGCTTGGGCGGCTTTCGCATCATCCTTACGCCGCAATTCGCGAGAACATCGCACGGCACCCGAATACGGATGCCGCAACACTCACGCGCCTTAGCCGCGATCGTACGCAGCCGCTGTGGTATCTCGTCGCGTTCAATCCCAATGCGCCCGCGAATCTGCGTCGCAAGCTTCAGGAGCGCATGCGACGCTTGGGCGAAAAGACGGCATCGGCGTAATATCGCTGCATGCCCCCGGGCGTGCATCCGGAATTTCCGCTAAAACTAAACTCGCAATTTAATATTGCCGATGAATTCGTGTCACGGCCCGCGCGCGAGCATCCGCAGCGCGTGGCGATTCTCGGAGAGCCGCGCGCTGTCTCTTATGGCGAGCTCGCGGAAGAAGTCAATCGCGTCGCCGACGCACTCACGCGTTCGGGCGTCGCTCCGGGCGACCGAGTCCTGATTGTGCTTCCGGATTCTGCTGAGTTCGTCGCGTCATTTTTTGCGGCGGCGCGGATCGGCGCCATCGCGGTTCCCGTAAATCCGCTGTCGCGTGCGCCCGGCTTCGGCCACTGCTCCGAAAATTCCGGCGCGAAAATCGCCATTGTTCATGCCGCTTCACTTCCGGAATTTCTATCCGGCCTCAGTTCCGGATCGGTCACGCAGATTGTCATCCTCGGCGAGTATCCAGATGGATCGAATCCGCCGTTACCCACCGGCACGAAGACGGCGGCGTGGAACGATTGGCTACCGTCGAAGCCGGAACAAATTCCGCTACATCCCACGACGCCACTCGATCCGGCATTTATCCTCTATACATCCGGAAGCGGTGGGAACCCCAAAGGCGCTGTACACCGGCATCAGGACATGATGTACACGTCGCGGGGGTTCGCGCACTCCGTGCTCGGCGTCCGGCCCGACGACAGGATGTTCTCGGTGTCGAAGCTTTTTTTCGCCTATGGCCTCGGTAACGGAATGTATTTCCCATTCTCCGTCGGGGCAGCGACGATTCTCGATCCCGAACGCCCGAAGGCAGAACGCGCCGCGACGATGATTGCGAAGCACCGCCCGACAATCTTTTTTTCCGTGCCGACTTTCTATGCCGCCCTTCTGCGCGAAGCCGAACGCGGACTCTCGCTCGATTTTTCTTCTGTGCGTCTCGCCGTTTCGGCTGGCGAAACGCTTCCCGCGGAAATCTTCGAGCGCTTCCGGAAACGCTTCGGTCTTGAAATTCTCGACGGCATCGGCTCGACCGAAATGCTTCACATGTTTTTGTCGTCGCGCGTTGGCACGGCGAAGCCGGGTTCATGCGGCGTCGAAGTGCCTGGATGCGAGGCAAAAATCCTCGACGAGAATGGCGACGCTACGCCGAACGGAGAACTCGGAAATCTCTGGGTGAAGGGAAGCGGCGCCTTCTCCGAATATTGGAAGCTTCCAGAGCTTACCGCGCAGACCAAGCAAGGCGACTGGGTCGCGACCAACGACAAGTTCACGCGCGACGCCGATGGCTATTATTATTACCGCGGTCGCGCCGATGACATGATGAAGGTCGCCGGTATGTGGGTTTCGCCCGCGGAAGTGGAAAATGCTCTGCTCGGCCATCCCTCGGTTGCCGAAGCCGCCGTGGTCGCGCATTCGAATACCGACGGCTTGCTTTTCCCGGCCGCATACGTCGTCCTAGGGCAGGGAATTCAAGCGAACGCGAATCTCGGCAGCGAAATTCGAAATTGGCTGCGTGAGCGTCTGCTCGGCTACAAGTGCCCCCACGAAATTCACTTCCTCGCAGAACTTCCAAAAACCGCCACTGGCAAGATCCAGCGTTTCCGCTTGCGCGACACTCGCCGCTAAGTCCCTTTTGAAGAATTTTGGAGAAAAGACAAATTGGCTCTTTCCAAGCCAATTGTCTATACTATATTGGCCCATAGGAGAGAGCCAATGTTGCCCCTCCAAATACAGCCCGAAAGCCATATCCCGCTATACGTTCAGCTCCGCGATCAGCTTCGCGCGCTCGTGCATTCTGGTGAGTTGCGCTCCGGCGACCGAATCCCTGCGAGCCGGGAACTCGCTGTTCAGTTAGGCGTGCACCGAACGACGGTGGCCAATGCCTACGCCGAACTTGAATCTGAGGGGCTGATTCAGGGCCACGTCGGGCGCGGAACGTTTATCTGCGGTGGTACGCCCTCGCGGCAATTCACCCCCCTGCCTCGGCAAAACGGTAATGGCGGTGTTCGCTGGGAAACACTCTTTGCCGACGAGCGCGGCGAGGAAGCGCTCAGCCGCATTTCGCCCGATATCCCCGCGGACTCCATCGCATTTGTCACCGCCCGGCCATCCGATGATTTTTTCCCTGTTGAAGAATTACGGCGTTGCGCTAACGCCGTTGTCGCGAGCGCAGGACGGGAAATCTTGCAACTGGGAGTTACCGATGGCTACGCGCCGCTGAAAAAAGTGATCCTCGAGATGCTGCGCGAAGAGGGCATCGTCGCGCGCAACGAACAGCTCCTGATCACCAATGGCTGCCAGCAATCACTCGACCTGCTTTGCAAAGCCTTTCTGCGCCCGGGCGACACGGTGCTCTTGGAGAACCCCTCATATCCTGGCGCGATTGCGATTTTCGGGAGCGCGCGTGTGCGCTGCCTCGGCATCCCTGTCGAAGTAAATTCTGAAAAACTCGGCTACGCAGGGCTTGACGTGAACGTGCTCGAATCCGTGCTGATGCAGAATCGCGTGAAGCTCCTGCTCGTCACGCCGGATTTTCACAATCCCACTGGCACAACCCTTCCGATCGCGGAGCGCCGCAAACTTCTCGAATTGGCAGCACGCTATCAAGTGCCCATCGTTGAAGACCGCATCTATGCGCGCCTGCGCGTCCGCGGTACTCCCGTCCCATCGCTGAAAGCGCTCGATCGCCACGGCCTGGTAATTCAAATTGACAGCTTTTCAAAGGTCGCGTTCCCGGGATTGCGCGTGGGGTGGTGTGTTGGCCCGGAAAATGTGATGGAGCGTCTGCGGCTCGTGAAACAAGCGACCGACCTGCACACCGATCAGCTCTCGCAGGCGACGCTTGCCGAATTTGTTCGCAGAGGGCACCTCGACCGTCATATGGCGCGAATGCGCAAAGTTTACGGTGCACGCCTGGAAGCGCTCGAAAAGGCGCTTCAGCGTCACATGCCCGAAGGAACTTCATGGACGCGCGTGGACGGCGGCATGGCCGTCTGGGTGACGTTGCCGCCAGGATTCGACGCCGGCGAACTTCTGATTCACGTTCGCGAGCGCGGCGTGCTCTTCATTCCGGGAAGATATTTCTTCATCCAGAATCCGCAGTTGAATACGTTGCGGCTCGGATTTGCGGGGCTGGACGAGAAACAAATCGCCCGCGGAATTCAAACGCTAGGCTCTCTGATCGAGAGTGAGTTGCAGAAGAAGCGTCGCGGCGTTCGGCGAGTTGATATGGGTCACGTGGCGCTCGTTTAGCACGCGATGAGACTCGATCCAAATCCGGCGAACGCGTGCTTCGGTTGTGGCGGCGCGAACGACCGCGGGATGAAGTTGGCATTTGAATCGGATGAGGAGTCGCGTCGAATTCGCGGAAATTTCCGGCTCGGGCCCGCGTATCAGGGCGGCTCGGGTTTCATGCACGGCGGTATTATCGCGCTACTTCTCGATGAAGCGATGGGCAAGGTCTGCCGATTCCGCGACGCACGAGCCGTCACCGCGGAATTGACGATCGAATACTTGAAGCCGGTTCCCGTGGACCAGGAAATTTCGATCGAAGCATTTGAAGTGGATGCGAAAGGCCGGAATTTGTTTAACGTGGGCGAGATTCGAAACGCGGACGGCGCAGTATTGGCTCGCGGCCGCGGGAGATTTGTGACCATTTCGAGAGCGACGTAATTTGCGACAAGCCGCGCGGTAAATTGGGCGCGATAGGATTGCGAACTAAAAAACACGAACTGGAGACGAAAATGGAATTCATGAGCGACAAGCTGTGGCGCGTGAAAGTGGGATTGGCCGAAATGCTCAAGGGCGGCGTGATTATGGACGTCACCAACGCCGAGCAAGCCAAAATTGCCGAAGACGCAGGCGCCTGCGCCGTGATGGCGCTCGAACGCGTCCCGGCAGACATCCGCAAGGAAGGCGGGGTCGCGCGTATGGCCTCGCCGCGAATCATCCGCGAGATTATGAAAACGGTTTCGATTCCAGTGATGGCCAAAGCGCGCATCGGCCACTTCACCGAAGCGCAAGTGCTCGAAGCGCTGGAAGTCGATTTCGTTGACGAAAGCGAAGTCCTGACGCCCGCTGACGAAGAACACCACATCTGGAAGCACGGGTTCAAGGTGCCATTCGTATGCGGCGCGCGGAATCTCGGCGAAGCGCTGCGACGGATCGCGGAAGGCGCGGCGATGATCCGCACCAAGGGCGAGGCTGGCTCGGGAAATATCGTCGAAGCGGTACGCCATATGCGCGCGATTGTCGGCCAGATGAAAAAGCTGACGACGCTTGGCGAAGAAGAACTGGTGCACGCGACAAAGGAGTTGGGCGCGCCTTTTGAGCTTGTCGCTTGGGTCGCAAAGCACGGCAAGTTGCCAGTCCCGAATTTCTCGGCTGGCGGCGTAGCGACTCCCGCTGATGCGGCGCTCGTCGTCCAACTCGGCGCCGAAGCTGTCTTCGTGGGCTCCGGAATTTTCAAGTCGAGCGACCCAGCCAGCCGCGCGCGAGCAATCGTCAAGGCGACAACACACGCACGCGATCCGAAGGCGGTTCTCGAAGCCTCCGAGGAACTCGGCGAAGCAATGAAGGGGCTCGATGTCCGGCAACTCGAAGAAAAAGATTTGCTGCAAACGCGCGGCTGGTGACCGTCCTCGTATCTTTCAATGCGAGAAAAACTTGTCATCCCGTCTCTGACGAACCTAGCAATGTCAAGACACACGAGCGCGTCGCTGCGGATGAGACGCGGCGGTGTGTTTTGTTTTTTCTACCAGAGCCTTTTGCTTTGCCAAGACCAAGACTCGTATTCTCGGAATCACT
>DATBYF010000042.1:0-12357 GCA_036513895.1 Candidatus Acidiferrales bacterium | reverse complement strand
GACAGGTCTTCTTGAAACCTCAGCAGCAAAGCCTCGCGATACAGCGGTGGCAGAATCTGCAGCCGGCCGGCCAGACGCATTGCGTCTTCGCTTCGGGCCGCGGCTTCGAATGGGGAAGGATCGGAAGAGGGTAACAGCAGCATTGCATCGCGATCATTTGGCAAGGATACTGTTGCCACCCCTTTTCGTTTTTTCCGGAGGTAATCTATTGTCAAATTGCGTGCGATCGCGAATAGCCATGGATCGAACCGCTGCCGCCCGTTGTACTGGCTGCCCCGTTGCAGCACGTGAATCCAGGTCTCCTGCGCAAGGTCCTCCGCATACTCTCGCCTCCCGGTGAGGTATAGCAGGTAGCGCACCAGTCGATGCTGAAAGCGCTCCACCAGGTCTGCGAGAAGCTCCATATCCCTCTCACGTAAGCCTCGCGCAATCTTTGCGGTTTCGGTTTCGGCTGTCGTATTCAATGTCATGGGAAGAGCCGACATATATCCTGTATACGATCAGACCCCGGCGGATTACTCAACTTTTGACCGAAAAATCACGCTAAGATTTGCCTCGGACGGATTTCGGACCAATGGGCGGCAAGGGCCTGCGGAGCTACGATGATCTTGCCGGGCGAAACGAAGCGGGCTTTGAGGGAACGCAACAATGCTAAACCGCGCCCTTACAAAGCAAAGGGTGCAGCACCCGCGGTCAAACGTCGAATTCGATTCAAAGTTAAGGTGTGCTACCCGCCGTCCGTGGTTAAGCAGTCTTCTCCAATGAACGTGATGGGGCCGCTGGGTAGGATCCGTGTTCGAGGTCGTCGAGCAGTGAGGTCTGTACTGGATGCCAGCCGAGACGCTGCTGGGTTTGCGCGCTCGAAGCGGGGCAATCGAGGCCTACGAAGACTCCCAACCAGCCGAAATGCTCCCGGGCCTCCTCTGGGGACTTGCTGACGACAGGCACGTTCAAATGACGGCCGATTACTTCGGCGATGTCTCTAACCGGCACACCCTCCTCCGCGACAGCATGATATTTGGCTCCTGATGAACCCTTCTCAAGCACCAGCCTGTAGAGACGGGCGGCATCAAGAAGATGTACCGCGGGCCAGCGGTTAGAGCCGTCGCCGACATAGGCTGACACGCCCTTTTCGCGAGCCATTGCTATGGCGTAAGTGATGAGCCCTTGCTTGAACGTATTGTGAACTTGCGGGAGGCGCACCACTGAAACTCGCGCTCCCTTCGAAGCCGCCGAGGCTGCCGCCTCTTCCGACGCCACTCGCGGGACGGAATTGGGGCCGGAAACTGGCTCATCTTCTTCGGTCGCCGGACGGCCCGGCGCGGAGGCGACCACCCCGGTGCCAGAGGTGACCAGCAGCGGCCGGTCAGAACCCGCAAGCGTCGAGCCCAGAGCCTCAATCGCTCGCCTGTCTATCTCACAAACTTCCTTGAATTTCGAGAAGTCGTGAATAAAGGCCGTATGGATGACGCCATCCGAGGCGGCCGCTCCACTCCGCAAGCTATCCAGGTCTTCTACATCACCTCGATGTACCTGGGCACCCGCGGCGATCAGGGACTTGGCACCCTCTTCTGAACGAGCCATTCCAAGCACCTGATAACCTGCGGCGTTCAACTCCTTAACGATGGCCGAACCGATAAAACCTGTAGCTCCTGTAACAAATATCTTCATAAAAAAGCTCCTTTGCGTAAAGTTACCGGAACACGGGATCAGTGTGCCGGCTGAGCTGCTGCCCGCATGTTTTGGGCGATGGCGTTGAGCTCGGCGATCCGATCCGGGGGAATTTTCAAAGCCGCGGCAGCGAGATTCTCTCTGAGATGGTTTATCGAAGAGGTGCCGGGGATCAGTAAAATGTTCGGAGAACGCTGAAGAAGCCAGGCGAGCGCGACTTGCATCGGCGTAGCTTGCAGCGACGCCGCTATGTGATCGAGCACCGACGACTGCAATGGAGTAAATCCGCCCAGCGGGAAAAACGGAACGTAAGCGATGCCTTGGCGCGCCAGAGAATCGATGAACGCGTCGTCCTTGCGGTTCGCCACATTGTAGAAGTTTTGGACGCAAACGATCTCCGTGATTCGTTGCGCCTGTTGGAGTTGCCGCGGGGTGACATTGCTTAGACCGATGTGACGAATCAATCCTTGATCCTTCAACTCGACAAGCGCAGTCAAAGGCTCTTCGATGGATCCTTCCGAGGGTTCCAAAAACCCCCCGACTCGGAGATTGACGACCTCGACAGCATCAACACCGAGATTACGAAGATTGTCGTGAAGGGCGTCAATCAGCTCCTTACGGGAAAGCGCAGGGATCCATGATTTGTCTGCGCCACGGCGGGCGCCTAGTTTGCTTACGATGACTAAGCCGGCCGGATAGGGATGAAGAGCCTTCTTGATAATCTGATTGGTGACATGGGGGCCGTAGTAGTCGCTGGTGTCAATATGGTTCACGCCAGCGGCGATTGCCTCTCGCAGAACGGCAATTGCAGCATCCATGTCGCGTGGCGGTCCCCAGATTTCGGGGCCGGTTAACCGCATCGCACCGTATCCCATCCGATAGAGCGTGCTGGAGGTACGAGAAAGAGTGAACGTGCCACCCAGTTCCGTGTGTTCCGTCATATTATTTCCCTCCCGTTCGAAGGACAGTTTAGGTAAAATGGAGCGTGTCTCCGTATTAGTAGATTAACGGAGTCTGTCTCCGGTTGCAAGTATTTTTGGATATTTTTAAATGCGGCCGAAACGGTCACAACCTACCAAGCGAAAGCCCCGCGCTGACGCGGAGCGAAATCGGGAACGTATATTGGAGGTCGCCAAGGAGGCGTTCACCCGATGGGGCGCAAATGCCAGCTTGGACGACATCGCGAAACAAGCAGGCGTTGGGCCGGGGACGTTGTATCGCCACTTTCCTACGCGCGAAGAACTTCTGAAGGCGGTTTATCGCTCTGAGATGGAAAAGCTAGCGGGGGCAGCACAGAAACTTGCTGCGACGATGCCTCCGATCGAAGCCTTGCGAGCCTGGCTGCTGCTGTTCGTTGATGCCGTGGCAACAAAGGAGCTGATCGCTCCGGCGCTCAATACCCTGCTGGGCGATCACAAGAAGGTGTTTGAAGCTTCCTACGCACAGATGCATGAAGCGATTCGCTCCCTGGTGAAGCGTGCGATCAAGAGCGGCCTAATACGCGAGGACCTTGATCCTGTAGATCTCCTTCGGGCTCTTGTCGGCGTCTCTAACGTGGCGACCAGCCCTGATTGGCAGCAGAGCGCTAGAAGACTTGTGGACATTCTCATTACGGGTTCGCAGCCTATCAGATAGGGAAGTGCGTCGAGTTAGCTTCGTATCGCGCCCGAATTAGTGGGCCTTGGCGGTTAGTGGACCCTGATGATGTAGACGTCGCTGCATTCGCCGCCGCCGTCTGAGCCACAGCCGGAGGAGCCCCAGGCGGAGTTGCTATCGAATACGACGTAGTTTCCGCTATAGCCTTCAGCGGCGCGCGCATCACTCCAGAAGTAGCCTGGATTGCTGCGGGTGTGAGAGAGCGCGAGGCGATAGATGTGTGCTGCGTCGTTGTTGGCGCCGAAGAGGATCATCACGATTTCGTTGGTGTAGACTTTCCAGTTACTCGAACTGGGCGCAGCGTAACCGGAGGCATTGTTGAATTCCTCCGCCGTACTCTCGTTCGCCTGCGCAGAATAGGTGACGAATTGTGTGTTCGGGTAGCCGCGCCAGCTCACATGCCAGCCGGGGTTGTTCGGGCGGTTGTCAAACAAACATGCCGGATCGAGGGAAAGCGGCAAGACGGTGCTGGTGGGTCTCCAGCCATCCGGGCAGGCACCCCAAGGGCCGGGATTGTTCTGGTAGTCTTCATAAACGGCGTTCTCGACGCCATTCTCGTCTTTGCCGGTGTCGAGATGGTCAGTTCCACCCGTGCCGCCGGGGCCCGTTCCGCCGCTATTCAGCTCAACAGGCGAAAGCGCCGCCCACGGTGACTCCCACAGCTCGTTTCCATTCTCGGGATTGGTGCTGCTTTCAAACTGGATCACGACTCCGTTATTCGGCGTGGCAATTAATTTGTGGATGCAGCCGTTGTTCGAGGAGTTTACGTCCGCCGTGCATTTCGTCGTATAGACGGGAGACTTGGTCTGGGTGGCTGGATTGAACAGGAACACATCAATATGGCCACCTTGGGTATTCTGTCCAACTGTTACGAGCCAGCCCTCTGGGGTCATATCGGTCTCATCCATGAAGCTGATGCGGTAGCCGGAGTATTCCGAGAAGGTGTGGTTGTTCGAGCAAGCTAGAGACTTCGCGGAATTATTTACCGTGCAGCTCTCAATCGAGTTGTTGACCGTTACCCAGAACTTTCCGGGAGTTGTGCGGTCCCATGTTGGCTCGCTATCGTTGGACCACAATCCTTTGAGGGAGCTTTCACTGAGCACGGTGGTACCGATGGAGTATGCCGAATTCTTGGGGCCCGCATCCACGAACCAGCCGCCTGTGGTGCAGTCATAAAGCATGAGGTACTCGTCGGAAATGTCGAGAGGACTTTCCGTCGCGTAATAGTGGCAGCCAGCGCCGGAACTGCCTTTGAAGTTCGTAACGCGCGTGACGGAGCAATAGCCTGAATCCGTGTAGGTGCCTCCAACGCCGGGCGGAACGAAATTGTTCCAAGAGGTGGCGTTGGGAATGTGATTGGTGGTGTCATTCGTCAAACCGCAAATCGGAGGCGCCGTCGCTCCAGAGCCGGAGCCTGAGCCAGAACCGCCGCCGCCCGATGAGGGGGCGCTAACACCAGTTCCGGATAACGTGATGGTCGCTGGCGAATCCGTAGCGTTGCTGACGACGGTTACTTTGCCAGTGAAAGAGCCGGCGGTGGAGGGTTCGAAGGAGACTTTGAGAGTGCCAGTTTGATTTGGAGTTAGCGTGGTGCTGGAGTTGACGCCGCTGGCGCTGAAACCCGTTCCGGTAGTGGTCACTCCGGAAACTGTGAGGTCAGAATTTCCAGTGTTCGTAAATACCACGTTAAGCGAAGTCTCGGTATTCAGATCGACGCTTCCAAAGTTCAGACTGGTCGCGCTGGCCCCAAGGGTAACAGTCGAAGTAGTTGATGAGCCTGTGAGAGGAATGGTGACAGGAGAACTGGACACGTTGCTGGTAACGCTGATGGATCCTTTGAAGGTAGCGACGACAGTGGGCTTAAACGTGGCCGTAAACGTGGCGCTACCGCCCGCGGCGATCGTCGGCGACGGTGACAAGGCGGAAGCGCTGAAACCGCTGCCTGATGCGGATACAGCGGTGACGGTCACACTTGCGGTGCCGCCGTTTTTCAAAGTGATGGTTTGCGAACTCGTCTTACCCGTGGCGACGGTGCCGAAGGGCACGCTCGCCGGGGTGGCGGACAACGTTCCCTCAGCGCCGGTTCCCGTAAGGGTTACGGCTACGGTCGGATTTGAGGCATCGCTCTTTACAGTGATACTGCCACTTGAACTAGCGGGGGAAGTGGGCGCGTACTTGACCGTAAACGAGGTGCTCTGCCCCGCAGCGAGGGTAAGCGGGGTGGTCAAGCCAGAGTAGGTGAAACCAGTTCCCGTGGCGCTGGCGCCGGAGATGATTGTGCTGGCGGTTCCGGAGTTCTTCAGCGTGATTGTCGAGGTTCCCGAGCTGCCGACGGTGATATCGCCGAAACTGACGGTTGCCGGGCTGGCTCCGAGCTGTCCATCCGTTGCCATACCGGACATCGCGACGGTTGCTGAGGGATCCTCGCCGCCAACTTCGCCGGAGACGTTAACGTCGCCGGATGCGCTGCCGGGCTTCGTAGGGGTAAATTCGACGGTAAAGCTGGTGCTCTGGCCAGCGGCGAGCGTCATCGGAGTGGTTAGCCCGGTGACGGTGAATTCCGAACCGGTATGGGTTAGGGAATTGACGGTTAGGGACTCATTTCCGGAATTTTTCAGCGTGACCGCCTGCTTGCTGGTGGCGCCGACTGCCGTATTGGCAAAGGTGATGACGGCCGGATTGGTCGTCAAAGTGGCCGTGGAAGCAATGGCGGTACCGGAGAGGGCCAACGCTTGGGGCGGGCCAGGCACGTTATCGGTAAAACTGATCGTCCCTGAATCGGTTGCTGCGGCGGGCGGAGTGAATACAACGTTGAACGTCATGCTCTGGCCTGCAGTAATTGATGCTGTTGCGGAAAGACCGTTGGTGGAGAATCCTGTACCGGATACCTTCGCAGCACTCAGCGTCAGAGGCGCGTTGCCGCTGTTGGAGATGGTCACAGGCTTCGAAGTTGTTTGGCCGGCGATCACGTTGGTGAATGTCAGCGAGGCTGGAGAAATCGAGAAGAGAGGGCCTGAACCGGTTCCGGTAAGTCCGACTGACATCTGGGGATTGGAAGAATCGCTCGCTATTGAAAGAGCGCCGGTAACAGCGCCAGGAGTTTCCGGCGCGAATTGAATTTGAATTGTGGCGCTTGATCCTGCCGTAATCTTTGTTGGTGCAGTGCCAACAATTGACAGGCCGGCGCCGGAAATTGTAGCCGCAGAGATATTCGCGGCCTCGGTGCCAGTGTTTGTGAGGGTCACAGACTGGCTCGTCTTAGTTCCATCGGTAGTACTACCGAAGGTAATGGTGGTGGGATTGGCGGAGAGCGTTCCCGTTCCGTCGCCGCCTCCTGATCCAGAGCCGCCTGAACTGCCGGAGCCGGAACTACCGGTGCCTTTGGCGCCGCCGGTTACTACGCCAGCGCAACTGGAAAGACCTATAGAAAGCACAACCAGGGCCACAGTTCCGACAAGGGTGGCGAGCGCGCGCATCACGCGCGGTTTTGCAATCGCGGTTTGGGATGACAGAAATAGCCGGTGACGAACTTCTCCGCGTGTTCTCATAATAAGAACAGTGTAGGGAGCGGCGTAAGTGCGTATCTACTGACCTAGGGAACAAAGAAAGGACAGGTAGGAGTGCAGGGGAGTTCAGGTTGAAACTGACCTAACCTGTACTATTTGACGTTCATCGCGATTGATGGCGTACGGCGGCGCATCCGGGCTTGAGTGTTGAGTGGGTAGCCGAGAGTACATCACTGCCACGGTGTCTCGGTGGAATCCCTTAAAACGACGGGTTCTCATAGATTGTATTCGTTCCCGGAGGCGGGAGCCTTCCGGGCTCTGAATGTTGAGGAGTGAGCAACTGAAAGTGACACTTTTTGTCACATCCCACGTGGACTTGTCCGGCGAACGAATTCGTGGACTAGAAGCGATGAATTGCTGGTTGAGGCGGCTAAGCGTATATTGGCGGGCAGGTTGAGGCTGGAGGAAGAGTGCCTGATGCGAGTCCGCCGATTGACAGGAAGCGAATGATTACTAAACTTGTGGTTCCCAGTAGTTCGCTGAACATATTTGGTATCGAACGACGAGAAGGGGCCCGACGGGTGCTGAAACCAGGCATTTCGCTTATTCTAGGGATTCTCGCCACACTTCTGCTTGTAGCTAGCGCGGGTGCGCAACAACATGACATCTCTTCCACTCAAGACAACTACGCCAAGGGAAGAAAACCCATCATGAAAGCGAGCGTGGAAACCACGGTGTTTGGGAAGCTCGACGACGGCACCGAGATTCAGATGTACACGTTGAAGAATTTCCGGGGCGCTTCCGCGAAGATCATCACGTATGGAGCCACGCTTACCGAATTGTGGGTACCCGATAAGAACGGGCAATTCGGTGATGTTGTGCTTGGCTTCGACAATTTGAGAGGCTACCTCGGCGACCATCCGCATTTCGGCGGTGTGATCGGCCGAGTGGCCAACCGCATCGCCAAGGGGAAATTCACGCTCGACGGCACTCAGTACACCCTGGCGATCAACAATGGACCGAATACGCTTCATGGTGGGAAAGTGGGTTTTGACCGGCACGTATGGAGCGGTGAGCCGATCAAGTCCGGGAACGCGGCAGGGGTGCGGTTGACCTACGTCAGCGCAGACGGCGAAGAAGGATTCCCCGGGAAGCTGACAGCAACCGTGGAATATACGTTGATGGAGGATAACTCACTTATGATTGCGTATACCGCGACTACCGATAAGGCGACGATCGTGAATTTGACGAACCACACATATTTCAATCTGTCAGGCGCGGGCGATGTGTTGAAGGATACCGTGGAAATCAATGCCGATTCGTATACGCCGGTGGATTCAACGATGATACCCACCGGCGAAATCGAGCCGGTGAAAGGGACGTCGCTCGATTTTACGAAGCCGATGGCGATTGGCGCGCGCAGCACACCGCTCGATCCGAAGGCGGGAGCATACGATTTCAATTACATTGTGAATGGAAAGCCCGGGGAACTAAGATTCGCAGCCCGCGTCACGGATCCGAGCAGTGGCCGCGTCATGGAAGTTAGGACGACCGAGCCGGGAATCCAGCTCTATACCGCGATCGGCCTTGATGGGAGCATCGTGGGCAAGCGCGGCGTAGCGTACCCCAAGTTCGGCGCGGTTTGCCTGGAGACGGAGCACTATCCCGATTCGATCAATCACCCCAATTTCCCTTCGACCATCCTGCGGCCGGGATCGAAATTCCAGTCGGAGACGATTTACAAGTTTTCGACGGAAAAAGGGGACGAGTAGGCGTAGTGCATTTTACGTTTCCTTTGCGGCAAGACTTTCCGCCGCTGCGCAGTGCATTCGCATATTCTAGTAGCGGCGATTCTGAGCCTGCAGATTCATAGGGCTCTGCCGATTGTCCGAACCCTCTCGGCTCACCGATTGGAGTCTCAGTTGAATTATCGAAAGGTGGATGCATGCGTTACGTTGTGACCGGTGGCGCGGGATTTATTGGCTCGAACCTGGTGGACGAGCTGGTTCGCCGCGGCCAGAGTGTTGCGGTTCTGGATGATTTATCGTCGGGCAAAGAGAAGAATCTTCAAAATGTGGCGTCGAAGATCGAATTTCACAAGGGCACCATTACCGATCTCGCGACAGTGCAATCGGCGTGCAGCGGCTCCGATTACGTGATCCATTTGGCGGCGCGAACTTCGGTGCCGCGCTCGGTGGCCGATCCTATCGAGAGCAATCGCGTGAATATTGACGGCACGTTGAACGTGCTAGTGGCAGCGCGCGATGCCAAGGTGAAGCGCATCGTCTTCGCGGCATCATCCTCGGCGTATGGGGAAACGCCGACGTTGCCGAAAGTGGAAACGATGGTGCCTCATCCGATTTCTCCGTACGGCGTGACGAAATTCGTCGGTGAATTGTACTCAGAAGTCTTCGGGCGCGTTTACGGGCTCGAAAATGCTTCTCTTCGCTATTTCAATGTCTTTGGGCCGCGCCAGGACCCAACGTCGCAATACTCAGGCGTGCTATCGCGGTTCATGCTAGCGGTTATTGAAGGATCGCAGCCGGTCGTTTACGGTGACGGAGAACAGTCGCGCGATTTCACTTTTGTCGCGAACGTGGTGGATGCAACGTTGCGGGCATGCGAGGCGCCGGGCGCATCGGGGAAAGTCTTCAACGTCGGCACGAGTGGGCGGATTACGCTGAACCAAGTGTTGAAACAGCTTGAAAAGATTTCGGGCAAGCCCATTCAGGCGAAATACGATCCGCCGCGTACTGGGGACATCTTGCACTCTCAGGCGGACATCAGCCTCGGGCGGTCAGTGCTTGGGTATATTCCCAGCGTAGATTTCGGCACCGGCCTTCAAAAGACTTGGGATTGGTACAAGCAGACGTACACAAAGAAATAGTCGAGCGGTAAAATAGAAGAGTCGTCGGAGGCTTCCAGTTGCGCGTCGGTCTGATTGGGTGGAGAGGGATGGTCGGCAGCGTCCTGATGCAGAGGATGCGCGAGGAAAAGGATTTCGCCGGCATCGAGCCGATGTTCTTTTCGACTTCGAATGTTGGCGGCGCTGCGCCCAAAGAGTCGGGCGATGGCAGTAAACTCGAAGACGCGAAAGATTTGAAGCTGCTTGCGGCTTGCGACACGTTGATCAGCTGCCAGGGCGGCGATTATACGACTGAGATTTACGGCCCGCTGCGCAAGAGCGGATGGAACGGTTATTGGATTGACGCCGCGTCCACTCTTCGCATGGCTGACGATGCTGTGATCATTCTCGATCCCGTAAACGCGGACGTAATTCGAGACGGTCTGACAACGGGCGTGCGAACGTTTGCGGGCGGCAATTGCACCGTGAGCCTGATGCTGATGGGAGTTGGCGGGCTGTTCAAGTCGCGACTGGTCGAGTGGATGACGACGATGACTTATCAAGCGGCGTCGGGCGGGGGCGCTGCGAAGATGTTGGAACTTGTGAAGCAAATGGAATACATCACCGTGCCGACGCGCGCGACTCCTTCCGAAAACGCTTTGGAAGTGGATCGGATGGTGACTCAGGCGCAGCGAGATTCTGGCATCCCTACCAAGGAATTCGGCGCACCTTTGGCCGGGAGCCTGATTCCGTGGGTTGATCGCGCCATGCCGGAAGGGCAAACCCGCGAAGAGTGGAAGGGTATGGCGGAAACAAACAAGATCATGGGCCTAAATCCTCCCGTGCCGGTGGATGGCATTTGCGTGCGCGTTGGAACGATGCGCTGCCATAGTCAGGCGTTGTGCATAAAGCTCAAGAAAAATATGCCGCTGCAGGAAATCGAAAAGATCCTTGCCGACGGCAACCCATGGGTGCGCATTATTCCAAATACTCAGGAATCCACCGTGCGTCGCCTCACGCCAACGGCAGTCTCCGGATCGCTGAACGTCGCGGTCGGGCGGCTGCACAAGTTGAAGCTGAGCCCGGAATTTCTCGGGGCGTTTACAGTGGGCGATCAGCTTCTATGGGGAGCCGCGGAGCCGCTGAGGAGAATGCTCGGCATCCTTCGCGAGCATTTGGGAGATTAGGCGCGGGGATTTGCCGTTCTTTGATTTTTTCGTCGCTAATTTGTTTCAGTGGATTCTTACTTCGTGGGGAATTCTTCCGGTTCCAACAAGCCCAATTGAAATTCACGATGGGTGCTCAGCAGACCAGCCTTCACGCCATCCCGGCCGACCACAAAGGATACATTGCAATCCGAAGAACCCTGCGCGATGGCAATGATGTCCACGTTCTCGCGCTGCAGCGCGTTAAAAGTGCGCCCGATGATCGCGGAAACTTCGCCCATATTTTGGCCGACGACGGTGATGATTCCGATTGTTGAATCGAGGGTGATGTGGTCCTCAATTTCGACCGCCAGCTCCTGCACGAACTCGCGGCGCAAAGCTTCCACTGTTGCTTTGGCTAGCGCGGAGGGGACCACGAAGCGCACATCGTTTTGCGAAGAGGAATGAAGAATCAGCAAAACGTCGGCTTGCGCGGCAGCGATTGCGGTGAATGTCCGCGCGAGCACGTTGACCACGCTAGCCATGGCTGGGCCACCCACTCGAATCAAGGCGGCATCGCTGAACGCAGTCAGGGCCTTCACACCGCCGTCGTTTAGCGAGCCCTCCGGCGTAACCTTGGTCCCGGCTTTTTCGGGCGCAAATGTGTTGCGAATCCAAAGGGGCGTATGGGTCTGCATCAAGGGGCGAAGAGTCTTCGGATGCAAAACTTTGGCGCCGAAGTGCGCAAGTTCGGCAGCTTCGCGGTAAGAAATTTCAGGTATGGTGGATGCGCCCGGCACCATGCGCGGATCGGACGTAAGCACGCCATCCACGTCCGTCCAGATAGTGACTTCATCAGCGCAGAAAGCCGCACCCAAAATTGTCGCGGAATAGTCGGAGCCACCGCGCCCTAAAGTCGTGAGCTCACCGTTCACCGTCGCGCCGATGAAACCGGTTATGACCGGGACGATGCCATTCTGCAGTAGCGGCCGTACCCGTTCTTCACAGCGATCCTGCGTGAGATCCATGTGAGGCTCGGCGCCTCCGAAGCAATCGTCAGTTACCAATATTTCCGTAGCTTCGATCGCCTCGCTGGGGACACCATGCTCGGTGAGAGCGGCGGCGAGAAGAGGCGCGGAGAGACGTTCGCCGAGGCTGGAAATTGCGTCGCGGGTTCGTAGAGTTAACTCACGCGAAAGGCTGGTCTGCCGGCAGAGTTCGTTGCCTTCCTGCAAAATCGAGTTCGTTTTCTGGCGCAGGCGCTCAAGCTCTGCGGGCGAATGTATCAGCGTCTGGGCCGTCAGCTCATGTTGCTTTTGCAGCTCGTCCAAGATATTTGCGGCCGCAAGATAATTTCCCGCCTCCGATTGCAGAGCCGCGCTGACTAATTTATTCGTTACGCCACTCATTGCCGATACAACCACCACCAGGTCACTATCGAGAGCGGTAGTTCGAATGATCTCCATCACTCGCGCGATGCAAACTGCATCGCCAACCGAAGTGCCGCCAAATTTGATTACTTTGAGCGGCTTAT
>DATBYF010000041.1:0-19971 GCA_036513895.1 Candidatus Acidiferrales bacterium | reverse complement strand
GAAATCACAAACATCCAGTTCTGCGACTGGCGCGTCAAAAATCCCCTTGATCCTTTTTATCTGGAGCACAGCTTTCGGTGCAAAACGTTTGAGCGTCCGCAGTAAATTCGGGAGGAACATAACCTCGGCGTAATCCGTCGTAGCAATGCTGTAGCGGACATCGGCGATGGCAGGATTGAAGGAAGGCTTCTCGTCGATAGCTTGCCTGATGACGTTCAACGCGGCGCTGATGGGAGCTGCCAATATCCGGGCACGTTCCGTGGGCACCATGCGCTGCCCCGATCTCTCGAACAACGGATCCCCGAAAGCTTTCCTCAGGCGCGAGAGCAGGTTGCTCATCGCGGGTTGGCTCAAGTGGACGCGACGCGCGGCGCCACTCACACTTCTTTCAATGACCATGGCTTCGAAGCCGGCAAGCAAATTCAAATCTAACTCTCGTATATTCACACTGTGAATATGTCATATGGGTACTATCCATGCCAAGAAGCTTGCTCCACGATGCTATCTTCTCGGTGGTATCAGGGTTGCGGGGGCCAGGCATGAAAACTCATCGCTACGCGATAGCAGTGCTCCTGTTCATGATGAACTCTCCCTCTAAAGCACAGCCATCCGCTGGAAGGGCATCTGCGCAAGATGCGCAAGCTTCGCGCGCTCTCTACCAATTTTCCTCCGGCGATAAGCGCATCGTGATCCCATTCGACTTGACGCCGGATGGCATCTTCTTCCAATCGCAAATCGCAGGTTCAAGCGAACATCTTTGGTTTTCCTTGGATACAGGCTCCGGGTCCAGTTACTTGGATTTGAAGGTTGCGAATCGTCTCGGCCTGAAAACATCGGGAAGCGGCACTGTTCACGGCGCTGGTGCCGGAACTGTGCCGGTCAATTTCATCGAGTCAGTGACGTTTGAACTCCCAGGATTGACGTCCTCCGGTCACCGCGTGAACGCCACTGACTTGACCGGGCTGCAGGGGCATCACCGTATGGATGGATTCTTGGGATATGACTTCATAAGCCGCTACGTAGTCACACTCGACTATGCAGCCGGAAAGATGACCATCGTCGAACCCACAGTGTTCACTTACTCGGGCCCGGGTGGCGTCTTCCCAATTCAATTCCGTGGCAAGTGGCCATACATCGCGGGAACCATCGTCGTTCCAGGCGTGGAACCAGAAACAGGAGAGTTTCTAGTAGACAGCGGCTCCGGCGATGCGGTGGATGCGGATGCCATCCTAAAAACAACCGGCCCCGTGCGCAAAATCAAGACTGGTGTTGGGCTGGGGCAACCGGGGGAAGGAGTGCTCGGCCGCGCGATTTATTTTCAACTCGGCCCGTTTCGAATGGACGGACCAATCACTTCTTGCTGTTCGAGCAATCCAGACGACTTAAGAAAAATTGGCACCGAAGTGCTCAGGAGATTTACGGTAATCCTCGACTATCCCCACAAGCGCATAATCCTTGAGCCAAACGGCCACTTCAAAGAGCCCTTCCCGGACGCATAAGTGGAATTGGATTCGTTATTCGTTATCAGCTACGGGTGCACCGCACCCTTTGCCGTCCAAGGGTGCGGTTCTTGACTTATCTTCTTCATCCGCGTATTTAAACTCGAGCATTTCAGTCCGCTGCCGGCCCTGCAAATAGAATGAGATTCTCATCTGGGTCCGACACGACGAAAGTTCTCGCGCCCCACGGCTCCCTCTTAAGCGCCTGTTCGAAAGAAACTCCTGCAGCCTGATAACTCAGAAACAGTTGTTTGATTTCCTTCGCGGTGGCAACCGTGATGGAAGCGGAGAGCAGATGTTCGCGCTTTCGAATATCGCCAGCGAATACGGGTTCGCAGACCAGCCTCAAATTAAGCCGTGCATTGTCGCGGACGACCTGCCCGTAGAATGGCGGATCGCCATAAATAAATTTCACCGTGAAGCCGAGCTTGTTTGTATAGAAATCGCAGGAAGTCTTGATGTTCGCAACGAAGAGTTGCGCTTCAATCGAATTGAGAATGGGACGTGGCGCCGCCTGTTTACGTTCATCGGTCATGGCATCTGCTCCTGATTTGAGCGCCTGCCACCCGTCGAATCCCATTTGCCTCGCGACAAGCTCTTGCGCGTCCGCGAGCTTGAAGCTTGACTCCAGTATCTGCACGTCACCCATGTCGCGAAAACGGGGTAACGCGCTCTGATTTGAGCCGCCACGGGATAATACCGTTCACGATGCCAGCGCAGATACTGTTTGGCTTGCTTTCTGAGGTTTTCGATATTCGGCATAGGTGCAGTGGTTTTTACTTATCGTAGGTGGGCGTTGCCCTTTCGATCTGCACCGATGCGCCCTACGCAGCAACTGCAGGTTGCCTCGAACAACGCGGGATTGTCAATACCCGCGCATCTTTCGTATTTTCGTGTGCCCCATCCTTGCGCAGCAAGGGCGGGCTTTTCTCTTGCCGCCGATCGCAATCATTGTGGTGTAGACTACCCGCCGCCATCGAAGAGCGTTGGGTTCGAAGCCGGGTCGTTTGTTCGTACTGGAGCATTTGTCTAGGTGTCGCAGTTGCTTCTTCCGAAGTTATTTCAACCCTAAGCTAAAGGAGATCCTATGGCCAGTTACCTGCTTGTTCGAGCTAAAGTCCAAAACTTTGGATCATGGAAAAAAGCCTACGATGCACATGTTTCCGTCCGTCAAGAATACGGACTGAGCGAAGAGCACCTATTTCAAGGGGCCGAAGATCCAAACGATGTTGTCCTCCTTTTCAAGGCATCGAGTCTTGATCGGGCCAAGGCCTTTATGAACAATCCGTCTGTAGGAGAGGCCATCCAAAAGAGTGGAGTAGTAGGCAAGCCGGATGTAACGTTCCTGAACTCGTAGCGGATATATCCGACATATTTCATCGCGCAGCCCTCGATGCGCCGGGGTAGTTCTTCGGCGAAGTGCCGCACCCTTTGACGTCAAAGGTGCGGTTCTTGACGTATCTTTCACTAAACCTGAACCCACATCGTTTGAACTGAATCTGCAGTGGCCCAATTAGAACGCGGAACTCTGTGTTCGCGCGCACAAGTTCTCACATCAACGGCAACCCAGCACAGGCTATCATTCTGAAATGTGACTGGGATGCCGAACACAGATATCAAAACGCCGCGTCGGACAAGCTTCCTCGGATCCTTTATTCGGTGGCTCGTCATCGGCATGGCGCTTGTTTGGGCGCTTGCCGCGTTGATCCTTGTGGCCACCCGGTGGATTGACCCGCCGACGACCGCTGTGCACATCGAGCGCCGCTTGCAAGCGTGGATTCACCACAAGCCATATCGCGAACGCTACAAATTCATTCCGCTCAGCGAAATCTCGGTCGATCTCCAGCACGCCGTCATCGCTGCAGAGGACGCGAACTTCTACCAGCACCATGGATTCGATTGGCACCAGATGCAAATCGCTGCCGAGGACGATTTAGAAGGCGAGCGCACTCGCGGCGCTTCCACCATTACGCAGCAACTCGTAAAAAACCTATTCTTCGGAACAGGCCGATCTATCATCCGCAAGGGCGCGGAAGCCACGCTCGTACCGGTGGCCGAGTTCGTCCTCGGCAAACAGCGCATTCTGGAGATATATCTCAACGTGGTCGAATGGGGTCCTGGTATTTATGGGGCGGAGTCGGCGTGCCGTTACTACGACGAGACCGCAGCACGCAATATCGGCCGGGAACAGGCGGCGCGGCTCGCTGCAATTTTGCCCGCTCCCCTGAAGCGTCGACCCGAGCGCATGAACAGCTACAGCGCGATTATTCTAGAGCGGATGAGCCAAATGGGTTGGTAATCTCGCAATCGAAGGAGAGAACATGAACAAGTCGGGCGCAAGCCAAAGCCAGCCGGCGTCGAAGCTCATCTCGAAAAGAATCGTCGAACTCGGAGATTGGCGCGGCGAAACCCTTAGCAGAATGCGCAAGCTCATCAAAGAAGCGGACCCCAAGGTCGTCGAGGAAGTGAAGTGGATGGGCACTCCGGTTTGGTCCCACGATGGCATCATCTGCACCGGCGAATCTTACAAGAGTGTCGTGAAACTGACGTTCGCCAAAGGCGCGTTTCTGAAGGATCCGGCCCACCTCTTCAACTCAAGTCTCGAGGGAAACGTCCGCCGCGCTATCGACATCCGTAAAGGAGAAGAAGTTGGCGAGGCCGCCTTCAAAGCTCTCGTTCGCGAAGCCATCGCTCTGAATAGTTCTGGGAAGTCGAAAGCCTCCAAGAAACGGAAGTCCTAAGCGATTCTGCCCCCTCGACAGGTCTAATATCGGTGCTCGAATACCCCCTCATTTTGTCTCGATTAGAACAGGGTCGTGGTGATTGTTTTGTTTGAGTTGCGGGCGTTTCTAATAATTTCCAGTCTCGATTAGAAATTGTCTCCCGATTGAGTACTGGGCCCCGCAAATTTGCGTAGGCTTCGGTGGCTAGGAAGCCAATCCGGTCCCCCTCAAGCGGTCGACTTCTTGTTAACTCCATAAGTATCATACTCTTAGATTAATCAAATCATGCATTATATCATGCCTGCGGTGGCGGTAGCAAATCCACAGTGTATAAGGGTCGGGGGAAGTGTTGGAGAATCAGCGGGATTCGGACGTGAAAATCTTACGAAATTGTGCTTTCGATTTTGGCGAAAAGGCGAAATTGGACGCACGAGCCAATATGCCCTTTAACGCTGGGATGGAGAACTCCCCAAGGCTAAAGCCCATTATGAGAGCGGAGCTTTCTTCCGCTGGACTGAAGTCCAGCTTCCCCCTGCTGAAGCAGGGGGCTGCCACCAAATGCAACCGGCCGGGCTGCCGCCATCGGATTCGCCCGTTTTGCCCCCATCCGCTTCGTGCGGTTTAAGGGGTTTTGGGCAATGACAACGATGCTTGGCCAAATACGTACTTCCAGCCTGCGGCCGTGCGCACATAGATATCGCTAAACCAAAACGTGTGATCGAACGGCTTTCCGGCGTCTATGCCTTTTTCCCAAAGCTTGACCGTAACTACGGCCGTATCGCCCCAAACGCGAACTGTTTTTTCGAGCTCATCATTGTGTTCGTACGGCGGGTTTCCGCTGCGGGCGTCCGCGAGCAACTCTGCTTTGTCATGAGTCTTGCCGGAACCGGTCACGAGCACGAAGTCGTCAGCCAGAATGCGATCCATGGTGGCGGCGTCGTTCTTCTGGACGGCTGCCTGGTATTCGGCGTCGAGCGCCGCGACGGTTGCCTTATCGTCGGCAACTGAAGCGTTGCTGGACTTCACGGCAATCGCGGCGAGGATGCCAATTGCTATGCAGCAGGCAAGCAATTGCCGGCGGACAATGCCCTTACGCGTCCATTTCTTCTTCATTTGAATCTCCTTCTGGAATTCGAGGAAGTACGACGAGTTTACATGCTCGGATGTGATACGGAGAACTTTTTAATGTGCCGTTTTGCCGGCATTAAGATTTTGGAGATCAATTGGCGAACATCTTAAAGGGGGCCCGTCTTATGACCAGCTCTACAAAGGCCCCGCATCCGCTATCAGCGCCCCACGCGGCGCGCGGTTCATCCGCGACGAGCAATATGCCGGGGCTTTTGGAGGCAAAAAGGAAATTCCAGGGTGGCCAATGTTAGGTGTATAAACGGCCGCACGTCTTCTGTCGCTGATTCAGAATCGCGGAAATCCCCGAAGGCAGGGCTTCCGGGCTCTGAAGAACGAAGGATCTCCGAAGGAAGCGCGTGGACATCGGCGCTGACGCGCTCTCGACTGCACTTCTCAGGAGTTTGACTTGGCCCAAGGAGCTGTTACGTTTAGTCAAGGATTGAAAGCTGAGGCTGGCGAGCGCGAAGCCGGGCTGCGAGCGTTGCGCGCTGCGTTCCTTGGATTTTTTGTGGACATGTTTGATGTGTACCTTCCCGTAGTGGCCTTGGGCCCGGCCATGTCGTACTTCGAACCCGCCACGCTGAGTCCGATCTTGAAATCAACTTTGTTCTACATAGTTTTTGCATTGTCACTGGTAGGACGTCCGGTGGGAGCGACACTCTTTGGCCATTACGGCGTCAAGATTGGGCGGCGGAAGGTCACCATTATTTCCATGGGTGGCTTCGCGTGCGTCACGCTGCTCATTGCCGCGTTACCGGGCTACGAAAGCTGGGGCATCGCCAGCGTCGTAATCCTGACGCTGCTTCGATTCATTGACGGTATTTTTCTCGGAGGAGAATACACGGGCGCCAATCCTCTGGCCATGGAGCACGCGCCGAAGGAGAAGCGAGGAAAATGGGCGGCGTTCATCCACACAGGATTTCCGTTTGCGCTGTCTGCCATGGCGCTGATCACCAGCGGTTTGTTGCGCGTGCTGCCGGCCGGATCACCGGACTCACCCTACGTGAAATGGGGCTGGCGCATTCCTTTCCTGCTGGGAGCCCTGTTCGCGTTGGCGGGTTTTCTTTACTACGTGAAAAGAGTTCCGGAGTCGAGCGTGTGGGCCAAGGCCGAGAAAACTGAGTCTCCGCTGAAAGAGCTGTTCCGCGGATATAATTTCCGGTGCCTGTCGCAAGTGCTGTTGGTCATGAGCGGGGTATGGTTCACGCTGAATGCGGTGACGTCCATTCTTCCCGGAGTCTTGTTGACTGTGAGACATGTGAGCAGCGTGGTCGTCACCAACGCGCAATTGGTTGCGAGTCTACTGCTGGCGATTACCTTTGTTCCTTTCGGCATGTTGGGACAGAAGATCGGACGCCGGCCAGTGCTGATTCTATTCGGACTCGCTGGGTTTACAGTGGGGCCCTTCCTCTATTACGTACTGGTGAGGTCCGGCTACAGGAGCACGTTGCAAGTGATTGTGCTGGTGTCGCTGATCAATCTGTGCGCTCTGCCTGTATGGGCAATCGTCACGTCGTATATCAACGAGCGATTTCCTACCGGGTGCAGGGCATCGGGCTATGGCATCGGTTACAGCGCGGCGACGATTATTCCGGCATTTTCCTCGTTCTACATGTTGGGGCTGAAGGGATTGGGAATGCCGTACGAGTACACCGAAATCGTTATCTTCGGAGTGGGAGGCTTACTTTTGTTTGTGGGTGCGCTGTGCGGACCGGAAACCAAACATGTCGAATTGTGATAATGCATCGTGATGATGCAATTGAACGGAAGAATCGTCCTGAATCAGTCCGTCGCTGCGGCGCGTTGAGGCGGGGAATCGAGTTTGGAGATGGTGTTTTTTAGATAGGAGAGGCTTGCGCGCATGCTTTCGACCGGGGGGACTGCGGACTTGCCGTAGATTACGTCTTGTTCGACGACGGCCCAGCCTGAGTAGCGGGTGGCGGCGAGGTAACGGAAGAAGCCTTCAAAATCTATGCAGCCGCTGCCGATTTGCGCGAAGACTCCGGCGCCGATGGCTTGTTCAAAATCAAGTTTTCTGCGGCGAGCCTCGCCGAGAATGTGTGCGTCAATATCTTTGATGTGGACGTAGCGCAGGATGGAACGATATTTTTGCGCTTCATTTATTGGATCTCCGCCGCCGTAGACACAGTGGCCGGTATCGAGGCAGAGACCGACGTCGGTTCCGGCTAAGGAGTCGAAAAGATTTTCGACTTCCATGGGAGTCTCGACAAAAGTGGCGACGTGGGGATGAAAAACCACGCTGAGATCGAATTCTTTGGCGGCGCGCGCGACTTGACCGATCATCGCCCCCGCTTGCTTCCACTGAGCGGCCTTCAAGGATTTGCTGCCATCCACGGGAACGCGACCGGCGATGTCGCGGCGCTTGGGCGTCTGACGATCGGACAGAACGACCAGCTTCGCGCCTAAGGCGGAGAGGAGAGCACCGACTTTGCGCACATGTTCGACTACTTTTTCTGTTTGCGATGGATCCGCAATGGGAACGGGAACGAAAGTGGAAAGAAGCGTCAACTTGAGGCGCTGCAAAGTTTTATTTAGAACTTTGGGATCGGTTGGGAAGAAACCATAGGGTCCTAATTCTGTTCCCGTGTATCCCGCGGAGACAATTTCTCCGAGAACTTCTTCGTAGGGTTGCTCCCAGGCGGGACCGGGATCATCCTGGACACCCCAACTGACGGGGGCGGATGCGAAATTGATTTGATCGGAGAATTTATCCATTAGAGTTTCACGGCGTTTAAAGTTTTCCGGCGTTCACAGTTTCCCGACGGGGGCACCCAAGTGGACGCGCTTTCCTTCCCTGGCGCTGCGATAACAGGTTTCGATTAATTCGACGACGTTGTAGCCGTCATCGGCGGTTACCGGCGCGGGCGACTTCCCTTCGAGGGCGTCCACGAAAAGGCGGTCTTCTTCGATGTAGCCCCATTTCTCGTGCATGGTGGCGAGGGCGAAATCGAAAGTGGTAGTGCGAGTTTCGAGGCCATTGGTGAAAGAAATTCTTTCCATTTCGAAAGTTTCATAGGTGGAGTGCATTCCGTAAACTTCAAAGCGTTCGAACGGGAAGTGCCAACTGGCGTGGGCGTAGGTTTTCATGGTGGCCTGCAAGCCGGACTGAAAACTGAGCAAGATGGAAAAATCGTCGAGCTCGCCATGCTCGTGAGCACGCGCGGCAACCTCCACCCAATCGACTTTTCCGAAGAAAAATGTCATCAAATCGAACATGTGCACGGGCGTTTCGTAGAGGAAGCCGCCGGTTAGCTTGGCGTTCCACACCCAGGGCGGATTCACCAGCTCGCCGCGATTCATTTTGGCGTGAACGGAAAGCGGGCGGAGTTCGTTCTTATCGATCGCAGCTTTGAGAGTCTTATAGACGGGCGCGAAACGGCGATTGTGGCCCACTTGATAGACGCGGCCGGAGCGGACGGCGCGATCGCGCAACTTGGCGGCGGACTCCAGATTCAACGCGAAGGGTTTTTCGCAGAAAACGTGCTTGCCAGCTTCCAGAACCTGCATGGCAACTTCTTCATGAGTTGTATTGGGAGTACAGACGAAAACGGCGTCACATTCTTTGAAAAGTTCCTCGAGCGAGCGGGCGTGACGACAACCAAACTTGGCGGCCATGGCTTGGGCGCGAGCGGTTTCCACGTCGAAAATGGTTTGAAGCGTTACGCGAGAGTCTTTGGCCAGGATGGCAGCATGTATGTTTCCGATTCCTCCTGCTCCGATTATTCCGATTTTATGCGGCATTCGGACATCTCCTTTCCTGGCCCCGAATTGCGGAATGAAAAATATTTGGCGCGACGCGGCCGAGAATTGAGCTACGAACTGTTCCCTGGCGCACTCGAGCGGACCAGCGGGACGCGGGGATCGCGCTCCAGAGTGGTCTTGCGGAGATGCGCGTAGCGCGGATCATCGCTAGCGGCCATGGAACGAGCGCTGCCAGCCAGGACGTTGAGGTAATACACGTCATACCCGTGCGCCGCGACGACGGGATGATAGCCATCCTTGATGAGCACCAGATCGCCATCGGTCAAAGTCAAAGTATTGTCGCGGGTTCCCGCGGCGTCGTAGAGACGCTGGAATGCATACCCTTCGGGCTTGCTGATTCGGTAGTAGTAAGTTTCGTCGAGATCCACTTCAAGCGGAGGATTGTGGACGTCGTGCTTATGGGGAGGGTAGCTCGACCAATTTCCGCTGGGCGTATAAACCTCGCAGAGCAAAAGCTTGTCCGCGGGAAACTCGGGGCGAATGACATCAACAATTTGACGAGTGCAATTTCCGCCGCCGCGAATTTCCTCGCGGCAATCCGCCGGAGTGATCACGCGAGGATTAAGGCGGGCGGATGATGGAGTGCGGCAGTCGGCGAATTCACACGTGGTGATTGCGGAAATTTCAAACGGGGTGCGGCTGGGCAGATAGACTGCGTAGGGATAGCCGCTGAAAACGTCTTTGCGATCGCCAATTTCGCGAGGGCCTTCGCCCCAATCGATGGTGGCTTTTCCGCCGAGGACGACGAGGGCGGCTTCTTCGTCACGCGTGTTGCTCTGCCAATATTGGCCTGCGATCAAGCGACGAACGGAAAAGTTGATGGTGTTCCAGTTGGCTTGTTCGCGGGTGATGGAGACGAGGACGCCGGATTTGCCGGGCGGGACTGGCGGCGGGTGAATCAATACTTCTTGTGCGTAAGTCGATGCTGCCATGGCTACCTCCTGTGCTAGCGGCGCGGGTGCATCAAAATAGATGACGCCACGTCGAAATATATGTGCTTACCGCCTCAAATTAGATGGCGCGCGCGCTTGATATTTTTCTCGTAGGCCTCGCGGGCGCTGCGCACCGTTTCCATTTCCGAGACTTCCGCGACGGGCACATCCCACCACGATTCGTAGCCGGGAACACGGGAATTGCGATCCACTTCGATCACGGTCACGGTGGTTCGCGGATTTGCACGCGCGGCGATGAGCGCCTGCCTTAATTCATCAAGAGTGCGAACGCGCGAGGCCGCGGCGCCCAGGCTTGCGGCGTTGGCGACGAAATCAACGTTGACGGTGTCGCCGTTCAACTTTCCATTTTTTCGGAAGCGATACTCGGTGCCAAAGCCGCCGCTTCCGACAGATTCGCTCAGCCCGCCGATGCTGCTGAATCCGTGGTTATCGAGCAGGATGATGTTGAGCTTGATTCCTTCTTGAATTGCGGTGTGGATTTCCTGGGCCATCATCAAATAGGAGCCGTCGCCAACCATCACCCAGACTTCGCGATCGGGCGCGGCCATCTTTACGCCGAGGCCGCCGGCGATTTCGTAGCCCATACAGGAGTAGCCGTATTCGAGGTGATAACCTTTCGGGTCCCTCGTTCGCCACAATTTGTGAAGATCTCCGGGCAGGCTACCTGCCGCGCAGACCACTACGTCGCGCGCGTGCGAGACTGAATTCACGACGCCGATGACCGCGGACTGGCTGACGGGCGGGCCGTGCTTGAGATTGAAAAGACGATCCACTTCCTTTTCCCAGGCTTGCGTGAAGTTGCGGATGCGGTCGCGATATTCGACGGGCGTGTGATAACCCTCTAGGAGTTGCGCAAGTTCTTTGAGCGCTACGCGAGCGTCCGCTACCAGAGGCAGGCCGGCGAGTTTTGCAGCGTCGAATTCGGCTACGTTGATGTTGATGAATTTGACGGCCGGATTCTGGAAGGCAGTCTTGGAGGCGGTGGTGAAATCAGAATAACGCGTACCGACACCGATGATCAGGTCCG
Source organism: Candidatus Acidiferrales bacterium (assembly GCA_036513895.1). Taxonomy (GTDB): domain Bacteria; phylum Acidobacteriota; class Terriglobia; order Acidiferrales; family UBA7541; genus Palsa-147. Next base: position 8,858 of record DATBYF010000041.1, on the reverse strand, counting down.
CATCGCGGGCGAGGAGATTTGCGCCCGGAGTTCCAGTTACGCCCATGGCGCCGACACATTGAGGATGATCGTAACGGAGCGAACCTTTTCCGGCTTGAGTTTCAGCGACGGGGATTCCTGTTTGTTCGGCAAAATTCGCGAGAGCTTCTGAAGCTTCGGAGTAGAGCACGCCTCCGCCGGCAATGAGCAGCGGTTTTTTGGCTGCGCGAATCATGGCGGCTGCGCGATCCAGCGCTCGTGAATCTCCGCGCTGCCGGGGGACGGGCCAAACTCGTTTCTCGAAAAAGGCGGATGGATATTCGAGAGCTTCTGCCTGGACGTCTTGCGGCATGCTGAGAGTTACGGCGCCGGTGTCGGCGGGAGAAGTCATTACTCGCATGGCTTCGGGCAACGCGGTCAAGACTTGCTCAGGACGAGAGATGCGATCCCAATAGCGCGAGACTGGTTTGAAGCAATCGTTAACGGAAATATCCTGCGTGTGGGGAGATTCAAGTTGTTGAAGGACGGGGGCGACATTGCGGCGGGCGAAAATATCACCGGGAAGAAGAAGCACGGGAATGCGATTGATCGTGGCGGTGGCGGCTCCGGTTACCATGTTGGTGGCGCCCGGACCAATTGAAGAGGTACACGCGAACGCACGCAGGCGATTACTCATTTTGGAGAATGCCACGGCGGTGTGAACCATGGCCTGTTCGTTGCGGCTCAGGTAGTAAGGAAAATCCGGGTTCTGCTGCAATGCCTGACCCATTCCCGCTACGTTGCCGTGCCCAAAAATGCCGAAGCAGCCGGCGAAAAATTGATGCTCGACTCCGTCTCGTTCGACATACTGATTTTTCAGGAACTTGATCGTGGCCTGCGCCGCCGTCACTCGACACGTAGACGCCACGGGGTCTCCTCGAAAGGCGTTGATTCCATCCTTATTGGAATCAATTGGAATCAAAAACGCTCAAATGAAGGTGCGGGAGCGGCTACCGCCGCTCCCGCGCAGAAAGCTAGAAGTACAGCTTCAGTGCAAACTGAATTTCACGAGGATCGCCCGGGCCGCCCGAATCGGTTCCTAGAACCGGGCTCAGTGTGTTCGTAATCTTTCCAAAGTTACAGCTCGGCTGAGATGGGCAGCCTGGCGAGCCAATATTCGCATTCGGGCTCGCGAAGTTGGGATGATTGAAGGCATTGAAAAATTCAGTTCTGAACTGTAGCTGAAATCGTTCCGTAAACTTAAATTGCTTGAAAAGGCTCAGGTCCCAGTCCTGGATTCCGGGACCGTGATACGGATAGGGAGTACAGGTCCCGAACTGTCCGGGACCGGGCTGCGCAAACGCCGCCGGATTGATAAAAAACCCTGTGGTTGTATACAGCTTGTGATTGGTCGTCGCGCCCGCGAAAGCATCCCCTACACAATCCGCGTAAAGCGAATTGTGACCGTCCACCACGCCGTCGTTGTTGGCAGTGACTTGAAAGGGACTTCCGGTCTGTTCCGTTACGATCCCGTTGAATTGCCATCCTCCCAACCAACGACTGGCGAAATTATCGCCGTTCATGTAGGGTTTCCCCTGACCGAACGGCAATTCCCACAGGAAACTTCCGACAAAACGGCTGCGAATGTCGAGGATCGAATTGCCCATCTCCGCAGCGTAATCATAGGAGTTTTGAGGATATAGACCGGCCGTCAAGTGGTCGGTGAAATCGGCGAGACCGTGCGCGTAGGTGTATCCCAAGTTGAAACTCAAGCCATAGGACATCCTGTGCCGCAACGCAAGCTCGAGCGAGTTGTAGTCCGTATTCCCATCGTAGGTCGCGGTCTCAAGGTTTCCATCTGTCGTAGGGTTTTGGCAACCTTTGGCGGTGAATGTATCGACGGGGCCTGTTGCCGTGGTCAAGTTGGGATAGGGATACTGCAAAATCGGGCAGCCCGAGTCGAATCCGGTGATCATCGGCTGGTTATAGTCACGCAGCCTGTCCTCTTTGCGGCCCCAATTGCCAACGTATGTGGCCGCCAGCACGGTGCCGCCGGCAACCTGGTATTCGAGTCCGAAGCTCGTCTGCTCAACGTAAGGAGTGCGTTGATTCGGATCCTGGGCGCGTATTTGCAGCGTAGTCAAATCGACTGCCGTGGATTCAGTAAGCGAAGCGGGTATCCCATTTTTTAGCTGGAAGACAGTGCTGTTTGGGCTGAAGTCCTGGATGTTGGTATCAATAAAGAACGGCGGGTTAAGCTGAAGCAGGGCTTCCGAGCCTATCCGGTTCACGTGCTGATAGAAAATTCCGTATCCGCCTCGCCAGACGAGGCGCGGCAGCATTTGGTAAGCAAAGCCAAGACGCGGCGCGAAATTGCGCAGGTCTGGATGAATCAGCGCGCGATCGTACCAGCCGCTCGCGTTGCTCGCCGCGGTGATAATTTCCCCGCCGTTGGCCGGCGAGAAGTTCGAGGTCTGGTTATTCCTATCTATGAGCGGAGCGAAAAGTTCATAGCGAAGACCGTAAGTAAGGGTGAGTTTGGAAGTCGTTCTCCAGGTGTCCATGGCATAGAAAGAGTGCCCCGGTTGGAAATAATGGACCACGTGGGGAGTTGTGTAAAACGCATCGTCTACGTCTCCGAGCACCAAATCAGGCAGCCCGAACTTGTCACTGGCGGCGACAGATCCGAGTTCAAAAAAAAGGGCTTGAGGTGCTTCTATGTCGAAGAAATTGTCGGACCGTCTGAGGTATTGATACCCGAACTTGAAACTGTGGCTGCCTTTCAGCCAGTTCAAGTTCTCAACAACGTTCCAGGCTTGCGAAATCTGGTACTGAGGCCGCCATCCCGCTGACCCCATGTTCACCAGGCCGTTGAACTGGAAAGCGGGAAGGCCAGCGTCGTTTGGTCCAGGCGGGACTCCTGACAAACCGATAGCGGACTCGGCCTGGGAAGTGCCAAGAGTTAATCCCAGAGGATCGCTATGCGCGAAGTCTCGGCTAAAGCCGAAACGCAGGTCATTGACCAGCGAGCTCGAAAGCGTGTGCGTCCACCCCAGCGCGAGTGATTGCTGGTGCCAGCGATACTGTGTTGCGAATTGGCCGTTGCCGATCAAGGGATCGCTAGTCCACAAAGGGTCCTGGCGGTCCACATGGCGATAGCTGTAGCTTCCGAAGATTTGATCCTTCGAGCTCAAGTTGTAGTCGATGCGCGCGTCCAGGGAATTTTGGTCATTGGGAATCGACGTCGGAAATGCGTAGTTGTTGCTGCCCGTCCAGCTCCCAGGTTGTCCTTCCACGGCTACCGCGGCGGGCAGATTCGGAACCGCTGTGCCGGCGACCAAGGCCAAAAACTTCTGAGCGACGGGATCGAAGCATCCGGGCTGAATAATGTTTCCGACATAGCAATTGGCCTGGCTGGGGATCTGTATTGGATTGGTCAAAGCAAAGGGCAATTCCGTAAAATTGCCTTGATCCATCAGTGGTGTCGGAACCGTGCTGGCGACGGTCATGCCTTCGCGGCTAGTGAAGCGTTGGAAATCGCCAAAGAAAAATAATTTGTCCTTCTTGATCGGGCCTCCGATCGTGCCTCCGAATTGATTCTGAGAGAACCCTTGGCGCTGGAAACCATTCGTATTGTTGAACCAGGTGTTCGCATCCAAAACCTTATTCCGGAAGAACTCGTATAGATCTCCGTGGTAGCCATTGGTGCCGGCCTTGATGGTGGCATTGACCACGGCTCCCGCGGAATTGCCGAATTCAGCGGAGTAAGTGCGGGTCTGAATCTTGAATTCTTGCAGCGCATCGGGAGGAGGCTGCACAACCTGCACCGAAGCTTCCTGCAGGTTTTCCGAGAATGAGTTATTGTCGATGCCGTTCAGCAGGAAATTATTTTGGAGTTGAGAGTTCCCGTTTGCGCTGAACAGGTCCGTCGCATTGTTACCCGACGGTGGCGAAAGCCTAATTACGCCGGGTTCCAACAACGCCAAATCAGCATAGCGCCGACCATTCAAAGGAAGGTCGTTGATGTGCTGAGAATTCACGACGCTCCCCACATCGGCAGTCTGAGTCTCGAGGATTGGCTCCCCGCCTCCGACGTGTACTTCCTGCTTAATCGTGCCGACGCTAAGAGTGAAGTCGAGGGAAAGGTGGTCCTGCACGTGTAACTCGACGTCATCGCGCAACGCCGGTGCAAATCCATCGGCGCTTGCTTCCACGGAGTAGGTGCCAGGGATCAATGTGAGGACCTGATATTCGCCTGCGCTATCAACAGGGGTGGTCACCACGACGCCAGTGTTCTTATTCGTGATGGTGATCATGGCCTTCGCTATTACGGCGCCGGAGGAATCCACAATCCTTCCGGCAATGGCGCCACGATCGATTTGTCCAAAGGCAGGCAGAGCAGAAACCGCGAGCAACGCTGCAAGCATCATCGCCCACTGAAGCAGTCTGCGAGTTCCGATCACTCGATTCATGGCAGCCTCCACTTTTCGGATTCGACGAACGGTTCTTGAACTTTTGACGCGGCGCGGATCAAAACGTCTCTGCACCGGCGTGCGCAAACTGCCGCACGCGCATTCCAAACCAAAGCGGTCACGAAAAAGGAGGTAAAAACGAAGGGCACAGCCACTCCAACCCCTGTCCCCTAAAGACTCACCCCTGAGCGTGCCGAAACGATTCGGTTTCGAATATTTGGACATGTAACATTCGGAAAAATAGTTGTCAAGCCAATTTTTAGGAAACGAGTCTTCTGCTGCCGAGTTTGGCATATTTGAGAGTGTGCACATGGCGCGGAAAGGCAATCGCAGACGATGCCAAAACGTTTTGGTATTTTGGTTGACAACATTCCTTGTGGACGTACAATGCCGTACTCCGAACGAAAAAACGGAGGCTCGATGCCGAGCGCCGCAATACGTCGAACTCGAAATATTTCGCACCTCGCAGACCGAACCTCCACAGGAGCATTCGCAGCGCTAGCATCAACTCTAACGATAAGCGCGTCCCGCATCTTCACGTGGCCTCCGGTGGCGTTTGCTCAACTAAATCGTAACTGACTAGATGTTTTGCGACAGGCAAGGGGGGAGAATGGCATCGCGATCCAGGAAGATTCTTTTGGTTATCGCCGCATCATGCTGTGCACTGCCTTTTTTATTTCGATCGGTTCCGGTGAGAGCTCAATCTCCCATCGCCGTGAATTCGAAGCCGCTTCAGGCCGCGGAGCCGCTGGATATTGACCGGGGCGCGGCTGCGCTCTGGCAGAGCCTCCTAAAACTCCACACGCGGACGAGCTTGCTGATGGTGACCGCGCACCCGGACGACGAAAACGGGGGAATGTTGACGTATGAATCGCGCGGACAAGGTGCGAGAGTCACATTGTTGACGCTCAACCGGGGCGAAGGGGGGGCCAATGTCATGTCGTCGGATTATTTTGATGGGTTAGGGCTGGTGCGCACGGAAGAACTTCTGGCGGCCGATCGTTACTACGGAGTGCAACAATTCTGGACGCGAATGATTGATTTCGGTTTTTCGAAGACGAAAGAAGAATCACTCGATAAGTGGGGACACGATCAAACTCTTTCGGATGTGGTGCGTGTCGTGCGAATGACACGTCCTCTGGTGATTACTTCGGTGTTCGTCGGAGGCCGTACCGACGGCCATAGCAATCACCAAGTATCCGGGCAGATGGCGCAGGAGGCGTTCAAAGCGGCGGGAGATCCGGCTATGTTTCCCGAGCAGCTCAACGAAGGGCTGCACGTGTGGAAGCCAATCAAGGATTACGCTCTGGTGCCGTTTTCTCCCGTCACCGACAAGGGAATTTATGATTATGCGGACGGAAAATTCTATCCCGCGGAATTTCACAACTACACGGACGACACTGTAATCAAGGGCGCTCTCTCCCCTACCGTTGAAATTCCTGAAGGCGAATACGATCCGGTCATCGGACTAACATACTTGCAGATTTCTCGACTGGGTCTCGGCCACCAGAAGTCGCAGAGCGGTGGCACGAGCTTGCCGCCGGCCGAAGCCGAGATGACGCCGTATCACCGGTTTGCTTCGCGCATCCCCGCGCAGGACAAAGAATCTTCATTCTTCGATGGCATCGACGTTTCACTCGTGGGAATCGCGACTCTGGCGCAAGGCGGCGATGCCGCTTTCCTGAAGGATGGGTTAGCTCAGATTAATTCCTTGGTTGAAAAGGCCATGAGCGATTTCTCGGCGCAACATCCGGAAGCGATTGCTTCGACGCTGGCGGCTGGCCTCAAGAAGGCGAACGAGTTGGTCGAAAAAGTCGGGAGCAGCAATCTTTCGGATGATTCGAAGTATGACGTGTTGCACGAATTAAACGTCAAGCAGGCGCAGTTCGAAAATGCACTGGCGGAATCGTTGGGCATTTCGGTGCTTGCGACATTGGCTCCTGAGAAGGATCCGACCGGGCCTTTTGCGCGCTTTTTCAGAAATCAACCGACCTTTCAAGTGGCGATCCCCGGACAAGAATTCTGGGTGAAAATTCACACAACCAGCCCAACGAATCTTCCCGTGGAGTTGCAGAGCGCCGTGTTAGAAAGTCCGATGAAGGATGAATTCACCTTTGATCCGGCGACGCAGACGGGAAGCACACTCAAGGGCAATCAGTCTGCGGATCTGCGGTTCACAGTTCACGCTGCAGCCAACGCCAGCTACACGCGGCCCTATTTTACGCGTCCAAATATCGAGCAACCCTACTACGACATTCAGGACCCAAAATATCTCAATCTGCCGTTAGCTCCGTATCCGCTGTCTGCCAGAGTGCATTTGGCGTTCGACGGGGTGCCATTCGAAATAGCACAGGTGGTTCAATCCGTGAAGCGGCTGACGGGACCCGGCACAGTTCTCGAGCCGCTGGTTGTGGGACCGGCTATTTCGGTTTCCATCTCGCCGCAGGCGGGTATTGTTCCGCTCGACGCAAAATCATTCGACGTGACGGTCAGCATTCACAGCAACGTCAAAGGTCCTGCGAAGGGAACTGTAAAACTTGATTTGCCGGAAGGCTGGAAGGCGCCGCAGGAAGAATTTTCGACGTCGAAAGACGGTGATGACGAGTCACTCGCGTTCCACGTGACGCCGACGAAGCTGATGGAAAAACCATACGCGATCACTGCGGTGGCGACTTACGACGGCCACGATTACAAAGAGGGCTATCACACGATCGGATATCCGGGTTTGCGTCCCTACAATCTCTATCGCGCTTCCACCTATCGGGCTTCCGGAGTTGACGTGAAGGTCGCGCCGGGTCTGAACGTGGGATACATCGTGGGAGCTGGTGACGATGTGCCTCAATCTCTCGAGAATTTGGGGATCAATGTTCATTTCCTGAGTTCGGAAGACCTGGCCAGCGGGAATCTCTCAAAATTTGACGCCATAATTCTTGGCGTGCGCGCTTATGCCGTGCGCGAAGATCTCAAAACGAATAATGGGCGCATCCTCGACTACGTGAAGAATGGCGGAGTGGTGATCGTGCAATACAACACGCCCGAGTACGATCACAATTACGGTCCATATCCTTACAAGATGGGTTCCAATCCGGAGGAAGTTACCGACGAGGCTTCCAAGGTGGAAATTCTCGCTCCGGCAAATCCCATCTTCAATTGGCCCAACAAAATCACGAGCAAGGATTTTGAGAATTGGGTGGAAGAGCGCGGCTCGAAATTCCTGGAAAGCTGGGACTCAGCGTATGTGCCGTTGCTGGAGACGCACGACCCCGGGCAAGCGCCGCAAAAAGGCGGCCTACTTTACGCGAAATACGGCAAGGGCGTGTACATCTACAATGCCTACGCTTTTTATCGCCAGATGCCTGAAGGCGTACCCGGCGCGTATCGTCTATTCGCCAACATGGTTAGCCTAGGAAAAAGTCCTCAAGTAACGAATGCGCAGCACTAGAGCACGAGCACTACGAAGAAGGAAAAATCACGCCCCGATTCAATTGAGAAGAGAGCGTAGATATTCGACCGTGGACCTGGCTCACTTCTCGGCAGGTTGAGGCTGCTCCTTCTGAATGTTGTAGAGAAAAGTTTTCATTGCTGCTTGTCGGCGGGCGTTCTCGTCGGCGACGCGAGTTGATGCGACTTCGTAGAGTTTTATTTCCTTTCGTTTCTGCTCCGGTTGTCCCACGTGCTCATAAATTTGGGCCAGACGATAGTGCGCGTCGGCGGAGTCGGGGTCCATGCGCGCGCAGATTTGGGATTCGACAAGAGCGTCTTGCCATTGACCCAACCATCGATAGGCTTTGCCCAGTTGGCAATGCGGCGAGGCGTCTTTTGGAAGAAGAACAGCTGCGGTGTGAAGGCGGAGTAGAATTTCGCCGGAGTGAGCTTTGTCACCGGAAACCGAGTCCCGGCGAAAAAGCGAAGCGCCGCAATAGAACTGCATCTGTCCTGCTTTAGGCTGGCGGTCTGCGTATTCACAGAGTTTTGCAATCGCGCCGGGATCGGGGGCAGAGCTGCGATTGACTTGAATGTCTCCCAAATATTTCAGGGCAAGTTCGGGTTCGCTTGTCAGATCGGCCGCGCGCAAAAGGTAACGGGTGGCTTCGTCATCCGTTCCCGCGAAATATTCAACCATGCCCAGCGCAACTTGGATTCGCCAAGAATTCGGCTGTAGACCTTCGGCATCTTTCAGAACGACCTTGGCAGCATCGAAATTTTGGTGTCGGATTAATTCGATCGCGAGCGAAAGGCGATACTTCTCGTCGTTCGGAGCCAACGCCGCGGCGGCCTGATAATTTTTCACGGCCGCCAGGTTGTCACCGCGCGCTTCTTGAATGTCGCCGAGCAGGTCTTCGAGCTCGGCGCTGTCGCCAAGCTCCTTGCACTTTTCCGCGCTCGCCAAGGCATCGTCTAAACGGCCGTCGCGGAATTGCGCGAGAG
>DATBYF010000040.1:0-18820 GCA_036513895.1 Candidatus Acidiferrales bacterium | reverse complement strand
GCGAGCGGAAGGCTTAACTCGATGCGATTTTGGGCCGGCGCATTTCGGATGCCCGATTCCTCGTCTGTGGATTGGATTTCGGTGGTTCCAGTCGAGTCAACCGTGAAAGAAGCGATCTGTGCGCCCCTCGATTGGTCGCCGACAGTTTTCAGATGGAGGATCGTGAGAAAGCGATCTGAGGTCAGCGCCCCAAAAAAGAGGCTTTGGCCGCTATCTCGGTTATAGATGAGCTGGCTTCCGACGCCGAGGTGCAATCCGTCCGGAGCCTTCCCTAGATCGTAGATTTGAAATGGAGGCCAATCCTCGCTGAAACTGTCAGAGAGGATGCGATCGGAGCTTTCATTTTCGCCCAAATGGATTGGCTGATCGCCAATCGCCTCGACGCTTCGGATGCTTTGAATTTCTACAGTTTTCGACGCTTCATTTCGGACTTTGACATCGATGTCGCCGTACGGTTTCGCGTCGTAAAGACGAACCACGTAGGTCAGGCTCGCACTGCTTTTTGCTCCAGTCGAAACGACGGTGATTTGATGGCCCGAGCCGAGCGCGTCATCAAACTTCGATTCGGAGATTTGGTGAGTTGGAAAATCGGATGACTTTATCCAATGGTGATCTATCTCGACGGCAACAATCGCTTGGACCGCGGGGCGCTGTGCTGCTGCGGCCTGAATCGAATACGAACCATCGGCGGATCGTACTGTCACGGACATACGCGAATTGCGCAGCGAGGCGTCCTGTGCGTGAATCGCCGGTGATAATAGAATTACTAAACTTAGTGCCTGCAGAGTCCGCAATGATATCCGACGTTCTCGATTTGTGTTGAACATCAGCGTCTGCTGCTCTTTTCTAGAAGTAATACTTCAATGCAAATTGGATAAATCGCGGATCGCGAGCGCCCTGCGTGAATCCGAATTGCGGAGTGCCGAACTCCAGGGGTTGCGGCTCTTCGCTGATCTCGCCTATGGGCTCGAACACCGGGTTCACGTGGTTCCATATATTGAAGAATTCGGCGCGGAATTCGACGCGCATCTGTTCGCGTATGGGGAAAAGCTTGAAGATGGATAAATCCCAGTTTTGAAAGCCGGGGCCGCGAACGATGTTCCTGCCAGCGGTGCCGAATGTGAATGGAATCATGTTGTCGGCGAAAGCGCAGGTATTGAAAGCAGTGCCCGGCAGGCATGGAGTCCCGTTCGGATTTCCTACGAGGTTGGGACGCACTTCGTAGAAGCCGACGCCTCCGCCGCCGTCACTTGTCGAAAAATTCGTGACGGAGTCCGTAATGGTGAACCAATTCCCAGTCGAAGCCGTGGTGATTCCGGCGACTTGCCAATTTCCAATAATTTGGTTCATCAGACCTGTGGCGTTGCCGGCAAATTGCTTTCCGTTTCCGAATGGCAACTGATAGATGTAGCTGATTACGAAACGGTGGCGCACATCGAAATCGGAATTGCCATACTCGGCAAACGGGTAAAGTTGATCGCGGAAATCGCCGTTATTGAGCGAGCCTAACGCGGCGCTAGAGGCGTCATCCAGCGCGTGAGCGTAGGTGTACGATGCCTCGAATTGTAGCCCGTGCGAGAAGTTTTTCTCCAGTCGCGCCTGCAAAGAATTGTAATTGGAGAAACCGTCGGTCCTGAGCAGGTCGATTCCGGTATCGAAAACTTCGTTGCAGTTCGGCGGGAAAACAGAATTGTCGCACATCTGCGCGGGACGCCGCGGCGCGGTGGGGCAGTTACTGAAGTTGTTGGGGGGACTGGTGCAGAAGGCCACGTCCGGCTGCGCTTGGTTCCCGTTGTAAAAATTGTAGAGGTCGGAACCATGCGAACCCGCATAGGAGATTTCGAGAACTGTCTGGCTGGGCAACTGATACTGAAATCCGAGGTGCCACTGCTGTGTATAGGGCGTGCGCACCTTCGGGCTGACCGAGAATAGGATCGGCGTGTTGGGATCGGTCAGCGCATTCGATGGGAAACCCTGATAGAACATGTTTAATCCTGGAATCGAGCAATCGCCGGCGGCCGCGCTGGCCGAGGGAAGAAAACATGGCGGGTTATACGATTGAGTCACGAAGAACGGCGGATTGAAACCGGGACTGGGATTGGAATATGGGCCATTTTCCTGTCCACCGTAGAAAATCCCGTAGCCGGTCCGCAGCACGAGCTTGCTGGTAATTTGATATGCGAGGCCGAGGCGCGGAGCAAAATTATTTAAATCTGGCGAGATCAGGCCGGGGCTGCCATTTCTGACGATAGGAATATTCGCGGCCAGGAATGGCGTAAGTTGGGCAGTTTGTCCTGATGGAACGACAATCGAGTCGTTCGAAAAATCGAATGTGGCTTGTTCGTTTCCTGCCGCCTTGATGGTCGTGAACAGCTCATAGCGAAGGCCGAGATTTAACGTCAGGCGGTGAGTCATCCGAAAATCATCCTGCGCATATACCGAGTAAATTTGCCGATGATAGTCAACGTTGTGGGTACTGGTGATTTGTCCAAAGTCCGGAACACCGAGCAGGAATGTAGCGAAGGCTTCGCCGCCGGTGTCGGGCGCAGCGGGGTTGTCCGTGAAGTCGCTCCCGAAATTCACCGTGCCGCGGGCAGCTGACGGCTCAAACAGAGTGAATTGTTCGTTGCGGATTTCGGTTCCAAATTTCGCGGAGTGGCGGCCATGAATCCATGTCAAATTTTCGGTGACCACATAGCTATTTTGCTTTTCAATAGCGGGAAGAAAACCGGCGCTGCCGATCGTAGCCGTGCCGTCATTAATACTGATTTGCGGCAGGCCGCCGAGATCGGGGCCGAATGGAACGCCGGGATAGCCCAGATTCGCCGATACGTTCTCATTGGCGTTGAGCTGCAATCGGTGGGAATTGATGCGGTTGTATCCGAGACGGAATTCGTTTACCAGGTTCGGCGAGAAAAGATGCGTTTCGCTGATCGCTACGCTATGAAACGTATCGTCCTCGATTCCATCGGAAAACGCTCCGCCGTCCAATTCATTCTGGAACGGAGATGGCGTAAAGCTAGGCTGACCTTCGTAGCTGAACCGTCCGAACAGGCTGTCTTTGTCAGAGAACTTATGATCGATACGGACATCGAAATTGTTGCGGCTCGCGGTGCGATTTGGGTCCACAAGGTAATTCGATCCGTTGATGTTTGCGTTCGGCGCCGGAAAGAGAGCTGCGAGCCGGGCCGCTAGGGGATCGATTAAATTTGCGGGAAAAATGTTCGTGGGATTGCCGGAGGCATCCACACCGATGGGCGTACCGCAAAAGCCGCTGGGATTTGCAGCGGAAAGTCCTGCCATCCGCGAGTTGAAGATTTCTCCGACAAATGTGGGGTGTCCATTGCAATCCACCGCGACCTGGCTCGTGGTATTGCCATTCATGTCCACGGCCAGCGCGGGTGTATCGGTGAGGAAACTCGAAAAGTCGCCGCCGATTTCCGCGGGGGTGGGAACGAGCGAGAGCTGCGGCAGAGCCTGAGTGATGCGCAGACCTTCGTAGTCCACGAAGAAGAATGTGCGATCTTTGATGATCGGGCCGCCGAACGTGGCGCCAAACTGGTTCTGGTGGTAACCCTGCCGACTTGTATCGAAGGCGTTGCGTGCATCGAGCGCGTCATTCCGGAAGAACTCGTAAACGTCGCCATGGAAACTGTTTGTTCCGGACTTCATGACGGCATTGAGAATTGCGCCGTTTCCCCGGCCGAATTCCGCGCTGTATGCGTTGGTTTGAACTTTGAATTCCTCGATTGCGTCTACGGAGGGCTGAATAACGTATGCCTGGCCGGTGAGAACGTCACCGAGGTTTGAATTGTTGTCCACGCCATCAAGCAGGTAATTATTCTGAAGGGCGCGGGCGCCATTGGAACTGAAGCCATAGCTGGTTTCCACACGGGAGCCGGGCTCGCTCGGGACAACGCCGGCGCCGAGCAACGCGAGTTGCGCATAATTGCGGCCGTTAAGGGGAAGCGTGATCGCCCTGTCGCCGCTAATTACCTGGCCCAGATCGGATGTTTCAGTTTCGAGTAGCGGACTCTGTGTGGTGACAGTTACAGTCTCGTTCGCGCGGCCTACTTGGAGAGTGACGTCAACTGAGACGTGCTCTTGAACTTCCACGGTGACAGGTCCAGCAACGGCGATTTTGAAGCCGGGATTTTGGACGGTCACTTTGTAGCGGCCGACTCTTAGCGGGCTGACAGTGTATTCGCCCGCTTCGTTCGAGACCGTGTCAATTTCGGTTCCGCGGTCTGCGTCCGTCACTTTGATTTTCGCGCCGACAACTACCGCGCCCGAGGAGTCTTTGACGGTTCCTGTGATCGCGCCGGTATCTTTTTGGGCCCACGCACTGGCACTCGGAAAAAGAAGCGCTAAAAATAGCGAGAGGAATAGCCAGCGAGTGACTCGTTTTGTGCGGCACGGCAGGCATACGGCGAGTTTTCTCGAGTTGCGTGGAAGATTGCGTGGAAGAATTGAAAAGCCTCGGCTATGGTCGGTCACAGGCAAACCCCCACCCTGAATGATTAGCTCTGGTCCCCATCTTCGTCACTTAAGAGGCGCGAGTTTCAGAGCCGGAAACACACCCCAATCGTTCAGGTAATTAGCCCCAACGAGTACGTTTGTCAACTTTTTTAATCGAAAATGACGTTTTTTGTACTTTTGCGATTCAATTCGACTGAATTTGTGGCACAATCCGGCTGATTTCTCACTCCGGACGCTCTACGGAACGAATTCATGAGCCTGTTGGCTGAGGAACGGAGATTTCGCATTCGCGAGATTTTATCCCGCGAGCGCACCGTCGCGGCTTCCGATCTTATACACACGCTCGATGTTACGGCAGCAACAATTCGCCGCGATCTCGCCGCTTTGGAAAAAGAGGGTGTGCTCGTGCGCTCGCACGGTGGCGCTGTTTCCCGGGCGTCGAGTACGAATTTCCAGCCTTCGTACGAAGCGCTGGGGCGCAGCTATCGAGTGGAAAAGCAGGCGATTGCCCGGGAGGCGGAGCGATTGATTTTGGATGGCGAGACGGTTTTTTTGGAGGGCAGCACGACTGTGTATGAATTGGCGCGTCGGCTGCTACATCGTAACCGGCTTACCGTGATCACAAATTCACCCCCCATCGTCGAGGAATTGCAACGCAGCCAGCACGTTTCTGTTATCTCAACCGGCGGCGAGCTCCAGAAGGATGTTTTTTATCTGTCTGGAGTGTGGGCGCAGCGAGCGATCGCGGAGATACGCGTTGATAAAGCTGTGCTGGGCGTGAGCGCGATCGATCCCAGCTACGGCATATCCACAGCGAGCCAGGCTGAAGCACAGATCAAGAAGATGATCCTGAAGGCTGCGCGGGTTAGCATCGCCGTTGCGGACCACAGCAAATTCGGCAATCAGGGATTTGCTTATGTGGGTCCGATAACGGATATAGACATTCTTGTTACAGATTCGGGAGCGGACGCGCAATATTTGCGGCCGCTGCGTGAGGCGGGGGTGGAGTTGATTCTTGCCGATGTGCGGAAGCAGCCTGTCGGGACGGACGGAAGTGACGCGGGTAAGGCGCGCGTGCGACCAAGCGCGGGGAAGCACTGAGTGAAATGAATCCCAATCTCAAATTCAAGCGACTTTTCTTATTGTCGTTGGTAGCCGGCGCGATGATCGCCGCGATTTTTGCATTGCGACAATTTGCAGTTATGCCAGCCGCCGCTGAAACCGCATCTGTTCGATCGCCCGGCGACGAGCTGCAGGCTTTTGCGGCGATGGAGCCGATCGATGCTCACGTTCACGCGTTTAAGAATGATGCCGAGTTAACCAATCTGATTGTGCGGCTCCGATTGCACCTTCTGGACATTTGTGTAGCCGATAGCCACCGCAGTTTTGGTGATCTCGCCACGGAAAGCGCGCGCGCGAAGAGCTTCGTCCAAAGCAGCCGCGAGCATGCAAAGCTGTGCGTTACCTTCGATCCCTTTCGGTTTCAGCAGAAGGATTTCGCTGAGAAGACGGTCGGAGAAATCCGGCAGGAACTCGCCGAGGGCGCCGTAGCTTTGAAAATCTGGAAGAATATCGGAATGGAATTGCAGACGCCGGATGGGCGCTACGTGATGCCGGATGATCCCGCATTCGAGCCGATTTATCGCGAGATCGCAGCGGAAAATAAAACACTCGTTGCTCATGTGGCCGAGCCGTGGTCGTGCTGGCAGCCGCCCAATCCCGACAGCCCTGATTACGATTACTACAAGGAAAATCCAAAGTGGTACATGTATCTCCATCCCGATCATCCTCGGAAGGAAGTGATTTTGGCGGCGCGCGATCACCTGCTGGCGCAGAATCCGAAGCTGCGAGTGGTTGGCGCGCATTTAGGCAGCATGGAAACCGATGTGGACGAAATTGCAAAGCGCTTCGATCGCTATCCAAATTTCGCGGTCGATACGGCGGCGCGGATGGAATACTTGATGATTCAGCCGAGAGAAAAAGTGCGGAACTTTCTTATTAAATATCAGGACCGGGTGCTGTATGGGACCGATCTCGAGTTCCTTAGTGATGAATCCGCGGCGGATGCTCTAAAGGAGTGGCAAGAGACTTATGCGAGAGATTGGAAATTCTTGGCAACGGATCAGAAGCTGCCCTATCACGGCCGTCAGATTGAGGGGCTGAATTTGCCTGAGCCGGTTCTTCGCCACATTTATCACGATAATGCGGTGAGGTGGATTCCGGGAATCGTAAATGCTTCGAAGTAGCGACGTCGAATGCCATCGCGAACCAACGGCGTGCGAGCGACTTATCAGGCGTATTAGGCCTCTTCATGGGAGTTGCTGCACTTCGATTTGCGGAATGAGCGATTGGACTACCGCTAGTTCAATTCTGCCTGGCGCGGACGCGACGCAATTGGCGGCGCCGCAGGCGGCTGCAAGTCGCAGAGCCTCTTCGCCTCCGATACTTTGAGCTGAGGCGCGCGCAAAACCTCCCAGCGTGGCATCGCCGCAACCGACCGTAGAAATTAGGTTCATGCGCGGCGGGCGCGCGATCCACACCGGGCCGTTTTTGCGCTCGATCCAGATGAGGCCTTCCTTTCCCAATGTAATCGCCACGCTTGCGGACCCGCGTTGAATGATCTCGCTTGCTGCGCGAACCACTTCTTCCATGGTTTTTAGCGGCCGTCCAAGCAATGATTCTGCCTCGAAGCGATTTGTCTTCACAAAATCCGGATTAGCTTCGGAGCTCGCGCGCAGGGCGTCGCCGCTGGTATCGATAAAAACTTTGGCACCCGCCTCTCGTGCGGCTTGGATGAGCGAGACGTAGAAATTCGGCTTGAGACCGACAGGCAAGCTGCCGGAAATTACGAGCACAGTTCCCTTCCCATGTTTACGAACGGCCTCCGTACACTTCTGCACAAAGTTTTCTTTCTCAGCGGCCGTTGGCCCGACACCTGGTTCTAGGATTTCTGTGACCCGTCCTGAGTCTTCGATGATTTCGAGATTTACGCGCGTGCTTGAAACGGTGGGAATTGACACAACTTGAATGCCCAAATCGTTCATTTGCCGGGAGCATTCTTCGCCGATCGGTCCGCCAAGAAATCCAATCCAAACTGCCTTCGCTGCCAGTGCGCGAGCGGCCATGGCGACGTGCGCGGCTTTGCCTCCTGCAAAACCATGTGCGGTTTCCGCTCGATTGACTTCGCCGACTGCTAGCGAGCCTAGGCGCAAACGGCGATCCATTGCCGGATTGACGCTTACGCAGATGATCGGTGCATCGGGCATAAATCCTTGCTCCTCGAATGCCTTTGTGCCAAGCTATCACGCTAAGTTCAAAATGGTAACAAAAAGTAATGAATCGAAAGTAAGCCTGAACCCATGCTAGCGGAAGAGCGGCGGCGGAAAATTCTGGAATTAACGCAACGCGACGGCCGGGTCGTGGTGAAAGAGCTCGCCCGGCGATTCTCCACATCGCTGATCACCATTCGAAAAGATTTGGAGACGCTCCACCAAATGGGTCGTATCCAACGCGCGCACGGCGGCGCTCTGCCGATAGACGCATCAGCCTTGCGCGATCCATCGCTGCACGAAAAAGAACAATTGCACCGCCGCGAAAAACTCAAGATTGCCGCGGCCGCAGCGCGCCTCGTGCAACCGGGCCACGTCGTGATTCTCGATTCAGGCACGACGACCACAGCCGTTGCGCGCGCGATCAAGCATGTCCGAGACCTCACGGTGATTACGAACGCCGTGAACATTGCCGCTGAGCTGGCCGGAACGGAAGTCGAAGTCATCTTAACGGGAGGCGCGCTGAGAAGGAATTCGTTTTCGCTGGTCGGTCCCCTTGCGGAAGACTCATTGCGCCACGTGACAGCTGATCTTTTGTTTTTGGCGGTCGATGGATTCGATCTTGAGTACGGACTTACGACACCAAATCTGCTTGAGGCGCGGGCCAACCGGGTGATGATGGAAAACGCAAAAACAACGATCATCGTGTGCGATTCGAGCAAGTTCGGGCGCCGCAGCCTCTCATTTATCGCTCCCACGTCGGCCGTGCATCACGCGATCACTGACCGAAAAATTTCGGCCAAGGATCTCAAGGCACTTCGGGCCGCGCATATCAAAGTCGTACTTGTTTGAGGATCATAATTTAATTGAGTCTGGAGGCATAGTTGGCGGAACTGAGATCAGAAGTTGGCGCTCATACGATTTCCGAAATCCTATCGGAGCCGGCGACGTGGAAATCATGCCTCGGGCAAATAGAGAAGACTGCCGAGTTGCATACCCTCAATGAAAAGCTGCCGAAAAATATCGAGTGGGTGTTCATCGGCTGCGGATCGAGTTTCTACCTGGCGGAGACTGCATCGGCGACTTGGTCCATATTGACGGGCGAGAAAACTCGGGCCATTCCCGCTTCTGAGGTCATGCTTTTCCCGGAGCTACTTCCAATCCCCTGTCAACCGGTCGTGATTACTCGATCGGGCTTTACATCGGAAGCGTTACAGGCCGCGGAATATCTCGAAGGTAAGCGAAATCTTCGAGTGCTTGCGGTCACGTGCGCCGCGGACACTCCAATCGAGAAAATCGCATCGCACCTAATTAAATTAACGGCCGCAGATGAAAAAAGCACCGTGATGACGAGGTCCTTCACCTCGATGCTACTAGCGCTGCAATCGCTTGCGGCAATTCGATCAGCTCGCCGCGATTTCCTGGATGCGCTTGAGAATCTCGCGGATCAGGTTTCCGATCGTTTGAACGGAACTCACGTCACGATAAAGTCGCTGGTGGATTCGCGCTCATTTGCTGACTATGTTTTTCTTGGTCAGGGTCCGTTCTTCGGAATCGCTCAGGAATCGATGTTGAAGGTAAAGGAAATGTCCTGTTCGTACGCGCAAAGCTTTCATACGCTCGAGTTTCGTCACGGGCCGAAAGCAATCGTCGGCCCTGAGACGCTTATTACTTTTATCATCAGCGAGACAGGTTTTGATGCCGAGGTGGCAGTTCTGGAGGAAATCAAGAGACTGGGCGGAGTGACGCTCGTTGTTGCGAATGCTTGCGATTCTAGGATTCGCCGCGCCGCTGACTATATAGTCGAGTTGTCGCTCGATGTGCCTGAAGCAGCGCGTGCGGCTGCGAGCGTAATTCCGGGCCAGTTGCTGGGCTTCTATACGGGAATTAAAAAGGGCCTGAACCCTGACGAACCGAGAAACTTATCTAGGGTCGTGATGTTGGACGACACGAAGTAGGCGAGGCCGCAGGAATGCCGCTTGATGTTTGTGTTATCGGCGAGATCAATCCGGATTTGATTCTTTACGGTCTGCCGGAGCAGCTCAAGCCGGAGCACGAAACTCTGATTGACGGATTCCGGCTCACCTTGGGAAGTTCGTCCGCGATCTTTGCGCACAATCTTTCGGTGCTCGGAACTCGCGTTGGCATGGTTTCAAAAATCGGCGCCGACGCTTTGGGGAAAATGTGTTTTGACTGGCTTGCGAATGCCGGCGTTGATTTGACCCAGGTTTGTTATTCCACGAGCGGGACTTCCACCGCGTTTACCGCGATTCTCGCGCATCCGCAACATCGCTTCATCCTTACGTATCCTGGCACGATGTTTGAATTGAGTTACGCTGACCTCAATCTTGATTATGTTTTCTCTGCGCGGCATCTTCATCTATCTTCCTACTTCCTGCACAGAGCGCTTCGCCCGCATATTGTTGACTTATTCCGCGCAGCCAAGGCCAAGGGCCTCTCGACATCGTTGGACACAAACGATGACCCCGAAGGCAAGTGGGGCAGCGATTTGTTGGCTATGCTGCCATTTGTTGACATTCTTTTGCCAAACGAGCGCGAGGCGACGAAGATTGCTGGCACGGACGGTCTGGAGGAGGCCATTACCATGCTTTCGCAAATTTGCGGGTTAGTGGTCGTGAAACGAGGCTCGAAAGGGGCCGTCGCGCGAAACTCTACGGGTGAATGGCGGCGAGAAGGCATGAGAGTGAAGTCGCGAGATACGGTCGGCGCCGGCGATAGCTTCGATGCGGGTTTCATTCACCGCTACTTGCAAGGCGCAACTCCGGAGGAATGCCTGGAATTTGCCGATGTTGCCGGGGCCTACTCAACAACTGGTGAAGGGGGGACCGAAGCTTTTAGAAACCGCGTCGGCCTCGAGCAGTTTTTTCGTGAGCACTTGAAATCGAACCAGCGATAATCAATTTTTTTTCTTATCCCGGATGCAGTTGCTTCTGCTTGCTCAAGCTCACGGCGTCACCATCGCCTCTTTTCAATTGCCAAAAAACGGCGGTGGAGATCAGGGTCATTCCGCCAAGAACAAAAAATGCGTGGTCGATGCCGTGGATGAATTGAGCGCCGTTGGAAGTATGGCGGTCCGGAATGAACAAGACTGTCACGAGCGACGCCGAAGCGACGCCAAAACTGATAGCCATCTGCTGCGCCGTGCTCGCTATGGAGCTGGCACTGCTTTCCTGTTGCTCGTTGACATCGGCGTAGACCAGCGTGTTCATAGCCGTGTATTGCAGTGACGTGAAAAATCCGTAGCAAAATACTTCTATCACGACGAGCGATATCGACGTGCCCTTGCCGATTGTGGCGAAAAGTAAGATGAGGAAACCGATGATCAAGGTGTTCGAAACCAGCACGGCGCGATATCCAAACCGCGACAAAATCCGCGGCATCGTCATCTTGAGACTCATCGCCGCGATGGCTTGCGGCATCATAAGCAGGCCGGATTGTATCGGAGTGAATCCGAGGCCGACCTGATACAAAAGCGGAAATAGAAACGGAATGCCACCGATGCCAAGGCGAGTCAAGAAACTGCCGCTGACCGCCGCGCGGAAAGTGCGAATCCGAAATAAGACCAGATCGAGCATCGGATGTTCGGTTCTCGTTGCGTGAAATCCGTAGGCTGCTAAAAGCGCGATGGAGATTGCAAGAAGGCCTAGGATTTTATGCACGCTTAGCGTGTGCTCGCCGAACACTTCCAAGACGTAGGAAAGGAGCGCGACACCCGATCCGAACAGAATCAGCCCGGTTACATCGAGAGGATTGGTAGGTTCGCGATAGTCGGGAAGGTGCAGGTACACCAGAACCAGACCGGCGAGACCAATTGGAATATTTACGAAGAAAATTACTCTCCAGTGAAAATATCCAACGATCAGGCCGCCGGCGATCGGTCCGAGCATCGGACCAATCAAGCCGGGAATGGCGACGAAACTCATGGCACGAACGAGCTCGGATTTCGCGAACGTGCGCACGACTGTGAGCCGGCCGACTGGAACCATCATCGAGCCGCCGCAGCCCTGCAGGATCCGGCACGCGACCATCACGTGGATGTTGCTGGAAATGCCGCAGAGGAATGACCCCAGCGTGAAAATACCGATGGCTGAGGCGAAAACCCGGCGCGTGCCAAAGCGATCCGCCATCCAACCACTAATTGGAATGAAGACGGCGAGGCTCAAAGTGTAGCTTGCGAGAACCGACTTCATGCTTAGCGGCGCAACGTGCAGGGCGTTCGCTATTGTAGGCACCGCAGTGTTCAGAATCGTCGTGTCCAGGGACTCCATGAAGAACGCGACCGCGATCAGCCAGGGCACCAGCCGCTTGCTGGTAGCGGCGAGTGGAGCGTTCGAGGAGACAGGTTTGTTCGGACTGGGCGGATTCACTTTTATCCGATTCGGCGTAGGCTGTCTTCGTTACACTTTAGGTTAATCGGCATTTGCGACTTGCAAATATAGTGATGACGACGTCTCAAACGTTGTCGGAGTGTGCAGCCATAGCGGCTTGCGT
This sequence comes from Candidatus Acidiferrales bacterium, assembly GCA_036513895.1. Classification (GTDB taxonomy): domain Bacteria; phylum Acidobacteriota; class Terriglobia; order Acidiferrales; family UBA7541; genus Palsa-147. The sequence continues at coordinate 6,560 of DATBYF010000040.1, read as the reverse complement.
TTTTGCTGTCTGGCTCGTGAATAATTTCGCGACGCTTTCGAGCGTATCGATCTCCGACACGGGCTTATCCGTTCGAATGCGAACGATGCGCGGAAAGCGCAGGGCATAACCACTGTCATGCCGGCCAGACTTTTGGATATTGTTGAACGCAACTTCCAGAACAATCTTGGGCTCGACGGTGCGCCGATACCCCTGATCCTCAATTGTGTGCTGCAAGAAAAAATCTGTGTATTCGCGAATCTCCGCATCCGTCAAGCCGGAATATGCCTTGCCGATATTCAAGAGTTTGCCGCCGTCTTGAATCGCAAAAGTGTAATCGGAGAGCACTTTGTGGCGCTTACCATGACCATATTCCACGGCGGTAACGACCACATCCAACGTCGCGAACGGTTCCTTCAACTTGAACCAGAAGCCGCCACGACGGCCCGGCGTGTACGGTGAATCAGCGGCTTTCGCCACGATTCCTTCGTGTCCGGCTGTAAGCGAATTTTGAAATGCCACTTGCACGGCGTCTGCAGAATTGCATTCAGTACGCCCGGCAACGCGCAATGCGCTCGGAGCATTTGCGAAAACCGCATCCAGCACGGCCTTGCGTTTAATCAACGGTTCGTCGAGCAACAAGGCCCCGTCCTGATATAGCAAATCGAACGCCACAAATTTTACGGGAATGTCGTTCTGCATCCATAAATCTACGCGTTTACGCCCCAGGCGCTTCTGCAATTCCGTAAACGGCAATGGCCGATCGCCGTGCCACGCCAGAATTTCCCCATCGAGGATTAATTCCCCCGGCAGCTCGCTGATTGGCGGCGCCAGTTCTGGAAACTCTGTGACTTGATCGAGCGTTCGCGAAAAAATCCGCACTTTGCCGTTTTTATCTTTGTGCACTTGCGCTCGGATCCCGTCGTACTTTTCTTCCACGAGCAACGCAGGCACTTCCTTGTCAGCCAATTCTTTATCAAACAAATCGCTCGCGGCCTGGACAGGCGCTGCCAGCATGAACCCCAGTGGATGAAACAAGCGCACAGCCGCGCTCGCCAATTTATTTTCCGCCGCCAGCGTAAAGGTTTCTCCGATGTCGCCAGTCATCATATTGGCGCGGCGCACTTCAACCAGAGGCTTGTCAAATGCTTTCGCGATCGCTTCTTCTACCAAGCTTTCTTTCGATCCTATCCGTAAATCACCGGTGATGATTTTCACGATATATTTCACGTCGCCAGCACCGCCGCTGGCAAACGCGTTTGCCAACAGTTCCGCCTTTTGCGAGGGCACCCGCGCAGCTGCCACCTCTTCGAATAGGCGAGCCACATCAGCGAGCGGCAAATCCCCGTCACTATTTGTGCTGCGCAGCAGCTCCTCAGCCATATCGCCCAGATCGCCGTGCTTCCGGTACGCGGCGCTCAGATGTTCACCGGCTTTGCCGGCGATTTGCGCGATTACGCGCGAAAGATTGGCGCCACCCACACCTAGAGTGCGTTCGTCATGACTGGCGAATGCGTGTGCCGAGAGGAATCGTGCGGCTATTGCGGCATCAGCGGAGCTTATAGACTTGAAAAATTCAGTGATTAGACGCAGCTTTTCGAGCTTTTTTGTGGTGGCACCGATGGCATCCGCAAGTTTTACGAAGTCGCGCATAGTTAGAGTTTCAGCTTAAAAGCGTATGTCTAATGCAGCGAAACGTGCGGTATTCAAAATAATAGTAACTGCCGATCAGACGAAGGCTGACGACGCTGCTGTTTATCAAAAACGCTTCTGCCATCGAGCGAGCGTGAAATCGCGTGCTCATGCCGGACTACTCCGGCAAAGTGGGCCGTGGGAGTAAATCGTTGCTCGATCGCGCGAACAAACCCATCGAGGCGCCTGAATCCGTCGATCTTTTCCGTGTCTCCTATTTTTGCCGAATCCAGCGCTCTGCGTAGAACCCCGAGCGATTCGTCGTACGTTTTCAGCGGCACCGGAAACGGATGCCGATCCTTGCCTCCCAGCGCGAACGAAAATCTCGCGGGATCGGAGAATCGGCTCGGCGCACCATGCACAACTTCTGCGATGAGTGCGAGCGATTGAAGAGTGCGAGGCCCCAACTTTTCGAGAAGCAGCAATGAAGCAAAATCACGGAGGTCGCGTTCGTAAGCGACGGCGAGAACGGCGCCCAGCCGTTTCAAATCCACATTCGGCTCGCGTACATCGTGATGCGCGGGCATGGTCAACTTCCGCGCCTCGCGAATTGTCTTATCAGGATGCTCGCGAACGATTTCGAGCATCGCATCCTGCGCAGGTTTGGCCTTCGCATCGACCAGATTCATCACTATACCCTGATGCTCACCAACAATTCCGGTGTGCGGCTCAGCCGTAAAATCACGAATTGTCTTCGAGTGCCAGTGATATCGACGCGCCAAGCCTGCATCGCCGTTCATTCCCTGCTGAACCACCACCCACTCGCCTTCGGTGTTGACGATGAACCCATGAAGATAGAGTTGGAAGCCATCTGCAATCGCATTGTTGTCAATCTTCGCGGTCAGTCGGCTCGCACGAACCAGTGTCTCGCCATCCGTACTCACGCGCCCGGCGTAATCGCGCAGCTCGTCCGGCGTGCTTCTCGAGTGGCGTCCCCTGCCGCCGCAAACGTAAATCCCCAGCTCTCGCGCGCGCGGATTGAGCCCCCGCTTCAAAGCGCCGAGAACAGACGTTGTCACTCCAGAAGAATGCCAATCCATTCCCATCACAGCCCCGAGAGCCTGGAACCAAAAAGGGTCGCTGAGTCTGGAGAAAAGTCCCGAGGATCCGTAATGGTGCAAGACATTTTCGGTGATGGCCGTGCCGAGTCTTGTCATGCGCTCAGCGAGCCACGGAGGCACGCGTCCGCCATGAAGAGGCAAGTCCGCAAATCCAGATCGCTTCATCAAAATTATTTTAACACCAAGAGGCTAGCCAAAGACGAGAGCCACTTGGAGTCGACAATCAGAATTGAATTCGCCAACGCGAAGCTGAAATTAAACGAGCGGTGAATCCAAAAAAATGTGGCGGAGAGGGTGGGATTCGAACCCGCCTAGCCTAAGAAATTCCATTGATATTGGTAAAACGTAAGCCTATTTGTTGTCAACAAAGAAAGCGGTCGTAGAGAGCAGTACCGAAGTTTTCCCATCTACAATGGGAGATCTGATGGTTCGGTTTTTGCCAGATTTCTTAGGAAATCTTAGGATTTTCTTTCAGCAAGTCGCCTGGTGGCTTGGCTGACTGGATGTTCTGCGCGACGCTAGTTCATAATCGCGCGCGCGGAAATAGATTTCTGAATCCGACTTGAATGGGTCGTCTGTCGGATTTGAAGATCGGAGCAGGAGCATCCGAATATAGGGGATCGAACTCACTCTGTGGTGGGATGCTGATCGGTCGGATTGCCCAATTTATGCCTGCGGCGATCTTGTACACCTTCCGCGGAGACAGTCAAGTTCTCGGCGGATTCCTTGCTTACAATCGTCAACGACATTCTCGACTTCTCTAAGATCGAAGCGAGGAAAGTTGACATCGAGGCAGTTGATTTCAACGTCTACGATTTCATCGAAACCACGATGAAGACTCTGGCACTCCGGGCGCACGAAAAGGGCCTTGAGATTGTTTGTGAGGTAGCTCCCGAGGTTCCAGAAAGTGTCCGGGCGGATTCCGGCCGACTTCGCCAAATCGTCATCAACCTCGTGGGTAACGCCATCAAATTCACAGACCAGGGTGAAGTGGTTCTCAAGGTTAGTTCCGAAGGCCAGGCCGGCCAAGACCACATTTTGCATTTCGAAGTCTCGGATACGGAAATCGGGATCGCCCCAGAGAACCAGAAAATGATTTTTAATTCATTCTCCCAAGCCGACGGGTCGACCACGCGCAAATACGGCGGGACGGGCCTGGGACTGACTATTTCAACGCGTCTGGTAGAGATGATGGGCGGGAAAATATGGGTTGAGAGTGCGGTGGGTCAAGGTTCTCACTTCCATTTCACAACGCGAGTCGGAACAGTACTTTCGGATGCGGTCGAAGTGGGCACGTTACACGAACACATTGATTCTCGGTCACATTCAAACAGATATCGGGTAGGTGGAGCAATGGAGCAGCAAAATTGATATTCCGTATGAGTTGGTTATGGGCAATCGCGATTGTCGCACTGATTGGAATGTTTGTTGCTTTGCGCGGTAACGCAACGCACTAGGGCCGAATCGGCGGAGCGGTGGGGCATTCGCAGGCGCCGAGCGCGTCGGGATACTCGCTGATGAAGACGATTAAACTTGGCGGCGAGGGCGGCTGGGACAACATCACGTCCGATTCAGATACGCGGCTGCTTTTCATTTCGCGCTCGACGAAAGTCGTCGTGTTGAACGTGGACACGGAACAAGTTGTCGCCGAAATCCCGAATACGCTGGGCGTTCACGGAATTGCGCTAGCGATTTCACTTGGGCGCGGATTTATTTCCGACGGTCGCAGCAACGAGGTCAAGATTTTTGACATGAAAACGTTGAAGACAATCGGAACAGCGTCGACAGGAATGAATCCGGACGCGATCGTGTTCGACCCCGCGACTCGCCGAGTCTTCGCGATGAACGCGGGTAGCAACAGTGCGACCGTAATTGATGCCAGATCGAGCAAGGTGCTGGCTACAATCGAATTGCCAGGCAGGCCGGAATTCGCCGTGACGGGCGGCCGAGAACATATTTTTGTGAACATCCAGGATAAGAGCGAGATCGTGAAGATCGACGCCGATAGACTGGAAGTGACGGCGACGTGGCCGCTCGCGCCATGTGAATCACCATCGGGCCTGGCGATGGACCGGGTGAACGGCCGGCTGTTCGTAGGCTGCGACAACAAAATGATGGCCGTCGTGGATGGGGACACCGGAAAGGTGATCGCGACCCCGGCGATCGGGGAAGGGGTGGACGCGTGCGCCTTCGATCAAGGTACGGGTGACGCGTTCGCATCGAACGGGCAGAGCGGCACGCTGACGGTCGTGCACGAAGATTTGCGGGATAAATTCAGCGTGGTCGAAAACATCCAAACGAAGCGCGGCGCGAGAACGATGGCTATCGACCGCGAAAAGCATCATGTGTTTCTCGTCACCGCCGATTTCGGACCGCCGCCTATCGCAACGGAGGAGAATCCGCACCCCAAAGCGCATGCGTTGCCGGGATCGTTTGTCGTTTTAGTGTACGGAAAAAAATAGCGACGGGAGTACAGAACAACGGAGATCGCCTGTCGCGGCAAAGTGAAATACTCGCTCTAAGTATAAAGCGCTTGCCGCTTCGTTTAACTCTGTTATAGCCTTCGCCGCATGACCTTTAACCCCAGTTCGACCATCAACAAGATTCGGAAAGAAGAAGCGAAGCTAATAGGCGTTCGAAAAGACATCGAGAAAAGCTCAAGAACTTTGGGAAGATTCTTCGGGCGCTTGGCGGAGCATCAGCCGGCCCGAAGAAACGTCGCAAAAAGATGTCTGCGGCAGGGCGCCGCAAAATCGCCGCCGCTCAAAAAGCAAGGTGGGCTAAGATCCGGGCGGAAAAGAAATCCTGATTTCTGGTCGTGTATACCTTCGCTACAGACGCCCCACTAGACGTGGAAGCATTCCGCGCTCGCCTGCGAAAAATGACGGATGCTCAGCTTCTTCGATATGGGAGAGCTGCCAGATATTGTCCACTTGGCACAAAAAAAGTGAATTTCGACAGGGGCCAAGAATAAGTGTCGCAGAATTTAGCGGCTTTGATATCCCGCAGTACTGCCCAATCTTCACGGCATTCACCACTAACCTTGCCGGCATTGATAAAGCGAAAATCTGGATTGTTTTACAGTTCACCGAATGCCATCCCACTGCCACGCATTGACTCAAGGCGTCACCGCATGAACTTAATGCGAAATGACCGCGATAAGGTCGTCTAAATTGACGGAAAAGGCGCCCTGATGGAGACCACGCTCAAATGGAAATCCCGTCCGTCAACTTGCCCGTTCGGTGAGATTGAGTGAAATTCGCCAAATTCCAGTCAAAATCGCACTAATTTGTCGAGATGCCGACTAGCCGCGAAAGTGTCAACCAATGTCGTGGATGGGGGATGCGCCGTCCCTTGCGAATATCGGTGGCGTAAGGTTTAGAGACGACGAGATCTGTCGCTATGATCGGTACCTTGATCGCCCAAAGTCGAGGTTGAATCTTTTCTCGATAGAACGTTTCGTTCAACCACTCCGGTAGGTCAGCCGGTCGCCATGCCCGCTTCGCGGCCTCTTGTCGTTTCATCGTTGAGGCACGCCGAGCTTCAGACTTGGGAGCGTGGGTGGCTAATCTCCCAAGCTGTGCAGCCTCGATTGACCGGGTTTGTCAGGAAGAACGCAGGCTGGGAAGTCAACCTCTGCCCAAAAACATGTGTATCTGGGCAGGCGAGATTATCGATCTAAACCGAGCCCTCTCAAACGAAATACGGGTCAAAATCGAGAAGGATTGTGGGCAACCAGCCCTACGGATAAATTAAATCAAAACGTCATGCTCAATGTGAAAATTAGATAGTGATGAGAATGACGTCGCGGGCTGCCCGGAATGTTAG
>DATBYF010000039.1:0-33656 GCA_036513895.1 Candidatus Acidiferrales bacterium | reverse complement strand
CCAGGCTGGATAGATGAGAAAGGCTTTTCCTCTAGCCTTAATTCGGCAAATGAACTTGATTCAGTTTGAAGGGTGCGAGGCGGAGTCTGAAGACAAGAATTGCGTATCCCAGCTGTTCCTTCCAACGTGCTGTTCAAAGTTCCCAACAAAAACAGCCTACACGAGGCTTATTCTTCGCGTCAAGACCACAATGAAATACGTCCTAATTTTCTTCCCGAAACGGCACTTTTCGCTGATCTCAACGGCCAGGGCTGAGGAAATCGCATCCTGATCGAGTCTAATTCCGGGTTTCGAAGACGATCGAGGTGTTCTTGGAGCTAAACGGAAGCTTCCTTCAAATAGCGAGATAGGACGCTGGCGAGGCTTTTAAATTCCGTCCTGACAATCCCTTGGTGAGTGCCCGGCACGATATCAACCTCCAGCCGCGGGAGTAGGTTGGCCCACACGGCCCGAGGATTTTCGGGGAAGCGCAAGCTGGTCGCGGCCTTCACAAATCTCGTCCGGCCATGGTAAGGGCGCGGGCGGTAGCGCATCAAAGCGGAATAGGCGTTTTGAGAGACGCGGCTCATCGCAAGTGTGGTCAATTCGCCACCAGAAAGATTGTCGCCTTCAGTCTCGCCAGGATCTTGCGAAACTCTCCATCGGTGCTCCGATCCGCCCAAGATATAAGGGAGCAAGCCGCGAGCGGGCAACTTCATCATCGCGGAGGCGTGATGCCGTACCAAGCGTGTAGAAAGCTGGACGCGAGGCCCGAAGCGCAAATAGTTTCGATGAGGGAACGTTTCGAGCAAGGCCAGTAGAGCTACCGTTTCTCCGTTTTCGACCAGGCGCTGAGCCATCTCAAGGGTGATCAGACCGCCGAGAGAATAGCCGATAAGCAAGTAAGGGCCTCTGCGCTGTATGGATTTGACAGCATCGAGAAAGTACTGAGCCATGTCTTCGATCGTGTCCAACGGTTCATCCACGCCATCCGAGCCTTTGGCTTGCATGCCGTAGATTGGATATGGAGTCTCGATATGCTTTATGAGCTCGAAGAAGTCCATGACACTGCTGCCGATACCATGGGTCATGAAAGCTTTCGGCTCATCTTCGCTTATTTCAGATTCTGTATTTGAGCTGCTTTTTAGCAATAAAAGCGGCGGAATTCGCACCGGGGAGCTTTGCTCTACTACACTTGCGAGATCCACGATCGAGGGAGCCTGGTAGATCACTAAAGGCGAGAGTTCGCGGCCAAAGACGATCGCGATTTCTGAAAACAGCTGCGCGGCTAACGCAGGATCGCCGCCCAGGTCAAAAAAATTGTCTTCAATGCCAATGTCAGAACGCCGCAGAATGCGCTGCCAAATTCCGGCGATCGCCTCAATCGTTGGAAGGGTAGGTGAATGCTCCACACCATGCCTCGTAAGAATCTGGGAAGACTTTGGTAACCAAGGGCCCAAAGCAACAGGGATTTGGCGATCGACAAGCCTTAGCAACTAGCGGTCTTAATCCTGAAGCATACTCGATTTAACCAGAGATTCAAAAATTGGAATTTAGATGTCCGATACAGCCGGCCGAGGTTTCCGGTCACGCTACATAATCCATGCTACTTTAAGAAGCGCAAAGCATCACTTCTGTTTCCATGCGCAACGACGACCAGGATTCACGGAGAGCTGAAAAAAGCAGAGCGTGACCCAGTTGCCATGCACACTACAGATGCTGTGGCTGCGCCGTTCAACGCCATGGCGCCCTCGGTCAGTTCAGGGCGTGCCGAATAACGAGTTGTAAGTGCAAATTTCATGCGAGTGTCCCTTATTCTTCGGAGTGTCGCTGCCACATGGCTAGCCGTGATCGTGTCGGCGGGCACCGCTTTTTTCATCACGCCCTTTATCCTGCACCGGCTTGGAGATGAAGCCTACGGCCTTTGGGTTCTCATCGTTGCGCTATCCGATTACTACCTCTTCCTCCAGATCGGAGTGAGGTCCGCGATTGTGCGTTTCGTGTCCCGTAATCTGGCGCTGCACCGCGCGGAAGAAGTGAATCGAGTCATCGCGACGAGCTTTTATTTCTTCATGTGTGCCTTCATCGTTGTTCTGGGCCTCGCTTTCGGACTCTACCGGCACGTTGGACACTTTTTTTCGGTGAAAGAGGTTAACGATCACGCGTTTGCAAGCTTGTTTCTGCTGGTTGGAATCGCGCAGGCGTTGGATTTTCCGATCAGCGTATTTGAAGGCTCTCTCGAAGCGGCTGGGCGTTTTGATCAGCTCTACGGCTTGCGAATCATCGGGATGCTACTTCGCGTGGGAGTCATCGTTTGGGTCCTCGAAGCGGGTGGCGGACTTTTCGGAGTTGGCGCGGCCACGGTGCTTAGTACTCTGACGCTTCGATTCGTGGCCGTTCCATTGGCGTTTCGCGAAGTTGAAGGATTCAGCCTGCATCCGAGAGGAATCAATAAGCAGACCTTTCGAGAAATGCTTGTTTACGGAATAACAAGTTTCTCGGTCGGAATGAGTGAACGTCTAAAGAACTCCTTCTATCCATTAATCATAGTCAAATTTCTCTCGGCTTCCGCGCTGACGCTTTTCTCTCTCCCGGTAAAGCTCTTGACGATTCCGCTGAATGGCATCGGCTCCATGACGGAATTTGTAAGCCCGCTATCGAGCCAACTTGAAGCGCAACAAGACAAGGCAGGACTTCGCCGCCTTCTAATTCTGTGCGGTGAAACAGCATTTGTCCTTTTTGCGCCATTAGCCGTAATCATGCTGGTGCTTGGCAAACAGATGCTTGGATTGTGGGTAGGCCGTGAATACATGGCAGCCTATCCTTTGTTGGTTTTATTGACATTCGGATTGGGCGTCAACGCTGCGCAGTATTCCGTGCAGTCAATGCTTTTTGGGATTGGGAAACACAAAGGCTTGATTTGGATGCGCCTGATTGAGGGCTTTGGAACGGCAGCGCTCGGCATACTACTGATCAAATTTTGGGGACTGTGGGGTTACGCCTTTGCAACAATGATTGTCGCCGTTGTCATCAATCTGTTTTTTATTCCGAAATATGTTTGCGGCGTCCTTGAGATTCCTCTCGGACGATATCTGTCGAAGGGATTTTTGAAGCCTTGTCTAATATCGCTGCCAATGGCTGGCGCGATGCTGGTGTTTGCGCACTTCGTTCCCGCAAACTCTTGGAAGGCTGCGATCGCTGCGACGCTGATCGGAACTATCGTGTTCTTGCTTACCATTCTCGGCACGATGGCATATTCGCAGCGGAGACGTTCGAGCTGGTGGTCTCTGGGAGTCGTCGAGATAATGCGGAAAAGGTTCCTGGATCGCGAGAAGAACCTCGACTTAACCGCCGGCGCCGCCGTGCTGCATGAATATGAGAAAATTGAGGAGCAGTCCGTTGCGGAGTAGCTGCATGATTTTTTATCCAATTTTTGACCTGGGATGAGGACCTAAACCGGTGTGCGGCATTGCAGGCATGGTTTACGCGGATAAGGAACGTCAGGTTCCTTCAGTTGAAGTCCGCCAAATGTGCGACCAAATCGTCCATCGCGGTCCGGATGATGACGGCGTGTACGCGAAAGGCCAGGTCGGCCTGGGGATGAGGCGGCTGAGCATCATTGATCTTTCCACGGGCCACCAGCCGATTCACAACGAAAATCAGAAAGTATGGATCGTTTTCAACGGAGAAATTTACAACTTTCCTGAATTGCGTCCAGACCTCGAAGCGCGCGGGCACCAGTTTTATACGAACACGGATACTGAGGTCATCGTCCATCTGTACGAAGAATATGGCGCTGATTGTGTAAAGAAACTGCGCGGGATGTTTGCCTTCGCCATTTGGGACGAAGAGCGGCAGAAGCTGCTCTTGGCGAGGGACCGCTTTGGCAAAAAACCGCTTCACTATTCATCCGAGCAAGGACGATTGCTTTTCGGCTCTGAAATTAAATCAATTTTGACCATCGCGCCGGAATCGAATCCGGTCGATCAACAAGGATTGCTGTCTTATTTTTGTTATGGGTACATACCCGACCCGCAAACTGCATTTGAGAAGATTCGAAAGCTTCCGCCAGGCCACATCCTCGAATATTCCCGCGGCGAAATTCAAGTCAGAGCTTTCTGGGATCTTCCTGCCTTTGGCACCCACGCGCCAAAGAGTGAAGAGGAGTGCCTGGAACAGTTGGAGCACCACCTCGCGGAGGCCGTGCGAATACGCCTCATCAGCGACGTGCCGCTCGGAGCGCTCTTGAGCGGGGGCGTGGATTCATCAACGGTAGTCGCTCTGATGGCGAGGTTCTCATCGTCTCCGGTGAAAACATTCACCATCGGATTTCCACATAAAGAGTTCGACGAAACCGAATACGCGCGCCAAGTGGCGCAGAAATTCGGGACCGAGCATCACGAGTTAGTCGTCGAGCCAAATTTTCTGGAGACGCTCGACCAGTTGACTCACCACATGGAGGAGCCTTTCGCTGATTCCTCGATGGTGCCGACTTACCATGTTTCGCGACTTGCTCGCGAGCACGTAACCGTTGCGCTCGCCGGTGATGGCGGAGACGAGCTCTTTGCCGGCTACGATCGCTACACCATCAATCTTAATCGCCGTCGGCGTAACCCTATGCCTCGCTGGGCGGGCGATATTTATCGAGACCATGTGTTTCCAGCGCTTCCTTCCGGCACCCGCGGCAGAAGATTCCTGTATACGATGTCCCTCCCCGAAGAGGACCGCTATCTGGATGAGATCTCTTTCCTTTCGCCGGACGGTCGCGAAAAGTCTCTCTTTTCCAAAGAGTACGCCACAGTCGCTGCGAAATATCCCTCGCCGTATCAGCTCTTCAGGGACTATCTAAAAAATGCGCCCGCAAAGGACGCATTGAGCCAGCTGCAATATCTCGATGCCAAAACATATTTGCCCGCGGATGTTTTGACGAAAGTGGATCGCATGAGCATGGCGACCTCACTGGAAGTGCGCGCCCCCATTCTCGATCACGTGTTTGCCGAATGGGTTACGCAGCTTCCTCCCGATTGGAAGCTCCGGAACGGCCAGAAAAAATATATTTTGAAAAAGCTTGCTGAACGTGTGGGAGTGCCACGAAACGTAATTTACAGGCCAAAGAAGGGATTCGGAGTTCCGCTGGTGCATTGGCTTCGCAACGAATTGAAGGAGAGCCTGCTAGGCATCTTGCTCGAGCCAAAAACCATCCAACGCGGATATTTCGATTCCGCTGCCGTCAGACTCTTGGTGGATGAACATTTGAGAGGAAGACGCGACCGTTCGCGCGATCTGTGGAATTTGCTCGCTTTTGAGCTTTGGAATAGGAACTTTCTCGATCAGCAACGCTCTCAGATCCAACTATCGCCTCAAACTCCCATCGCTGTCTCATCAGCGAGTCCGGCGAACGGGAAGAGAAGCCAAGCTTTGGGCGTTCCACGCGCAAGTTCAATACAGTAAGGGCGGCGGGCACGTTCGTGTCCGGGGATACTGAATAGAAATGCCGAACGGGATGCTGAAAGCAGTAAAAAAATTGACGCTTATGGGGGCGCGAAGCTTCGGCGCCTACTCCGCGCTTCAACGGAGCCAATGGAGAACGGAGAGGCTTCTGATCCTCGGTTACCACGGAATTTCTCTCCAAGATGAAGCCGAGTGGCGCCCCGGCCTTTTCATGGCACCGGATGTTTTTGAACAACGCATGCAGACTCTTTCCAGGCTGGGCTGCAAAGTTCTGGCGCTCGACGAAGCGGTTACTCGTTTGCAGGAACACAGTCTTCCGCCATTGTCTGTCGTGATCACGTTTGACGACGGATTCCATAATTTCTTCACCGCTGCTTACCCGGTGTTGAAGCGCTACGGATATCCTGCCACCGTTTACCAGACGACGTTTTATTCCGAATGGAACGAGCCTATTTTTAATCTCATCTGTCCCTACCTGATGTGGAAGGCTTCTGGAAAAGTGATCGAACATCAAGACCTAATTGCCAAGCCGGGTACCTTCGACTTGCGTACAGAGCGGGGCAGGCAATCGGCGAGTTCGGAAATACTGAATTTCGCGAGATCCAACGGATTTTCACGCGAACAAAAGCAGGACTTGTTAAGAAGGGTCGCTGACGCCCTTGCCTTGAATTATCAGGAGATTTCGGACCAGCGAGTATTCACGCTCATGAGCGGAGACGAGCTGAGCCAGATGGTCGAGAGTGGCGTAGACATTCAGCTACACACCCACCGCCATCGAGTGCCGAAAGAAAAGCATTTGTTCATGAAGGAACTCGAAGACAACCAGAATTACTTGGCGCAGATTGGCGCTCCAAGGGCAAAACATTTTACATATCCGTGCGGCGTCTATCGTGAGGAACTTTTTCCGTGGTTGGCGGAGTTCGGCGTTCGCTCCGCAACAACCTGCGACTCAGGGTTGGTCGATTCAGGATTGAATCTTATGCAGCTTCCCAGATTCGTGGATACACCCGGAGTCTCTCCGCTCGAATTTGAAGCTTGGGTATGTGGACTGAGGCAGTTCTTGCCGGGGCGTGCTACCGAGCCACTCGGCAAGGACGGAGTCTTGATCTGAGTCTTTTCACTCTGCTAGTTTCGAAACCTTTGTTGCGATAAGCCCAGCCGCGACGTTCACTTTGTCCCGTCGTTCACCAGCGACTCGTAGTATTTTTGGTGCTCGCGGACGCAGGCTTCCATGCTGAAATGTTTCGCGCAGCGCGCGCGGCCGCAACTCCCCATTTTTTCTCGCAGGTCGTCGTCATCGAGCAGAGAAATCACGCGCTGCGCAAACATTTTTTCATCTCCGGTGGGTGTGAGAAAGCCGGTCTCACCATCGATCACTGATTCGCGATTTCCGCCAACGTCGGTGGCCACCACTGGAAGTCCCGCAGCCATGTATTCGAGAATCGCGTTTGAGAAGCCCTCGTTTAATGAAGTGAGGCACCCAACCTGGAATAAGGGCAAGTATCCCGAAACGGAGCCCTCTCCATCTGTGAAGAACACCTTTTCTCGGATTCCTAATTGTTCCGCCAACGCCTCGAGCGATTGACGGAGCGGTCCCTGCCCGACCAGCAGAAATACGACGTCCTCATGGCTCGCAGCAATCAGGCGTGCAGCCCGAATGAACATCGGCAAATCCTTCACCGGCCGGTAATTGGCGACACTCCCGACGATTTTTGGCGAACGCGATATGCCACGGCGGTCCAGCAAGGATGCATCGCCGCTGCCAGAAAACCGGGCCAAATCCACTCCGTTGCATAAGACATCGATTCGTGATCCCGATAATCCTTCGATCCGCATGGCCGCTTGCTTGGCCGCTACGGAATTGGCGACCACCCGCGTAGTCATGCGATTCAATATTCGGAAAACGCGCAGATACATTGGCGTGTACCAATAACCCAAATTGCGTCTGCTGGTGAGAATTACCTTGCAAGTACTGCCGCGCGCCGCGAGCACCCCGACGATAGTCGCGCGCACCATGAAGGTATGCACGATGTCGATCTGCAGGCGGTTGATTTCACTCCGAAGGCGCAGGATTTGATGGAATCCGTTCCACGAGAGAATCGCTGTCATCGGAAACACCAGCGGTGTCGCATGCGAGTCGAGTTGCCTGGAAGGTATCGCATCCTCCACACAGGCCGTAAATAACTCGAAACGCTTTGAGTCCATTCCCCGGATCAATTCACTAAGCTGATTTTCCGTGCCTGCTTCGGAGTTCAGAGATTCGAGTACAAACATTACTCGGATCCTGCGATTCACGAGTTTTCTCCGCCGATCTTGGTGGCGTGATAATCCGCTGGGGATTGCGGAGGCGCATCTGAAGAAACGGAATTTCCAGACGAGGATGGATTTAGCGCTTTGAACCAGGATGTTTCGAGCGCGGGTACAATTCCATCCCAACCATACCGCTCCGTGACTAATCGGCGGCCATTCTCGCCCAGGCGTTGACGCATCGCCGGGTCGGCAAGCAAGCCTGCGGTCCGTTGAGCGAATTGCAGTGGCGTGTCCGCCACCTCAAAATGTTCGCCCGGAGTTAGCTCCAATCCTTCTGCACCGATTGACGTGGAAACTACCGCTTTCCCCGCTGCCAGCGCTTCCAGAATTTTTAATCGGCTTCCGCCGGCGATGCGCAGCGGCACGACTACAACTTCAGCCCGCGCGAGATACGGGCGAACGTCCTGCACTTCGCCGACGAGCTCAGTATTCGGATTTCCAGCAACAAGCTTTCTGAGTGCTCTTGAGGGCCTTCGGCCCACGATACGTAGAATCGCTTTGGGCTCGAGAGCGAGTAGGTGTGGCAAAATTTCGCGCAAGAAAAAGGCGAGTGCATCCTGGTTTGGGAACCAATCGAGCGAAGCCAAAAAGAGCAATTCACTCGGTTCTGTTGCCGGGACCAAACACTGGTATGCCTCCAGGTCAGCGCCATTCGACACTAGACTTATCTCGGATACGCCCCAGCTACGCATTTGGTGAGCGTCTTGAGCTGTTACGGCAGTGGCGGCTTCTGCCTGCAGCAGCGCGCGGCGTTCAAACCGTGACATTTTGGTCGCCTGGCTCTGGAAGAACTTCCGTCGAATCCATGATTGGCTCTGATGCGCGCGTCGAAACCAAATCTGCGACTCGATATTGTGCGTTCCTACTACGCGTGGCACGTTCTCGATAGAATCGAGATAGCGAGCGCAATGAGTACCTTCAAAATGCACTACGTCGAAATCCTGGCTGCGAAGCAACTCTGTGAGTTTTCGACGAAATCGCGCTGCGTAATGCCTGTCAGCCGAATATGGATTCGGGGAAAACAAATTACCGAACAAGCCCCAAAATAGCGCCCAGCGGCGCCGGTCGTTAATCGGATGGACCAGATGAACTTGAATTCCCGTCTGCGCGAGCTCCGCAACTCCGGGATCGCCTATTAGTCCAAAGCATAGATACGAGATCGAATGGCGTTTCGCTAATCGCCGCAATAGATTCCAAGTTCGCATTCTCTTTCCCGAATTTACGGGGCAGCAAATTTCCTCCGCGAGAACCAAAACATTTAGACGCTTACCTGGCGCTGTCAGAGATGCTCGTAATGATTGCTGACGGGAAGATTCGTCGTTTTGGAAGATTGCGTTCATACCAGTTTGGCCAAGAGAAATCCGTCAGAAGAAAACTTTTTGCGAGTGGGAGAAGAAGCAACCGGGGATAGGTAGACCATCAGACCGGCGCAGAACACATGGCGAATACCATCTCCCAAGCCAGGATTAAGCTATTACTTTAGCCCCGCATACCTCGAACCTGCACGATTGTTCGTCCAAGCGACAGGCAGTTTAACTAGATAACCTTCAAGATATCACGTCAATACAGGGTGCGACCGTCCGTAAATCGTGTACAGGTCGCGTGATTAATACCCCGTTGGTTTCTCATATTGAGATTGTTACCGCCACAACCACCGCGAGAATCCGCCCACGAATCTACCGCATCTTACGGGTAGCTACCAAAGCACATGCGCTCGTCATTTTTCAGACCAGCGAAAGCTTCGTGCTAACCTGATTTTCTTGAAGGCAACTATCAATCGGGGGTGATTTGGTTACAGCGTCTAGCCGGGCCAGGGGGTTGCCGGCCGGATTCGTCAAACAACTGCTCCATTACGCTGGCTGGTCAACCGGGTACGTGAAGATGCGCAAGGTCAGCTTCATCGTCACATACCATTCCGTTCGGCCTGAAGAAGGCGGACTCTTCAGGGACACGGTGCAATTTCTTGCAGCGAATTTCCACGTTATCCCGCTGGGCCAACTGGTTGAAACGGTTGAAAGTCGGGCGCCAACCGCGAGGGGCGGTGCTGTCGCTATCACGTTTGACGACGGCTTAAGAAATCATTTCGAGGTCGCCTACCCAATTCTGAAAGAACTGGGCATTCCGGCGACTTTTTATCTGTGCCCGGACCTGATTGATCGTGGCGGCTCCGTCTGGACGTGGGAGGTCCATTCGCGACTCGAACGTCTCAGCGAAGGCGAACAGCGGCAGTTCTTCGAATTAACCGGAGTTTCCGGTGAACTGCAGAGGATCATTGACCGGATGAAAAAGATTCCAGTTGATGAGCGGGAACAAATCGAAAAGCGCATTCGCGATCTGACGCCCGATTTTCAATTCACAAAGAGTGAGCGCGATTCTTATGAGTTGATGAGTTGGAACGAGGTGGAAAAGCTCGACCGAGAATTGATGACAATCGGTTCACATACCGCCACGCATATTGATCTGCCACAGGCCACGCCAGATAGGCTCGTGCAGGAGCTTTTTCGCAGCAAGGAAATTCTCGAATCGCGGCTGAATAGAGAGATTCAGCATTTCGCCTATCCGAACGGGAGTTTTAACGAACAAATAATACCAGCGGTGCGACGGTTCTACCGCTCAGCAGTTACAACGAGGCCGGGCATCGTCAAGCAGGGAGACAACCCGTTTTTGTTGAACCGAATACACGCCGATTTCCGCCTTCCAGACTTTTCGTGGGACCTTGTAAGGGCGGCGCGCCAGGAGCAACAACCGTGAAAGCTCTGGTGCTTGACGCAGACAACCGGGCAGCTCTCGAAGCCATTCAGTCACTCGCTCGTCACAAAGTCTCAGTTGATGTGGCTGAGGAGAACCATTGTCTGGCGTTCAATTCCACGCGCGTTCACGAGCATTTCCGTCAGGCTGATGCAGCAAATCCGCAAGCTTTCCTTCAGTGGTTGAGGGATCTCGATCAGCGAGTTCGATACTCACTTATCATTCCTTCATCCGAGAGAGCGCTTCGGCCTTTCCTGCTACTCCCAGAAACGGATCCAATGAGACAGAAGGCCGTCCTGTCGTCGAATCTAGCGCTCCAAACCGCGCTTGATAAGTCTTTGACGCTGGAGATGGCCGCGGGCTTACAAATTCCTGTTCCGGATAGTGTTTTAATTAATTCTGGAGATTTTATTCCCGCCTGCGACGTTTTTCCTGTTGTCCTTAAGCCCGTGTCGAGCCAGATTCTGACTGAGAACCATGTCAAACAGGTTCGACCCGTGATCGTAAACAACGATGCCGAGAGGCGCGGACAGCTTCACAGCATGCTGCAGGATTCAGCGGTTCTTCAGCAAGAACTCGTGCCCGGCCACGGAATTGGCGTGGAAGCGCTCTATGATAAGGGCCGGCTAGTTTGGTCTTTTTCTCACGAAAGATTGCACGAAGGAACGGGTCGCAATGGATTGGGAAGCGGAAGTACATACAGGCGCTCGATTAAGCCCAAGCCGGAGTTGTTACGCCACGCCACCGCGCTTCTCGACAACCTCAACTGGAACGGTCTCGCCATGGTGGAATTTAAGTGTACCGACGATGGCCGCCACTGGCTGATGGAAATTAATCCTCGCTTGTGGGGATCCTTGGCGCTTGCTATTGACGCTGGCGTGGATTTTCCGTACGGACTGCTGTGCCTCGCGACGGGACAAACAATTCCGGCGCAGCCTGGGTACAAAGTCAATTATCACACGCGCGTTTTCCTGCCCGATCTTGTTTGGCTCCGCAATCAATTCGTCTACGGACGCCGCGCCGGCGCATGCGTGGAAGCATTAAAACTCTTGCTGCCGATCGTTGGGCGCGAAAGCTGGGATTATTTTGACTGGGGCGATCTTTCTGTCACCCGCGAAGATATAAGCTCATTCGTCTCGCAGAAACTTGAGGTGTTGAAGAGAAAGGTAGACACCGCAAAACGAGCTCGATCGGCACGCAGGGTCCATCGTCAGAATCTGAGGCGATTCCAGGCATCGGGAAAGCCGATCCAAAAGGTTCTATTTCTTTGCTACGGGAACATTTGCCGTAGTCCGGCTTCTGAATTGTTGCTAAAACGCCGTAACCCGGGGCTGTGTGTATCCTCGGCTGGTTTCTATCCAGCCAGCGGACGCGCTTCCACGAGGCAATTCCGGGACGCCGCCCGAGAGTTTTCCATTGATCTTTCGAATTGGTCGTCACGGCGCGTGACGATTGAGATGGTCCGCGATGCGGATATAATATTCTTGCATGACATACGGAACTACGACGATTTCTGTCGGGAGTTTAGCGCATACAAAGACAAAATAATGTTCCTCGGCATGTTCCTCAATCCTCCCGCGCTCGAGATCAAAGACCCGTTCGAGTTCGGCTTTGCAGAGACCTGGCAAACACTGACGGAAATCACTGCTGCGATTGATGCCGTTGGAAGAGAGTTCGGAGCGCGAACCTCTCAGGTGGCGGAGATCAGTCTTCCCGCGCCCGATTTTGATAAGAGACCTAAGACATCCATCGCAAACAATAGCTGAAACGCGAATCGTGGCAACAAAACCCCATCCCGCTTCGAGGCGGATTCTTGAAATCGGTAACTGGGCTCCGCCCGTGTGTAGCTGGACCATGAGCCTCGTCGGGCTGCGAAAGGAATTGGACGCACGAAGTTGGGATTGCCGCGTGATGAATCTCAACGAAAACCGCCGCGTACGTAGTCCTGCCTACATCGATGTTCAGAATGGCTGGGATTACCTATTTAAGGTAGTGCGAGCGGTGCGAGAGGGATGCGCGATCCATACACGCGTAAACGCAGAATCCACGGATCTGTACATTCTTGCTTTTATGGCCATGTTTCTGGCGCGCCTTTGGGGGCGTCCGGCCCTTCTTACCTACGGAGGCGGACATCAGCAAACGTATTTCCCCGCGCCGCGCATGAGCCTGCGATTTCTCGCGTTCTCCTTACTCTTCCGATTGCCAAATCGAATCTATTGCAATAGCGAGGCGGTTCGGCGCGTGATCTTGACTACTGGAATTTCGCCGGAGCGCGTGGTGGCGATTCCCCACACATCCGGTTACTACGCCGAGCTCGTCCCGTCGCCTCTTCCGGCGGATGTTGAACGCTTCTTCGCCGCGCACGAAGGCGTAATCTTCAGTTACGTCTGTTTTCGAAAAGAGTTCGTTCTGGATTTTCTTGCCGAGGCAATCCGTCGCTTTCGGGTGATGTATCCGAAGATAGGCTTCCTTTGGCTCGGTCCTTGGGAAGTCGAGATGCCGAAAATGAAGGAATTTCTTCGCGAGCAGGGACTCGAGGAAGCTGTGTTCAGCATGGGCTCGGTGCCGCACGAAATGTTTCTGAACATCCTGAGCCGCTCGCTAGCGTATATTCGCACGCCCATGACCGACGGAGTTTGTTCTTCGGTGCTCGAGTCGCTGAAGCTCAAAATCCCCGTACTCGCCTCCGACAATGGCACCCGACCGCAGGGCACTGACCTTTTTCAAGATGGCAATGTGCAAAGCTTGTTGGATCTAATGACGGAAGTGGTGGAGCACCGAGATCATGTTGTCGCGCGTATTCCTACCATCGTGCTTGAGGATAACGCTAAGAAGTTGGCAGATGATATCGAAGAGGTTTGCGTCCGGTCTTTCGCATCGTAAGTGGCTTCGCCGAGGCCTTTGGCCACTGCAAAGAACCCGCAGCAGTTTCTACGTTTCCGCTCCCCGTACGAATCGGATAACGGATCTGACAGACTTTAGCGCCGGCTCCAGCGTCGGATGCTGATCCACTAAATCGACAAATTGACGGTAAAGCGCGTAAGGGCTGCGCCGCCTTCGGAGACTGCGCCTCGTCAAAATATATTTGGAATCCCAAATCGTGTGCCCGTGTGTGTACCCGCCAGCGAGCTCCAGATTTCGCTGGCCTTCCGGACTTTTGCGTAGTCCGTCCACGCCCGCGGGATGAGCACGCGTGTGATTTTGGTGGACGACGGTGACGACCTCGGTTAGCTCGACGACTGGCACGCCCGAATGATTTGCTTGATATACCAGCCAGTTATCGTACTGCGGCCGTCCGATTGCAAAAGGAGGGATCTTTCCCCAGAGGCCTGGGCGGAAAACAAAATAGTCAATCGCTGTGTTGTTGTCCAAATGGCCGGTAGCGATGGTCCGCTCTTTCAGTTTGGATTCCCAGTCACCTGCGAAACTGAGCGGTTCTGTGATGTCCACAGTAGTTCTACGACCGATGAGCAGAAAGCGGTCAAACTTATCGAGCACTCGCTGGACCGCGGGCAGAAAGTCGTTCATGAAGATGATGTCTGAATTAACAAAGCAGAGTGTTGGATGAGTCGCTGCCCCTTCAGCCTGTTCAAACACGGAATTCAGAAGCGGCGTGCCAAATTCGTTCCGTTCAACTGTGGGGATATGCTGAGCCCCCACTTCCGCGGCCACTTGTGCCGTTCCGTTCTCGTCGCCGAACAATAAAACCTGGCATCGCGGAGAGAGTTGCGTCCAGCTCCGGATAGCATTCCTCTGAATAACGCCGAAATGCCCTTCGAAGGGTTTGGGAATTCCGAAGATCGTCAGCATGCTGGTCCTTCTGATTTATTCGATACGCTGCGTTCACCGAGGGAACCAACACCTCCGTGAACCTGTTTATGAATGCAGATTTGAGCCGCCGAAACCGCTCTATCGAACGGCCGATGATTCTCGAACGACGCCGGCTTCGCCGCGTTCACGGGCGAGGTATTGATCATAAATCCAGGCGTACGTCTTTTCCATGCCGTGCCGCAGAGTCGTGTCCGGCTCCCACTTCAGATACTTCTGAATGAGGGTGTTATCGCTGTTACGGCCGTTGACGCCTTTAGGAGCGCTCAAATCGTAATTGCGCTTCAGCTTGATGCCGGCGATATCTTCGACGATATCCACTAATTGATTGATGGTTACGGCTTCGGATGATCCGAGGTTGATTGGCTCGAGGATCTGCGAGTCTGTAATTAACTGTATCCCTTTGATGCAATCGTCGATGTACATGAAGCTGCGCGTCTGATCGCCGGAACCCCAAATTTCAATTTTGTTGGATCCGTTCAGCTTCGCCTCGACTACCTTCCGGCAGATCGCCGCGGGCGCTTTCTCGCGTCCTCCGAACCAGGTTCCCCACGGCCCGTAAACATTGTGAAATCGGGCTGTGCGTGTGTATAGACCGAAGTCCTCCCTGAAATGCCGGCACATTCGTTCCGAGAAGAGCTTCTCCCAGCCGTATCCGTCCTCAGCCTGAGCCGGGTAGGCATCTTCTTCTTTCAGCGACGGGGCTTCGAACGTCTTCTGCTTATCGGCGTTGTAGACGCATGCGGAAGAGGAATAGAAAAATTTATTGCAGCCATACTTCGCGGCCGCTTGGAGCATGTGCGTGTTAATGAGCACGGAAAGCATGCAGAGCGCTTTGTTGTGCTCGATGAAGCCCATCCCGCCCATGTTTGCAGCGAGATTATAGATTTCGTCGGCGCCTTCGGCCGCGACTTCGCAATTCTCTTTCAGGTTCAAGTCTAGTCGAAGATTTTCGACATTGTCGAAGCGCTGGTACCACTCCTCGAACGGCTTCACGTCTACCGCCCGAATTCGCTTATACCCACGCTTTTGAAGCGAGTCTACGAGATGGCCACCAATGAATCCGCCTGCTCCGGTTACCACAACCACATCTTGTCTTGACAACGTCAGTCTCCCGCTGTTTGAATTTAGTCCGTGAAAAGGTATTAATTAGCAATTCGGCTGCCAAAGGAGTCTCAAAAGCGAACTCGCCAGTCGCTAAGTTATTCAAAACAAGACCTATGCAAGTCGGCTCGGCCCATTGACGAAGTTCGAACTCTCTGTGGCTCGCCGGTGGAAACCTTTTTCACTAATTTCCCCTGACGCATCCGTCGAAATGAGATTCTAACTATTGGTCAGAAGGAAAGTTTGACTCTTTCAATGTCACAAAGCAATAGCCTTACGCGACCATTGCACCCAGTTTGCCAATTGGCAAGACGTGTGCCCGGGCTACTACCGGTGAGTCCGTTATTTAGCGCATGCTATAGGTTCGTCCGCAATGAGTAAAACGCTAAGTCCATCGAGTGGCCTTTTCCAAGATGTGCCGATGGTGGCCACGGCATCGATCTCGCGCGCCGAACCTGCACAAGGTAGTTCGAGATTTGCTTTCGGCCTGACGCTATTTCTTACGTTTGTAGTATTCGCGCGACCTGAAGATATTTTTCCAGCGTTTGGCGCACTTCATCTGACTCTTGTGCTGTGTATTTGTGCGCCGCTCGCTTGCGTGGTGTCGCTCGCAATTGGGAGCTCGCGCCTGCAGCGCCCACGCGAGTTGACTATCGTTCTTTTGCTCACCATCTGGTTCTCGATAGGCGTGCTATTTGCCTACTGGCACAGTGGAAGTTTTCAGGTTCTGACTCAAATATGGTTACGAACGCTCGTTTTTTACTTGGTCCTGACTCAAACGCTCACCAGCGTTGGGCGGATTCGAAAGATAGTGTGGGTCTTTCTTATCAGTGAATTATTAGCAACAACTGCATCGCTCCTGATGCCGGGACACGCGATAGGAGATGAGGATCGGCTTACAGGCGTGAGCGCCGGTATCTTCGGTTGGAATTTCCTGGGGATCGCACTCTCAATTTCCCTGCCTTATATGGCAGCCCTTTACATCTCGCGCCGTTCGATTCTCCGAGCGCTTTTGCTGCTGGCTACCGCGGCTACGTCCATGTGGATGCTGGTTCTTGTCGCGTCGAGAGGCGGGTTTCTAAATGTGATCGTTTCCATGGTCTTGTGTGCTCTAATTTTGTTGCGCGGCACGAAGCGAGCGCGATTCGTTGGCTTCATATTAGTTCTCGGCTTTGTCATCATGATCGGCAGAGCGCCGGGAGTTTTTTGGGACAGGATACAGACGATTTGGGGCGGTTCGATCTCCACCTCGAATGCCAATGCGGCGTCAGCCAAGGAATCCACTGATGAGCGGGAAAATCTGCTTCAGAACTCCATAAAGTACACATTGGAAAACCCCCTGTTCGGCGTAGGAATCGGGAATTTTCCAGTTTACAACGGCAATATGCTCCATCGTCCCGATGCCTGGTATGGGACTCATAACACGTATACACAAGCCTCTTCGGAAGCGGGTATCCCGGCACTCCTACTGCTACTATTCCTCTTGGTAACGATGGCTATTCACGCGAAAAAATCGTCCACCGTTTTCGCACGCGATCCGGCTGATGCGGAGTTGCGTTTAATGGCGCTGGCCACGCTAATTGCCGTGCTGTCGGCAATGGTTGGAATCTTCGTGATGCACCTTCTCTATAACTACCTGCTTTACTACTTAGCGGCGATATCAGGTGGATTGTGGGCAATCGCCAGGCAAAGAACAGTCGTCGCAGCGAAAGTTAACCAAGTTCCTCGAATCGAACCCCAACCAATTCCCGTTAGACGGATACCCGAATGGCGCTTACGCTGAAAATAACATTCTGGGTTTGCATCGCCGCGATTCTCTATAACTATGCCGGGTACCCCATCCTGCTTTTGTTTCTCGGATTTCTGGAACAGGCAAAATCGGACCTGGTTTTCTTGATACGGCGAAAGTCGCGGCGTGCCGGCCCGGCCGGGAGGAGTGATGCCGGCCAGCCTCGTATAGCAATCGTAATCTCCGCATTCAATGAAGAATCTGTAATCGAGGCGCGCGTAAAGAACGTTCTGGAAATCAATTATCCTCCGGAGCTTACTGAAATCCTGATTGGGCTCGATTCTCCGGCAGACTCTACAGCTTCAATTTTGAGCCGAATCGATTCGCCCCGCGTTCAGGTATTTAATTTCCCCACGCGGCGAGGGAAACTGGCGGTGATCACCGATTTGGCGCAGCGGACTTCGGCTGAAATTCTGGTTTTTACCGATGCAAATACGATATTCGAGGACGACTGCGTTTTGAACCTAGTCAGTCACTTCAGCGACCCCAGAGTTGGCGCTGTGAGCGGAGAAGAGGTACGGGTGACTGCCAAAGGTACTGATCCCGCGGCCGAAGGGCTCTATTGGAAGTACGAATCCGCGCTCAAGATTCTCGAGAGCAAGATTCACTGCCTACACAGCGCGAACGGCGGGGTCTATGCAATTCGCCGCGAACTTTTCCACCCCGAGCCGAATCTGATCGTCGAAGACTTCCAAATTCCGCTGGATCTTCGTTTTCACGGCCACTGGATTGTTTACGATCCGGATGCGATTGGCGTCGAGGAGATCGCGCCGACATTTGATTCGCAGTTTGAGCGGCGCGTACGCTTGGGTGCAGGCAATTTCCAAACGCTTTTCGGCCATCACGAATACCTCAACCCTTTTAAAGGGCGCATCGCATTCGCATACTGGTCCCATCGCGTGCTCCGCTGGATCACTCCCATTCTGATGGTCATGGCATTCTTAGCCACTGCGGTTCTTGTGATCGCTCCCTTCTCAGGAACACCGGGTTTTGTGCGTAGCAACACTTACTTGGTCTTATTCGTAGCCCAGGCCGTTTTCTACATGCTTGCGACGGCGGGATTCTCGTTAAAGAAGCGGGGCATCTCCATCGGTTTGTGCCGAATTCCACTTTACTTTTGTACGATGAACGCTGCGATGCTCTTTGGCATGTTCAGGTATCTCGGCCGGCGTCAGAGCACAGCATGGGCGGCAACGCCACGAAAGGCTCCTTCGGAGGTGCTTCCGTCGCGTGGTGTCCAAAGATGAAATGGCTAAGCGAAAAAAACTTGATTGAACCTCAGCCCAAATTTCGAGCCGTGCAATCATAGTTAGAAGGCGCTCGCGGCGATTTCTTGCTGAGTCAAGAGATTGCGAAGCGCTCATTTTGCGCGCCCTGAGGCGCTCAAGCATCAGTTATTGTTGGTTTCCACAGGATAAACGGCTCAAGAATGCCCGATAAACTGCCGACTTACCCATGCAACTAGTTTCTTGTCGGAGGAATATGATTTCCCAAGCGGTACATATACTTCAGTTTCAGGGTGTTTGTCACAGGCTTGTAAAATGCTAAGTCATTGTAAACAAGATGTTTGTGTAATCCCCGCCAAGTGCCTGAATTACTGCGTAATGGTACACAGATTGCCTCTGTTACCGTGTCGAATTCTACGTACGGCAGAAACCGGCTTATGATCGGGCGGACGGCCGGCAAAAGGCGACGGGAGAAATCGGGAATGAACCCAAATCCTGCGATAATGAGCATCCAGATTCCGGCGGCTAGCACGCCGATTACAAGCTCAGCGAGCTACTTCCAGAATCTCACCCGAGTGCTTGCTGCGATTCCACATTCCAAGGTCGAACAGGTAGCAGAGAAGCTCTATCACGCTTTCGAGAACGGCCGCGGCGTCTATGTATTCGGAAATGGCGGAAGCGCATCGTTGGCTTCCCATCTTGCCTGCGATTTGGGCAAGGGCACGAGCATGGATGGCAATACCCAGAAGCGCTTCCGAGTGATGTCTTTGACCGACAACCTGCCTCTGCTTACAGCATGGGCGAACGACACGTCATATGACCTAGTTTTCGCCGAGCAGATTCGAAACTTCGCGCAGCGCGGCGATATCGCGCTGGCAATCAGCGGCAGCGGCAATTCGCCGAACGTCCTGCTTGGTTTGCAGGCGGCTCGCGAGGCCGGCGCGTTCACCATCGGCTTGGGTGGTTTTCAAGGCGGCAAAATGAAGCCGCTTTGCGATCTTAGTGTTGTAATTCCGTCGGATAATATGCAGATCATTGAAGATTTGCATGTTAGCGTTTCCCACGCTCTCTTCACGTTGGTCCGCAATCGAATCCAGTCGCGAGCCGCAAGCGTTCGCACTGCCGCCGCAAGCGCAGGATAGGGTTACAAGACTCCGCCGGTCCGTCGGCGAAGCGGCTTCTAACCCAAGGGTCAGGTCCGGCAACGTCAGCAGAGTGATCTGCTGAGGAGCATGAAGGCAAGTCATGGTAATCTCTGAAGAACAATCGGAGATCATTATCAGCTCCCCTACGGAGTCCCGCGCCCCGCGGAAGCGCGGCTCGCGAGCTGGCCAAAGGCCGGCATCGCGTAACCTCAAGCGTTGCTTGGACATACTGGGTTCTGCCGCTCTCATTGCGATCTTCTCGCCGCTCCTCCTAATCGTCGGTCTTCTTGTCGCTATTGACGATGGTTGGCCGATTCTTCACCGCCGCCGGGTTGTGGGCGAGCATGGAGAATTTGACGCGCTAAAGTTCCGGACCATGCGGCGCGATGCAGATGCGATATTGAGCGCCGATCCGGTTCTTCGAGCCGAATTTGAGCGCAACTTCAAGCTCAAAAATGATCCGCGAATCACGCGCTCTGGCGCGATACTCCGAAAATTCAGCCTGGACGAGCTTCCCCAGCTTTTCAACGTGCTGGTGGGACAAATGAGCCTAGTTGGCCCCAGAATGTTCACGGCAAAGGAATTGCATAAGTACGGCGCATACCAGAGCTTGGTGCTCTCCGTGCGACCTGGCCTAACGGGCTATTGGCAAGTTAACGGCCGGCAAAACGTAACGTACGACGAGCGCGTGAAAATGGACGTATATTACATAGAGAACTGGAGCCTCTACGCAGACGTAAAGATCTTGCTCATGACCCCACTTAAGGTTTTCCGCCGGGAAGGCGCGTACTGATGGAACGGATACTAGTCACAGGAGGAGCAGGCTACGTCGGATCAGCCTGCGCGGCGCAACTACTTTCGCGCGGCTTTGCTGTCGACATCGTTGATGACCTCTCCACAGGGCACGCCGATGCCATTCCTGATGGCGCCGATTTTCATCGCTTCGATATCGGAGATCGCGCCGCGCTTTCCAAGTTACTCACCGACAAAAAATTCGAAGCCGTATTTCACTTTGCGGCAAAGGCCCTCATACCGGAATCAGTCACGAATCCCGGCGCGTTTTTCGACGTGAACGTCGCTCGCGCCATCGCTATGGTCGAGACGCTTCAGAAACATTCCGTGCGAAAATTCGTTTTTTCGTCCACGGCGGCGGTGTATGGCAACCCACAAACTATCCCCATCGTAGAAGACGCCCCCAAGAACTCCGTTAACTCCTACGGACATAGTAAATTGATGTTCGAGGAGATTCTCAAGTGGTACGCCTCATCGTACGGCTGGAGCGTCGTCGCGTTTCGCTACTTCAATGCTTGCGGCGGTTCGCAATGCTGGGGCGAGCGCCATGAACCCGAGACGCACATTATTCCGCTTCTGCTGCAGGTCGCTTCTGGCCGCCGCGAGAGATTTGAGATTTTCGGCACGGATTATCCAACACCGGACGGCACCTGCCTCCGTGACTACGTCCACGTAATTGACATCGCTCAGGCGCACATTCTTGCCCTGAAGCAGATGGGCACGCCCGGATTCGACGCCTACAATATCGGAACCGGCACCAGCCACTCCGTTGGGCAAGTCCACAAGCTCGCCGAGGAAATTACGGGCAAGCCAATATCGGCGCGAAAATCGGCACGGAGACTCGGAGATCCGGCTATCCTGTGCGCCAGTCCAGCGAAGCTGAAACAGAAACTTGGCTGGGTACCCGCCCACTCCGATCTGAAAGAAATCATCCGTGGCGCCTGGCAGTGGGAAACTTCGGACCAAAATGACGCCTCCCGCATCATAAAGGCGAGCGTCGTATGAAAAATCGTCTGCGCTACGCTATCCTGGCTGCGGATCTCATCTGGATCACGACAGCCTGCTTACTGGCGCACCTTCTTAGGTTTCGATTGATCACGCCGGACGCGAGCCGTCCGACTTCGCCTTCTTTTTATATCTTTTCAGTTTGCGCTGCGCTGATTGTATGGACGATTCTTTATTCCAATAAGGACTTGGACGGTTTCAGCCGCGGTTGGTACTTCCCGCGTGTATTCGCGCAAGTGTTTGCGGGTGCATTCGTTCTGATGGGCTCGCTACTTGCCCTCGGCTTCCTGACGAAGATCAATTATTCGCGCTTGGCCCTTCTCTTCCTGGGTGGCTTGCTTCCAATAGGATTTCTAGTAATCCGTTGCGCTACATGGTGGCTGGTCAAATCGTGGTCGCGTCTGGGCCTCGGGGCCAAGCGGAGAGTGGTGATTGTCGGAAGCGGCCGTATCGCGCAAGAGCTTGCAAACAGAATCGCAAACCACCCTGAAATGATGATCGAACTGGTCGGCAGGCTCTACCCTTCCGACGTGACGATGACGCCCCGACCGACGAAGTCGAAAGCCGGCATCATCGGCGTTCGCACGTTGAATGTCCTCGATCTGCTGAAGCAGAAAAAGGTTCAAGAGCTGATTTTGACGGAACATCTGCCGTTGGGCACCGAGATGGAGAAATTGATTACGAATTGCCATCGCGCCGGAATGCAGGTCCACCTGGTTCCGCAGTGGTACGAACTGTACTCTTCAAGGGCACAGCTCAGCGAAATTGATGAGGTGCCGCTGATTTCCGTCGAGTCTCGCACCATCCCCTTCGGCTCGCTAGAATTGAAGTGGCTGATGGACCTTGTCGGCGGCGTGGTGATGCTCATCTTGGCTTCGCCTGCGATAGCAGTTATTGCCCTCGCACTCCACCGCAAAAAGGGTGGCGCTTTCAAGAGGGAAACTCGCTGCGGAGAAAACGGGAATGTGTTCCCGATGTTCCGTTTCAATATCGATCGCTGGTCAAACGACCTAGTCGGTTTCGACAAGTTTCTCGCATCCATGAGCCTGACCGAATTACCGCAGCTCTGGAACGTAATTCGTGGAGAGATGAGCCTGGTAGGGCCGAGACCCGAATCGCCGGAGCGAGTGAACCACTACTCCGCGTGGCAGCGGCAACGGCTGCAAGTCAAGCCCGGTCTGACAGGTCTCGCTCAAGTGCACGGACTCCGGGAGCAGCATTCTTCGGAAGACAAAGCGCAGTTCGACGTGCAGTACATTTATCGTTGGTCACTGTTTCTCGACCTCTCGATCTTTCTGCAAACGATCTGGACCTTGGCTTTTCGCCCGTTCGTCCCGGCGCGGCCAACACCTGCTGTAGCCGGTCCGACGGACAAGCAACGCTGGGCTATTCGGGAGGGTCTGCATGTTAATCGTACGCAGCCCAGTTCGGATTAGCTTCGGCGGCGGCGGGACCGACCTGCCCGCGTACTACGAAGAATTTGGCGGAGCAGTCCTAAGCTCCTCAATCAACAAGTATTTCTACACCATCCTGAAAAAGCGCTCGGACGGGAAAATCCAGGTGATCTCCTCGGATTTGCGCGTCACCGAGACTTGGCAAGATATTTCGCGGATGCAGATCAAGCATAGCGAGCTCGAGATTCCGCTCGCCGCGATCAAAGAGCTCGGCTGCGACATTTCGGTTGATCTCTTCCTGGCATCGGAGATCGTGGCAGGCACGGGCCTCGGCTCATCGGCTAGTGTTTGTGTCGGAGTGTTGAAGACGCTCGCGACATACATGGATTTGCCGCTTTCGAAATATGAGCTCGCCGAGAAGGCGCATCACATCGCGCGAAACATCCTGGGCAAGCCGGTGGGTAAACAGGATGAATACGCGGCGGCTTACGGCGGCCTGAATTTCATAAATTTCAACCAAGACGGTTCCGCGCTCGTCGAGCCCGTTTCGTTGCGCAGCGACCTTCTCCGCGAATTTCAGGGCAACCTGATGCTCTTTTTCACGGGCGTGGCCCACAATTCCTGGAAGCTTTTGGAGGAGCAGGAGCAATCAACGCGAACGGGCACAGGCCACGCACTCGATTCCTTGCACGAAATTCGCGCGCTTGCGGATCGCATGCGCGATGTCCTTCTAAAGGGCGATTTTCTTTCCTTTGGCGCGATGATGCACGAAGGCTGGCAAGCCAAGAAGAAAATCTCATCTCAGATTTCAACTTCCATTATTGACAATGCCTACGACGCAGCCATCCAGAACGGCGCTCTTGGAGGAAAAGTTACGGGTGCGGGCGGCGGAGGATTCTTGCTCGTTTTTTGCGAGGAAGAGCATCAGAACAATGTGCGCCAGGGATTGGCGGAACTCGGAATTCGCGAGATGGGATTCGAGCTCGATTTTGATGGCGCTCACGTCGTCGTGAACGATCCGTTCATTGATGGCGACGAAAAATGCGGCATGTACTGGATCTTTAATCCATCCGCCGAAGAAGATTCCCGCGATGAATTTGTCTTAGACGGATCTTCCGATTAAGGCTAGCCCTCTCGCATGAAAGCATTCCTTCTGGCCGCTGGCCTCGGCACTCGGCTAAAACCCCTCACCGATCGGGTTCCTAAGTGTCTTTTGCCCATCCGCGATACTCCACTTCTTGGAATCTGGCTTGAACTGTGCCGGCAGCACGGCATCACCGAGGTGTTGGTCAACGCCCATTCGCATGTCGGGATGGTGAAAGAATACGTGGCGAATTCGAAGTCGGGACTTTCGCTCCGTGTTAGCGAGGAGCCAACTCTGCTCGGAAGTGCGGGAACATTGCGTGCGAACTACGAGTGGGTTGCTTCGGAACGAGAATTCTTTGTGCTTTACGGCGACGTTCTGACGAATGTGGATCTGACGGAATTGCTGGAATTTCACCGTGAGAGGGAAGTGGCGGCAACAATCGGGCTCTACGAAGTCACGAATCCATCGCAATGCGGAATTGTCTCGGTGGATCAGGACGGAATGGTCCGCGATTTCGTCGAGAAGCCAGCAAAGCCGGCCAGCAATCTTGCCTTTACTGGAATATTGATCGCGACGCCCGCCGTTTTCGAATCGGTACCGGAGCAAACGCCCTCGGACATTGGGTTCGATGTTCTTCCAAAGTTAATAGGCCGCATGGCCGCGTTTAAGGTAACGGATTACCTCGTGGACATTGGAACGGCGGAAAAATACGAGCGGGTGCAAACCACTTGGCCGGGACTCAAGCCGGTGGGAGCGCGTTGATGCCGGCTGCGATGAAATGCGCCATCTTCGACATGGACGGCGTCCTCGTGGATAGTCATCCGATTCATATGGCGTCTTGGCGCAGGTTTCTTGAGGGACACGGAAGAGCGGTTGATGAGCGGGATATGGAATTTGTACTGGAAGGCCGGAAGCGGGAAGAAATGCTCGAATATTTTTTCGGCCCCGTAACTCCTGAACAAGCGGCTGGCTACGGCAAGGAAAAGGATGCGCTCTTTCGAGATGAAGCGAAATCGATTTCAACAATTGCCGGCGTAAGAGAGATGCTCGATCAGCTTGCGGCTGCTTCCGTTCCGATGGCAGTTGCGTCGTGCGGCGGCCGTGCACGAATCCACCAGCTTCTCGATCAATTGAATTTGCGAAATTATTTCGAAGCTGTTTTCACCGGCAACGACGTCAAAGACGGCAAGCCCGATCCGTCAATTTTCTTGGCTGTTGCCAAGCAGATGAAAGTGCAGCCAGCTGAGTCTATCTGTTTCGAGGATTCGGTTTCGGGTGTGACTGCCGCGAAATCAGCGGGAATGAAATGCTTAGGAATCGCCGAAGATGGCCGCCGGGATGCGCTCGTACAAGCGGGCTGCGATGCGGTAGTGCCGAATTTCAATTCAGTTTCCGTTAGCGATCTTCTCAAGCTCTTCTGAGCAAGCTCTTCTAAACTCCCTTCCCTAAATTACTGCGATTGAAGCGCCATGCTACTTAACGCCAGAATCCGGTTGAGCCTCGACATGTTATTCATCGCGTGCCCGCGGGGCGGTTCAGGTGCTTGAAGTATCCGAGGTCTTGTCCAGTGAACATCTTGGTCGCAAAAATAATTTGGCCGGTATGCTGCGCAAAGTGCTCCACGACTGTGTAAATCACCTCAAGGACAGCTTTTTCCTGATTCTGGACGGTAATTTTTTCGGTAAGCCGGCTTTCCGGCACAGCACGGATCACTTCATTCGCCTTGCGAATCGTCGTTTGGATCCGATCCTGCAATTCGCGCGCATCCGCACCGCCAAGAGCAGCGAACTCGGCATCTCGATCGCGAACATCGGCCTCGCCGCCGACGCCTGAAACGATCCACTGCCGCACGTTTCCGCAGAGATGCAGGACGAGATTGCCGATCGAGTTCTCGTTCTCGGCGCCTCTTGCCCATATTTGTTCGTTCGAAACACGGCCGAGGCAATCAACAATTCGCGATGTGAATAGTTGCAGCCGATCGTTGGAAAACGCCAAAAACAAGTTAGCAACAGAGTCTGGCATTCGAGTACCTCCTCAAGGTTGCCTTTGAATTTCTCGCGCAGTCTCCGTCGAGTTCCAGTCCCAATGGCAAATCCGCGCGTCTTTTACTCCGACTCGCTCGGCTACCAGCGCACCAACATAGCGCGGATCCGGTGTAATGGAATGCAGGCTCCATCGAGCACTGTCTATACTCTCCAATAGCTCAGGTTGCCCGGGCGCAATAGATACGCGGAAGCTATCGAGCGAAATCAGCATGCCTTCGCCTCTCGCTTTGACGTACGCTTCTTTCCGAGTCCAGCAAAGGAAAAATCCTTCATAAAAATGTGAGGGCGGCAGGGCTTTTAGCTCTTCGACTTCCTGGGGGGAGAAGTAACGCGCGGCAATTTCGGTAGCGGGGAAATTATGCCGCACCAGCTCGACGTCAATTCCCACACTCTTTTCCGCGGCGAAGGCGAACAAAGCCAAACCGTGTGAGCGGGAAACATTGAATTGAACCGTTTGATGCTGTACGTCGCTCAGCGAAGGTTTGCCGCGTTCGCCATATTTCAATACGATTTCGGATGGAGCACAGCCTACATATTTCCCGAGCAAATTTCGGAGGATTCCGCGCGTCGCAATAAAAGAATTTCGATCCCGCGTAAGACGGAAACGGCCTGCTCGTGCTACCTCCTCAGGCGCCAGTATTGTTTCAAGTGAATGAAGCGTAGCGGGTTCGCATTCAAGATTAGCTCGCCAAACATGGATATCTTCCTGAGCGAGCATAAGCTGTCCAGGATTGGCGGCCCACAAGCTGGCGTCGAACATAGGTTTATTATTATTGCATTCCATTGCATCTGATGAACATGCATGGCGCATAGAACCGCGCGAAGTCGGCGTCGAGCGTTATACAATCTTTAGCTGGATTGAATTGCGTCCTCTCATCTGTCGGCGGTGCATTTCTGAGGCTGCTGCACGCGAAGGAGAATTCGAATGGGATTTGGGGAAGGCTACTCGAAGACGTGGACGCATTACGAGCGTGCATGGCACGAAGGTAATCACCCAATTATGGGCGTGCGTTCGCATGCCACATGGCTCTGCTCGATGGTCTTCGATGGCGCGCGCTGGTTCGAAGGTGTTGCGCCCGATCTCGAACTCCACTGTGCTCGGGTCAACGAATCCGCCACGAAGCTTTATCTGAAGCCGATAGTCTCGGTCGAGACTTGGGTCAAACTCGCCCATGAAGGAATCAGTAAGTTCGATGGGAACACCGCGCTCTACATTCGCCCGATGTACTGGGCGGAAAAAGAAGGGCCGTGGGTTCAGGCCCATGATCCCGAGTCAACCCGTTCCTGCCTTGTGATCTACGAAGCGCCGCTCCGCACGCCAAAAGGCTTTTCCGTGACGTTGTCGCCTTTTCGCCGGCCCACGCTTGAGACCATGCCCGTGGATTGCAAAGCCGGTTGCCTTTATCCCAACAATGCTCGCGCGCTTTTCGAGGCGCAGGCCCGTGGCTTCGACAATGGCGTCGTTTGCGACGTGCTGGGCAATGTGGCTGAGTTGGCCACTTCGAATATCTTTATGGCCAAAGATGGCATGGTGTTCACGCCGGTGGCCAACGGCACGTTTCTCGCCGGAATTACTCGTCAGCGCGTGATGGGTCTTTTGCGAGGGAGCGGTGTAACCGTGGTTGAGAAGACTCTTACTTACAAGGATTTCTTGGCGGCAGACGAAATATTCTCGACTGGAAATTATTCCAAGGTCGTTCCGATCATACGAATCGAAGATCGTTCGCTCACGCCGGGACCGATATACACCGAAGCGCGGAAACTGTACTGGGAGTTCGCGCATTCCGCGGCGAAGGCCAGCGTCGGCAAGCTTTAGTTACCCCTGACCGTCGAGATCCAGATCTTCGGCCTATCGAATGATGGCGCTCAGAATGATTTTTTCGAGACGCCTGTCTCCGCTCAGAGCTACACTTTCGTCTGCGAGTTCGCATGAAGACGAAGATAATTTGGCCCATCGCGATTCTGGTAGCCGTCTCCACTGTGCTCTTCACATATATTTCGTTGTCTCACAGCGAGAGTAGCTCCGTTTCAGCCGCTGCTGTGGTTCCGCTGTGCGGTGCGCCGGATGATGGTCTCACCCACATGCCAACGGATTGGGATACGCGCGACAAGCCCGCTGGCGGCGCGGGAAATAGCTATCTAGACCCGCTGGCAAAGCAAATCAGCAACGCAGCGACGGGCTGCCGCGTCTGGCAAGTGACGGACTCCACGTCGGATTTGCCGGGAACTAGCGGATCGCACTGCCCCACTACCAATGAGTACAGCGCTGTTCAGTCTCCGTTCAACGCTGATAACAGCTTTGTAGCGCTCTACCAAAGCGGCTGCGGAAATCACTGGTATATCAAAAATATTTCCAAAGTGACGAAGGATCCGTCTCCGCCCAGTTCGTCGAAATTTTCCATCGAGATAGATCCCGATCACATGCCGCGCGACGAGAATAATTCCGGCGGAATTATTTGGGATAAAACGAATCCGAATGTTTTTTATTATGACGCCGGAAATTCACTCAAGTCGGCCACCATAACAGGCGTGAACAAGCTCGCGACCAAGCTCATGCACAAGTTCAGCGAGTATTCCTGCATCTCTACGATGAACTATCCCGAGCTCGGCGTTGACGGCCTGACGATTGATCTCGTCGGCTCGCAGCTGCGCTCTCGCACCCTCGAAGTTTTCACGTTCAATCTGAGCGCCCTCGAAAAGGGCGACCATTATCTCACCAGGCTGTCGATGGCCTGCCCGCTCGATGGCCAACCGGCCGACGATGGCATACACAAGCTTCAACTCACCGCTGACAATCACCTGATGATCGACTATAACGGCGGCCCGGCTCAGGGTCAGTATCTCAGTCACGGAACTTCGCAAACGCAGGTGTGGGTCGGCGGAAAGACAGCCCACCATACCAGCGGCTATTTGCCGGATGGCACCACCTCAATCTGGGTCTCCGTGTCCGATCCAACGACGACCAACGAGGGCGGTTCAATGCCGCCCAGTTTCAACCCGTGCTCGAACAATGTCGGTATGGTGTACTTGAAGGTGTCTGACATCATCGCCGGCACGCCGCCGTTCACGGACCATTGTTTGTTCGCCAATCATTACACCCAAAATGGCCATCTCAGTTGGGGCGGCGGCCCAAATCAGCCGTGGATTCTCTCTTCGCAAACGGACGGCGGCGGCAACCCAAGCGAATCCGAATTCTATTGGAATAGCGACACACAATACGCATCGCCCAGACTTGCCTGCCCATTCGGAAGCAACGATTGCGGCGGCCCAGGTTCATGGACCACCTACATGGCTGAACTCATCCTTATCCCAAGTGATTGCGTCGGCCGTTCGACGGGAGCCGGATGCAGCCCTGGCCCATCTGGCCGGCCGGCTTATCGTGTTGGCCGAACGTACTCTCGTTCCAAAGCAGATAGTCGTGGCGGAAGCGCGTTTTGGCAGTTGCCGAAAGGTGCAATTTCGACCGACGGCAGCTGGGCCATCTTTACGCAGACTCTCGGCTACAACGCCAAAGGCTGTCCGTCGAGCATTGACACAAGTCAATCGATGGGCTGCCCGGACGCTTATTTAATTGGTCCATTCTTTTCAAAATCGGGAAATCAAAATGGAGCCACTTCGTCAGCGTCTTCGACGACGGCGGATTACGTTCGAACGACATTCGATGGCGTTCACCTTCACGATTTTTTTCGCCTGAGATATTACGCGCTTCTTGCCGCCACCATCGGCTTTGCGTTTCTTATTGCGCGAATGCTCTTCAGAAAGCGCCGTCCGTGACGAAATCTAGGCAAGGCCAAAAGTCTTGAGCCCGCTTCCTGAGATTGGAGAAAGATGAACGGGGCAGAAAGTCTAATCCGCACGCTCGTTGCCGGCGGTATCGAAGTCTGCTTCGCGAATCCCGGTACGTCGGAGATGCATTTGGTTGCGGCGCTCGACCACGCATCGCAGATGCGATGCGTCCTCGCTCTCTTCGAAGGCGTGGTTTCCGGAGCCGCGGACGGCTACGCGCGAATGACGGAGAAGCCCGCCTGTACCTTGCTTCATCTTGGACCAGGCTTTGCCAACAGCCTCGCGAATTTGCACAATGCAAGTCGCGCGCAAGTCCCGATGGTCAACCTGATCGGCCAGCACCCAGCTTCTCACCTGCGTCACGACACGCCTCTCGCTTCCGACATTGAAGCATTCGCCCGCCCCTACTCCAAGTGGTTGCGAACATCCCAAAAGACAAGCGAAGCTGGTCGCGATGCAGCCGACGCAATCATTGCAGCGCGAACCCAACCAAGCCAGATCGTCACCCTGATCGTTCCCGCTGATGTCGCCTGGGGCGATGGCGGCGTTGTGCCCGCGATTCCGCCAGTGCCGCGAGCGCCGTTACCAAGCACGGAGACCATTGAGCGTGCCGCGGCCATGCTGCGATCAGGTATTCGCACAGCGATACTTCTCTCGGGCGACACGCTCTACGGCAAAGGCCTGGCTCTCGCGGGCCGGATCGCCGCAGCCACAGGCGCAAAGCTGCTCGCGCCCTATCCTTTCGCTCGCCTAACGCGCGGTGCAGGAGTTCCGATAGCTGAGCGCATCCACTATCCCCTCGAGCAAGCGGTAGATCAGCTCAAGGAATTTCGTCAGCTCATCCTGGTGGGCGCATCAGCTCCAGTTGCTTATTTTGCGTATCCCGACAAGAGCAGCGTGCTTACCCAGCCCGACTGCGAAATCTTCGCACTTGCACGCCCGGGCGCAGACTACATCGGCGCCCTCGAAGCATTGGCCGCCGCGTTATCGCCAAGCACGAAATCTTCAGTGGATACATCTACGAGTGGCCCATCGGCCGTAGCCGCAAAGGCCGAACGTCCCGCCCTGCCAAGTGGCGAGATCACCCTGCAGGGTATCGCGGCATCGGTCGGAGCCACGCTTCCTGAGAACGCGATAGTCTGCGACGAATCCATGACATCCGGACGTGGACTGATGGCCGCCACGCGCGGCGCTCCACCGCACGATTGGCTCGCATGCACAGGCGGCTCAATCGGAATTGCCATGCCGCAAGCTGTCGGAGCTGCCGTCGCGTGCCCAGATCGGCGCGTGCTCTGCCTGACTGCCGACGGAAGCGGGATGTACACCTTACAGGCGCTATGGACCATGGCGCGCGAAAATCTCAATGTCACCACGGTCGTCTTCGCGAACCGTGTCTACGGTGTTCTGAAGCGCGAGTATTCGGGTCTCAAGCTGGGCGAACCGGGCCCGCGAGCTCTCAGCCTCTTCGATATCGGCCATCCCGATCTCGATTGGGTATCGCTGGCGAAGGGCATGGGCGTTCCCGCCACGCGTCCGACATCACTAGAAGCGTTCCAGAAGGCATTGCGAAATGGTTTCGAAGGCGAGGGGCCAACTTTGATCCAGGTGGACGCCTAAGCGCGCGGGATTCGAATCGAAATCAAACGGACGGGACGCC
Source organism: Candidatus Acidiferrales bacterium (assembly GCA_036513895.1). Classification (GTDB taxonomy): domain Bacteria; phylum Acidobacteriota; class Terriglobia; order Acidiferrales; family UBA7541; genus Palsa-147. The sequence goes on along the minus strand of DATBYF010000039.1, from coordinate 2,310 downwards.
CGAGGCCACCATCTTCAAGAGTGCTTCCTTCGCGACTTTCCCTGTCGGCGTCACAGGCATGCTGGCGACCAGCTGGATCAGAGTTGGCCTTTTGTAGGGTGAAAGATGCTTTGCGGCGTGTTCCGCCAACTCTTCGGGCGTGAGCGCTGACCCCGGCGAGGGTTGCACAAAAGCGATGACTTCTTCCCCGCCATCCACTCCCTCAGCGTTTCGTCCAATCACAGCGGACCGTACCACGCCTGGATAAGTGTTCAGCACAGCTTCCACTTCAGCGGGATAAACATTAAATCCGAATCGAACGATTAGTTCTTTTGTACGGCCTACGATGAAAAGATTTACGCCCTCAAATCGGGCTAGATCGCGAGTATTAAACCAACCATCTCGATCAATCACGGCAGCCGTTTCCTCCGGCGCGCGATAGTAGCCTTTCATCACATGCGCGCCGCGCACGCGCAGCTCGCCCACTTCTCCTTCAGCTACCTCTTTTCCGTCCGCGCCAATCAAAGCGATTTCGGACCCGGGAAACACTCGGCCTACGGAAACGTCCGGTCGCGGGTCTTCAACTCTTGCCTGAGCAATGGTGGGAGAACATTCAGTCACGCCGTAACCATTGTAGAGAACCATTCCGACGAATAGCTTCTCCACCGCCGCTTTGAGTGCGGCATGAAGCGGGGCGCCCGAGGATGAAATGATCCGAAGCGAAGGAAACTTCAACGACGCGATTCCCTTGGCCTTGGTGTACTCGACCAGCAACGCGAACATAGATGGGACACCCAACAAAAGTGTTATCCCGTCTTTTTGCAGCGACGCGAGCGCTGCCACCGGATCGAACCGCGGCGACAAATAAAGAGTCGCGCCGCTGAATAATGTCCCCAGGAGCACCACCGAAAGACCTACTGCATGTGACATAGGAAGGACGCCGTACATGCGGTCTTCAGGAGCCAACGAGCGTATTTTCGCGGAGACTGCCGCCAGATATAGGAGGTTTCTGTGCGTGAGCATCACTCCTTTTGGCAGCCCGGTCGTGCCCGAGGTGTAAATCATGACTGCCACGCGGTTCAGTGGATTGGAATCGATAGCCTCCGGCTCGACTTCCTGATTCAGCGAACCGATCCCAATCGGGCCCAGATTCTTTACCGTCTCAATCACCGCGCCGTGCCGCTTCGCGTGTTCCCTCGCAAGATGCGAAACGCCGGTCGTGTAGAGCACGCGCCGCGCGCCGCAGTGGTCCCGGATTAAATCGATCTCGCGCGCTGACAGTAGCGCGCTCGTGAGCACAGGCCAAGCGTCTAGGCTAGCAAGAGCAAGAAGGATTGCAACGAAGGCCCGGCAGTTCTCGCACACGATCAATACTCGATCCCCGGGCCGCACTCCGCCCTGGATGAGCCATGCTTGGATCTCGGTGATAGCGGAGGCTAACTCCCGATAGCTCCATGTTCCCGAATTTTCTACGAGCGCCGGATGATCTGGCGTGCGATCTGCCCATGACGTGACAATGTCGCTGATTCGTTCGGGCAGAGATTCCAGGATTTGCGGAACTTGATCTTCAATCATCGGTGTTTCAGTTTCTTGGCGAGTGCAGCCGAGGTCGTCGTGCCCGAGAAGCGATGCTAAACGCTGTGGCTAATGCTTGACGCGCGCATCCGCGTCGCGAATAGCGGCCACGCCAGAATCCACTCGGACCACAGTCGCGAACGGCGGATTGTCGGCCTTTCCTTCGGCGACATACTGCAGCCAGTTCTTATACAATCGCGCCGCAGATGCCTGCCACGTGTTGCGCAACGCATCTGATATCGCCGCCTCGGGAAAAGACTCGAGGACTTCTTCGCGCGGCTGAGACACGGCATTCTTTTGAAAACCTGCCAGAAGTTTCTGCGCATCCGCATCAAAGTATCCGTGAGGCATCGATGGGTATGTGTCTCTTTCCTGATTGAGGAATCGCCGGATATCTCGCCTGTATTCCTTAAGAAGGCTGCGCAATCCGTATTCCGGGTGTCCTTGAAAATGTATGAAGAGGCTTCTACCAATCTTCTTTACGAACAGGTCCACGCCGGCATCGGCGGATTTCGTGAGGACCGTGTAGCCGCACGAAGTAAGCGCATCTTCTCGCACTTCGTTCCAGCGGGAATGCGGAATTCGCACCGAGTCCGCGAGATTGTTGGTTAGCCCGTGCTCGCAAGCTTTTTTGTGCTCGAACACGCCGAACTTTTTGTCCACCATCCGGTGGCGCGCAATGCCGTCGCTATGGAGCACGCTCGCGTGTGCGGCCAGGCACGACGCGACAGTTGATATCGTGTTGCTCGCTGCCCA
>DATBYF010000038.1:0-11498 GCA_036513895.1 Candidatus Acidiferrales bacterium | reverse complement strand
CCCAAGCGCTTCGCGGTTTCCTCGAACCCCGTGGCTATGCGAGTGACGATTCCAACGAGAGCGCGATTCGTGAAGCCTGGCTCGATGTTGGGCTCGAAGATGACAGTTGGAACGCGATGAAAGGCCGCGAGGGCAATCACGGGCCCGGAAGCATAGCCGCCGACGCCGAAAGCGGCGACGAAACGGTCACGCCGAAGGATTTTTCGGGAATCCCAAGCGCTGGCGGGGAGCATTGCGGCATTCTTCAGGAATTTCACGCCGCCCATGCCTTTTAGGCCGGCGACGCGGATGGTTTGCAGGGGCAAACCTGCTTGCGGCACGAGGCGCGCTTCGAGTCCAAGTGTGGTTCCGACAATCACGACTTCCCTCTTCGTAATATCTACCGCCGATGTCGGCGTCGCGCCGGGATCAATCCGGCGTAGCCATTCCTGAGCGACGGCGAGCATCGGAAAGACGTGGCCGCCCGTTCCGCCACCGGCGATCAATAACTTCATCCTGCGGCTCTCGCGGCTGCTCTCGGCTGGGGCGCATCCGCCGCGTTTCCTGTGCGCCTTTCATCCAAGCGGCTTGTTGAGTGGCTCGTCAATTTGCTCAATGGGCGCCTCACTCTTCGGGCTGAGCGTGCTGGCTAATGTTGAGGAGCACGCCGGTGGCCAGGAGCATCGCGAGAAGGCTCGAGCCGCCGTAGCTGACGAAGGGTAGCGGAATGCCTTTTGTCGGCACGAGGCCCAAGACTACGCTGAGATTTACGAGCGCTTGGCCGACGATGAGCGTGGTGACGCCGAGGCCCAAGAGGCGGCCGAATTCGTCGGGCGCTTGGATTGCCGCGCGGAATGCGCGCCAGCCCCAGAAGCCGAAGAGCGCGATAAGAGCGATGGCGCCGATGTAGCCGAGCTCTTCGGCTAAGACTGCAAAGATGAAATCGGTGTGAGCTTCGGGCAGGTAGAAGAGCTTTTGTTTGCTTTCCATCAGGCCGACGCCAGTGAGTCCGCCCGAACCGACGGCGATCAGCGATTGGAGGAGTTGGAAACCGTAGCCTTGCGGATCGGCTTCTGGAGCGCGGAAAGCCATGAAACGGTGATAGCGGTACGGCACGCGTACGATTAGCAGGTAGACGACGGGCAACGACGCGAGAGCGCCTCCGGCTAGGTAGCGCCAGTCAAGGCCGGCGACGTAGAGCATCACGAGCGCGACAAACATCACCATTGCTGCTGTGCCCATGTCGGGTTCGAAAAGAATGAGGCCAGCCATGAAGATAACTGGGCCGAGCGCGGGGGCGAGCGAATGCAACGGGTCATTGATGCCGACCGTGGCGACGCCGAGCGCGCCGCCGAGGGAGCGCGCGGATTTTCGTAGCTCGAGGAACCACGCGAGATAAACGATGACGATTAGCTTCGCAAATTCAGAAGGCTGGAAACTGGCGGGGCCGAGGCGAATCCAGCGATGCGTGGCGTGCGAGCGATCGAGAAAGAGTACGCCGACGAGAAGCAGAAAAATCAGGCCGAGGCCGGTGAAGATGACTTGCGGTTGGCGCAGGCGGCGATAATCGAAATTCATCAGCGCGAACATCCCGGCGATGCCCAAAGCGAGACAGAGAAGCTGGCGAATGAGGAAACCGTAGCCGCTGCCGCCTTGCTCGTGCACCGTGACAGCGGAGGCGCTGAATACCATCAGAGCGCCGGCGAGGCAAAGGGCGATGGTTACGCCGAAGAGCTTGCGATCGGGTTGAAGCGAGCGAGGCATTTTTTCTCCTAGGCGGTCCTTGAGGCGGCGTTGGGCGGCATGCTGGTTTTGTTTTTTTCGACCAGACTTGCAACGAGCGCTTTAAAGACGCGGCCGCGATGCTCGAAATTCTCAAATTGATCGAAGCTCGAGCAGGCTGGTGCCAGCAAAACGGTGTCTCCGGGTTGGGCGCGCTCAAAGGCGAGTTCGATGGCACGGTCTAACGTGCCTGCGTTAATGATCGGGAATGCGCCGGATAATTCCGCGGCAATTTTTTCGGTTGCGGCGCCGATGAGAAGAACGAGGCGCGCGTTTTTGCGAAGTGGATCGACTAGGGGCGTGTAGGGGCTGCCTTTGTCTTTGCCGCCAAGGATTACGATCAGCGGCGACGGGAATGCGGTGACGGCTTTGAGGGTGGCATCCACGTTTGTTGCTTTTGAATCGTTGTAGAACTTCACGCCGTTAATTTCGGCGACGAATTCGATGCGATGCTCAACGCCGGGGAAAGACTTCACGCCCTCCGCGATGGCCGAAGGATGCGCGCCAGCTAGACGCGTTGCAATGCAGGCGGCGAGAACGTTTTCGAGATTGTGGTCGCCGCGCAGTGGAATTTCTTCGCGCTGCATGATTGGTTCCTCGGTGCCGTCAGTGCGGACGACGATCAGTCCATCGCGGACGTAGGCGCCCGATGCGACGCGCTTCTGGCGGCTGAACCAGTGCACCTGAGGGCGCGCCGGAAAGCGCTTGGCCACTTCGGGATCGTCCGCGTTGAGAATCGCGTCGTCGTTTTCGTGCTGATTTTCGAAGATGCGCATTTTGGCGCGCGCGTATTCTTCGAATGAGGTGTGGCGATCGAGATGATCGGGAGTGAGATTCAGGAACACGGCGATTTCCGCGCGGAATTCGACGATTGCCTCGAGCTGAAAGCTGCTTGCTTCCAGTACGGTGATGGTGGAATCGGAAGATGAATCTACGAGCGAGATGAGAGGCACGCCGATGTTGCCGCCGATGAGCGTTGGGATATTTGCACTCTTGAGAATGTGGCCGACCAGCGAGGTTGTGGTCGTCTTGCCATTTGAGCCGGTGATGGCGATCAGGCGGCCGCGCAGGAAGCGCGACGCGAGCTCGATTTCGCTCCAGACCGGAATTCCGCGCAAGCGAACCGCTTCGAGAGGCGGCAATTTAGCGGACACGCCGGGGCTGAGCACGATGAGATCCTGATTCTCGAATATCTCTGAGCGATGGCCGCCGAGTTCGAGCGCGACGCCAGCGGCGCGAAGCGATTGCAGGGCTGTGGCGAGGCGTTCCTCAGGCTGCTCATCCGTCGCGGTTACGATAGCGCCAAGATTCGTGCAAAACTGCGCCGTTGCGATGCCGGTTCTCGCGAGCCCAACGACCAGCACGCGCTTTCCTTTCAATTCGAATCCAGGTCGCACTCGGGTTACCTCAGCTTCAAAGTTGTGAGCGAAAACAGCGCAAAAACGAGCGCCAAGATCCAGAAACGCACGATAATTTTCGATTCGCTCCAGCCCATCAGCTCGAAATGATGATGGAGGGGCGCCATTCGAAAAATGCGCTTGCCGGTTAGCTTGAACGAGCCGACTTGAAGGATCACGGATAGCGCCTCGAGAACGAAGATGCCGCCGACCGACAGGAGCAAAATCTCCTGCTTGATGATTACAGCGACGGTGCCGAGCGCGCCGCCGATGGCGAGGGAGCCGACGTCGCCCATGAAAAGCTCGGCGGGATGCGTGTTGTACCAAAGAAAACCTAGAGCGGCACCCATGAGCGAGCCGCAGAAAATTGTCAACTCGCCGGCATCGGGAATGTGCTGAATCTCGAGGTAGGCGGAGAAACGCGCGTGGCTCGAAATGTATGTGAGCACGGTAAGCGCAGCCGCGGAGACCAGCGTGCAGCCGATGGCGAGGCCGTCGAGACCGTCGGTGAGATTTACGGCGTTCGAGCAGCCGACGATTACCAGGATCAAAAACGCGACGAACGGCACGAACGCGAGCGGCCAGGTGTAGCGATGCGTCAAGATGGATTGCACGACGAGATCCGGGTGCAGGCGCTTGAAAAAGGGCACGCTCAATTCGGTGGAATAGGCGCCGCGTTGCTGCAGACGCAACAAAATCGCGCCGATACCGATGCAAGTGAGAACTTGGAACGTGAATTTGGATTTCGCTGTGAGGCCGAGATTGCGGCGGCGGACGACTTTATTGTAATCATCCACGAAGCCAATTGTGCCGAACGCGATTGTTGCGCCAAGGGCGAGCATCGCGTATGGATTGCGTAGATCGGCCCAGAGGAGCGTGGGGATCGCTATAGCGGCGACGATCAGGACGCCGCCCATGGTGGGCGTGCCGGCTTTTGCCTGATGCCGTTCGGGCCCTTCGGTGCGAATGAATTGTTTCACTTGCAATGCGCTCAAGCGGCGGACGACCCAAGGCTCGAGAAGAAGAGAAATTACGAGCGCAGTGATACTGGCGACTGCGGTACGAACGGTGATATAGCGGAACACGTTCAGCGGGCTGAAATAAGGGTGCAGAACGTAGTAGAAGAGATAGTAGAGCATCTCAGTCGCGCCTCGTGCGCGCGGGTTCCGAGGGCTTGATTGAGGACGCGCTCTTGATGGCGTGATGTACGCGAAGCGCTTCAAGAATTCTTTCCATCTTCACGCCGCGCGAGCCTTTGAGTAACAGCAAGTCGCCTTCAGCAATAAATTCAGTGAGAAAATTGGCGGCTTCATCGGATGTTGCGAAAAAGCGAGTGCGATCTTTTGGCAGTCCGGCCGCGATGGCGCCGTCTACGATCTCGGCCGCATCACCCTGGACGCCAATGATCCAATCAATTCCGCTCGTGTCACTTCCTCGTGTCGTTGCGGCGTGGCGGCCGGATTCGCGATGCAATTCCGGTGAGGACGCGCCTAGTTCGAGCATCTCGCCTGCGGCCAGAATTCGGCGGCGATAGATCGAGGAGTTCGCGAGCAAGTCGCTCAACGCATCGAGCGCTGTTGGACTCGAGTTGTAGGTGTCGTTGATCACCGCAAAACCTTCGTCGAAGTGCACGACTTCGCCGCGCTTGTCCGCTGGCTGCAAGGTGGCAAAGACTTGCTTCGATTCCCCCGCGCGGATGCCCCAGACGCTGGCTGCAGCAAGAGCCGCAAGCGCGTTCATCACGTTGTGCCGCCCAATCAGCGGCAATTCAAGCCGCGCGCGGCCTTCAGGAGAAACGAAATCAAACGCCGTGCCCGCGATGCCGCGGGCTTCGATATTCTCCGCGCGGAATGCGGCTTTCGCGCCGGTCCCGAACCAAATGATTTTTCCAGGAGCAACATCGGCGAAGCGAACGACGCGCTCATCGTCCGCATTCAATACGGCCACCGCAGCCGGGCCCCCGTCCGGGTGCGGCAAGTTCTCGATCAATTCGCGCTCGGCCAGCGCGATTTCGTCCGCGGACGCGAAGAACTCGAGATGCTCGACTGCGACGCGCGTTATGACGCCGACATCCGGAGCCGCAATCTGCGTCAAGCGCGCGAGTTCACCGCTGCGCGACATTCCCAACTCGACGACGACCGCGTCGTGAGTGTCTTCCAGGTGAACGAGTGTCAGCGGCAGACCGTATTCGTTGTTCAGGTTGCCGCTCGATTTCAGTACGCTCGACCGCGTGCCGAGCAGCGCCGCCAGAATTTCCTTGGTGGTCGTTTTTCCCACTGAGCCCGCAACGGCCCCCACGAGGCGTCCCGGCGCTGCCTCGCGCCATTTCCGAAGGACGCTCGCGCCCAAATGCTGGAGCGCGCGGAGTGTGTCGTCCACGGCGATGAGGCGCTCGCGGACTTGCTCCGGATAGACACCCCAACGGTCGCGAGCGACAATCGCGGCGACCACGCCACCGGCCATAACAGACTCAACGAAATCGTGTCCATCGTGACGCGGTCCGCGGATGGCGAGGAACAGTTCGTCAGGGCGTATTGCGCGAGAATCAATCGAGACGCCGGCCAGCCGGGCCAAGGGGTTGAGGCCCGTGGGAAGCGCGACGCCCAGCGCGCCAGCCACTTGTTCAAGCGTCCACCGCATGATGTCTCCGAAAGACTGGTTGTCACTTGGGTGAGCCGAATGCCTCCCCGCCCTGTTCCCGTTACAAGACTGCGCGTACGAAAAGAAAACAAAGAACTTATGATTTTGACCTTTGATAGCCGATGGCACGCAACGTTCGCCGCGCCATTTTCCGATCGTCGAACTCAAACGTGCGATCGCGAAGAATCTGGGTATTTTCGTGGCCCTTGCCCGCGAGAAGAACGAGGTCGCCCGGCTTAGCTTCGCGCAGGATCAACATGAGCGCTTTTTCCCGATCTGGCTCGATCCAGTAGCTCGCATTCACTTTTTGCAATCCCGAGACCACGTCGCTAATGATCTGCGAAGGGTCTTCCGTGCGGGGATTGTCGCTGGTGAGAACGACGAAATCGCTGTCTTTCCCAGCGGCCTCGCCCATGAGCGGGCGTGTCGTGCGGTCCCGCTCGCCGCCTGCGCCGAAAAGGAGCATAACGCGACCATTCGGCTTCAATTCGCGCGCGGTTCGCAGCAGATTTCGAAGAGCATCATCGGCATGGGCGTAGTCCACGGCCACGTGAAATGGCTGGCCTTCGTCAATCAACTCGAATCGGCCCGGCACGTTTTCGAGTTGCCGAATGCCCTTTTCGATAGCGGCGATGGGAATCCTGAGACCGATGGCCGCGCCGATTGCGGCGAGGATGTTGTAAACGTTCACGCGGCCAACGAGCGGCGAGTGAACTTCGATATCTCCAGCAGGCGTCTCCGCGATGAAATTTAGTCCGGAAAATTCGAGCGTGAATTTCGGAGCGGTGATTTCCGCGCCAGGATTGAGGCCAAACGTCAACGTGCGCCGGCCGGATTCAGCAAGCAATTTGTGGAGTTGGGCACCCCAGCGATCGTCCATGTTTACGATTGACACGTCCGCGGGGCCTGCGCCGGTGTTTTCGAAAAGCCGGCGCTTGGCGGCGAAATATGCTTCGAAAGTGTGATGGAAGTTCATGTGGTCGTGAGTGAGGTTAGTGAAAACGGCTGCGGCAAAATGGCAGCCCCAGAGGCGGTCCATCGCGAGCGCGTGAGAGCTGGCTTCGAGCACGACTGAAGTTCCGCCTGCGTCGCGCACAGCGGCGAACATTTCCTGGAGGTCGAGGGATTCAGGCGTGGTGTTTCTCGCGGCTCGTTCGCCGTCGGGCATGCGATAGCCGGTCGTTCCGATCAGGCCAGTCGTCTGGCCGGCAGCGCGAAGTATCGAGTCCACGAGAAACGCCGTAGTCGTTTTGCCGTTGGTCCCGGTGATGCCGACAAGCTTCAATTTGCTCGCCGGGTGATGAAAGAAATTTGCGCTGACGGTGGCCAGCCCGCGGCGCTCGGAGCCGGGCGACAGTTGGATCCATGCGATGTTGCCCGGCACGTCGCTGGCAGGCCGAGGCGATTCTGAAGCGATGGCTACGGCGCCGCGCGAAAGTGCCTCGGCGATGAAACGATTTCCGTTTATCTTCGCTCCTTGGAGCGCGAAGAATAGAGAGTGCGGCATAGCTTTGCGGCTATCGTAGGTGACCGCATGAACTTCAACATCGGCGGGGCCGCTGACGGCAAGCTTTTCGACGCCGGTCAACAATTCTGTCAAGTTCGCCGACGAATTTTTGGGCAAACTCATCCTTGAGGCTTCCTCAACAATTGTAGGCTCCGGATTTAGGCCGCTCAAATCATGGCTTTTGAAATGTTCGCGAGAAGCAAGCTTCATTCGCCGCTCCCTCGCGACGCGGCTGAAACGACATGGCCTGGCCGTCCGAACCTGACGACAATTCGGCTACCGCGGATGACACGCGCGCCGGCCTCCGGCGTTTGTTCGAGAGCAATGCCATTGCCAACCAGCACGGGAGTGAGACCCAGCTTCGAGCACGCCTCGGTAACATCGCGGACACTTTGGCCCGAGAGGCTCGGCACGGTGACGCCAACTTCGCCGCCGATTTGAACCGTTGGAGCGTCTGGCGATGCGGGTGCGGGATCGGTGGCTGCAACTTCGGCGACATCCAGCGAAGATTTGGCGGAGTGAGATTTCTTACCGCCTTTCCGGCGTTCGTTCGACGGACCATCGGCGTCGAACGATTGGTCATCGGCGCGACGCTCGGCGCTCTGCATTAGCGGAGCTTCGGGCCCGTCATGCGGGACATTCATGTAGTTCAGTACTTGTTCTGCAATCCGGCGGAACACCGGGCCGGCTACTTCGCCGCCGTGGTGCGCGCCGACCGGAGAATCGAGCACAACAATGATTGTGACGGCGGGTTCATTCACCGGCGCGAAGCCGACAAATGAAGTAACGTATTTGTCGGGCGAGTAGCGACCCGTCGCAGGATCGATTTTCTGCGCAGTGCCTGACTTTCCGCCGTCCGTGTATCCATCCAACTGAGCCGGCTTGCCTGTACCTTCAAGAACCACGCCTTGCATAAGTTGCCGCAACGTGGCCGCTACATTCGCATCAATCGCGCGGTGAGCACCCATGTCCCGGCTCGCCGTTTGCTCGAGACTCGAGTTCGAACCTGCGCCGACTTCCTTGATGACGTGCGGTCGATATATCAGCCCGCCATTCGCGATGGCTGAGACGAATGTGGCTACTTGCACCGGTGTGACGCTCACTTCCTGCCCAATCGCGATCGAGCCGATTGAATTCGCGGACCAATCCTCCACGCGGCGAAAGAGGCCACGATTCTCGCCTGGAAGATCGATGCCCGTGGGCTGGCCGATGCCGAAGCGATGCGCTGTCTGGTAGAGATTCTGCGCGCCGACGCGAAGGGCGATCTTGATCGAGCCCACGTCACTTGAATGCGCAAGGACTTGCGCGACGGTGAGCAGACCGAACGGATGCCAATCGTGAATCAGGCGCCCAGCAAGCTGGATCGAGCCCATCTGGCAATCCACGACGTCGCTGGGCGTAGCAACGCCGTTTTCGAATGCGCTAGAGAGAGTGATGATTTTGAAAGTTGAGCCAGGCTCGTAAGCGGAAGCGACCGCGCGATTCATGCGATCTTCGTCAGGATAGTGAGAGGGTTCGTTGGCGTCGAATGTGGGCCAGTTGGCGATCGCAAGCAGCTCCCCGGAATTTGGATCTTCGACAACGACCGTGCCGGCGATGGAATGCGTATCGGCAATGGCCGCTGCCAATTCTTTTTCGGCGATGTATTGAATGTTCTCGTCAAGCGTGAGCGTGATGCTCGCACCAGGAAGCGCGGCGGCCTCGACGCGATCAATGCCGTGGCGCTTCGCGTCTTTGGTCATCAGGACGCGGCCGGGCTTGCCGTGAATTTGTTTGTCGAGCGCGTACTCGATTCCGCCAAGTCCGTTTTCATCCACATCCACGTAGCCGATCACTTGCGACGCGAGGAATCGTTGCGGATAAACGCGCACCGGCTCTTTTTGAACGTAAATGCCGCGGAGATTTAAGGCTTCGATGCGGCTGGCGATTTCAGGCGTCAGTTTACGCGCGATGACGGGAAAAGGATGAGGATCGGCAAGCTTGGCTTCGATGTCTTCCGCGGAATCGTTGAGAACACGCGAGAGAAGCTGCGCGTCCATGGGCGCGTCGGAAATTTCGAAACGGTCGGCGAAGCAATAGTCCACCGGCAGGCTTACGGCAAGTTCATGTCCGTTACGGTCGTAGATCGAGCCGCGTTTCGGACGGGTTTCGCGGATACGCTGCTGCTGGCGCTGTGCTTTCGAAAGATACTCGCTGTAGCGGAACAGCTGCAGGTAAGTTACGCGGGCAACAATCGCCCCCATCCAAATAACGGCCAGGAGAAAAACTACGAACCAACGGACGCGGGGAGAACGCTGCTCCATGGTTCCGGGAACTCCGGCCTTTTCAACTTAAACCTTCGCGGGGCTTGATTCGCCGCGCTGTGACGGCCCGAGGGCCATGGAAATCCAGCTACGGCCGCGGCACTTGCGACTGAGCAGGAACTTGTGCGACGACGCCTTCGCTGCTGCCCTGCGCCGGCGCAAACTGGCCAGGCACAGGAACGGTTAGGCCCAGTTGCTGGCGCGCGATCGCGTCAATTCTCATAGGCGAACTGAGTGAGGCGACCTCGAGGCGCAGCTGCTGGTTCAGCTCCGTCGCATCGGTTTTCTGCGCTTGCAATTGCTCGAGCGTGTAACGCAGCTGGATGCATTCGAAGTGCTGCCAGGCGTAGCACAACATGCAAAGCGCAAGCGTGCCGCCGAAAAACATGCGGCGGCAAAGGTCGCGCAAGCGGTTGGGCGCTGAAAAACGAACGAGCCGGGAGTTGTCAATGCGCTTGATCGTGAAATATTCCGTCATGATTTTGTCCGCGATGCTTAGGCTGCTGCCGCGTCAATCCTTTCCGCTACCCGCATCTTCGCGCTTCGCGCGCGCGGGTTTGACTGAATCTCATCGAAGGTGGGCTCGATGATCTTCTTGGTCAAAATTCGAACCTGGCCTTCGCGCTCGAGCCGCTGAAAAGCGCGTTTCACCATTCGATCTTCGTGGGAGTGATAGCTCAAAATGATCCAGCGGCCTCCCGGAATTAAAGTGGCAGGGGTCCGTGAAAGAAACTGCTCGAGTTCCTCCTCTTCTCGATTCACCGCTATCCGCAGCGCCAGAAACGTTTTTGTCGCGGGATGCAGTCTCTGCCTTCCCCTTGCTTTGCGGGCCCCTGCCACAACCGTTGCCAGATGTTCGGTATCGCGGATTGGCCGCGCGCGAACAATTGCTCTGGCGATTCTGCGTGAATCTGTCTCATCTGCTTTTTGAAAGAGCAGATCGGCCAACTGTTTCTCGCCCCAGTGATTCACAATGTCATCCGCGGTGAGCTCGCTCGATGGATCCATGCGCATGTCGAGCGGCGCGCTCCAGCGGAACGAAAATCCCCGTTCGGGTGTATCGAGCTCCAGAGTGGAAATTCCCAGATCGGCGATAACTCCATCGAGCAGCGGCAATCTCAAGTCCCGCGCTACCTCGTCGATCGTCGAAAAGCTCGTTTGCACCAGCGTCACCTTGTTCTCGAATACTTTGTTGTCGAATTCCTCGTTCTCAAATTCCTGAAGTCGTTCGCGAGCAATCGCCAGCGCGTTTGGATCGCGATCGAGTCCCACCACGCGCCCCTTAGTCAACTGACGCGCAATCGTCAGCAGGTGGCCGCCGGTTCCGGCAGTTGCGTCAAGGTACGACCCTTCGGGCCGCACTCGCAGCCACTCTAAGACCTCTCTGAGCATGACCGGCGTATGAAGAACGCTCAAAATCAAATGCCCAGGTCGAATAATTCCTTTTCGTCTTCTTGCGTTAGAGGGTTAGTGTTGAGTCGAGCCTGGAATCGTGTGTTGTTCCAGACCGTCAGTTGGTCCTGATTCCCCAAAACTGCTACTTCGCCCATTAATTCCGCCGCATCGCGGAGAATGGCTGGAAGCAGCAGTCTGCCCTGGCCATCCAGCTCTACTAATTGGCCGTAATAATTGGTAACATCCAGATACTTTTTCTTGGCACTGCTATGGCGCGAGATAGATTTCAATTTCGCCTCGATCTCATCCCAGACGCGAAGGGGATAGATCATGGCGCAATCGCCTCTCTCGCTGGTCACGTAGAACTTCTCGCCGTATCCGCGCAGCTCTCCGAGGAATGCCGCAGGAATTTTCAGCCTGCCTTTTGCATCGACCGTAGCGGGATGATTGCCCCGAAGCATTTCTCACGCTGCCTGACTCGCCGAAAGATCGTCC
>DATBYF010000037.1:0-11817 GCA_036513895.1 Candidatus Acidiferrales bacterium | reverse complement strand
GATCGTCGTAGTCCGGGGCAAAGATAATGTTCTGCGCGCGTTTTTCAATGTTTGCCGCCATCACGCCGCCGCCGTGGTTACCGAGCCGCAGGGCTGCGCCGAGCATCTGCGCTGTCCGTACCACGGTTGGACTTACGGCCTCGACGGCGCTTTGAAAGGCATGACGGAATTCGAAGGAGTCGCGCACTTTGAGCGCTCGCAGAACGGGCTTGTGCCTATCCGCGTCGCCACCTGGGAGAATCTCATATTCATCAATCTCGATTCGAAAGCGAGGCCGCTCGAAGATTTTCTCGGCGGGCTCATCGCGCGCGTGAAACCGCTACGGCTTGGGACGTTGCAATTCGTCGAGCGGCGCAGCTACGAATTGAACTGCAATTGGAAAGTGTACGTGGATAATTTCTTGGATGGCGGATATCACGTGCCTCACGCGCACAAAGGACTGAATAGCGGCATCGACATCACGAAGTACACTATCGAAAATGAAGATCGCTTCTGCGTGCAATCCACCCCATTGAAACAATCGAAGGACGATGCCGACGTCGCCGCGACGCGAACGGGAGAGATGGGACATTATTTCTGGCTATATCCGAACTTCATGCTCAATTGGTATGAAGGCTATTTGGATACGAATCTTGTCCTGCCGATACGCCAGGATCGCTGCGTCGTAATCTTCGACTTCTACTTCGCGAAGACCGGTGGCGATGCAAGCAACTACAACCGGCAGAGTATCTCGGTCAGCCATCGCGTGCAGGAAGAAGACATCTCACTTTGTGAGGCAGTGCAGCGGGGATTGAATTCGCAGGCCTACATTGCGGGCCGCCTCTCGGTGCGCCGCGAGGCGGGCGAGCATCTTTTTCATCGTTTGCTGGCGGCCGATCTGAAAGATAGCCGCGCTGCCGTCGCGGGCTGAGGAACTCTGCGCAGAAACCTCGAATTTTCAAGGCTCAATCGAAAATGACTGTTTTGTTCCCGTAGAGAAGAATTCGATTCTCGATGTGCCAGCGAACTGCGCGTGATAGAACGACCTTCTCGAGATCCCTTCCCTTCTGAATCAAATCCTCGAGCGCATCGCGATGTGAAATTCGCACCACGTCCTGCTCGATGATTGGACCATCGTCGAGAACCTCGGTGACATAGTGGCTCGTGGCACCGATGAGCTTGACGCCACGCTGATACGCCTGGTGGTGCGGCTTGCCGCCGACAAACGCAGGAAGAAACGAGTGGTGAATGTTAATAATCCGGTGGGGAAAATGCCTGATGAAATCAGGTGAAAGCACCTGCATGTAACGCGCCAGGACGATCACATCAATATTTCGCGGCGTGAGAAGCGCGAGTTCTTCGGCCTCGGCCGCCGATTTATTTTCCTTTGTCACCGGCACGACGTGAAGCGGGACGCGATAAAAATCGGCAAGCGCCTGCACGTCAGGATGATTGCTGATTATGAGTGGAATATCGCAAGCAAGCTCGCCACTGCGGTGACGGTAAAGCAAATCGGCCAGACAGTGATCGTATTTCGAAACGAAGAGCGCCATTTTCGGACGGTAGGCTGACAGAGCGACGCGCCAATCCATTCCGAATTTTGTTGCGATGGGGGCGAAGTGGCGGCTGAACTCGCGCATGTCGAGCGCGAAGCCCGTCAAATCCCACTCGACGCGCATCAGGAAGAGGCCGAGTTCGTTGTCCTGGTGCTCGTCGGCGTGAAGAATGTTGCCGTCGTTGCGGAAAATGAAGTCTGCGATTGCGGCGTTCAGGCCTTTTTGGTCCGGGCAACTGATGAGCAGAATCGCGCTGTTTTTTGAACGTGACGCCATCATTTTACCTTAGGTTGACAACGCGATTGACGCGCAGGTATCGGCGCGAATTCGCGAACAATGGTATCGCACGATGCCCCGCACGAGCGTGTCTGGCTAAAGAGGCTGCGGAAGAAGTCAAAATAGCGGTCATTCCGAGGAGCGCAGCGACGAGGAATCCCACTTTTCGCGCGTATCTAACCAAGAGGGATCCCTCGCTTCGCTCGGGATGACAGCGCTATGCTTTTTACGCGACTTGTAAAGGCGGCGGAGATCGAGGCGGAACTCGGGGTCATTGGTGATCGCGCGGGATTGTTTCATTCCAGGTTTTCGTGCGAATAATTTTGCCGTTTTCGAGAAGGTCTCGTTGGTAGTGGTAGTAGAAATTCTTTGAATCGCTGAGAAGTTCCAAGATCGATTTGAAGAACACGATGCGGGATTTCAATTCGATCTTGGTTTCCGCTTCGCCGCGAACTGAGCTGACGCTGGGATTTTCGTCGCCTGCCGAATAAGAAAGCTCTTCGTGATAATCCTCTTTGCCCCAAGGAAATCCGGCGGACGTGTCGCTGTGCCAGTTGATGCGCGAAGTGTGCTGGTTCTCATCGCGGACAAGTTCGTAAATGCCAGGGAACGTACCGCCTCCGTGCGTGAATCCTGGCAGCGAAGGATCGTTGGCCGGCGGCGGAAAGGGCGCCGGAGATGAGCCGTGCAACGGAACGACCGGGAGGACGAGGCGCGAGCGATTTTCGCCGCCGAGGGCTAGCGTGGTCGTCATTGGATAAGGCGTCGGCCAAAGCATCGGCCACAACGCGTTGGAAATCGCCACACGAATGCGATGGCCGCGCGGGAAAATCCACGAAGTCACGTGCATCTCGATCTTCAGCGCGTAAATCTCCCCCGGTTGCAAATCTTTGGGATCGGTGTCCGATTCTCGCTGCGCGCCGCTCAAACCTGCGCCAGTGATGAGCGTCGTCGTGCCGTCGGGCGCCACGTCGGAGAGACGCGCAAACCAATCCGCGAGCGGCGCGCTTGCCGAAGCGTTTATCAATACGCGCGGAGAGCCGAGAATCGCAATGTCCCGCTCGAGCGGCGGTGAATCGTAAACGAGACTGTAAGCGTCAGATGGACGCTGATCGTTGGTCAGCTCGCCCCACCAGAATCCCGCGTCCACGCCTGCTGTCGGGACGTATTTCAATTGATCGTCGGTAGCCACGGGCGAAGATGAACTCAGCGAATGGTTCGCGGCGAAATACATCTGCTGCTCGATCATTCCCGCGGGCGGCCACGAATTCTCGGTTCGCCATTCGCCGGGAATTTCACGCGCGCTCGGATCAGGCGGATACCAGTGCCGCATGTAGACCGTCAGGCTCGGCTCTTTCTCGATCCCGTTATCCACGCCCTTGAGCCAGCGATCCCACCAGCGCACGGCCGATTCTCGCCATTCGAATTCCGGTCCAGGAGTAGCATCGTTCGGATAAGTGTGATTCCACGGACCGAGCAGCGCTTTCACCGGCGATTTCAGATGCATCATCATTCGCGGCAGATTATCTCGGTAGCCATCATAGAAGCCGCCGATGAGAAAGACGGGAATTTGAATTGAGTCGTATACCGGTTGCTGAAATGGCTCGAGCCAGAAAGGGCCATTGCGCTGATAGCGGAGATAGAGCAGAAACCACGGCGTGGAATCGAAGCGCGGCGCAACGTGCTTTTCATCCGTCGGAAAATCCGGCGGCTCGGTCATTTGAAGTTCTTGATCCATGCCGAGTTCATATTCGTCGGCGTGCATGATGCCGTCAATGTAGTGGATGTCGTCGTGGAAGAGATTTTCGGTGGCCGCCACGGCAATGATGGCTTTCAACGCGGGCGGACGGCGTGAAGCCATTTGCAGGGCGTTAAATCCGCCCCAGGAGATGCCGGTCATGCCGACGTTTCCGTTGGCCCAAGGCTGGCGCGCGAGCCATGCAATCACTTCGGCGCAGTCACTCTGTTCTATGCGCGAGTACTCGCGCTCGGGCGGCGCGCCTTCGCTTGAACCGGTGCCGCGAATGTCCACGCGGGCGCTCACGTAGCCGCGCAGAACATAGTAAGAATGCAATTCGTAATCCCAAGACTCCTGCCAATCATCTTTGCGGTACGGAATGTATTCGAGAATCGCAGGAAATTTTTCGGAGGGCTTTGCGCCTTCGGGAAAATAGAGTGTGACTGCCAGCTTCACACCGTCGGACATCGGAATCCACGTTTTCTCGATGCGGATGCCGGAATACAGCTTCGCCGGGCTACCGGTTTGAATTTCGCGAGCCGCGGGTTTGGCGCCCGCCGATACAACAAAGAGCACCGCAGTCGCAGGCAGAATCCACTTAATGGATCCGGGTCGTTGCAAATGGATTTTCATAATCGAAAGAGAAAGCTCGCAAGGACTCGAAAGCGGATGCGTTCGGTTCTCGTCCCGCAGCAAACGAGAACCGAACGACCGGAATCTTAGGCTCCAGATGGGTTGGAGTCAACGAAAGACGAGTCAATCGAGAGTCGCGAGACGATGCGCTCCGCGGAATACGGACAAATGCGCGCAATTTCTCACGGCTGCGACTTAGCTGCTGACGCGTCGTGACTGAACAACTCGGCAATCGTCTGGCTTTGAGGACCGATGAAGTGGCTCGTCAAATTGCGGGCAAGCAGAGGATCGGTCTTTGCGCCGGCTACGGCTTTCTCGACGTGATCGCGATGTTCTGCAGCGGGGCCGGAAAGAGTGATCAGCGCGGCCGCAAATTCCATCTGGGGATCATTGCCGCGGACAGCGAGTGCTTGCTTGACCCACGCGTAGCCATCGAGGCCCGCGGCAGGATTGCGGTCTTTGACGAGAAGTTGGCCGTAGGCTTCGGCGAGATAACCAGCGTCGAAGCGCGCGAGGCCGTTGGAGTTTCCGGCGGAATCGGCGTTATCCGCACGGATAACGAGCTTCGTGAGCAATTCTTTCGCGGCGCGCGGATCATTTCGAGCGTACAGGGTTGCGCGGCGCAGCGTTTCCATGTGCACGAGAACGGTTGGGCTCCCGTCCAAAATCGCGATGGTGTCCGCCGCGAGTTTTGCCGTGTCGTAATTCTCGGCGCCAGTGAGATGCCAATCGTGACTGATCCATGGCAGGGACTGCGCGCCGCCGATATCAATCGTGTGACATATCAGCGGCGGGCCAGCCTGTGCAGGCAACGCCATAAAAACGAGCGCGGCAATCGTCAAAGACTCGATTCGAATAAAAAAGCAATTTCGTTTCATGTTGGTGAACCTCCTCGTCTTGAATCAACCACTCGTAAGACAAGACGCGGCGGAGGTGGGGAGTGTTAACAGGCTACCTGGCGGCGCCAGGCTGAGACCAGGAACGCTCCCAGTGACGCCACACTTCGATATCGCCGAGATCCAATGCGTTCCACCATAGATCGAGCGATTTGGGATCGAGTCGCAAGGCGGATTCGCGGGAAACGACCGATGGTGGAGGAACGAGTGCGGCGAGGCGATCGTAGACGCGCGGACGCTCGGAGTCGGTCACGCGCGATAAAAGATGCCAGAGCGAAAGCGCGTCACGCTTGCGTGATTCCTCTATCACCACATCCAACGCGGCGGCGCGCAAATCAGGCGGCAGCGAATCGAAATCCAGCCGGTAGAGTGCCAGGCGAAATCGTTCCGACGCATCTTCGAAATAAGGCGTGCCTGGGCCGGCTTTTCCATCGGTTGGACATGCTGCGCCTGCCGGAATGAAGGATTCGTGCCCGTTCCGCTGAAAACCGACCCAGCCCACGGAAGTTCGAAGGATGCCGGAGCCAGACTCGTCGGTTTGAAGCGTATAGGCGCAGCCGAGATCGACAGCCACTGCGGAGGGAGTATCAACGACGAACTCGCCGGGCGGCGCCCAAATCGTCGCGTGAATCATGCCGCGTTCGAGCGAAATGTGTTGCCGGCCATTTTGAGTTTCGAGCAAACGAACGCGGGATTGCGGCTCGATGTCAATTTCGCCAAGCTCCGAAACTTGAATGCTGGCGCGAGAGTGGGCGTCGGTGACGAGAAGCTGGCCGACGCTGAGCTTGCCGTTCGCGGCACCTTTGCGAATTTTCTCGGCGCCTACCTGAGGGGCACCCGATCGCCAGGCAACGTCCCAACCGGATCGCGCAGGCAGGATCGGAGAAGGTTTCGGCTTGCGGAGCGATAGACCCGTGCCAACTGCAAGAATAATTGCCGCTGCGGCGGCGAGAGGAAGCCATCGAGTCAAAAGCGCGCGTTTCCGGCGATCGCGTGCACGACCGGCAACGATCTCCGAAAATTCGGACGCGGGAACATCGTGGCGAAAACGGCCCAGCAGATTTTCGAGCCGCTGAGTTTCCGGATCTGGGTCGCCGGACCGATCCCACAAATAATCGTCTTTGGCGGAAGGATCTTTTGGGTCGTCTCGCATTCCATTCCACCTCATTTTTCCTGCCGGGAGCGGAATTGCTTCGCGCGACGGGGGCCAGCCCGTTCGCCCAATTTCTCGCGAAGCATTTGCATTCCGCGATGAAGATTGACACGCACCGAACCATGCGAAAGGCCCGTGCGCGAGGCGATTTCGGGTCCCGTCATGCCTTCGACGAGACGAAGGAGCAGCGTTTCGCGGTAACTTTCCGGAAGACCGCGAATAGCTTCGAGTGCGGCCACGGCATCCGCATCATCGAGCGAATCGGCCGCGCGATCTTCGATCTCGACTTCGGCAAAATTCTGGCTCACTTCGAGCCGCGGGCGCGACTGGCGGTGAAAATCATTCGAGAGATTACGCGCGATGGTGCCGAGCCACGGACCGAACCGCGAAGCGTCGCGGAGATCGTCGAGACGCGCGAAGGCGCGAAGAAAAACATCGTGGACGAGATCGTCCACTTCGGACGGCGGCACTCGAGCTAGAAGAATTCCATGGACGAGCCTCGAATAGCGCGCGTAGAGAACGCCGAACGCGCCAGTATTGCCCGCTCGCGCCTCGGCGACAAGTGACGTGTCCGGGCTATCCGGAAGTGGCGATGTACTCAATGCAGCCAGATGCAACTCTATCGTGGTCGGGATAAATTCATTGTTGCCACCCACGTTTATGCCACGGACTGCGCGCAAATATCTCCGGAATGGTAGACGCGGGCGACAGTCAGAGTGTTAACACGATTTTCTCGTCGTAATTTCGGTTGGGGGAGACGCGGATCGCAAGGATAAGCGGCAATCCGCCATTCGACCTTGACACTGGGTATGCTAATCGATAATCCGGTTGCGGGCCTCCGAGGCGAGCGGTATCATTCGAATGTTCCCAATGAAGTCGAGTCCGGAGGAGTCGCATGGAGTGGACCACACCGAGTTTTGAAGAGATCAGCCTATATTGCGAAGTTAGTTCCTACGCCAACGCAGAGCTGTAATCCGTAGATGCAGGTGAAAATCCTCGGCTCGGCAGCCGGGGGCGGCTTTCCGCAGTGGAATTGCGCGTGCTTGAATTGTGCCCGCCTGCGCGCAGGGAATTTTCACGGACATGCACGCACGCAAGCGCAGATTGCCGTTCGGGCGCGCGGGCGTTCGTGGTGCTTGATCAACGCTTCTCCTGACCTGCGCACGCAAATCGTTTCCGATCCGCAGTTCCAGCCCAGACGTGCGCCGCGTGATTCCCCAATCGCCGCAGTCGTGTTGACTGGCGCTGACGTTGACCAAGTCATGGGACTTCTTCATCTCCGCGAATTTCAGCCGTTGCGAATCTATGCTGGCTCGGCGATCCAACGAATTTTGCGCGAGGAAAATTCCATTTTTCGCGCGCTCGAACAAACCCAGAAACAGGCAAAGTGGGAGACGATTTGTCCGGGCGTGCGGAACGAGCTGAAATCTGCGGACGGCGAAAGCTTGAATCTCGAGGTGCTGGCGATCTCGCTTGGGGGGAGCCTTCCCAGTTATGCTGGCAAGGAGCACGGCGCGGGTGGCGATCCCGATGATGCAGTGGTGGGGTTATTTATCGAGGCGGATAAAGTCAGGCTATTCTGCGCACCTAGTCTGCCGCGAATTGATGAGGGGTGGCTCCCTGAATGGGACGGGTGCAATGCGATCTTGATTGACGGCACGTTCTGGTCCGATGATGAATTGTTGCGCACGCGCGGTGAAGTCAAAACTGCGCGCGAAATGGGGCACTTGCCGATTTCAGGAGGGACGCTTGAAGCGCTCACGAAGTTGAAGAGGACTCGCAAAATTTTCTATCACGTCAATAACACGAATCCGATTCTGGACGAAGAGAGCGACGAACATGCGCGCGTGGTTGCTGCCGGCTGGGAAATCGCGCGCGACGGCATGGAAATCGAGCTATGAATCCTCAACCGCGATCAGCGGCAACTCCGCGAAACGATCTGGTCGAACGCCTCGAGAAAATCGGCGAAGAGCGCTATCACAATCGGCATCCATTTCATCTCCGCATGCATGAGGGGAAGCTCTCGCGCGGGCAATTGCAGGCCTGGGCGCTCAATCGCTACTGCTATCAGAGCCACATTCCGATCAAGGATGCGGCGCTCATCGCGCGCTGTGAAGATGTGGATCTGCGCCGCGCGTGGCGAAAGCGAATCATTGACCACGACGGCGAACCCGGCAAACCTGGTGGCATCGAGAAGTGGCTGCGGCTCGTCGAGGCGACGGGGCTTGCGCGAGAGCAAGCGATACGCGGCGAAGGCGTGCTGCCGGCGACGCGATACGCGGTAGAAGCGTACGTTGATTTTGTGGCGAAGAGATCGCTGCTTGAAGCTGTCGCGTCATCACTGACCGAAATGTTTGCGGGCTCGCTGATCGTGCTGCGGATGGATGCGCTGCGCAAACATTATCCGTGGCTCGCCGGAGGACTTAGCTATTTCGAAGCGCGCACGACGCAGGCGCCTGAAGACGCGAACTTCGCGCTTGAATGGGTGATTCAGCACGCCGAGACTCCCGAGCAGCAAGAACTTGCTTGCAACGCATTGCGCGCGAAATGCGACATTCTGTGGGCGCAATTGGACGCGCTGTATTTCGCATACGTCGAGCCGGGATGGCCTCCGCCCGGCGCGTTTCGCCCGAAGGAAGTGTGATGCCGCGGCCGGCCCCAGATTCAAAGCCGCGCCTCGCTCCCGGTTGCCGCTTGAGCGACGCGCCGAATCAGGAAGCGACGCTCCTCATGCCTGAAGGAGCGCTTAAATTGAAAGGGCCGGGGCTTCAGATCGTGCGAAGTTGCGACGGCGAGCACACTTTTGAAGAGATCATCGGTACACTTCAAAAACAATTCGGTGCGGCTGATCCGAAGAAAATCGAGGACGACGTCGCCGGCTTCCTCGAGCATCTACACAATCGCCGCGCGCTCGATTTTTAGTCATGGACGGCCCGCTCGCACTAATCGCAGAAATCACTCACCGCTGCCCGCTGCACTGCGTCTACTGCTCAAACCCGCTGGAAATGAAATCCCGCGCGGAGGAATTGCCGACTGCGACATGGATTGACGCGTTCGAGCAGGCTGCGGCTCTCGGTACTTTGCAACTCGACTTGACGGGCGGCGAGCCGCTCGCCCGCGCGGACTTGACGGAACTCATTGCCGCAGCGCGCAACGCGAAGCTCTATACCAATCTGATTACTTCCGGGATCGGGCTGACGGCGAGCCGCCTCGAAGATCTCGCCAAAGCGGGTCTCGATCACATTCAACTGAGCTTTCAAGATTCGCGCGAACAACCAGCGAATGAATTCGCGGGTGCGGCCACG
The DNA here is from genome assembly GCA_036513895.1 of Candidatus Acidiferrales bacterium. Taxonomy (GTDB): domain Bacteria; phylum Acidobacteriota; class Terriglobia; order Acidiferrales; family UBA7541; genus Palsa-147. Next base: position 2,281 of record DATBYF010000037.1, on the reverse strand, counting down.
CATGATCGAAAGCTGGCCATCGCCCCAGAAATCGCGAGGCATCACCTGGCGTTCACCATGAATGTCGTCGTCCACCGGGGCAATCTCGCACGACTGGAAGAAATGATCGCGCTCGCCGAACAACTCGGAGCGCACCGGCTGGAAATCGCCCACGTGCAGTACTACGGCTGGGCCATAGAGAATCGGAATGCGCTGCTGCCGACCCGCACGCAGGTTGAGCGGTCGCTCGAAATTATCCGCGCCGCCGAAGAACGACTGCGCGGGCGCATGCGCATCGACTACGTGTTGCCCGATTACTATGCGAAATTCCCGAAGGCGTGCATGGGCGGCTGGGGACGGAAGCTCATGTTGATTGAACCTTCAGGCCAGGCGCTTCCCTGCCACGCCGCCTCTGTAATTCCCGGAATGCAATTCGCGAGCATTGTCGACCGGCCTCTTAAATGGATTTGGGAGGAATCATCATCGTTTACAAAATTCCGGGGCGAAGAGTGGATGCCGGAGCCGTGCCGAAGCTGCGATCGAAGAGCTCTCGATTTCGGCGGATGCCGTTGCCAGGCGCTTCTTCTAGCTGGGGACGCCAGCGTGACGGATCCGGTGTGCTCCCTTGCGCCATCGCACGGGATCGTCACTGAAATTCTCGAAAAGGTGAATGCGCCGATCGGTCCAGTGCTCGATTCTCGACCGCAATGGATGTACCGCGCCAATCCATCGTGAATGACAGCGCCTGCGCCTTTCAGTACTTGTTTCGTATACGTTGGAAAACCTGTGCCGCGGAATTAGCGTCAAAGTCACATGGGAAGCATGTTGAATTGCGAGTGGTGCTGCAACGGCGCATAATGACTCGCATAAATGCCTCGAGCGCTTTCCTTTGATTTCAGGACTTACTTAATGACCCAACCAATTCGTACTTTTTGTGGAATTGTTTTCGCTGTCGCTGTGTGCCTGAGCGTCGCCGCGAACTCAGCGGGGCCCGCGGCATCGAACACCGCTGCATCAAACACCGATTCGCTTGTCGCGGCGATGCAGAAGGAATTGAACCGCGCGAAGACTGACCTTGCGAAAGCCGATCCTGCGCCGTATTTCATCAGCTATACCTCGTACGATCAGAACGATCTTCAGATTGTGGCGTCCTACGGCGCGTTGCTGGTTTCGGGCGGCGGACATCGCCGAAACGCCGACGTGGTGATGCGCGTCGGCTCGCCTGCGCTTGATAACACACATCTCGACAATCGCTCATCGGGAATGACTTCGGGGTTGCTGCCGCTTGGAAATGATCCGAACGCCATCGCGCGCGTTCTCTGGGAACTCACCGATCGCGAATACAAGCGAGCTTCGCCCGTTTATTTGAAAGTGAAGACGAATACGGCGGTGCGCTCGGAGGAAGAAGACAAGTCCGCCGATTTCTCCGAACAAAAGCCGCAAGACCATAAGGATGTAAATCTCCCGAAATTTCCGTTCGACACCCATTCGTGGGAAGACCGCGTGCGCCGGCTATCTGCCGAATTCCGGAAGTATCCTGACGTCTATTCGTCGAGCGTAGTTTTCACGATTTCGAAGAGCGAAATGTCGTATGTCTCGACCGAAGGCAGCGCAGTGGCCGCGCCAGCCACGATGATCCGGTTAATCGTTCAGGCCGAAACTCGCGCCGATGACGGTATGGATTTGATCCGCGTGGAAACTTATCAGGCGCTTACACCAGATCAACTGCCGGCGGAAACGCAGATTGGCGCAGATATTCAGAAGATGGCTGCGGACCTTACGGCGCTGCGCAAAGCGCCGATCGCCGAGCCGTACGACGGGCCCGCGCTTCTTTCTGGGCGCGCGGCAGCCGTTTTTTTTCATGAAGTGCTGGGCCACCGGCTCGAAGGGCATCGGCAGCGCGGCGAGAACGAGGGCCAGACGTTCACGAAGAAAGTGAATCAGGTGGTCCTGCCGGAATTTCTAAGCGTTGTGGACGATCCTACAATGCGCCAATTGAATGGAACTCCTCTGGCGGGATGGTATGAGTTCGACAACGAAGGCGAGCCAGCCGAGCGCGCGGACCTGATCGAAAAGGGCGTTCTGAAAGACTTCCTGACGTCGCGCACGCCGTTCAAAGGCTTCGAGCAATCAAACGGTCACGGGCGCGGCCAGCCTGGACTGATGCCGACCGGCCGGCAGGGCAATCTCATCGTGACCTCATCGAAAACCGCGCCAGACGCTGAACTTCGCCAGAAGTTCATGGAAGACATCAAAAAACAGGGAAAATCTTACGGGCTTTACTTCGAAGATATTCAGGGCG
>DATBYF010000036.1:0-45869 GCA_036513895.1 Candidatus Acidiferrales bacterium | reverse complement strand
AGGTGAAAGCTCATCAGCGTTAGGCCGCCGATGGCGGCGAAAAAGGCGATGCCGCGCGCCCAACGCCGAAGAATGATATGCCCGAGACCCGGCACGAGCCATGCGGCAACGCCGACAAAAATCGGCGAAATCTCTCGAGTGGCTGGCGGATTTTCTGCGACGGTGGCGTTCACGTTGGATTACGCAAGAATCGGAATGATCTCTTTCTGCACGGCGCCGGTGGTGCGGGCCTCGCGATCGCCGACGTACACATTGACTTCGGTGCGGATGCCGAACTCGGGCTGATAAATTCCCGGCTCGATGGAGAAGCAGGTGTGCGGGACAATGCGGCGGTCGTCGCGAGTTTCGAGGCCGTCCATATTTGCGCCGTTGCCGTGGACGTCCTGGCCGATGCTGTGACCGGTGCGGTGCACGAAATATTTTCCGTAGCCTGCTTTTCGAATCACTTCGCGCGCGGCGCGATCGACTTCCCAACCGTGAATTACCTTCCCGGCGGCAACCGAATCTTTCACAAATTGCACGGCGCTGTCGCGGGCCTCCCTTGCAATCGCAAAAATCTTGGCGTACTTCTCCGGAACACTTTCGCCGAGATAGCCGATCCAGGTGATGTCGTAAAAAACGCTGCCCGGACGCTTCAATTTCGCCCAGACATCGAGGAGAAGCAAATCGCCGGCTTGAATCTGTTTTGACTTGTGGCGATCGGGCTCGTAGTGAGGATTGCCATTGTTTGGCTGAACGGCGGCAATGGGGCCATCGGGCGCGTAAATGGCATGGGCGTCGAATTGCTCCTGAAACCATTGCTGCAATTCGTATTCGCTGAGCGCCTTGCCAGCGCGAACGAACGAGCCAGCGCGCGCAAAAGCGTCCCGCGTGATTTGGTCGACGAGTTTTCCCGCCGCGAGGTGAGACGCGAGTTGTTCGGGCGACCAACTGGCCTCGAATTTCTGAACGAGATCGCCGGAGCTGACGACTTTCTTGCCGAGTTTGCGGACGAACTCGACGGTGCCGGCATCCACGAGGCCGATGTATGGAATATTATTTTCCGGCGAATATTGCATCACGACAATTTTCGCGCCACTCATTACGCGGCCGAGAAGCTTGTGCTGCTCCTCCCAGCCGGAATATTCATATTTGCGGCCCGGCAAACTATCGAGCATGCCCGCTTCGATGCGATGGACAAGCTTTCGCGGTTCACCGCGCGATGGAATGAAGTAATACCAGCGGCGGGTCGCGAGGCCGTCCGACGGAAGCTTCAATATTCGCGCGGCGATCGGGTCGCGATGATGATGATCGTAGAAAAGCCAGCCGTCGAAGCGGCTTGCGCGCAATTCCTTCTGGATGGCTTGGATGTCGGGCATGTGTTTTCTCGAAAGTGGAGGCCTGGCCCGCGTTATGCGCTCTCTATCAAAAGCGCGTGCACTTGGCTGGATGTGACTCCCTGAATCTCAATTCGTTTGATGCGGCTTTTCTCGCCGGCGGCGATTCTAACAGCGGAAAACGGTATGTTCAAACGCGACGCGAGAAATCGGCGAAGCGATTCGTTGGCGCGATCTTCGGCTGGCGGCGCAGTCAGGCGAATTTTGAGCGCGCCTTCCATCTCGCCGGCGATGGCATCGCGGCTGGCCCTCGGTTGAACGCGAACGGTGAAGACGACGCTGCCCGCGCGCTCGGCGATTTCGATCATTGGTTGTGTTCAACTTCGCGTTGAACGGGCGGGATACGTGGGCCGAATAGCGCCGTGCCGACACGAATTTGCGTGGCGCCCTCTTCGATCGCGACTTCGAAGTCGTGGCTCATGCCCATGGAGAGTTCGCGAAGCGAATCGGAGGCTGCGGCGCCGAATTTCTGGCGCATGTCGTCGCGAAGTTGCCGCAGACGCTGGAAGTAGGGCCGGACATGTTCCGGATTTTCGAGGAACGGCGGAATGGCCATTAGGCCTTGGAGCTCGAGGCGTGGCAATTCAAGAATGGATTCTATGAGGGCCGGCAGGTCTGCCGGCGTTACGCCGAACTTTGATTCCTCGGCAGCCAACTGCACTTCGATCAGAATCGGCAACTTCGAAGCGTCGGTTCCCCGCTTCTCGGCCCAGGCGGCATCGAGCTTGCGCGCGAGTGAAATCGAATCCACGGAATCGATTATGTCGAAGATTTCGGCGGCGCGGCGAGCCTTATTGCCTTGCAGATGGCCAATGAGGTGAAACGTGGCGTTGAGGTTTGCGAGCGCTTCGCGCTTCGAGTCAAATTCCTGCACGCGATTTTCGCCGAAGTGGCGCAGGCCGAGTTCATGCGCGGCGCGGATGGCGTCGGCGGAGAAAGTTTTGGAGACGGCTACGAAGGTGATGCCTTCGACTGGGCGGCCGGACCGCTCGGTCGCGCGAGCGACGCGCTCTTGGATGCGTGCGAGATTGGATTTGAGAGCGTCTTTATCTACGGGCACGTTGCGAATATTAGCATGCGAGTTGGTAAGGCAAGACCCACCCTTGCCGCGCAAGGATGGGGTGCCCGAAAAAGCGAAGATGCCCGGCTGAAGCCGGCCGCTACAAGTGCTGACGTCGGCGCGCTTGCCCGTAAAATCCGATTCGCTGACATCAGCACCCTTGCTTATAAAATCTGATCACTTTGGCGCGGCGGCGGGCGGCAGCGGCGCTTGAGTCGTGTGCTAGACTGATGCCCACGCATGCCTGCGCGCGGAAAATTCATCGTATTGGAAGGAATTGACGGCTCCGGAAAGCGAACGCAGCTCGATCTCCTCGTCCGCGCGCTTTCCAGCCGCGGCATTTCGACCGAGCAGATCAGCTTCCCGCGCTACGAAGAATTTTTTGGCAGCCTAGTGGCACGATATTTAAACGGCGATTTTGGGACGCTGGAAGCCGTAGACGCACATTTTTCTTCGCTTCTCTACGCCGGAGACCGCTTCGAAGCAAAGCCCAGGATGGAAGCAGCGCTCGCATCGGGCAAAATTCTCGTCGCGGATCGCTACATCGCTTCCAACCTTGCGCATCAAGGTGCGCGCGCACCGCGCGAGAAGCGCGAGGAATTTTTGAAATGGCTGAAGCAACTGGAATACGAAATCTACGCGCTGCCCGCCGAGGACGTGGTGATTTATTTGCGCGTTCCCGTCTCCGCGGCGCATCAGCAAATCGGTGCCAAAGGCGCTCGCGACTACACCAAGCTGGCGCGCGACATTCACGAATCAAATTTATCTCACCTGGCCGACACGTCGGAAGTGTACGATTCGCTGGCGCACGCATCTAACTGGGTGACGATCGAATCGTTCGATGCAAAGGTTGGAGCGATGCGTCCGCCCGAGGAAATTCATCGCGAGGTTCTAGCCGCTCTGGAAAAGCGCATTTTGTCATCCATTCTGACGACAGGAACAGCGAGCTAATAGCATGGGCTTCGACAAATTCATCGGAAACGAAAGTATCGTTTCCGCGCTGCGATCGATGCTGAAGTGCGAACGGGTGCCGAGCGCCCTTCTGTTCACCGGTCCGCGCGGCATTGGCAAATTCACGCTGGCGAGAATGTTCGCGGAAGCTTCGAACTGCGAGCGCCTCAAGGATGATTTCTGCGGCGAGTGCGACTCGTGCGTCCGAATCGCGCGGCTCGCCGACCTCAATCCACTGATCGAGCGAGGGCTCGCGGAACGCGGGGAGAGCGCCGACGCGGCGATGGTCGAACGCGTGCCCCTGATTATCGAAACGAACCCAGATGTCTGGGCAATCGTGCCGGATCCGGTAAGGCTCAAGACTCCGGTCGCGCGCCCCATGATTCGCGTCGGGCAACTCCGCGCCATGCAGCGCGCGGCATACTTCAAGCCACAAGGGCGGCGGCGCGTATTTATTCTCGACGGCGCCGACACGATGCGATGGAATGACGCCGATATTTTTCTCAAGATTCTCGAAGAGCCGCCTGAATGCTCGACGCTCATCCTCATCGCGCCGCGGCCCGATGCGCTGCTTCCGACCATCCGTTCGCGGTGCATACAATTTCATTTCGCGCCTGTGCCCGCAGCGCATATCGAAGAATTCCTCGCCGAGCGCACCTCCGAAAAGCCTGCTGACCGGAAATTGGCGGCTCAAATCGCCGAGGGAAGCCCCGGAGCGGCACTGACAATCGATCTCGTGGAATCCGCGCGGCTCCGGCGGCAAGTGCTTCGTCTCATCGAGCTCGGAATTCAGGGCGACAACTATCACGACATTTTTGCGGCCACGGCGCAGCTGGCCAAGCAGGAAAAGGAATCGTTTGAAAACATCATGGCGCTGTTCTATAGTCTTTTGACAGACCTGCTCGAGATTTCGGTAACTTCGAAAAATTCCTCGTTGCGAAACCCAGACCTTCGGCGAGAGCTAGAAGCCCTCGGCAAGAAGGTGAATCTCGAATGGGTCAGCCGGGCAGTTTCAAACCTAGACCAGCTGTCGAGCCGCTTACGCAGGAACGTTGGCCGGCAACTCGGTCTGGACGCCGTTACGGTTTCGATGGGGGTCCATTGAACTCGACGGCAACTCTGGTAGAGCCTCTCGTTTCATTTTAAATCGTTTGAAACCAAAGCGAAGCTGCTCGAATCATAAGAGTCAAAGCAATAAAGCAATAAGGAGTCATTATGGTGAACCGCAAGCTTTTCCGGTCGTCGTTGACCGAGGTGAAAGAACAGTTTCCGCAGCGCCCGGCGCACGGGCCGCAGCCGCAACAGCCGCCGGCTCGGAAGAAACCAGCGCCCCCCGATCAGACATTCGCGGAAAACTTTTATTACGTAAAGCAGATGCAAGCGCACACGCCGGTCGCAGTGGTGCTGACGGATGGCGAGGTGCTGCGCGGGACGATAGAGTGGTACGACCGCGATTGCATCAAGCTGACGCGATCGGGCAGCCCGAACCTGATGGTTTACAAGCACACGATCAAGTATTTGTTTAAAGACGGCGATGAGGCCGCGCTCGGGGGGAACGGTAACGGTAACGGGCAGGGCTGAAATCGGGTTTGCTGTGCGGTTCAGGCGAGGCAGGCGGATTTGATGAGAGGACGGCGCTAACTGCGTCGTCCTCTTTTTTGTTTTGCTTTTTGTTTAGCGCCGCGGTGAATCACGGCGAAGGTCATTAGGGCTTTGCCGACCAGGCGCTTCGCGTCGTCGGTGATGTCGCAGTCAACCACGCCAAGATTCTTTCCCAGTCGAATTACCTTCGCGCGTGCCAACACTTCCCCGCTTTGAACTGTCTCCAGATAGTTTATTTTCATTTCGACCGTGGCGACGCGCGAGCCGTGCGGCAGGTGGAAATAGATCGAGAGGCCACCGGCTGTATCGGCCAAAGCTGCCAGAATGCCGCCGTGAACGACGCCGTGGACCTGCAAATGGCGCTTTACGACTCGCATTGCGATGACGACGGCATCCGGGCCGGCTTCGCGCAGCGTGAATCCGAATTGGCGGGAGGTGGTGCTGGCAGCAAGCCGCTCGGCCAACTCGCGAGCGGTCAGAGATTCTTGTGATTTGGTTGGTTGTTTCATTTCGGTGCTTCGTTTTTTCCCTTCGTCGTCACGTTCCTGAGGAATGGCATGAGTTCCCGGAGGCAGGAGCCTCCGGGCTCTGGCTGATCGAGCCACCGATAGCAACACATCTGAATTCAATAAACCCGCTGAGCATCGTTCTTCGTTCGAGAGCGTCTAATGGAGAGCCGCGAGTTCGCCAATCTAGCATCTGCAATTCGAGGCGGCAAGCAGCGATCATAGAGCGAGAGGCCCATGAGAATCGGAATCACATGTTATCCGACGTATGGCGGCTCGGGGGTGGTGGCCACAGAGCTGGGAATCGAGCTCGCGGCGCGTGGACACGATGTCCATTTCATCAGCTATGCGATGCCCATTCGGCTGCATGGAGCGAGCGAGCACATCTTTTTTCACGAAGTCGAGGTCCCCAGCTATCCCCTGTTCGATGATCAGCCGTACACGCTGGCGCTGGCGGTGAAAATGTTCGAAGTCGCGGAAGAAGCCAGTCTCGATTTGCTTCACGTTCACTACGCGATTCCGCATTCGGTGAGCGCTTTGCTGGCGCGCTCGATGGCGGCGCCGCGCAAGCTGCCGTTTATTACCACGCTGCATGGCACGGATATCACGCTGGTCGGGAACGATCGCAGCTATCTGCCGATTACGCGATTTTCGATCGAGCAAAGCGACGGCGTCACGGCAATATCGAAATATTTGAAGGATCGCACGGTCAAGGAATTCGATACGCACCGGCCCATTGAAGTGATTCCCAACTTTGTGAACTGCGATCTTTATTGCCGCTGCGAAAATTCGCCATTGCGCAAGCAGTGGGCTCCGAACGGCGAGCCGATTCTGATGCATCTTTCGAATTTCCGTCCGGTGAAGCGGGTGACGGATGTGGTAGAGATTTTTGCGCTGGTGCGCGAGAAAATGTCGGCAAAACTTGTGATGGTCGGGGATGGGCCGGATCGCGCCGCGGCTGAATATCTGGCGCGCAAGAAGAAAATCTCGAAGGACGTGATTTTTTTGGGCAAGCAGGACAACGTGCAGGAGAAACTTTGCGCGGCGGACCTTTTTCTTTTGCCGAGTGATCTTGAGTCATTCGGACTGGCTGCGCTCGAGGCAATGGCATGCGAAGTGCCGGTGATCGCGTCGGACGTTGGCGGATTGCCCGAGGTCGTCACGCATGGCGTTGATGGATATCTAGTGCCGCCGCGAGACGTAGCTGCCGCCGCAAAATATGCGATTGAGATTCTGTCGCTTCCGGATCGCGGGCGAGAGATGGGGAAACTTGCGAGGATCAACGCGCGCAACAAGTACTGCGCGAACGATATCATTCCGCAATATGAGGCTTACTATCGGGCGGTTCTGGAGTCGCCCGTGGGCGCTCGATCTTAGATCGAGTTTACCCGGCGCTAGATTTTATTGTCCTGGAAGCGGAATTGGTTTCAGCGTCGCAATAATCTGATTGATTTCGTTCTGTGTCAGCTTGGTGTGCGAGGCTGCGCTGCAAGTGATCAGCATTTTGAATTGCCGATCGTGTTCGTTGAATGCGCGAATCGCGATGTTCTGAGAGCGTTCCGGATTCCCGAATTGCAATCCGCGGATTCTGTCGGATTCGAAGTGGTAAGTCCCGCCGGGCAATTCTGTGTCGAGCGAAAGTTTCCAGACGAGAAGAGTGTTGAGACGTTCGGCGTCGAATCGGGGCATGAACGGCGAGGCTTGCGAGGGAGTTGCGTTGTAAACCGCGGCAAACAAATCGAAATTCGAATCGAACGGATGCTCGCCGAAAACGGTGGCGATGCGCTGTTGCTGTTCCGGGCTTTCGCCTTTAAATGATTTCAGCGAGTCAGCCTGATCTTCAGGCAGCTCGATTCGAATCGTTTGGCCTGAGGGAAATTTAACTTCGATGAAATCGGGATCCTGCGTTATTTTCGCGGGGCCTTTCCACGGCGCTTCGCACTGGTAATTGAAAAATTCGAGATGGGTGGTTTGGCCCGGCAACATAGGGGGAGCTGAGATCGTCAACGGCTGAGCGGTGACGTAGAGCGAAGCTTCGCGAGCGCCCCAATTTTTGGCGTCGAAGTAAATGAGAGTTTGCAGGCCGTAAAAGAGGATGTAGGCGGCGACGGCAATCAGCACGATCACCAAGACAATCGCGGAATAGCCTTCGCTCGGCTTTGACTCTGAAGTCATCAGCAGGAATCTCCGTGGTGCTGCGATGCGAATTCTCGGCTGGCAGATGCATGGGGGCGGACGGTCAAATTAGGTCGCCGTCGGAAGCGTCGAAACCAGGTCGGGAATCTCGATTTGAATGTGAGTGCCCGCGCCTTCCTGGCTGCGGATGTTCATGCTGAACTCGTCGCCATAGAGCAGGCGCAAGCGTTCGTGGACATTGCTGATGCCGATGCCTTGGGCGTAGACGCCCGTGAGGCGATCCTGAGGAATGCCGAGGCCATTGTCTTCGACCTCGATGAACAGGCGACCGTCATTGCGGCGCGTGCGGAGATGAATTTGGCCGCCTTCGAGTTTGGGCGCGAGACCGTGCTTGATGGCGTTTTCGATCATGGGCTGAAGCAGCATGCTGGGCACGAACGCGTCCAGAGTTTCTTCGTCAATTTCCTTGAAGATTTGGAGCTTGTCGCGGCCGAAGCGGACGACTTCGATGTCGAGATAATCGTCAATGAAGCTGATTTCGTCGCGGAGGGGCACGAACGTCTCGTGCTTGCGCAGCAGCCGGCGCAGGATATTTGAGAGTTTCAAGACAATTACGCGCGCGGTATCGGGATCGTAGCGAACCAGCGATGAGACTGTGTTGAGCGTGTTGAACAGGAAGTGCGGATTGATTTGGCTCGTGAGCGCGTCCATGCGCGCGCGAAGCAGGAGCTGCTGATTTTGCTCGAGGTTCATCTCCGTGCGCGTATTGTTCCAAATTTTGATGGGCATGGCCACGGACATAACTGACGATAGGATTACGAGGATAAGATAAGGCCAGCCTGGAGCATCGAACGAGAATAGCCACCGAGTCGGCACGGCTCGATCTAGCTCGACGCGTCCAAGCTCAAGTAGAGCGCACGAAAACAACGGAAGCATCGCCCAATTGATTTTTCCTCGCTTGAGCAAATCCACGATGGATTTTGGAATATTGAGAAAGAGGAATGGACCGAAGTGCCAGATGTCTTCTTTGCGAGGCATGGCTTGACGGATCATTCCGGCGAAAAGGCCAACGAGCGCGGCCATGGGGCTTGAGAGCCACTCGTGATTGCCGAACGCCGGCAAGCTGATCAGTGAGCCTCCCAACAGGCCGACCATGCGGCCACCGAGAAGGCCCATGATGAATGAGCCTTCGAGCGTCAGATCGAAGAATTTGTAACCGAGGAGGCGCATCCATACGCCGATGGCCAGAGGCGGCGTCAAGAATAGAAGCAGAAGAACTTTTTGGTCGGAGTCGCGATTTTCATTGAATAGAATTTTGCGAAAGGTGGAAAAGCGCACAAGCAAGGCAGCGAGCGATGCGGCCCAGCCGACTTTCAGCACGAGCGCAAGTATGAGGTCTTTGCCGGAAGTGAATAGGTCCATGGCTGTTGCGGATTACGCTCGATGCAACGCGACGCTAACGCATTGTCGGTCAATACAGCGCGGGATGTAAAGCGCGGGTCGGTTCGGCGCGAGGGCGATGCGAAAACGGTGCTCCTGCTATAATGCGAAATTCCAATGGCAAAGCGAAAACAAACGGGTAAACCGCAGCGTGGTAAACCCCGAGCCGGGAAACCACGAATTGTTGCGCGGGCAAAATTGCCGACACGTTTCGGCAATTTTGAAATTCTTGGCATCGAAGGGCGAGGCCCGTCGGAAACGGCCGTCGCCGTTGTGAAAGGCAATGGGCGCCGAACCGCGACAAAAAATGCGCCTTTAGTGAGGATTCATTCTCAATGCTTGACCGGCGACATTCTTGCGTCCGAGCGCTGCGATTGCCGCGCGCAGCTGGAATATTCGCTCGCAAGAATCGGTAAATCGCCGCATGGAATTCTGCTGTACTTGCCTCAAGAGGGTCGCGGCATCGGCCTGATGAACAAGCTGAAAGCATACGAGCTGCAGGACGCGGGAATGGACACCGTGGAGGCCAATCGAAAACTCGGATTCGCCGCTGATTCGCGTGACTATCGCTTCTCTGCGGAAATCCTAAAGCTCTTGGGCGCGCACCGGGTGCGGCTGCTCTCGAATAATCCAGATAAGGTGAAGCAGCTCGAAGACGCCGGCGTACACATCACCGAGCGCGTCCCGTGCCAGCCGCAAACAAGCGACACTTCGCGCGCCTACCTGCGCACGAAAAAGAACAAACTGGGCCACATCCTGGCCGGGCTCTGATATCTCACTAGCCTGAAATGAGGAAATATTGGCTCGCGTGAGCCGGCAGACGGGTAACGCTTCCTTCGATCAACCGCCTCCGACTAGCTGAACAATTTCGTAGGAATCGTTGGCCTCGACCCGCGTTTCATTCCACTTCGCGCGAGGCAGCACATCGCGATTGCGCTCGACGGCAACCCGGCCGATTGTGATTCCGAGATGCGAGAGCAACGCCGCGACCGTCATCCCGTCAGGCACATCGCGACGCTCACCATTTACCGTGATCGTCATTGTTCGCGGGCGGGCGTTTTCGATTTCGCGCGCAGATTAAATCGAATCTCGCCTTCGCCGGCCGCATCGATTGCCCGAATCACAAGCGTCACGCCGGCTATCCCCGCGCTCGGCAATGGAAATTTGATGTGCGCGCGGCCCGTTAAATCTGTCTCCGCAGCGTAAATCTGTGGTGGCTCGACGCCATCCAGCCGCGCTTCCACTCGCGCGCCCGCGACAGGAGCGGCGGCATCCCCACGCTCCGAAACTTCCACCTGCAAATCAGCTTGACCGCGTGACATCCAAGTCTTCGCGTTCAACAGCCTCACGGCAATTCCCCCTGCCAAATTCGCTGCGGGCGGTTTGTGCGCCGCTCCGGCTCCCATCCCATCGAAAGCAATGCTGCCAGCTCGAAGCCCCTCAATGACACCTCGATGCTGCTCCTCCACCTGCTCACTAGACGGCCCATCCAGTTGCGCATAGGGCGCAGAATGCCGATGAATCACGCGCCCCTCGAGATAAACGGCAGTATCAATCTTTGCGTGCGCCGGCCCACGATCCTCCGTCTGCACATGAAACAGCCGGTCACCCACGCGAACGTTGGTATTAAATCCTCGGCTCAAAAAATCCTCGGCTCAAAATTTCGCTCGGCGCGCACCCGCGCCCAGAAAACTCACTTCCACACTTTCAAATTATTCTTAGATCGCCATTTGACCGCCACGCGCCCGCACCCTTATTATAACAGCGCGCGAAACATGGACAGCAATCTCCTCGACGCATACGGCCCGTTGTTGCTGATGTTTATCGCAGCAATGGGCATTTCTGGCGCGATTTTGACGCTTTCCGTCCTCGTTGGCCGGCACAAGCGGTCGCGCGCCAAGGATCAGCCTTATGAGTGCGGCATTCGCCCGACAGGAGACGCGCGCGAGCCATTCTCCGTCCAGTTTTACCTCGTCGCTCTGGTGTTCATTCTGTTCGACATCGAGGCCATATTTCTTTACCCTTGGGCCCTCGTGTACCGTGACCTGCGTCTCTTCGGTTTTGTCGAGATGCTGCTCTACATTATAATTTTACTGGCCGGATACATTTACCTCTGGAAGAAGGGCGCGCTCGACTGGAGTCACTAAGCGCGCTCTCAGGATACGAAACCACAGTGGATACGGCGGAATCGCAAAAGGATTCGTTTATCCGCAGGCTGCAGGAGTGGGACGCCCAGGCCGTCGCCGAAGTGATTGAATTTCGAGGCGAAACGACTGTCGTGGTGCCGCGCGAGCACCTTCGCCGCGCCGCGGAATTCCTTTTGAGCGATCCGAAACTTCAATTTACATTTCTTTCCGACATCACCGCCGTGGACAAGTTCCCACTCGAGCCGCGCTTCGAGCTGAACTATCACCTGCTGTCTCTCGAGCACCGCGAACGAATCCGCCTGAAAGTGCGCCTTCCCGGGAACGATCCCGTAGTCCATTCCGTGACGTCAATCTGGCCGGCGGCCAACTGGCATGAACGCGAAAACTTTGACCTGATGGGCATTCGCTTCGAGGGCCATCCAGAGCTCCTGCGGATTCTCATGCCCGATGACTGGGAAGGCTATCCGCTGCGCAAGGATTATCCCGTCGAGGGATATCGCTGATGGCGACCATCGATACACCGGTCGGCGCCGCGCAAACGATGGTCCTCAACATGGGGCCGCAACACCCATCCACCCACGGGGTGCTGCGAATCGTTCTCGAACTCGACGGCGAGATCGTACTGAAGGCGCACCCGCACATCGGATACCTGCATACCGGCATTGAGAAAAACTGCGAAAACAAAACATATTCGCAAGCCATCACGCTCACCGATCGCCTCGACTATCTCGCGCCGCTTTCGAACAATCTCTGTTACTGCCTGGCGGTAGAAAAAATACTCGGCCTCGAAGTTCCCAAGCGCGCGCAATATATTCGCGTTCTCCTCACGGAATTGACGCGCGTCGCATCGCATCTCGTCTGGCTGGGCACCCATGCGATTGACCTCGGCGCGATGACCGTCTTCCTCTATTGCTTCCGCGAGCGCGAAGAGATCATGCGGATTTTCGAGCTGGTCAGTGGCCAGCGCATGATGACGAGCTATTTCCGCATTGGCGGGCTGGCGCTCGAACCGCCGCCGGGCTGGCTGGAGCGAATTGCGCGATTCATGGACGCGTTCCCCGGTCATGTGGATGAATACGAAACTCTGCTCACGCAGAATCGCATTTGGCTCGCGCGCACCAAGGGCGTCGGCATACTCAGCCGCGAAGACGCGATCGCACTCGGCGTTTCAGGCCCAATCCTGCGCGGCAGCGGAGTCGCCTACGATGTTCGCAAGATGTTTCCCTACTCGAGCTACGAGGAATTCGATTTCAACGTGCCAGTCGAAACCGCTGGCGATTGCTACGCGCGATATCTGGTTCGTGTGGCCGAAATTCGAGAGAGCATCAAAATTATTTTGCAAGCTATGAAAGTTGTGCCGCCCACAGGCGCAATTCGTACCGAGGCGCCGGGCATCGTGCCGCCATCGCGCGAGGAAATGAAGACCTCGATCGAAGGGCTCATTTACCATTTTAAGATTTTCACGGAAGGATTCGCGCCGCCGCCCGGAGAAGTCTACCAGTGCATCGAATCACCGCGCGGCGAACTGGGCTTCTTCGTGAGGAGCGATGGTTCCGCGAAGCCTTACCGCGTGAAGGTCCGCGCGCCTTCTTTCGTCAATTTGCAGGCTGTGTCGAAGCTTGTCGAAGGACGATTGATCGCTGACGTAGTCACTTGCATCGGCACTACGGACATTGTTCTTGGCGAGGTAGACCGATGATCGCCGGGGACAACAGGGAGAAAATGCAGCTTCCGCCGCAGCTCGAGGCGAAATTTGCCGAATTGCTATCGCGTTACCCGGTGAAGCGCTCCGCGCTCATCCCGATGATGCTTTACGCCCAGGATTATTACGGCTTCCTCGGCGAAGACATCCTGGCTGAAATCGCCATACGCCTCGAGCTGAACATCATTCAAGTAACCGAAACGCTTTTGTATTACTCGATGCTCCGCCGAAAGCCTGTCGGGAAATATCACATTCAGGTATGCACGAATGTTTCCTGCATGCTGCGCGGCGGCAACGAGATTTTCGAGCACCTCAAGACGCGGCTCGAGATCGGAAACAGGGAAACCACTTCGACGGGCACGTTTTCGCTCGAAGAAGTGGAATGCATGGGCGCCTGCACGGGCGCGCCTGCTGTTCAGGTGAATTACGATTTCTTCGAGAATCTGACGACTGAAAGCGTGGATTTGCTTCTCGAGGAATTGCAGGCTGGGACGGCGCCGCAGCCGGTGGCGTGCACTTCGGGATCCGTCCATGAGCGGCACGACTTCGAAAAGCTGGTCATAAGCCGCCGATTTGGTTTGAAGAATTCCCGCTCGATTGACGTCTATCGGCAAAACGATGGTTATAAGGCGCTCGAAAAAGCCGTCAAAGAAATGACGCCGGAGCAAGTGATCGATGAAGTAAAGAAGTCCAATCTGCGCGGACGTGGCGGCGCCGGATTTCCGACGGGCATGAAGTGGAGCTTCGTCCCGAAAGACATTCCGAAGCCGAAATACGTGATTTGCAATGCCGACGAGAGCGAGCCCGGCACATGCAAAGACCGCCCGCTAATGGAACACGATCCGCACCAATTGATCGAAGGCGTTACGATTGCCGGGCGCGCGATTGGCTCGCAGCGCGGATACATCTACATTCGCGGTGAATATCGCTACGTGCTGGATATCGTTGACAAGGCCATCGCGGAAGCCTACGCCGCCGGATATCTCGGCAAGAATATTCTCGACTCGGATTTTTCGTTCGATGTGTGCACGCACACGGGCGCGGGTGCATACGAATGCGGCGAAGAATCGGCGCTGATGGAATCGCTCGAGGGCAAGCGCGGCTATCCGCGGATCAAGCCTCCCTTCCCTGCTGTCGTCGGCCTCTACGGATGCCCAACCATCATCAATAATGTCGAATCGCTCAGCGCTGTGCCTGCAATCATTCTGCGCGGCGGCGAGTGGTACGCGAATCTAGGCACACCTAAGAATGGCGGGACGCGGATGCTCTGCATCTCGGGGCACGTGAATCGTCCCGGGATTTACGAAGTGCCGCTGGGCATGAACATGCGCCTGGCGATTGATGAACTGGGCGGCGGCGTTCGCAACGGTAAAAAAGTGAAGGCTGTAATTCCTGGCGGCAGTTCCTGCCCGCTTTTGAAGGCCGATGAAATTGATATCGCGATGGATTACGATTCGCTGGCCAAGGCAGGCTCAATGCTCGGCTCGGGGGCGATGATCGTGATTGACGAAGACACCTGCATGGTGGACGTGGCGCGCCGCATCATGCATTTCTACGCGCACGAATCCTGCGGCTGGTGCATTCCCTGCCGCGAAGGCACGGCGTGGCTGCAGAAGATGCTCGACCGCTTCCATGCCGGCCACGGCACGCCGGAGGATATTCCCCTCATCGGGGAACTGGCGCAGAACATGCTTGGCCGCACTTTTTGTCCGCTCGGCGATGCGGCGGCGATGCCGACCATCAGCATCATCAAAAAGTGGCAGCAGGAATTTGAAGATCATCTGCACGGCAAATGCGCTTACATGTCGGCCGAGGACATTCTGGCAATGGCGCGTTAGCACAAATCGGTAGCTCTCTGGGGTCAGGGGCTCTCGCACTTAATGGCTGAACAAAAACAGATCACCTTTACGATGAACGGGAACAAGGTCACCATTCCCGCTGGCACTCTTGTGATCGAGGCTGCCAAGCAAATGGAGACTGAGGTCCCGTCGTTCTGCTATTACAAGGGCCTTACACTGCAAGCTGCTTGCCGGATGTGCCTCGTGGAAGTCGAGAAGATGCCGAAGCTGCAGACGGCGTGCACTCTGGTCGCTACCGAAGGGATGGTCGTCAAGACGGATACAGAACAGGTCCACAAGGCACGAAAAGACATGCTCGAATTCCTGCTATCGAATCATCCGCTTGATTGCCCGGTATGCGACAAAGGCGGCGAGTGCGAACTGCAGGATATGACTTTTCGCTACGGGCTTGATCACAGCCGCTTCGCGGAAGAAAAGCTGCACTATCCCGAGGAAAAGTGGTCGCCGCTCGTTTATTACGATGCCCCGCGCTGCATTTTGTGCTTCCGCTGCGTGCGCGTTTGCGACGAAGGTATGGA
This sequence comes from Candidatus Acidiferrales bacterium, assembly GCA_036513895.1. Taxonomy (GTDB): domain Bacteria; phylum Acidobacteriota; class Terriglobia; order Acidiferrales; family UBA7541; genus Palsa-147. The sequence continues at coordinate 30,572 of DATBYF010000036.1, read as the reverse complement.
CGTGAAGGCGCTGGGCGTGGGCGCGCGCGGCGTTCAGTCCGTGATTCTGCCGAATTCATCGGGGTCGCTGGCCTGCGAAGAGTGCGGCGCGTGTATTGATATCTGCCCCGTTGGCGCGCTGACGAGCGGCACTTACCGCTATCAGACACGGCCGTGGGAAATGACTTACGTCGCGAATCCCTGCACGCATTGTTCGAACGGCTGCAAGACGACTCTTAGCGTGCGCAACAATGAGATCTTGCGCGCGAATAATCGCGACCAGTCCGGAATCAATGGCGAGTTTCTTTGCGTCAAAGGGCGTTTCGCATTCGATTTCACGAAGCATCCGGAGCGGGTCCGCGTGCCGCTGATTCGCCGCAACGGCAAGCTCGAACCGGCAAGCTGGGAAGACGCATTCGAAGAGGTGACGCGGCGGCTGAAACAGATCCACGAAAAGCATGGCGGCTCGGCCATTGGCGTGATTGGCTCGAATCACACCAGCAACGAAGAGAATTATCTGCTGAATCGCTTCGCGCGCTTGAATCTCGGCACTAACAATCTCGATCATCACCGCACGGCCGATTATGCCGGGCTGGCCGCGGCGCTTGGGCCTAATGCCGCCGATTCGCTTGCGACGATGGCTGACGTGTACGAGGCCAATACCGTGGTCGTGATCGGCAATGATCCAACGCAGCAGAATCCGCTGGTCGCGTGGCAAATTCGTACCGGGATTCGCCATCACAATGCCAAACTCTACCTGATTAATTCGCAGCCATCGAAGCTCGAACGCAAAGCGACGCAGTCCGTGCAACTTTCCGCCGGTGCTGCGTCGGAGAGCTATGTTGAAGCCGCTGTCGTAAATTGGCTCGCCAGCGGACAAGGCAATTTTTCTTCAGAAGTATCGGATGCACTCGCTAAACTGAAAACTGCGCTGGAAAGCTCTAGCGACGTCGTAATCGTCTTTGGCGCAGCCATCGCCGGCGCGGCAGTTCGCGATCTCGTCGCCTTCGGCTCGCGTCTGCCCGGCCGTACGCGCTACATGGCGCTAGGCGATTACGCGAACTCGCGAGGCGCTGCCGACTTCGGCGTGTTGCCCGATCGGCTCCCTGGCTACGCCTCGCTCGCCGATGCCGACGAGCGCGCCCGTTTCAGCAAACTTTGGGGCGGCGAAATTCCCGCAGCGCCTGGCCTCACAGCCCGGCAAATGATGGAAGCTGCTACGAGCGGCAAACTTCGCGCTCTCTACGTTGTCGGCGCGAATCCCGTGAAAACTTTTGCACCGGCGGCAACAACAGGAACGGCAGTAACAGGAACGGCGACAGCAGCCACGGCAAAATCCAGCGGCGATCGTCTAGGCGCTCTCGATTTCCTCGTAGTTCAAGATCTCTTTTTGACGGAAACCGCCAAGCTCGCCGACGTCGTCCTTCCGGCTGCAAGCACCTACGAAAAAGACGGCACGATGACCGCCACTTCCGGCGAACTACAAATCACGCACCGTTCCATCGATCCGCAAGGTCCGCGCAGCGATTTCGATCTCCTAAGAATCATCTCACATCAACTGTCGCAGCTCAGCATGGGCCCCGCGATTCGACTGCGCACTCCGGAAGCGGCCTTCGACGAAATTCGTCAGAATGTCGCTGGCTACAAGGTTTCGTTCGCAAATCTGCTGTCAGGTGGCGCAGAACGCGCCACGCCCAGCCCGAAACATGCCCCAGCGCAAGCGGAAGATGCGTCCGCCGCCGCGCCCGGCACAATTTTCTCTTCCCAGGATTTTCTATTTTCATCCGGCACGTTAGGCCGTTATTGTTCCAAGCTCAAATCCTGTAGCGAGGCCAAAGAAATTCCGTGGAGTTCGTCGCCCAGCACCCAATCCTGGTGGTATCGATAGTCAAGATTGCCGTCTTGCTGTTCGTTTTAATGACGGCACTTGCCTATCTCACCTGGTTCGAACGCAAGGTCGTCGCGCGCATCCAGTCGCGGCTGGGGCCGCTCTACGTCGGCGCGCATGGCCTGCTGCAGCCGCTCGCCGACGGCCTGAAATTTCTCTTCAAAGAAGATGTCACTCCACCCGCGTCCGACAAATTCGTTTACGTCCTTGCCCCGTTCCTCGCACTGTCTCTCGCGCTGACGACCCTCGCGCTGATTCCATTCGGCCCCGCAACGATGACCATCCTCGGCCAGCCAACCAACATCGGCATCACGAATTCCAGCATCGGCCTGCTTTTCATTTTTGCGATCACTTCCATCGGTGTCTATGGCGTCGCGCTCGCCGGATGGTCGTCGAATAGCAAATATCCGCTTCTCGGTGGCCTCCGCGCATCCGCGCAAATGGTGAGCTACGAAGTCTCATTGACGCTTTCCGTGGTTGGGGTGGTTTTGCTCGCCGGCACTCTGAATCTGAACGATCTCATCTACGCGCAGTCCGGGCGCTGGTTCCATTACATTCCGCGATGGAATGTCATCCCGCAATGCGTGGGATTTCTTTGCTATTTCGTCTCGGCCATCGCCGAAACGAACCGCGTTCCGTTTGATCTTCCCGAAGCAGAGACGGAACTTGTCGCCGGCTTCCATACGGAATATTCAAGTTTCAAGTTCGCGATGTTTTTTATGGCCGAATACGCGAATATGATTACGGTTTCTTGCCTCGCCACGATTCTCTTTCTCGGCGGCTGGCTCTCGCCGCTCTCGTCCGCATGGCGCTGGCCGCTTTATCTGCCGGGCGTGCTGCTTTTGATCGCCGGCGTGGCGCTGCTCTACGACACGGTAGTTCTGCAGCGTGGCATCGCACGCATCCAGCTCACGGTAGTCAGTTTAATCGCGCTTGGCCTCGGCGCGATTTGCCTCATACCTTCAATCATGGAAGGCGTCCAAGGCCCGTTTTGGTTCCTGCTGAAAGTCGGATTCCTGCTGTTCTTCTACGTCTGGACGCGCGGCACGCTGCCCCGCTTCCGCTACGACCAGCTAATGGACTTCGGCTGGAAATTTCTTCTGCCCGTGGCGCTAGCGAATCTGGTCGTGACAAGCTTCGTGGTGCTGGTGTTGAACCGATGACCCTCGCGAATCTGGTCCTGACAAGTTTCGTGGTGCTGGTGTTGAACCGATGACGCTCCCGAATCTGGTCGTAACAAGTTTCGTGACGCTGGTGCTTAACCGATGACCCTTCCCGTCATCTTGTTCTTCGTCCTTGCCGCAATCGCGGTCATCGGCGCATTGCTGGTAATTTTCCTGCGCGAGCCGATCCACAGCGCCCTCGCCTTGGTTCTCGTGATGGTTTCGCTCGCCGTCCTCTATCTTCTCCTCGGCGCGGAGTTCATCGCCGCCGTGCAGATCATCGTCTATGCCGGCGCCATCATGGTCCTTTTCATCATCGTCATCATGCTTCTCAACGCAGGCGAAGAGGAACGCACCAATCTCAGCAAAATGGCGCGATACGCCGGGCTCCCTCTCGGAATTTTCCTAACCCTCGACTTGGTTTACTGGCTCTCGCACGCCGCGCTCGCCGCTCCGGCCGTCACCGGCACAGTCGCCACCGCAGCCGCTGACCCAACGCGCGACCTCGCGTTCCTGCTCTTCCGCTCGTATTTATTCCCATTCGAGATCACCTCGATCGTAATTCTAATCGCGCTTCTCGGCGCGCTCGTGCTCGCAAAGAGGGACGCATGAACGCCGTCCCCACATCCTACTTCCTCATCCTCAGCGGAATTCTGTTCGGCCTGGGCGTCATCGCCTTCGTTTTCAAGCGCAATATCATCACGATTCTCATGGCTATCGAGCTGATGCTCAACGCCGTAAATTTAGCCTTCGTTGCTTTCGATCGCGCGAACGGCGGCCCGCACAACGGCTGGGTATTCGTTTTCTTCGTCATCGTCGTGGCCGCTGCGGAAGCTGCCGTGGGCCTCGCAATTGCGATCACGGTAGCTCGCAATCGCCAGTCCCTCAACGTCGAAGACGTGAACCTTCTCAAATTCTGATGCCTAAAATTGCAGACATCCTGTGGATCATCCCGCTCCTGCCGCTCGCAGGCGCGGCCATCAACGGCTTCTTCGGCAAGTCGTGGCCGAATTCGCGCGTAAATGCCGTCGGCATCGGCTCGGTCTCGCTCACATTTATCGCAGTCCTCGAGTTAGTTCGCGAATTTTTCAAGTTGCCGCTAGCCCAAACGCCCATCGTAAAATCCTTCGCGCCGTGGCTAGTCGCCGGCGCCTTCCGCGTGGATTTCAATTTCTGGATAGATCAGCTGACCATCGTCATGCTCCTCGTCGTCTCCGGCGTCGGCCTGCTCATCCACATCTACTCCACCGGCTACATGGCGCACGAAGATGGCTACTACCGCTTCTTCTGCTATTTGAATCTATTCATGTTCTTCATGCTGGCGCTGGTGATGGCCGGAAATCTCGTCCTCATGTTCGTCGGATGGGAAGGCGTGGGGCTGTGCAGCTATCTTCTGATTGGATTTTATTTCCTGCGCAAGTCCGCGGCTGACGCGGGCAAAAAAGCATTCATCACCACACGCATCGGTGACGTCGGCTTCACCATCGGCATCCTTCTCGCTTTTTGGACCTTCAGCTCCGTGGACTTCGGCACGATTTTCATGAAGGTGGAAAACTCGCCGGTCGAGGGTCTCGGCCAAATCGGCGTTCTCACCACGATTGCGCTGCTTCTCTTTGCCGGTGCCATCGGCAAATCAGCGCAGCTTCCGCTCTACGTCTGGTTGCCGGACGCGATGGAAGGCCCAACGCCCGTCAGCGCCTTGATTCATGCGGCGACGATGGTCACCGCCGGTGTCTACATGGTCGCGCGGATGCACGCGCTCTATTCGCATGCGCTCACCGCAATGCTCGTTGTCGCTACGGTTGGCGCCGTCACCGCATTTTATTCCGCCACAATCGGCCTGGTGCAGACCGACATCAAAAAAGTTCTCGCCTATTCCACCGTCTCGCAGCTCGGCTACATGTTCCTTGGCTGCGGCGTCGGTGCGTACGCCGCGGGCGTGTTCCATCTCATGACCCATGCGTTTTTCAAAGGCTTGCTGTTCCTCGCCGCCGGGAGCGTCATTCACGCCATGGGCGGGGAGCAGGACATGCGCAAAATGGGCGGCCTCCGAAATAAAATTCCAGTCACCTATTGGACGATGTTCGCCGCAACTCTTGCCATCGCCGGCGTGCCGCTCTTCTCCGGATTTTTCAGCAAGGAAGCGATTCTCGATGCTGCCAAGGAAGGTCCGCACGCGAATATCACATTGTGGGTCCTCGGAATCCTCGGCGCGATGCTCACGTCGTTCTACATGTTCCGGCTGCTTTTCCTCACCTTCTTCGGAAAGCCGCGCTACGACGAACACGAAGTTCATGTCCACGAATCGCCAAAGAATATGCTTGTACCGCTGATCATTCTGGCGGTCCTCGCCGTTGCCGGCGGCTGGTTCGCGTTGCCCACGATGATCGGCGGGCCCGATCATTTCCAGCATTTCCTGAGTCCGGTGTTTGAAAAAACGCCTTCGGGCACGGCTACGCTCGCGGAGCGAGCCAATAAAGAGCCTCAAACGCCCGGCGCCATTTTGCTCGGAAGCTTGGTTGCTCCCGGCGTCATCGTCGCGCTGATCGGCTTCCTCACAGCCTGGTGGTTCTACATTCGCCGGACCGACATTCCGAATAAACTCGCGCAGTCCTTGCACGGTCTCTACACTGTTTTGCTCAACAAATACTACGTGGACGAATTCTATTTAGCCGTTATCGTTCGCCCGCTGCTTTGGATTTCGACGAATGTTCTATGGCACGTCGTGGATGAAGGCTTGATTGATGGCACGGTGAATGGCGCCGGACATACGGCGCGGGAGATAGGGCAGCAAGTTCGGCAGCTGCAGTCCGGAAATACGCGTAGTTACGCTGCGTGGGTAATCGTAGGCGCGGTCTGCGTGACGGTGCTTGTGCTTGGCGTCTTGGGAATGGTGCGCTGACGTGGGAACGCAATCCCATCTTTTAACCATTATCATTTTTTTGCCGCTTCTGGGCGTGGCCGCGATTCTCTTTCTGAATCGCAACGACCACGTCTCGGTTCGCCGCGTTGCGTTGGGGACAGCGCTCGCCGAATTCGTCATTTCACTTCTAGTGCTGCCGGGCTTCAATTCCACGAATCCGAATTATCAGTTCGAAGAGTTCCACCGCTGGATCAGCATCCCGCCGATTCATTATCATCTCGGCCTTGACGGCATCAGTCTGTTCCTTGTTCTGCTGACCACCTTCCTCACGCCGCTCTCGATTTTGGCCTCGTGGAACAGCATCACCTTCCGCACAAAAGAATTCTTCAGCGCGCTTCTTATTCTCGAAACGGGCTTGATCGGTGTTTTCTTCGCTGTCGATCTCTTTCTCTTCTTCGTTTTCTGGGAGATCGTGCTCCTGCCGATGTATTTCCTCATCGGCATTTGGGGCCACGATCGCCGGATTTATGCCACGCTGAAATTTATTTTGTATACGATGCTCGGCTCGATTCTGATGCTCGTGGCCATCATCTGGCTCTTCAACATCACGGGATCATTCGACCTGCCCGAGATTCAAGCCAGGCTCGCGGCCGGCGCAATCAATTCGACGCGGACCGAAATGCTTCTATTCGGCGCGTTCTTCCTGGCTTTCGCAATCAAAGTGCCGCTGTTCCCGCTGCACACCTGGCTGCCTGACGCACATACGGAAGCGCCCACCGCTGCGTCCGTGATCCTTGCCGGCGTCATGCTGAAGCTTGGCACGTACGGTATGCTTCGGTTTTGCTTGCCGCTTTTCCCCGCCGCTGCGCATCGCTTTGCGCCGCTGATCGGCGTTCTCGCGATTATTGGCATCGTCTATGGCGCCCTGGTCGCCACGATCCAGCCTGATTTGAAGCGGCTTGTCGCCTACACGTCGATCAGCCACCTTGGATTTGTGGTTCTTGGCATATTTGCGTTCAACACGATTTCGATACAGGGCGCGGTTTACCAGATGCTGAATCATGGTGTCTCGACGGGTATGCTCTTCCTTTCTGTCGGCATGCTCTACGATCGGCGCCACACATTCGAAATCAAGCAATACGGCGGCCTTGCGACGCCCATGCCTATTTTCTCGTCATTCTTCCTATTCGCTTGTTTCTCATCGCTCGCATTGCCGTTGCTCAATGGATTCGCCGGTGAATTCCTCATCCTCATCGGAGTATTCGAGCGCCATCCGGCCTGGGCGTCGTGGGCGTCCACCGGCTCCGTGCTCTCGGCTATCTATCTTTTGTGGGCTTATCAGCGCGTGGTACTCGGCGAAGTCACCGTCGAGAAGAATAAGTCACTGTCCGACGCCAGCACGCGGGAGCGGATCATTCTCGCCGTACTTTCCGTCGTGATCTTGTTCATGGGCGTCGCCTCGCCCCTCTTCACACGGCGCATGGAAGCTTCAGCGGACAACATTCTCGATCTCATGCGCCGCAACGGACCAATTGACGTCCGCAACGCAGCCGCGCCCGCGCAGCTTACGAGCGTTGCTCGCCCGCTCGCCGCAAGCGCATCCACAATTCCAGTTCCAGTCGAGTGTTGCCGCGTGAATGTGAAAATCAATTCGAAAAAAGAACGCCAAAATGAGTAACACGATTCTCGTTACCGGCGGCTCGGGCTTCATCGGCAGCCACTGCATCCTGCAACTTTTGGCGGCGGGCCATCAGGTGCGCACCACGGTGCGCAGCCTGAAGCGCGAGGCCGACGTGCGCGCCATGCTGAAGCAAGGCGGTGCCGAACCCGGCAATCGCTTGTCTTTCATCGCCGCCGATCTCGAAAACGACGCGGGCTGGCCGGAAACCGTGGCAGGCTGTGACTACGTGCTGCACGTGGCCTCGCCATTTCCCGCGAGCGTCCCCAAGCACGAAGACGAGCTGATTGTGCCCGCGCGCGACGGCGCTCTGCGTGTGCTGCGTGCCTCGCGCGATGCCGGCGTCAAACGCGTGGTGCTCACCTCATCCTTCGCAGCAATTGGCTATGGCCAAGCGCCGCAGCAAAAGCCGTTCAACGAAGCCAACTGGACCGATCCTAACGCCCCCGACGTGCTCCCCTACGCAAAATCGAAGACTTTGGCGGAACGCGCCGCGTGGGATTTCATCGCCAAGGAAGGCGGCAATCTCGAGCTTTCCGTCGTCAACCCAGTGGGCGTGTTTGGTCCCGTTCTGGGCCCTGACTATTCGACGTCGATTCTCTTCGTGCAGCGCATGATGGATGGCGCTGTGCCCGGCTGTCCGCAGTTATATTTCGGCGTCGTAGACGTGCGTGATGTCGCCGATTTGCATTTGCTCGCCATGACCGCGCCCGCCGCCAAGGGCGAGCGCTTTCTCGCTGTCGCCGGCGATTTCCTTTCGGTGCTCGAAATGGCCAAAATTCTCAAGCGGCGTATGGGCGAGGCGGCCAAACGTGTGCCAACCCGGCAACTGCCTAACTGGCTGGTGCGCGTCGCCGCATTGCGCGATCCGGCTGTGAAACAAATACTCCCCGAGCTCGGCAAGCATAAGAACGGCACCAACGAAAAGGCCAAGCGCCTGCTCGGTTGGACGCCGCGCTCCAGCGAGGAGGCCATCGTGGCCACCGCTGAAAGCTTGGTGCGGCTCGGGCTGCTGAAAGACAGCCCAAAGAAAGCTGCTTGAAAAAAAGTGTGACCGCTTCGTTCTCAAGAATGTGCAAGTTGCAGTAACCGGAGACGTTCACCACGTGTGGATGAAGGCAAATGTAGCGCCGCACTGAATTTCGTGCGGCATTCGAGGCACCCACTCGACTTTATGAATTTGAGAGCGGCAGTGAAGAAATGAAGAAAAGAACAGCTAAGCGAGAAATTCAATGAAGACAATACGATTCGTACGCGGCATATCTCAGTCTCTCTGCATCACTCTGTTGCTCGTATCGTCCGGCGCGCTACGCGCGCAGAACGACGAACATCGCGTTCGAAATATTGTGCTCGTTCACGGCGCCTGGGCCGACGGCTCCGGCTGGCGAGCTGTTTACGACATTCTCGTGAAAGACGGCTTCAACGTAGCCATCGTCCAGGAGCCGCTGACGTCGTTCCAGGAGGACGTAGCGGCCACGAAGCGCGTCATTGCCCTGCAAGACGGACCGTGCATCCTCGTCGCTCACAGTTACGGCGGTTCGGTAATCACAGAGGCGGGAACGGACGGGTCTATCGCCGGACTCGTCTACATCGCGGCGCACATGCCGGATGCCGGCGAGAGCGAGGCCGGAGACGGCAAGCGCTTCCCCAGCGACCTCAGCAAATCCACGGCGATGAAGAAAACCGCAGACGGCTTTGATTATCTCGACCCAGCTCAGTTTCGCGACTACTTCGCGGCCGACTCGTCTGCGGAGCAAGCTGCTTTCATGGCGCGGTCGCAGGTGCTGATCAACGATGCAAATTTTCACGCTGTCATCACTACGGCTGCGTGGAGAAGCAAACCGAGCTGGATGTTGGTGGCGGGAGGAGACAGAACGATTAATCCTGACCTCGAGCGATGGTACGCAACGCGCGCCAACAGCCACAAAGTGGAAGTCGTCGGGGCCAGCCATTCGGTTTACGTCTCCAGGCCGAGTGAAGTTGCAGCGTTGATTGAAGACGCCGCCGCGCATGCCAGGTAGAAAATCTTGAGGAAAGAAGCCAGCTAGCTGAATGCTGCCGATTCAAATTTCGCCTGAACGCATGCAGGACGTCTACCGCGTCGCGCCTGAATTGATTCTTTGCGCGACCGGCATCTTCGTCATGCTGCTCGACCCGTTTCTCCGCGCGGCGTGGAAGCGTGCCTTAGGCTGGATCAGCCTTGCGGGCGCTGTCGGCGCCCTCGCGTCGCTTTACCTCGTATGGCAGCATCGCGGCGTCGCGTACGGCGGCCTGATCCGCGCAGATGAATTCAGCGTCTTCGTTCATGCGATTGTTCTAGTCGTGGCCATTCTCGCCACGCTCGGTTCGATTCAGTACCTCGAGAATGAGCGCATCCAGCGCGGCGAATTCTACGCCTTGCTGCTCTTCGCCACGGCGGGAATGGGCGTGCTGGGAAGCGCCGGAGAATTAATTACCGCCTTCCTCGGCCTCGAAATGAGTTCGATTTCGAGCTACATCCTCGCGGGTTTCCGCAGGACTTCCCTTAAGTCGAACGAGGCGTCGCTCAAATATTTCATCCTTGGGTCCTTCGCGACTGCGTTTTTTCTGTATGGCATCGCCATGGTCTATGGCGCCACTGGCACCACGCTCATGACCGGCATCCAGCAGGCCCTCGGAAATTCGCCGCCGAGTTCGTTGCTGGCGCTGGGCCTTGCAATGATGTTCGTCGGGCTCGGCTTCAAGGTGGTCGCCGCGCCGTTTCAGATATACGCGCCTGACGTCTACGAGGGCGCTCCAACGCCGGTGACGGCGGTCCTCGCCTCCGGGCCAAAGGCGGCGACGTTTGCGCTCATGCTGCGGATTTTCTATACCGGATTTGGCGCTGCGGGGCATTTGTGGTTTTGGGCCATCTGGATTTCCGCGGTTCTTTCGATGTGCATCGGCAATTTCGCGGCGCTGACGCAAACGAACGTAAAACGCATGCTCGCGTACTCTTCCATCGCGCACGCGGGCTACATTCTCGTGGCGTTCGCGGCTTCCACGGAAGTGGGCATCGCCGCGGTGCTGTTCTATCTCGCCGCGTACGCGTTGATGAAGCTCGGCGCATTCCTCGTGGTCGCGCATGTCGGCGGCCCGGGCGAGCGTCGCCTGGAGATTAAGGACTTCGCGGGCCTCGGCACCCAGCAGCCGGTTCTGGCGGCTTGCTTCTCGCTTTTCTTGTTGTCATTGCTGGGTTTGCCCGCCACCGGCGGCTTCTTGGGGAAATTCTATGCGTTCCAGGCGGCGCTTGATGCCCACATCGTCTGGCTGGTCGTCATCGCCGCAATCAATAGCATCGTCGGGGCTTACTACTATCTGCGGGTAATCGTCTCAATGTACTTCTGGGACCCCCAGAAGGACTTCCAGCCCATCGCTGTAACCCCCGCCATCGCGACCGCGCTAGTCCTAGCCGCCGCCGGCACCCTCTATCTGGGCATTTTCCCCAGCCGCGTCATGCAGTACGCCCTACTCGCCGCCCTATCTATTCGTTAACGCACCGGTCTAATCATCGCCGTTAAATGAAAAACGCCCGGAAGCGCATCGCGCCCCCGGGCGTTAGTCTCAATCGCCTTTATGCGATCTTGAAAAGGTATACCTGGACTACGCTGTTATGCCACTTTTGTAAACACGATTAGCAGTGTAAACAGAGCCAAAGTCTCGATGAACACAAGACCAAGGATTAACGCCAATCGAATCGGTGCCGCCGCGCCCGGATTGCGTGCCAATCCTTCGCACGCCGCCGAAGCAACGCGCCCCTGGCCAAGAGCCGCGAATGCTGCCGCAAAAGCCATCGCAAATCCGGAAGTGATCGCGACCCAATTGGGTCCTGTTCCGGCAGCGCCTTCGGCCGCGAACGCTTGTGGCGCGACGATCACCAGCATCGCCGCCACCAGGGCCAACATTTTCAGAATCTTCATTCGACGTTCTCCTTTTTTCCTTATAAGTTGGCGATCAGGAGGTGGTTCCCGTCATCCTCGAGCAGCCGGGCTCACGCTGAAAGCCTTTAAAAATCAAGCCGATTTAGTGTTCTTCTGATGTAGCCAGGCCGATATAAATTGCGGGAAGAATTGTGAAAACAAACGCCTGAACCACGGCAACAAATATGTGCAACGCCACGAAAATCACCGGAATCGTCGCCGGGAAAATTCCAAGCGCCCATCCGAGCGCCGGATTGGTGGCTGAAACATGAATCACCGGCACGGTAAGCAGCGCCACGAACGTCAGGTATAGCAATTCGCTGGCGAAAATATTCGCCCAAAGCCGGACCGTCAGCGAAAGTAGGCGCGCCGAGTTGCTGATGATCTCGACGGGAAAAATCAGCGGCGAAATCCACCAAATCGGACCCGCAAAATGCTTCGCATACCCGATCGGCCCGGAATGTTTCAGCCCCTGATAGTTGTAGTACAGGAATATGATAATCGCGCACCCCAGCGGCACACTCTTCTCCCCCGTAGGCGACTCGAACGCGGGAATGACGCTGAGCAAGTTTGAGAGGAGAATGAAGATTGCGACGGAGCCGACCAGCGGGACGCACGCTTCGCCGACGTGGCCGGCGCTTTCCACTAGCAAATCTCGAATTCCGAAACCCATCGGATTCGTGAGGAGCATTTCCGCAATTTGCTGAGCAGCGCCCGGCTTATCCACGGAAATGCGCGGCCGGAGCAGCAAAACCAGAATAATTCCCAGCAGAAAAACGACGATGCTCATGGCCACGTGCATGCGAATCGGATTCGCGGGATCCTGCACGTGAATTCCGATCAGCAGCAATAAATGGGAAATGGTGGGGCCGAACCAGTGATTGAGGAAGGCTGCGAACCAGTGCTGATGAAGTTTCATCGTCCTCTAGTGATTATCGAAAAGCACCGCATAAAGACTTCCGACCATTGCCGCGGCGCCAAGCGCCAGTAAGCCGCACAAAACGCTGTAGATCGGCAACCTGAAGTAGCTCACGATAACATAGGCCACAATCGCGATCAAGGCGTAGCCGACTGACAATTTTAAAAGAATAAACGAAGAATCGCTGCTTTTTGGAGCGTCAGTGTGCTTTATCGCTTCGCGAACGAGTGCAATTGTCACCCGCCTTAGCCATACATAGTGAAGCCAGATAAGACCCGCACCGATGGCAACTCCGACGCCCGCGCGTCCGGAAATCAACCTCCAAACTAAAAGCGCCGCAATCGCGCCCACGACCGGAGTGAGCCATCCGATCCGATGTTCGACACGCTGATAAAAATCTCCACCTGACCGCTCAGCCGTCATCGAACTTTGAAAGCCGGCGAAGAAGATCACGCAAACCCACGGCGAAGCCGAGCGTGCCGCCTGCAACCATCAGCCATGGCGCCGTGTGCAACCATCGGTCCAACAAGTGTCCGAGGAAGCCGCCCACCGCAAGAGCGCCGACAAAAAGAAACGGCAACTCTGTTGCGATCGCGAACTGCCGCGCGAAACCTGCGGGCCTTTTTTGTGAATTGTCGTCTGGCATGACGATTAGAGCTCAGCGGCCGAAAGGCGTGAGAAGCGAATAGGTAGCAAGCCGCAGGAACGGCTCGGGGTAAACGCCCGCGGCCAGCGTCACCAGCACCATTGCTGCAAGCGCCACCGCTTGCCCGGCTGAAATTCTCGGTCGCACCTGGTCCGTCGCCTCGCGGGACCACATGGCCGCGATCATTTTGAAATAGTAATACACCGCGGGGAGGATGTAGAGAACCGCGAGGATGGCGAGTTTCGTGTGGCCGGTTTCAATCAGCGCCCAGAAAATGAGAAGTTTGCCGACAAAGCCGGCAGTGGGAGGAACTCCGGCGAGCGACAATAGAAAGATCAGCATCAGAATTGCTGCGCCGGGATTGCGCTGCATGAGGCCGTTCAAGTCCTCCAGCTCGTCGCCGATCACTCCTTTACGGCGCAGCACGATCACAATCGCAAACGCGCCGGTATTGAAGAACGCGTACGTAAGCAGATAGAACATCATCGCTTGCAAGCCGCGCTCGTTTCCCGCCACCAATCCGAGAAGAATGTAACCCACGTGAGAAATTGAGGAATACGCGAGCAGCCGTTTTATATTGGTCTGCGTGATGGCCGCGAAATTGCCGAGCGTCATCGAAAGAATGGCAACCGCGGTCACCAACGCCGTCCAATCCATCCGCACCGGCCAGAAAACCCCGAGGAAAAGTCGCAAAAGCAGCGCGAAGCTCGCCGTCTTCGATGCCACGCTCACGTAAGCGGTGATCGGAGTCGGCGCGCCTTCGTAAACATCGGGCGCCCACTGGTGGAACGGCACGGCGGCGATTTTGAAGAAGACGCCCGCCGATACCGTCATCACGGCGATGACGACCATCAAATCCCCGTGCGCACGCTGCGCGAGCACAGTCGCGATCGTGTTCAAGTTTGTCGAGCCGGAAATTCCATAGAGCAGGGAGAAACCGTAAGCCAAAATTCCGGAACTGAACGCGCCCAGCAGAACATATTTCAAGGCGCCCTCGTTCGAGCGGCGGTCGCGGCGCAAAAAGCCTGAGAGGACGTAAAAGCTGAGCGCCATCGTCTCCAGCGCGATGAAAAGCGTGATGAGATCATCGCCGCACGCTAGAAACATCATCCCCACGGTCGAGAAAAGCATCAGCGCGTAATATTCGCCGTGGTGCTCGTCTTCAATTTCGAGGTAGCGCACCGACAGAAAAATCACCAACAGTGTGGCAGCCAGAAAAATGAATCCGAACAACATGAAAAACGGGTCAATTACGATCGCGCCATGAAATCCTTCGGCAGAAATTGCGGCCAGAGGACGCAGCAGCCAGAGCGCCACGCCGCTGAAAATGACGCCCAGCCCAGCTGTCAGCGCATTCCACGCCTTCTGTCTGGCCTCGAGCAGGAAATCCGTAAGCAGAATGGCCAGCCCAAAAAACGAGAGCATCACCTCGGGCATGATCAGAGGCGAATCGCGCAGCGTGGATTGAAGAAGTCCCTGCATCAGTTTATTTCGAGTCCTTCTGCGGTGCTGCGGCAGGCGCGGCCATCTTCATGGCCTGAGTCTTGTCGGTCACAACGATCTGCATGGATGCGCCGCTGGCCGGCGCGACGCTTGCAGTCGTTTGTGGCGTGTAGTAGTTCGGATCGTAGCGGAGCACAATTTGCTTCACCGGCTTATCGAGCACGTTGAACAGCGGCGCCGGATAAATACCAATCCAGAACGCCAGGATAATCAGCGTTCCAAGGGTGAAAAATTCGCGGCCATTGAGATCCGGCAGATGCTCATTCAATGGATTGGTGACGTTGCCGAACATCACGCGCTGATACAGCCATAGCAGGTACGCCGCACCGAGCACCACCCCTATTACGCCCCACGCAGCCCATTGCCAGCGCACTTCAAATACGCCGCGAAGAATTGTGAACTCGCCGACGAAGCCGTTCAGTAGCGGCATGCCCAGCGAACTGAGCGTGACAATCAAATACACTGCGGCAAAATTCGGCATCGGCGTCGACAGCCCGCCAAATTCCGAGATCAAGCGCGTGTGCCGCCGCTCGTACAGCACTCCGACGATCAAGAAGAGCGCCCCGGTGGAAATTCCGTGGTTGACCTGCTGAATGACGCTGCCGGAAAGCCCCAGTGGCGTGAGCGCGAAAATTCCCAGGGTGCAGAAGCCCATGTGGCTGACCGAAGAATACGCGATCAGCTTCTTCATGTCCTTCTGCATCATGCAGACGAGCGCGCCGTAAACAATTCCAATGATCGAAAGCACGATCATGATCCAGCGGAAACGCATCGTGGCGTCGGGGAACATCGGCACGGAAAATCGCAGAAAACCGTAAGTGCCCATTTTCAGCAAGACGCCGGCGAGTATGACAGAACCAGCGGTAGGAGCTTCCGTGTGCGCGTCAGGCAGCCAGGTGTGGAACGGGAACATGGGCACTTTGATCGCGAAAGCGAAGAAAAAGCCCCAGAAGAGCCACCCCTGCAATTGGGGCGAGAAAATTTGAGTGTGGGACAGCAGAATCTCGCGAATGTCGAACGTGTTCGTGCGGAAATAAATCGCCAGGATCGCGAGCAGCATCACCACAGAACCCGCCAGCGTGTACAGGAAGAATTTGATCGCGGCGTAAAGCCTGCGGTCGCTGCCCCAGACGCCGATCAGGAAATACATCGGCACGAGCATCACTTCCCAGAAAACGTAGAAGAGCACGAAATCGAGCGACATGAAGACGCCCAGCATGCCCGTCTGAAGCAAAAGCAGCAGGATGTAATATTCTTTTTCGCGCTTTTGAATTGCCGACCACGAAGAGAGAATCGCGATGGCGCCGAGGATCGTGGTCAGCATCACCATCAGGAAGCTGATTCCGTCAATGCCGAGCGAATAATGCGCGTTGATTGACGGAATCCAATCGAGCGTCTGCCGGAATTGAAAATCGGTCTCGCCGAACTTAAAGCGCCAGACCAGCGGCAGCGATACCGCGAAGCCGAGAAAGCCGAAGAGATTGCCCATCAGGCGATGGACATTGGCATTCTGCCGCGGAATAAAGAGCATGAGAATCGCGCCGACCAGCGGCGTGAATAAAATCGTGCTCAGGATGTGGTTATCGGAAAATAGCATCCTTCCCTTCCTCTCCGCCTACCGCATCTGGTGCTGCAGCAGGTAGAGCGTATAACCCAAGAAACCCACAAGTCCAAAAACGATCACCAGCATGTATTCCTGCAATTCGCCGTTCTGAATTAATCTGACTGGCCAGCTCGATATATTCACCAGCCAGGAACCGAGACGCACGGAGCCGTCCACGATCCAGGTGTCCCACCACATTGAAATTCTCGAAATCACGCGGGTGAGCCACCCGGCTCCATTCACACCGAGGCCGTCAATAATTTTGGCGTCGAACGAGCCAAGAGATGTTCCGAGTTCCTTCGCGCGATTGACAAACGCGGCATCGTAAATTTCGTCCACGTAATATTTGTGAAAGAGCAGCTTATACAGCCCACTCACGCGTGAAGCGATTTTGTGGGGTAGATCCTGCCGCTTAATATAGATGTACCAAGCAAACAAAATTCCGGCGACGACGAGCGATTCCGACAACAACATCAAATAAATTTCGCCCATTCGCGAGCTGACGCCCTTCGCAGCTTCGGCGCGAGCCTCGTGCGGCTGGGCAACGACCGATGAGAGAAAATGCACGAAATGGCTGCTGCCGCCGAGAATTTCCGGCCAGCTGACCCAGCCGCCAGCGATAGATAGACCGGCAAGAATCACCAACGGAACCAACATCGATCTCGGCGACTCGTGGATGTGGTGCTCAACTTCGTGGTCCACGCGCGATTCGCCATGAAACGTCATGAAAATCAGCCGAAACATGTAAAACGCCGTCATACCCGCAGTGAAATATCCAACGATCCACAGCGTCAGATCTTTTTCATAGGCTTTCCCGAGGATGAGGTCCTTGCTCACAAAACCTGCGAACGGGAAAATTCCGGCAATGGCGAGCGTCGCGATCAGCATCGTCCAGTAGGTGACCGGAATTTTTTTGGAGAGCGCGCCCATCTTGCGCATGTCCTGCTCGCCAGACATCGCGTGAATCACGCTGCCCGCGGCAAGGAAGAGCAATCCTTTGAAAAACGCATGCGTCATCAGGTGAAAAATGCCCGCGGTGAACGCGCCGACTCCGCAAGCCAAAAACATATAGCCAAGCTGCGAAACGGTGGAATACGCGAGAACTTTTTTGATATCGGTCTGAACGACAGCGATGGACGCAGCAAAAATTGCTGTGATTGCGCCAGTCATCGCGACGACGCCCATGGCCATCGGCGACAATTCGAAGATAGCGTTCGTTCGCGTGACCATGTACACGCCCGCTGTCACCATCGTCGCCGCGTGAATCAGCGCGCTCACCGGCGTCGGGCCTTCCATCGCGTCGGGCAGCCAGACGTAAAGCGGAATCTGCGCCGATTTGCCCGTCGCGCCCCAGAAGAAAAGCAACGCGATCGCGGTGATCATCGCGGTCCCTGAAGCGAAATGACCCGCAGCTAGCGCAGGGCCGATGTGTGTGAACTGGATCGTCCCGAGCAGCGCCGAGGTCAAAAAAATGCCGAGAAGGAATCCGGCGTCACCGATCCGGTTGACGATGAATGCTTTCTTGCCTGCGTCCGACGCGGATTTTTTCTTGAACCAGAAGCCAATGAGAAGATAGCTGCATGTTCCGACGCCTTCCCATCCGACGAAAAGTAGCAACAGATTATTCGCGAGCACGAGCATCAGCATCGCGAACATAAAAAGATTCAGATAGCCGAAGAAGCGGTAGTAACCGCCTTCGTGCGCCATGTAGCCAGTCGAGTAAATGTGAATCAGCAGGCCCACACCAGTGACCACGAGAATCATCACCGCGGAAAGCGGATCGAGCAAAAAGCCCCAATCGGCGATGAATTGAGCCACCGCGCCTGAAGTCATGTGATAAGTGCCGGCCGGAATCCACTCGAAAAGAATCTTCTCTGCGAGGCGTTGTCCCTCCGGCAAAAAGAGCAATTGAAAGAATGCGCCAACCGAAAAGATGAATGAAATTGCCACGCTTCCGACACAAATCACATTGACCGCCTGATTCGGCAGCCGGCGGCCGATGAAAAACATCAGCGCCGCGCCGGCCAGCGGAAACATCGGTATCAGCCAGATATGACCCAGAAAATATGGCAGTGGCAACGGCGCGTTCAATTGATCTCCGTGGCTACCACTTCAGCAAATCCATTTCGTCAGCGAGTACCGTTTCACGATTGCGGAAAAACGCGATGATGATGCCGAGTCCGACCGCGGCCTCCGCCGCCGCGTCCGTGATGATGAAGATGGCGAACACTTGGCCGTCCACCGAACCCCACAAGCGCGAGAATGCGACGAGATTGATGTTCACAGCGTTCAGAATCAGTTCGATGGACATCAGGATGATGATGACGTTGCGGCGCGTGAGCACGCCGATCACGCCAATCGTAAACAGCGCAAGGCTGAGATAGAGATAGTGGCTCGGCGTCAGCATCAAATTTTCCTCTTGGCCATCACGACCGCTCCGATCATCGCAACCAACAGCAGAATCGAAGCAATTTCAAACGGCAGCATGTAACGCTGGAAAAGCGCCGCGCCGATTTGCTCGGCGTTTGGCTGCATCGCGCGCGTGGATGCGGCGGGCAAATTGAACGCGCCGCTTCCGAGACGGAACGCCATGAGAATCTGCGCTCCCAGCGCGATGGCGAGAATCGCGCCGACCCACGACTGGCGGCTGAATTGAATCTGACGCACGGCCACATCCAGATTTACCAGCATGATCACGAACAGAAACAGCACCATGATTCCGCCAACATACAAAATGATCTGTACGACGAACAGGAACTCCGCTTCGAGCTGAAGAAAAATTCCGGCAGTGGCCAGCAGCGTGGTGATGAGAAACACAGCGCTGTGCACGGCGCTCCGCCGCGTGACCATGATGATCGCGGAGACCACCGCGAGCGCTGCGAAAAAGTAGAAGATGATCGTATCGAACGTCATTTATTTTCCGCCGCTAGCTGCCGCCAATGCTTCCGCTTCCGTGGACGAAGGCTTCGCATTCTCCGAGCCGAGCCATGCTGCGAAAAGAAGCGTGAGCCCGTTCGAGAGAATCACGGTCCAGAGCAACCACCATCCGAAATGCTGATGGAGCAAAAGTCCAATCGCCACCATCAACAGATTTACCAACGCCAACGGGATCAGGAATTGCCAGCCAAGTTTCATGAGCTGATCGAAGCGATAGCGTGGAAATGTGAATCGGAACCACAAGAAACCGTAGAGATACACGAGAACTTTAACGATGAACCAGAACGCGCCGTGAATGCCCGCCATCAGCGGCGATGTCAGCGACCATGCCATCGCGCCCGCGAGGACCACGAATAGCCCGACGAAAAGAAACATCACCATTTTTTGGACGGGTACGGCTTGGCGCATCGCGAGCTTGGCGCACCATGCGGCGAGGCCGAGAAAAATCAGCGCAGGTAAAATGTCGAGCGCTTCGAAAGGCAGACCGAGATGCTGGTGGACACTTGCCAGTGGCCGCAGCCAACCGCCGAGGAACAGTGTGGTGGCGATGCCCGAGACCACGATCATATTCGCGTATTCGGCGAGGAAGTAGAGTGACCAGCGGAAGCCGCTGTATTCCGTCATATAACCCGCGACCAGCTCGGATTCCGCTTCGGGCAAATCGAATGGCGCACGATTCGTTTCGGCGATGGACGCGACCATATAGATGAAAAAGCTGATGGGCACGAGGAAGATGAACCAGACTCCGATTTGATCCTGAGCTTCGACGAGCGCCTTCATGGAGAGCGATCCGCCGAGAAGCAATCCTGAAACGAGAGCCAGCCCTGCAGCAGTTTCGTAGCTCACAAGCTGCGCGGCGCTGCGAAGTGCACCCAGGAGCGAATAGTGACTGTTCGACGCCCAGCCGCCGAGGACGATGCCATAAATGCCGAGTGAACTCACCGCCAGAATAAAAAGCAGGCCGACGTCGAGATCGGCGATTTGGAATGTCGGACCGAGCGGCAGGGCAGCATACGCCAATAGCGCCATCGTCACGCTGCCGAGCGGCGCCAGCCAGAAAAGCAGCTTGTCGGCTTTGTCGGGGATGATGTCTTCTTTGAGGAGAAGCTTGACGGCATCGGCAATCGGCTGCAGCAAACCGTGCGGCCCTACCCGCATCGGGCCCATCCGCGCCTGCATGTGCGCCATTACTTTGCGCTCGAGCAGCACGATGTATCCGGCGAGCAGCGGCAACACGGCGACGATCACCACCGCGTAAATTACCGGCAGGATGAAGGGCTGAATCTCTTCTAGCATTCTCGAATTCATAGTCGCGACGTTTTGCCCTGAAAAGCTAGCGATCCACTTCCCCAAGAACGATATCAATCGTGCCGATGATAGCGACCACGTCGGCCACCAGCGAGCCGCGCGCCATTTTGTCGAACGCCTGCAAATTGATAAACGACGGCGGCCTCACGCGCACTCGATAAGGCTGCGTGGTGCCGTCGCTGACGATGTAATAGCCGAGCTCGCCCTTCGGCGCTTCGATACCGTGATAGACCTCGCCGGGCGGCGGCTTCAGCACTTTGCCGATGCGCGCCATGATTGGGCCCGTGGGAATATTTTCGATGGCCTGCAGGCAGATCAGGCGAGATTGGCGCATTTCCTCGATGCGGACGATGTAGCGATCGAAGGTGTCGCCGGTTGGTCGAGTCGGAATCTCGAATTTGTAGAGGTCGTACGCGGCGTACGGCATGGCCTTGCGGATATCCCATTGCACGCCGCTGGCGCGCAGGACGGGGCCGGTGACACCGAGGGCGATCGCATCGGCAGAATTGAGAATGCCCACACCTTTGGTGCGCCCTACCCAGATGCGATTCTCGGTGAGCAATTCCTCGTACTCATTCATGCGGTGTTCGAAGTCGGTGCAGAAGCGTTTTACCTCCGCTTCGAAACCATCGTACGTTTCGTATTGCAGGCCCCCGATGCGAAATGCGTGCGTGGTGAGCCGCGCGCCGCAATACTTCTCGAAAATTTTCAGGATTTCTTCGCGCTCGCGGAAGCAGTAGAAGAGCGGCGTTAGCGCGCCGATATCGAGTGCGTGCGTGCCGAGCCAGAGAAGATGGCTGGCGATTCGCTGCAGTTCGGTGAGAATCGTCCGCACCACGCGGGCGCGAATGGGCGCCTCGGCTCCGAGGAGTTTCTCAACGGCTTCGCAGTAGCCGAGTCCGTTCGAGACCGCCGCGACGTAATCCATGCGGTCCACGTAGGGAGCGAACTGCTGGTAGCTGCGGTGCTCCGCGATTTTTTCGACGCCGCGATGCAGGTATCCGATGATGCATTCGGAATCAACGATGCGTTCGCCGTCGAGCTTGAGTTTCACGCGCAGCACGCCGTGCGTGGACGGGTGCTGCGGGCCCATATTGATAATGATTTCGTCGGCGCCGAGAACGGTTGTTCCCGTCGGTAAGGAATCGGTGATGCGGTGCTCACTCATCTTTATTTTGAAATGCAACCGCTACTGAAATGCAACCGCCGCTCTATTGGCCGCTTTCAATTCCCAGGTTCTCGCGCACCCAGGCCGTGTCCTGCTTCAAAATGTCGTAATCTTTGCGCAGAGGATATCCCTGCCATTCTTCGGGCAGAAGTATGCGGCGCAAATCAGGATGCCCTGAGAATGGAATTCCGAACATGTCGAACGCTTCGCGCTCGAGCCAATTTGCGACTGGCCACAGCGAGACGACGCTTGCGATCGGCTCGTTCTCACCGATGTGGGCCTTGAGCCGGAGACGCTCATTCTTCGCGAACGAATAGAGAATCGCGACCACGTCGAATCGGCGTTCGCGTTTGGGCCAATCGACCGCTGTCAAATCAACCAGGTAATCGAATTTTTCGTCGTCGCGGCAGTAGCGTGAAATTTCCAGCCAGCGCGCGGCATCCACTAGAATGATCGCTTGTTTGCGGTCGAGCGTCGCTTCGCGGATAGCTTCCCCGAACCGTGATTTCATTCGCTGTACGAGTTCGTTATCTAAGGGAACGGGCTTCGGCGGAGCTTCCTTCGCTGGAGCCGCAGGCTTTGCTGCGGCCGGTGTCGCGGCAGCGGCTGTAGGGGCGGGTTTCGCTGCAGGGGGCGTTGCCGCAGCGGCCGGCGCGGCGGGCTTCGGCGTGGGCGGAGTTGTCGCGGCGCTGGCCGCGGCCGGCTTCGCCTCAGGCGGAGTGCCCGAAGGAGTCGCCGGAGGTTCCGCTCTTGGCGCCGCCGGAGCTACAGCCGTGTCGGCAGGACCAGGCGCAGCGGGCTTCGCAGGAGGTGCCGCTGGCGTGTCCTTCGGCGCTGTGGAGGCTGCCTCGGTAGAGCTGGATGTGACGGGCTTCGCCTCCGGTGGAGTCGCCGGGGCGTCCGCTTTTGGCGATGTCTCGCTTCCACCGGGAGCGCCCGGTGGTGCGCCGGTAGAATCCTTTTCCGAGGGGTCGTTTGCCATTTGTCGATCGGTTGATCGGGCCGCGCCTATCGTGAACGCACTTCTAGCGTCGCGTTTAGCAGCCCATTTTCTAACACAGCCGCGAAAACAGCGTCAACGCAATCAGTTCGCCTGCATGCAAATAGAATTCTGGCGCGCTTACACCCAATCAAGCGCGCCCTTCTTATAAAGCCAGATGTAGCCGACGATCAAAATCCCCAAAAACACAACCATCGTGACAAGCCCATACGCGCCCAAGACGCTATAGCGAATCGCCCAAGGAAACAGAAAGATGGTTTCGACGTCGAAAATCACATACAGAATGGCCACCAGGTAAAAACGCACCGAATAACGCCCGCGCGCGGCGCTTTCCGCCGGAACGCCGCACTCATAGGGCTCTAATTTCGCGCCCACGGTGGTCGAATCCGGCCGAATGAACTTAAAAACGATCAATGTGACCGCCGGAAAGGAGGCGGCGAGGAGCAAATAGATAAAAATCGGGATGTATTGGCGCGGCATCGCCCAAATCAACGTGGCATCCTAGCACAGCCGCCAATTACGAGCCAGAGCCTCGTACGCAGGGAAATCCCTCGAAGTTCGCCTTCGTCGCGGCGCCAAAATCAGACCGGCGACGACTGGCCGTCGAAGCTGCGGCCGCTTCCGACAACATGGCTACCGCTAACTTTGCATTACAAAGTACTTTACATTGACGAAGTACTCTGCCATTCTCATTTCGCGGCGCAGTTCAAATTTGCTTTCTCTGGGAGATGACTCATATGTTCAAGCGGATCGCCGCCATCATTTTTATCTTCTTCTGCACCAGCCTCGCGTGGATCATTCTCGGCACGACGATTAGTTTTAGAACGGAGTCATCGGGTTCCGAAATACAGCCTCGAATGCTGTCGAACTGGGGAACTCCACAAACGCAGACACAGCCCACGGCAACTTACGTTACGCCAACCACAAATCCCGTAGTTGACGACGCCGGGAAACCCCCGTCGAAACCCGAACCGCAAGCTAGGTTCAGTTCCTTGCCGATCGAAAGCAGTCAGATTCAAGTTGCCGTTCATCTCGATCAGCGCAAAAAGGGCCTGCTCTGGTACAGCACCTACCGAGATAGTTTCGACGGGACTTACTCATTTAAGAACTTGTCCGACAGCACGCTATCCGTCGCCTTCGCATTGCATCTTCCGGCCGAACACGCCGTCTACGACGACTTGCAAATGACGCTCGATGATTCACCGCTTTCGGTCAGCAGCCAAGCGGGCATCGCCAGGGCAACAGCCTTCGTGAACGCGCAATCAAACGCCAAATTGCGGGTGAGCTACCGTTCGCAGGGCCTCGATTCGTGGACGTACAGCTTCGGCCAGGCGGCGAGCGCCGTTCGGAACTTCAGCCTACAAGTGCACACCGATTTCGAAGGCTTCAACTTTGGCGACGATACGTTGTCTCCCACGAGCGAGCGCGCGGACGGAGCCGGCCGCGAACTTACCTGGCAATACACTAATCTTGTTTCGGGCTTCCCAATCAGCGTCCGAATGCCGGAGAAAATTCAGCCTGGTCCGCTTGCGGGGCGCATCAGCTTCTTCGCGCCCGTATCTCTTTTCTTTTTTTTCTTTGTCCTGTTTATCCTCTGCACGGTTCGCGGCATTGATTTGCATCCGATGAACTACTTTTTCCTCGCATGCACATTCTTCTCGTTCCATCTGCTCCTGGCCTATCTTGTCGACCATATTTCGATTCACCTCGCGTTTGCGATTTGCTCCGCCGTTTCGATTTTTTTGCTGGTGAACTATCTCCGGCTGGTGGTCAACGTACGATTTGCACTCTTCGAAGCTGGGCTGATTCAATTCGTCTATCTCGTGCTCTTCTCTTATGCGTTTTTCTTCGAGGGATTCACCGGCTTGACGGTTACCATCGGCGCGATTCTGACTCTTTACATCGTCATGCGGACCACGGCACGAGTTCGATGGGCACAACTATTTGCGGGTAGTGTCGCGTGATCCGAGGAAACGCGAACCTACCGGCGTGAATCGTCAGCCAATTTGGTACTTTCGGCCAGCGAAACGACGTCCGAAATCGGTAAATCCCAGAAACTCTCTCCGGCATCTCAATACGTGTGCCCGGCAAACGCGTTCGTGATGCCCCAAGGCCGGTAACGGGGATGGAACGACTGACCTTTTAGGCGGTTGTGTACAGAGGATGAAGGCCCGTAAGCTCGATATGGGCGTGAAATGAATCGAGAAATTACAACTCGGGAGAAACTCGACGCGCGGATGGCGGCGGCGCTTCGTATCGCGCGCATCATCCGGCGGGTGAGCATCGCGGCGAGCGTTCTCGGAGCCCTTATTGTCTTCGCGCTGATTCAGCCGGGAACGGTTCGTGCGGCGTGGGCCAAGATCGCCAGCATCATGCGAATTGAGAGTGAGGTTCCGCCTGTAGCGCTCAACGATTTGCCCGCCGGTTTCGTCGAGCAGATTGATGCGCTTCCCCCGCAGCAGCAGGCTGAAGTGCTGATGCAACGTTCGATCGATCATTCTCCGGCCGCGGCGTTGCTGGTTCCTCGCTATTCGAAAGCGTGGCTGGGTAAAGTTTCGCTCAGCCCGGAATTAACCGGTGTGCTCGGCACCGCGCTCAATGAAGATGATCTTCGCGTGCGTGCTGCGGCCATCGAAGTTTATCTCGCGGCAAATAAAGTGCCGAAAACGCCTCGCGGTGCCACTCAACTATCGCACGTGATTGATACGAATCCGGCCGGTCGTCCGTGGGCTCTCTGGATGCTCGGCGCGCTCGGAAATCGCGGCATTGAGCCTGACAAGGCTTTCGCGAAGCTCGTAAATTATTTGCACGATTCGGATGAGCAAACGCGCTACTGGACGGTCGAAGGACTGGCACAGCTGGGAACCGATGGAACCGTTGATCCGCTGCTCGACGCGTTCCGCAACGATTCTTCGGCGGAGGTACGTCAGCGCGCTGCTTCAAGCCTCGCGCGGACCGGGATGTTGAGCGGGCGACAGCGGCTCAACGCGGTTCCGTCGCTGATCGAAATGGCGGAGGACCCCGCGCTCGATCCTTCTGCGAAGATTTGGGTATTTCAGGCGCTCGCCGATATTACCGGCGAAAGGCTTGGGCATGATCCCACTGAGTGGCGCGATTGGTGGTTCACCCACCGCCAGCACTAGCGCACCATTTTCTTCTCAACTTCTTCTCAGCGCGTCGCGATTATCTAATCGTGGCGAGCCCCGCGCAGGACTTCTACGGCATGAGGCAACAGATCCGATATTGCATCGAGCGATTCGACCGCGCCTTTCGGGCTTCCCGGCAGATTAACAATCAAAGTTGATGCGCGGACGCCGGCAATTGCCCGCGAAAGATAGGCGCGTGCGAATCCTCGGCCGCCCACTTCTCTCATTCGTTCACCGAGGCCCGGAACGATTCGCGTCGCGGCAGCGGCGGTGGCTTCGGGCGTGACGTCGCGCGGGCCGAGCCCGGTGCCTCCCGTTGTAAGAATCACGTCCGCGTCGCCGGAATCGCAAATCTTTATCAAGCGCTCGCGAATCGAAGTTTCGTCGTCGGCAAGTATTTCGGCAACCACCACCTGCCAACTCAATGCTTCGCAGCGCTTGCGCAGCGCCGCCCCCGAGAGATCTTCTCGCGTGCCGCGCGACACGCTGTCGCTTATGGTGACGATTGCGATGCGCATGGAGTTAATCGAAACGAGTTGAGCAAACTAATTCTAAAGAACTAACCCGCGGGACTCGAGCCGTTATCTGAGCCATCGCGGCCGGCTTCATCGAGAAGGCGAAGGCCTTCCATCAGCAAGCCAGTCGTGGATCGCGAAATCGTGTCGCGCGTCGGCGCGACATTGAAATCAATTTCGAATTCGCCGCCGGTCCAGCCGACGGCCACGTAAACGGCCGGCTCGCCTTCGACGCTGCCAAGCTTTGCATCCTTGCATTGTCCGCCCGAGAAAAACATTTCGCACGTGTCGGCGCCACGTCGCACCGAAAGCTTGCAGGACTTCTGGCCCATTTCGAGGGATTGCATAAGATCCATGATGCTCATTTCCTCGAGACGTCCTTGAATCACGCCGGGCCTCACGGCGCGATTCTGCAATTTCACGAGCGCGATCCTGTCCACCACTTTTTTCGCGCTGCGAATCAGATCCTGGATAAAGAAAGGCTTGGGAATGAATTCCTCGACGCCGTCGACAACGGGCCTCAGCTTTTCCTCGATGTCGCCGCGGCTGGCGAGAAAAATAAAAGGAATTTGCCTGGTCTGGGGGCGCGCGCGAAGTTTTTCGAAAAGCTGGCGGCCATCGAGTCCGGGCATTTTGTAATCGCAAAGAACCAAGTCGGGCGGGTCGTCCACAATCTTGAGGAGAGCATCCGCGCCGTCGGCTGCCGCGCGGGCATCGCAATGCGGCGCTAGATTCTTCATCAACAGGTCAAGGATCAGCGCGTTGTCGTCAACGACGAGAACTTTGACTTCCTTCATGCGCGTCCCCGCGCCGGCTTCGACGCCATGCGAGCAGTTCCGGGCCGCCGGTACCTCCCGCTTTTTCCGCCGGTTTTTTCCACGAGAAATAGCTCCGTGATTTCCATCCCACGCTCAAGCGCTTTGCACATGTCGTATATCGTCAACGAGGCCACAGCCGCCGCTACCAGCGCTTCCATTTCGACGCCGGTCGGACCTGTCGTGGCGGCGCGCGAGCTTACCTCAATTCCATTTTTGCATAGCTTGGCGACCACATCCACGTGAGTCAACGGCAGGGGGTGACAAAGCGGAATCAATTCGGAAGTGCGCTTGGCGGCGGCAATTCCGGCGATCCGCGCGATTTCAAGAGGATCGCCCTTGGGATTCTTGAGCTGGCGGATGCTGCGCAGGGTCGCTGGCTGCATGCGTACGAAGGCGTGCGCTTCGGCCGCGCGCGTCGTGGGCGGCTTCTCGCTCACGTCCACCATTCGAACGCGCCCTTTAGAATCGTAGTGAGAGAGTTTGCGCTTCAATTCTTCACACGCGCTCAGCCTGTGAAATTCCCTTCCGACGGGCCCGTAAGAGCCTGAGCGGAAGAATACAATTCACGCTAGCACGATTTGACAGTTTGTAACACTGCGCGCGCTGGGGGATCGGAACCGGGAGGCGGTTGCCTCCTCTGAAATTAGTTTTGAGGTCTAGATTTTGTGTTGAGCCACGAGGGCAGTGTCCGCTGCCGTTACGGGGCGTCCCGGATGCGGACATGTCGATTGCGATTAGTTTCTGGCGGATGCCGTAAGCCACGTCAGATCAGCGGAGTAGCGAAAAACAATATGGAATCGAAGATGCTCTGAATGGACCAGGGCTTTACTACCTCGAAAACATTCTAAGCACAGAGCGTGGAGGAACCCATGGGGATGCTTCTTCAGGACATCCGGGTAGCGCTGCGGATGTTGGCTAAGAATCCG
Source organism: Candidatus Acidiferrales bacterium (assembly GCA_036513895.1). GTDB lineage: Bacteria > Acidobacteriota > Terriglobia > Acidiferrales > UBA7541 > Palsa-147. The sequence continues at coordinate 2,574 of DATBYF010000036.1, read as the reverse complement.
GGGTTTAGCATTATTGTGGTGCTGACGCTTGCTCTCGGAATTGGCGCCAACACCGCCGTCTTCAGCATCGTCAATTCATTCCTGTTCAATCCGCTGCCGGTGAGAGACGCCGGGCACCTCGTCGTGGTCGCCTATCACGATCCCAAGATTTACTTCCCACACCAAGTCTCGAATGCCGACTTGCAAGATTTCCAAGAGCACAGCGAAGTCACTACAGACATGACAGCGTTCCTCGTCAATTTCGCGAGCCTCAGCGCCGACAATCGCAGCGAGCGCATTCTGATCACCTACGCCAAGGGCAATTATTTCACCTCACTCGGCATTCCGCCCGCGCTCGGGCGCGTTTTTCTACCGAGCGAGGGAGAAGTGCCGGGCGCCGATCCTGTGATTGTTCTCGGCCACTCCTACTGGATGCGCCGGTTCAATGGAGACCCTTCGGTGGTGGGCAAGAGCGTCAATCTGAATGGCCGGCCGGTGACCGTCGTCGGAGTGGTGCCGAAAGCATTCTTCGGCACGTTCTATATCGTGGAATCGGACGCCTACGCGCCTCTCGGAATGTATGCGGGCAGCGGAGGCTCGCCGAACCTTCTCACCGACCGCAAAGACCGGCAGCTCCGCGTTCTCGCGCATCTGAAACCCGGCGTTTCAATCGAGAAGGCGCGCGCGTCGCTTCAACTCACCGCGGACAATCTCGCGCGTGAATATCCCGACGACAGCGGCCTCAAGATGGACGTGATTCCCGAGAAGCTGGCGCGTCCCGAAGCCGCCTCGGCGAGTATTTGGCCCTTGGTCACCGCAGTGTTTCTCGGCCTTGTTGGCCTCGTTCTGATCTTCACCTGCGTGAATGTTACAAACCTGCTGCTTTCACGCGCATCGATTCGCGCGAAGGAAATGGCTGTTCGCGCCTCTCTCGGGGCCGGGCGTTTGCGGCTGTTTCGTCAATCGCTCACTGAGAGCTTTCTGCTGTCGAGCTTGGGAGCGATCGGAGGCGCGATCATCGGCGTGTTTCTAATGAGCTTGATCGAACAGATACGCCTCCCCGGCATAGAAGGGCCGCTGCGGATGAGCCAGCCGTTTGACTGGCGGATGTTCCTGTTCGTCGGCTCGGTGGCGGCCGCCTCTGGTTTGCTCGCGGGCGTTGTTCCGGCGTTCCGAGCGACGCGAATCGATTTGAATGACTCGCTGCGCGAAAGCGGCCGCAGTCTCACGGGCGGAGCCGGTCACAACCGCATACGCAACATCCTGGTGGTCGCGCAGGCCGCCGGCTCGCTGGTTGCGCTCATCATGGCTGGACTTTTCCTGCGCAGCTTGCAGCACGCGGAAAAGGCGGACCTCGGATTTCAGCCCGAGCACCTGATGAATCTCACGATCGACGTGGGCGAACTTGGATACGACGAACAGCGCGGCGCGAATTTCTATCGCGAACTTGGCAGCCGCGTTCGCGCTTTGCCTAGCGTCCAATCCGCGAGCTTCGCTTACGCCGTGCCGTTGGGTTATTACAGCGTGGCCTTGAACCCGGTATGGAACGAAAGCCAGCGAGGCTTGCCGGTGAGCCAGGTGCCGGCCGTGTCGTTGAACAAAGTGGGTTCGGATTATTTCCGCACGATGGGAATTGAAATTGTTCGTGGCCGCGCGATCGACGAGCGTGACCAGAGTTCGACGCCGCTGGTCGCCGTGGTAAACGAACTTTTCGCGCAGCAGCTTTGGCCGGGGCAGGATCCGATCGGCCATCATTTCCGACGCATGTCTGCAGATGGGCCGGACATTGAAGTCGTCGGCGTCGCGAAATACAGCAAGTACGCGTCAATCGGCGAGATTCCCGCTCCGCATTTCTACGTGCCGCTCACCCAGAACTACACCGCGCTTCGTGTGCTGCAAGTTCGCAGCTTGCTGCCTCCAGCGAGCATCGTGCACGAGGTCGAAGCGCAGGCTCACGCGCTGGATCCGAACCTACCGGTGTTCGATGTGATGCCGATGGCGGAGGCCCTTGAAGGTGGGAATGGTTTCTTCTTTCTGCGAGTTGCCGCCACGTTTGCCGGAGCGCTCGGCGGATTGAATCTTCTTCTCGCAGTTGTTGGCTTGTATGGTGTGATTTCTTATGCTGTTAACCAGCGCTTGCATGAAATTGGTGTGCGCATCGCGCTCGGCGCGCAGCGGCAGAAAATCTTCGGCATGGTGATTGGGCAGGGATTGACGTTGGTGATGGCGGGTCTCGCGATCGGCGTGGCTATATCGGCAGGTCTCTCGCGATTCCTGGGGAGCTTGCTGGTTGACACCGGCGCGCTCGATGCTTTCGCGTTCATATCGGCGTCGTTGCTTCTAGTTGGGGTTGCGGCGATCGCGTGTTACGTTCCCGCGCGGCGGGCGATGCGCGTCGATCCGATGGTGGCGCTGCGGTATGAGTGATGCTTGACACACGAAATGCAGATCCCGCACTTCGTTTGATTGTATGACGAAGTGCGGCTCCGAGAGCCTACCGAGTAAACTTGAATTTGCCAAGACAAGGCTCGGATAGGAAGGAGCCGCAATGAAGATTATAGGATGTGATTTTCATCCGGGCTACCAACAGATTGC
>DATBYF010000035.1:0-20831 GCA_036513895.1 Candidatus Acidiferrales bacterium | reverse complement strand
CTTGCGCACGCTGATGTCGCGGATCGCGGCCGTCACCAGGATTCCCTCGGCACTCTCGAGTGGACTGAGCATGATCTCGATTGGAAAGTCGCTTCCATCCTTGCGCCGCCCGATGAGCTCAAGCCCTGTGCCGATCTGCTGGGCCAGCGCATCTGCCGCGGAGCGAAGATCGTCCGCAATCAGCCGCTCGGCAAATCCTTCCGGAATGATGTTCTTCACCTTCTGACCGACGAGTTCATCACGGCGATACCCAAACTGTTTTTCCGCCTGCAGATTTAACAGGACAATCTCTCCGCCTTGGTTCACCACCACCATCCCATCGGGAGCGGCCTCCAACAGCCCCCTGTACTTCGCTCCTGACTCCTTGCTTTCACTGAGATCGTGGCTGAACTCAGAAAAACCACGAAGCTTTCCGGCCGGATCGCGCAACGCTGTAAACGTGAGACTCGCTAGAAATCTAGAACCGTCTTTTCGCACTCGCATCCCTTGCTCTTCGTGCCGGCCGTTTTCGGCGGTCAATCGGAGTATTTCCTCCGGCCTGCCCCGCTCGATATCTTCCGGCGGAAAGAAGCAAGAGAAGTTACGACCGATGATTTCTTCAGTTTTGTATCCTTTGATTCGCTCAGCACCGGCATTCCAATTGAGAATCTGCCCTCGCGGATCGATCATGAAGATCGCGTAGCTCTGGATTCCGTCGAGGACCAGACGATTGCGCTCTTCACACTCTCGGAGCGCTTGTTCTGCAAGACCGCGTGTGGAGCTGTTGCGCAGGGCGCTCCAAGCTACAAGAGCGGTAATAAGCAAACCGATAAAGGTTCCAAGCGTTAGATAAGTTTCGGCGTGCAGGACCCGGCGGGCGCTCTCCTCCGCGCCGATCGTTGCGTGATAGGAAATCACGCCCACGACCAGCGAGCTCAAAACGGCAGACCCCAACGCGAGTTGTAGTTTACGATTCAACAATTTTTCCATTTCATGAGGGAGTTTTGATTCCCCCAATAATTGATCCGATGGCTGTAAGTCCTCTTTCCGATTCGACGGAGGGCATTCTGCAGCCTAGTGTTTTGGCGTGCCTAAGGGACCGGTCGTATCTCGTTTTGCGCGGGAACTTGGCCGCGAGGACGACGGAGCCATCGCCAATTTCACGACTTGCTGCAATTTTCCAGGCTGACAGGGCATCGCCATGCAAATCACTGCGCCCGCCTTGTGGCATGCGAAATAATCGGCCGACTGCGCCGAACGTGTAAGAAGAATTACGGGGATATGCTGGTGCCGGATGCTGTTCTTCACGATCGAGCACAACTCTAGGCCGTTGACCTCGCCTTCTTCGACTTCGACTAGCAGTACGTCGGGCATCTCAGTGAGAAGCAATTCGAGCGCCTTCTTTCCATTCGAGAAAAACACGACTTCATAGCCATCTCGCTCAAAAAGCTCGCGCGTGACACTCGCCGCCAGTTGATCGGACCCGACGACCAGCACGTGGACAGCCGCGGACACACTGCTCGAAACAAGCTTGTTCTCCGCGTTTGCTAATTCTGTTCTTTGATATTCAAGCCCCACAGCGTAGGAAAGCTGGTTCGGCATGAGAACCGTGCGCACAACACGCGCTCGCTGGAATTCGGGCCACGGCATCGGTTTGTCGACGGAGGCAAACGTGACCTCGAGGAGCTCTCCGTCCCAATATCCACGACGATTGGTCGCAACCAGAAGACCGTCACGCGAAGCGTCAATTGTCGTACCGTGGTCCTCGAAAGGATCGGGCGAGCCCAATCCGCCGCGAATGTGCACCGGCAAGGCGATCATTGCGCGGTGCCGCCGGCGCCGGTCGCGTCCGTCCGGACCGAATCGTTCTGTCGCGGCATTATCCGCCTTTGGAGCAGGCGTCTCCGAACTCATCGAATTCCCCCCAAAATACGTTCTCGCATCACGCTCGAATCGCGATCATTTCCCAAATTGGCTTCGCGACCGCAGGCACACCAATCCCTCTAATAAATCAACGCCATTTTTACTATTCAGCGCCGGTCTTGGCGCCGCTTTGGAATCAGGCACTCATAATGCGTCACGATCACGCTGGAGAAACTGCCTCGACGACAAGACTATTCAATAGAGGGAATACGATCTGTTCATTTTGGTACATGTTCTTATTAGTTACCAGTACGATCAACTCAGAGGCACTTATTGGCTAAAGTCGAAAACAGCAAGTCTATGTCAATCGCGGAATCACGGCTTTTCTCGATCAGAACGCTGGGCCGCTAAGAAGTTCCCCCTCGACCTTGCATAGAAACTAGTAGTGATATTAAATATAATGGGAACATCCAGAATATGAAGGTATCTTCTCAGCAACATAGCATTAAGCCCTCATGGCATCGCAAGAAAAGACACGATTTCGATGCCCACACATTCCTCAACTCTTCCGGTGTCGCCAGAACAGTCGCGTCGTACCGAAAGTCACAAAAGGTCTACTGTCAGGGCGACCCCGCGACCACTGTGATGTATATACAAGAAGGCCGTTTGAAGCTCTCGGTTGTCAGCGGCGCTGGCAAACAGGCCGTTGTGTCGCTTCTGGGTCCGGGCGACTTTTGCGGTGAAGGATGTCTAACTGGGCTGCCTTGTCGGATCGAGACAGCAACAACGATTTCGCCGACGACTCTACTCGTTATAGGAAAGACTGAGATGATTCGCGTTCTGCATGAGGAACATGAGCTCTCTGACAGTTTCATCGCTTATTTGCTGGCCAGGAACATTCGAGTCGAGGAAGACCTAATCGATCAGCTTTTTAACTCCATTGAGAAACGGCTGGCACGTACTCTGTTGCTGCTCGCACGCTATGGCAGGCACGACCCGCCACACACGAAGCTACCGAAAATATCTCAGGAAATGCTCGCGGAAATGATAGGAACAACACGCTCCCGGGTCAGTTTTTTCATGAATAAATTCAGGAATCTGGGCTTCATTGATTACAACGGCGTACTTAAGGTCCACGATTCTCTGATTAGTGTAGTTCTGCACGAATAGAGCTGGCGGTGTGTCAATGACCTCCGTGTGTGTCGAAGCAGCAAACGTTGAGCCAACGGACGCCTTATCTGATTAAGCTAGACACCCAGAAGAGATGCTCTTGGTTGCTGCAACGGAACACGCTAAGGACTTACAAATACGATCTGGAATCAGACTAAGTGAGAATTCGCCGTTCTTGAGAGATGGGTGCGTTTGCCGATCGGAAAGGGCAGCGTCGGAAAGTGGGGAATAAAGAATGGTTCTACACCTTTCTCAAGTAATTTCGCGAACTGTAAGGCAGCCACTGGTTTGCTAAAATAGTAGCCTTGCGCTTCGTCACAGCCCAGTGCCTGGAGAAATGTCATCTGCTCTTCTGTTTCGACACCCTCGCCCACAACTCGTTTCTTCAAACCTTTGGCCATGGTGATCATCGTGCTGACGAGCGTAGCATCGCCTGGGTCGGCAGCGATGCCCTGCACAAAGGATTGATCGATTTTCAGAGTGTCAATCGGGATCCATTTCAGATAGCGCAAACTGGAATATCCGGTACCGAAGTCATCCAGCGAGAGGTGCAACCCGATCGATTTGAGGTCGTTGAGCAGTGCGACGGTGGGCCCCGCACGCCGCATCAGTGCTGTTTCGGTTAGTTCGAGATCGAGATGGCACGGTTCCAAACGACTATTTTTCAGAATAGCTCGCAGGCCTTCGAGAAAGCCCCCGCCGCGGAGCTCTAGCGAAGATACATTCACAGCCACAGGAACGATACGTAAGCCGGAGTCAATCCATTCTCTAGCTTGCCTACAGGCCTCCGTCAAGACCCAACGTCCGATCGGTAAAATGAGGCCACAGTCTTCAGCGATCGGTATAAACTGATCAGGGGATACAAGACCGCGATCTGGATGAATCCAGCGTATCAGCGCCTCACCCCCGGAAATCTCCCCCGTTACGAGATTTACCTTCGGCTGGTAATTCAAGATGAATTCGTGCCGCTCTAGGGCCCGGTGAAGGTCCGCTTCGACCGATTGCCGTTCAATGGCTCTGACGTTCATGAATTTCTTAAAGAATTGGTAATTGTTTGGGCCATTCACCTTCGCCTGATACATTGCCGTGTCGGCATTTTTCATCATGGTTTCCGCGTCGTCACCATCCTCTGGGTACATGCTCAGCCCGATACTTGCCGTGATGCGTAGACCATGCGGATCAAAAGGAAACGAAGCAGCGAGTGCAGTTAAGACTCCCCGGGCCGCGGAACCGGCATCTGCCGCGTGCTTGATGTCCGCAAGTACAACCACAAATTCATCCCCACCCTGACGGCCTACCGTATCGGAACTCCGGACACCCCCAACCAGGCGCAATGCGACGGATCGAAGTAACTTGTCTCCAATGGCGTGTCCCAATGAGTCGTTAATATGCTTGAATCCGTCCAAGTCCAGGAACAACACTGCTACTTTAGTACCATTCCGACGTGCTGCCTCAATCGCCCGGTTCAGTCGATCCTTCAGCAGCAACCGGTTCGGAAGATCGGTGAGGGGATCGTGATGGGTTAAGTGAGACATTTCAAGTGACATCGTTTTCGTCGCGCTCACATCGTGGAACGCGATAACTGTGCCGGCAATCAACCCTAGCCGGTCGTATATCGGAGCGGTGCACTTTTCAATGTCAGACCTTTTGCCGTCGCGCCGAATTAGGATGCAGTTCGCGGCGAGTCGGTCAGTGTTGTTTCCCATAACTTCTGATTCCAGCGGATTCGGAAAAGCCGTCCGATCGCTGTCGTCGATGATCCGAAACACCTCATCGAGCTGCTTCCCCGATGCGTCGCCGCACGTCCAGCCCGTCATTCTTTCTGCGACGGCATTTAGGGATGTAATGTTTCCTAAAGCGTCGGCGTTGACCACAGCATCCCCGATTGAGCTGAGCGTCACTCGCGCGCGTTCCTGTTCCGTGAAAAGTGCTTTCTCGGCCACCTCTCGCTCCGCCACATTGCGTATTGCACGCGCGAATGAGTACGTATCGATATGACCTTCAAGCAGATAATCTTTCGCCCCATCCCCCATGGCTTTCGCGGCGATGCCTTCATCCTCTGCGCCAGCCAGGACTAAGATCGGCACGCTAGGTGCGGACTGCAAGAGCTTATTGAATGTATCGAGACCCTGGCTGTCGGGCAGATACAAGTTAGCGACGATCGCCCATACCGCTTCTCCTAACCGTTCCAGGCCCTGAGAAAGTGTTCTAGCCCAGTAAACCTTGAATGGACCATGGGTGGCAGTGTGCAGCGCCGTTCGAAAGGCTTCGGCATGACGTGGGTTATCGTCGATGAGAAGTAGATTGCGTATGTCACCCATTGATTTCGTTCCCCTGACGTACATTGCGGACTAAATCTAACTCAGACTGTCTGATTCGACACATATGTCCGGATGGTTAACATAACCTACTAAGGTTATATGCGGCGATGATCGTCTGACTTAGTATCTGCGGACAACTCACTTGCAATTCCAAGTTCAATTCTTCCGGGTTCGCAAAAAGTCGAACCCCTTTCTCACCAAAAGTAGCATCGGACCCTAGCTTCGCGTGCGAAGCGCTGGCAATCTGATTTGAATTGCGATGTAACCGCGGTACGCAGTTCCGCAACCCAAGATTCAGTTTCTATGATTGTGCACTTTGGCTTTCATCGCGTATAGCGCGACGTCGGCAGCACCCAGGAGAGTTTCGATCGATTCGCCGTCCTTAGGGTAGCTGGCAACACCGGCACTGACCGACAGCGGCGGGTCCCGGTGGTCGTTTGTAAATTTTCTACAAATGCGCTGCGAAACAAGATCTGCCGATTCGACAGACGTTTCCGGCAACACAAGCGCAAACTCATCTCCGCCGAAGCGCGCCGCTGTATCGATATCTCGACAACCCATGGACAAGGCATCGGCGAGCCGGCATATCGCTTGACTGCCTGCCAGATGTCCATAGCGGTCGTTGATTTTTTTTAGATCATCCAAATCGAATAGCAATAACGCGAATTCTCTGCCTGTGCGCTTAGACCGCTTGATTTCAGTATCGATTGCACTCACAAGGCCGCGATAATTGTCCAGACCGGTGAGCGCGTCCTTTGCGGCCTGCTTACGCAAATGATCCTCCAGCTCGCGCTGTCTTGTCACGTCCTCAGCAATAATCTCGTAACCACCAGCTCTTCCATCTGCGCGCATCACTTCACGTCCAGTGAGCCTCGCCGTTAGACGCGTGCCATCCTTTCGTTTCCATTCAACTTCCAATGTATCGTTTTGATCCTCACGCCCGGAGGTTCCGAGTAGTTGTTTTCGCTTGAAGGGGTCGGAGACAATTTCTCTCGTGAGATCACCAGCCAGGAGTTCCTGTTTAGCTGTGTAGCCGAGCATCGACACGAGCGCTCGATTGATATCCAGAAGTTTGCCTTTCAGCGTGCAGTGGCACATCCCGTATGTTGGATTACCGACCAATGCGCGGTAATGTGCTTCCGAATGCCGCAATTTCTCCTCTGCCCGGTCGCGCTGCTCACGCAGTTTTTCTTCACTCAAAACCCGGCGGATGATTACAGGGAGATGACCGATGTTTTCCATTTCGATACAGTCCGCAGCTCCCTTAGTAGTGAGCTCTGCCGCTGTCTCTCGCTGAATCCCTCCGGTCAAAAAGATGACAGGCGTATGCCTGCTATTGTGCGCACAGAGCTTCGCCACCTGAGCTTCCCACTTTTTGGCCGCGGGGTACTCAGCAAGAATTAAGTCGCAGCTTTTTGAGTTCAGCCGACTGATGAATTGGTCTGGAGTTTGGATGACATCCGCTCTGACGCGGAAATGAGCATGTTTTAACTCTTGCAAAGATCGTTTGACGTTGGCAAGGTCACGATGGGCGAAACTAACGCGCAAGAGCGGGCATCTGAGGCTCCGTGCTACGCCGACAGGAAATCGTTTCTTGTCCCGTTTGATTGCCATTTGCGTAGAGCTATTCATTTGGGCTCAGCAACAATGAGCTTGTGGAGACCGCCTACAGGTCAAAGTTATTCTTGGAAATCCATGCGATCTGTTCATTTTGGTACAGGTTCTTATCAGTTATCCCAATGCCCCAATGCGGTAATGTGAGAATCAAGACGCAAAAACGTTCCATCTCAATTGAGTTCTTCGCAGATGCCCCTCGAGACACCTACGCCGGAGCGTGAATTTGCGACGCAGCGCTAATAGGAAGGCTCCTTCGACCTGTCATACCATGAAATCATCTGTTCGATGCGAGGCTTCCAGACCGTAATACGGTGGACAACAACGACGAAGTGGTAGATTCTGTTCGGCGCTTTCTCAGTTACCGCAAGGAAGTGGATCACTGTGCAAGAAAAGGATAATAGCGTGCTACGTCGACTTCATTTCTTGCGTCGAATTGCATTCTGTTTCGCCCGATGCAAGTTGGTTTGCTCTTCCGTAAACTCCGCAATCTCTCTTAGACACTTCTCGTCAAATACCGTCCCGGCCTCGGCGATTAACGCGTAACCCCGCCACGCGTTGAACCACCTCACTTCGCCTAGAATGTGCAGTCCTCCCGTTGTAACCACGGTCCATTTATCTGTTTTCATACCGGGGGACAGGTAAGTCGGGCGAAATTCTACGTAACTGGCTCGAAGCTTCACGCTAGGTTTTCCTTAATCCGGTCGCGACGGTTTAATTCCGTTCGCAACTCCCTGCGGACTATATCTAGTATTACTGGCACCAGCCTGATCGCCACGAGCGTCGCCGCCACCGGATTAGGAAAATCCATTAATTGAACCTTCGCCTTTAGTATCTTTTCCAGTTCCCTAATGTTTACCGTCATTTTAACCTCGTAATGCTTCCACGATTTGTTACGAGCCGTCCCTCAAACCTTCATCCCAAAAATCGACCGTCCGGCTTCCGTTCGACCTCAACGGCTTCGCCACGGGCGGTATGTCTGGAGATCCTCAAAATCACTCCAAGTCCTTTCTAGTCCGACTTTAATAGTGAGGGGGTTAATCCGCAGGCGAATCCAGCGCTTAGAACGGCTCGGTTTTTACTCTGTAGTACCAGTCTGATCCAGTTTCACGTTACATGGCCACGGTCGACGGCAACCGGACAAGCCAGGATTCTAGAATGTCTATTTGGCCTTTCGGCGGATCAAGAAAAACAACCCCCATCCCAATCCACGGTCTGACGTAGATAATCTTGCCCGATGTCGCAAAGGTTTCATCGCCTCGACAAATGCGCAGATTGAATTGCATGTCGAGCGGGAGCTGGCTCACGCTGTCAACAAAACAGCCATTCCGGCTGATTTCCGTCACTCTACCGGAGAGTCGAAAGGCACTATGAGATTGGACAAGTTCAGCATTCGCAAAAAATCTGTATCGCGGAAAACCTCGTCTCACTGTTAACGCAGTGGTTGAGTTGCTGTTTGATTTGGTACCGAGAACAGAACTCACGTATTCTAGCGCAACCGCATACCTAAGATGGTTGGGCATTGGCACGCTGCGCAGTACACGCGCCGACTGTGAAGTGACCGCCGCCGCCGTTTCGCCAGCTGGCACGATCGTTATTTCGAGGAGTTGGCCTGTTCGGTATCCGCCACGATTGGTCGCAACCAGAAGTCCGTCTAGCGAAGCGTCAATAGTAGTGCCGTCATCATCGAAAGCGTCGAGTGAGCCCATTCCGCCGCGAATGTGTACAGGCAAAGTGACCCTCGCTCGGTGGCGCCGCCGCCGGTCGCGTCCATCCGGCCCGAAGTTTCCATTCGAATTTCCTGTTGCTATTGCTTTTGGAGTTGACGTATTAGTGATCGCCACGTTCCCTCCCCATTTTACTTTCGTGACCCCAAAGTGCTAATCGGAGCCGTGCAGCCGTTGATCCCTGCCACAGCAAACGCACGAGTCCTTAAAAGAGAACCGTCGCTCCGATTGGGCGCCACACATTCATGCCCGATATTGAATTTGTGAAAGCCCTTTTCGCCACAAGGCTATTTCGATAACGGATGGAGGGCTGTCCATTTTGGTACACGTTCTTATGAGTTACTCTTGTCGTCGACCATCGTCTTAATGATTACCGCGAGTAAGTAAAAGGAGATCATTTGTTTCATCTTGCATGATCATGGCGCTTCGGCAAGAACACATGATCCCGTTCGCAGGTTTCAGTTCCATGCGAACCACGGCTCGTGCCAAATCAATCAAAACGTTAGGTTTTCGACCTCCGCCAGCGCGAAGCTCGGGCCGCCATCTTCTGTACCAGTGACAAGTGCAGACGCTGGTCGGATTCATTCATCCGACTTAGATGGCGTCGAAACCTGGTCAAAGGGCGCTCATCTGCAACGGCGCTTCCCCATGCACTCTCGGAAGCGATTCCCTTTTTCGAGAGGTTCGGCACTTTGAGTGCCGTGTTTCCGTCATAAAAGAGCTTGTATAATGGCACCGCCAGCGCCCGAGTCATCTTTTCCAATGTTTCTATCAGGGGAACTGTGTGACGGTTTTCAAGACGAGAAATATAACAGCGAAGCAAGCCAGCCCGTTTCTCGATTTCGCCTTGGGACATATGCCGAGCTTCGCGCAGTTGACGCAACAGGCTCCCGACGATCATCCTCGGATCACCCCTGTGGGCCCACGGCGACTCGAAATTCCCTTAGCGCCGATTCCAATAGAACATCTTTGAGTGTCTCTCAACTGGTACAAATAATCCCACAGTGCCTTATTCAAATTGGAACACTATTCCCCGACACCTGCGGTCGACTCGGCCGTTGCCCGAGGGTCTTAGCCAAATAGGCACATGGTTACATCGTGTACCAAATTGAACAGTCGCAATACACTTTCAAACCCAAAGTGTCGGACGGAAGATTACACATTAAGTTTCCTTAGCTGGCGCAAAATCTCGCAACGGCTTTGGAAGAGGCGAAGGCGGCTTGCCATGTCACACGTAGCTGAGGGTCGCGAACATAGAACTCATCAAAGCTTCGCTGCAAGGCGTATCGCGACTCATCGGCGACGAGTAGTTCGGATTCTCTTCGTTGATGACAGAGAATCCGATGTCGAGCTTTGTTTACATGAGCTCAAGAGGTTGGATTTTGCGGTTTTCTCAGACTGGGTTCAAATACCTGCGGACTTCGGAAAACGATTACGCACGCAATCCTATGACGTGATCGTGTGCGATTATTCAATGCCTCGTTGGACGGGAATGGAAGCGCTCGAACTACTGCATAAGGAGAATCAAGAGATTCCGTTTATCCTGGCCACTCACTCTCTCGAAGAGGAGATGACGGATGAGTTCATCCGGAACGGTGCATTCGATTGTATTGATAAGAATCGTCTCAACCGTTTACCGTTGGCCGTCGCGCTGGCGGTTGAGGAGAGAACCCAATTCGAGGAGCGAAATCGAGTGGAAGAGAAATTGCGGCACTCGGAAGCCCACCTTCGGGCTTTGGTGGAGAATCCCGCCTATGGCATTTGCCATTTTGACTTGGACGGTCGGTTTCTTGATGTGAATGGAGCACTTGTGGCGATGCTAGGTTACGGATCTCGTGAAGAATTAATGGGTTTGAACTTAGCAACGGAAATCATGCGTGATCCGTTCGAGAGCGCGCAACTCTTCGAGTCCTACCGGCGGACGGGCCAAGTCGATCTCATCGAAGTCGAATGGAAACGGAAGGACGGAAAACCGATGATGGTACGGCTCAGCGGCCGCCAGGTGGGAATTGCGGAAGGGGCACCGGACGGGTGCGCAATGATCGCCGAGGACGTCACCGCACATTAGATCGGATGATCATCTCGGGCATTTGGCGGCGACTGATAGCTTACCCGGCTGGCAATCTACCGCAAGCTTTCCGAAATTCTTGAATCTGAGATCAAAACGGTCAGATCGCACCAATGCGGCACGATATGGTGGCGAGGAATTTGCGGTTGTTCTGCCCGAGACCTCCGCAAAAGATAAAGACGCAGTCAAATGCCGAATCTGTGGATGGCCGTCGGATGATCGTGAGACGCCTCTGCTTTCCGTGAGCGTGGGCGCTGCGGTCTACCCAGCGGTGGCACAAGTACCGCGAGCTCTCCGCAAAGGGCAGGGCACTCTGCTCGATGAAAGTGAAACGATCAGTTGATCGTATCGATCAAGTCTGTTAGTCCCTTTGAAATCATGCCTGTCATTTCCGCTCCATATTGGACATTAACAAATGCATATGTTGTCGCTAATGGCAGAAAAGGCTGTCGGACACTTCTAAGTGACTCATAAGAATATGTGCCAAAATGAACATCTCCCTTCTCGTCATCTCAATAGGCTAACGGTGGGGGAATTGTTCATCGCTTCACAAGGCCGCTTCGTGGGCCACGAGAGACGATTGCGGTTGCTTCCGGATGATGGCCGAGTTTCTACCCGAAACACCTAATTGGGAACAACACAAACCACGGAGACAGCAGCCTCTATTAGCGTTGTTTCCGGCTCGGAAAGCGGTCACTTCTAAAAGGTTAGCCTGTGTGCCAGATTGAATTTTGCCATCGTTCTGCCCTGAATCTGATAGATCGGTCCCGGCCGCAGCCGTCGGTCGAGACGACGGGCAAAATATGATCAAGCTGAGACTAGGATCGCTCAGCCAGAAACTGACGCGCGCGGCGCTGTTAAGTGGTGCGGTGGCCGTAGCGCTGATGTATTCGACTTTCGCGCTAATCGATCACCTCAGCCTTCGTAAACAGGCGGCGAGCCATCTGGCAGCATCGGCGCGTAGCATTGCGGCGTTGAGTGGGGCAACGCTTGAATCCCGAGATCCGGCTCCGGGCGAGAAAATTCAAAGGTTGATCGCCGCTGACCCTCAGGTCCTGCACGCGTGGCTGTGCGATCCCAATGGCAGGCTCATAGTACAGTATAGCCGAGCCGACGAACCGCTCGCGCCTCCCCCACGATCGCAAGACCGCAAGACGTCCCGGCGCATCACTGCTTCGCAGGACATCAAACTCGGGCAGCGAGTCATCGGCTCCGTGATCCTCGAAACCGATATGGTCCAGGTTCGTGCCCAGCTTTTGCATCACCTCGGATTACTTTCGCTAGCGATTCTCGTCGCCGCCGCGGCCGGGCTTCTCATCTTGTGGCGACTGCAATTAGCAGTGTCGGAGCCGATCCTGGCGCTCGCGCGAACCGCGTTCACCATCGCTGCAACGAAGGATTACTCACTCCGCGCGATAAAAACGACTGACGATGAAATTGGCTTCCTCTACGACCAGTTCAATTCGATGCTCGAGCGCGTTCAAGAGCGCGAGCAACTCTCACTTCGCAGAAAGGACGCGCTCGAACAACGTGTGGTCGATCGAACGCTTGCGCTCCAATCAGAAATCATAGAACGCGAAAAGGCCGCTCACGCGTTGCAGAAAAATAAAGAGCGCTTGAACACTTTAATCAATTCGATTGACGATCTCGTTTTCGAAGTCGACGCGGACGGAACCTATCTGGACATTTGGACGCAGCGTGAAGATCTGCTCGTGAGGCCGAGGAACGAATTGATCGGTCGGCGCATTTCGGATGTCTTTGGCAACGACATCCTGACGAACAAGCTCCGCAGCTTGATGCAAACCGGGCAGACCGAATCGTTTGAAATGCCGGTGGATTTGCCGATCGGGCGGCGCTGGTTTCAGTGCCGGTGCACCCCGATTCTTTCGGAAAGCGGTTCGTACCAAACCGTTTGCATTCTCTCCCGGGACGTGACCGCGCGAAGGCTTGCAGAAAAGGAGTTGCAGCGGGCGACGGCGACGGCCGAAGCGGCAAGCCGCGCGAAGGGCGAATTCCTCGCGAACATGAGCCACGAAATCCGGACACCGATGAATGGAATACTCGGCATGGTGGAACTCACGCTCGACACCGAATTGAGTGACGAACAACGCGAATATCTCGCGACCGTCAAATCCTCAGCTGACTCGCTGCTGACGGTAATCAACGACATTCTCGATTTTTCGAAAATCGAGGCGGGGAAACTCGACTTCGAGAAAGTCGAATTGTCGGTTCGCGACACTCTGGGCGACACGATGCGCACTCTCGCGCAACGCGCCCACCAGCGCGGCCTCGAATTCGCCTGCCGGATTAAACCGGACGTTCCTGCCTGGGTGACGGGAGACCCGGGACGGCTCCGCCAAGTGGTCGTAAACCTGATCGGAAACGCGATCAAGTTCACCGAGCAAGGCGAAGTCGTGCTCGAAGTTGAGAAAGTAGCGGAAGACGAAAGAACCGTGACGCTGCATTTCGCCGTTCGCGACACGGGAATCGGCATTCCGCCGGCCAAGCTTTCGCTCATCTTCGAAGCTTTCACGCAAGCCGACACATCAACGACGAGGCAATACGGCGGGACGGGGCTTGGTCTGGCGATCACGCGCCGGCTCGTTGAAATCTTCAAGGGACAGATCTGGGCGGAGAGCAAAGTAGGGCGCGGAAGCACCTTTCACTTCACGGCTCGCCTCGAACGCGTGGTCGACAGCGCGCAGCGCGACTCACAAGACGATCCCCAGATTCTGAGCGGCAAGAAAGTTCTCGTCGTGGACGACAACCAGACGATGCGGACGATCCTCGACGAGTTGCTCAAGAGTTGGGGCATGGCGCCTGAGTGCGTGACGAGCGGCGCCTTAGCTCTCGAAGCACTGGAACGCGCCGAAGCTTCGAATGAATCCTTCGCATTGGTGATTACGGACATGCAAATGCCTGCCATGGATGGCTTTTCGCTCGCCAACGAGATTCGGCGGCGCTACGCGAAGAGCGGACCAAAGATTTTGATGCTCAGCTCGAGCGCGCAGCGGGGCGAGGGTGCGCGCTGCCGCGAAGCTGGAATCGCAGCCTATCTCTCCAAGCCGGTGCAGCAATCGGAACTTCTCAACACGATTCTTCACTTAATGGCTCACGGGAACGAAACAGCAAAGCCGGGGCTCGTCACGCGCTACTCGATACGGAAAGGAAGTGGAGGAATGCGGATATTACTTGCGGAAGACAATGCGGTGAACCGGCTGGTAGCAACTCGGATAATCGAGAAATCCGGGCACGAGGTGCTCGCCGCGGTGAACGGCCGCGAAGCCGTGGAGATGGCGGAGGATATAACACTCGATCTCGTATTCATGGATGTGCAGATGCCGGAGATGGACGGCCTCGAGGCGACGCGCGCCATCCGCGAACGGGAGAAAACCACCAGGCGCCACTTGCCAATCGTCGCGATGACGGCTCACGCGATGAAGGGCGATCGAGAAAGATGCATAGAAGCCGGAATGGACGATTATTTGACAAAGCCGATTCGCACCCCGGAGCTCCTCGAAGTGCTGAAGCGGTACATGTCGAAATCCGAGCCGCCGGTAACGACGTGGAGCGCGGAGCAGGTGCTCGAGCGATTGGGCGGAAACCACGACCTGCTCGCGGAGCTGATAACTCTGTTCGAAACCGAAGGACCAAAGACACTGGCGGAGGTTCAAACAGCTCTAGCAAGCCATGATGGAAAGTCACTCGAGCGTGCAGCGCACTCGCTCAAAGGAGCGGCTGGATACCTCCTCGCCTCGGAGGTAGTCGCGACGGCGCGAGAGTTGGAACTCAAGGCGAAGAACAGTGATCTCGCCGGCGCCGCAGTTCTCGTCGATCAGCTTTCAGAACAGATGCGGCGGGTGCTTGCGGAGTTCGAAGCCTTCACGCGAAAGGTGTCGAGTTGATTACCGCTGAAATCGCGGAACCGCGCGAGCGACCGCGGCCGCAAATCGTAAATCCCGGCGGTGAAACTCGCCCTACAACGAACAGACGTTCCGCTCGTCTGGAACGAACGGTGATCGGCGTCGCATTTGTAATCGTCTATGTCTCGCTCGACCGTTCGAGTGTTTACTTCCAGATCTGGACCGGCATCAGCGCTTGGTATCCTCCGGCCGGCCTTGCTGTCGCGTTCCTGACGGCATTCGGACTGTCCTACGTGCCATGGATGTTGCTTGCGGGCGTGATCGCGGGGATGGTCGATTACCACTTGCGCCTGTCTTCGTACCAACTATTTCTGGGCATTCCCATTATTGTCTGCGGCTATGGGGGTGCGGCAGCGGTTCTGCGGCACAGGCACCGAACGATAAAAGAATATCAACCACTGAACGAGGTGCTGTTTTACGTCTGCTTGGCACTCGCAGCTTCGTTCTGCGTCGGCACCGCGGGAACGTGGATGGTCGTTCTGGACCATCTCATGCCACGCGAAAACTATCTGCGCGCCGCGCTAAACTGGTGGGCGGGCGATGCCGTCGCGCTGATCTGCTTTGCTCCATTCCTCCAAATCGTGGTCATCCCGCCGCTTGCGCGATTTTATGGCGACTCCCTCCTCACCATTCCGCTGGCACCGGTGGACCGAAGAGCGTCTACTTCGGCCAACCGACGAATCGCGCAAATGCTCGAAATTGGCGCTCAAACCGTTTCCATTGCGGTCGCTCTTTGGCTCGCTTTCGGTTGGGATTCGATCCACAGTGACAAACTGTTTTACCTTTTTTTCCTGCCGATCATTTGGATCGCCGTGCGGCACGGTTTACCGGGAGCGTCGATCGGGATCGCAGCATTGAATTTCGGGGCGATGGGGATGTTACAACTCTTTCCGATCAACGTAGGCGACTTCGCGCTCCTGCAAATGTTGATGCTGATCGTTTCTCTCACCGGCCTGTGTTTGGGAGCGGTGATCTCGCAGCAACGACAAACCGAGGAATGCTTGCGTGAAAGCGAAGAGAGATTTCGGCTGGGATTCGAAGAAGGCCCGATGGGAATGCTGATGTCCAGTCCAGATCGCAGGATCACTAAAGCGAACGGCGCGATGGTGGCAATGCTCGGGTACAGCGAAAAGGAGCTGCGTTCCAAAACATTTCTCGACATCACCCACCCGGACGATCTCGAAGAGACAACAAGAATTTCCGAGGCTGTCGAAAATGGGTCACGTTCGGGCTACCAACTTGAGAAGCGCTATGTTACGAAGGCCGGAGCGGCGATCTGGGTACGCCTATCCACCAGCACAATTCGGGACGAGGCAGGTAACCCGCTCTACGGGTTCGCTCTCGTGGAGAATATTTCCGGGCGCAAACATGCGGAGGCGGAGATGCTGCGCGCCAAAGAGGCGGCGGAGGCCTCCAATCGCGCAAAAAGCGAATTCCTCGCGAATATGAGCCATGAAATCCGCACACCGATGAACGGCATTCTAGGAATGACGGAGCTGGCGCTCGATACGCCGCTCAACCATGAACAGCGTGAATATCTGACGCTCGTGCAGTCCTCGGGCGAGACGCTGCTGAAACTGCTGAACGACATACTGGATTTCTCGAAAATTGAAGCAGGAAAGCTCGATCTGGAACCGGTGCAGTTCCATCCGCGAGCAGTGCTCGCTGAGACGCTCAAGATGTTGGACCGATACGCCGAAGAGAAAAGAGTGGCGATCTCACGTCTTGTGCGTCCCGATGTGCCCGACGAAGTTGTGGGAGATGGGGCACGGCTAAGACAGATTCTGATGAATCTCGTCGGGAACGCGATCAAATTTACGCACGATGGCGAAGTTCGGGTGGAAGTCAGTGTTGCCAGCCAGAGCGACAAAGACGTCACACTGCATTTCAGCGTGCGCGATACGGGAATAGGCATTCCGCCAGACAAGCTCTCGATGATCTTCGAAGTTTTCACCCAAGCGGACTCTTCAACGACGCGACGCTTCGGGGGGACCGGGCTCGGCCTGAGCATCACGAAGCGGCTGGTGGAGATGATGGGCGGGTTGATCTGGGTGGAGAGCGTGCCGGAACGAGGCAGTACATTTCATTTTACGATGAAGTTGGAACGCAGCGAACCGGATGTGCATGCGGTTCCGGTGGTAGAAGAACGGCAGGAAGAATGGCATCGAAAGGAAAGAAAATGATCGCGCCAAGTTCTGGCCCAAATTCTGGAAAGATGCGAGTCCTGATCGCGGAAGACGACAAAATATCGCGCCGAGTGCTGGAAGCGTCGCTCAACGAATGGGGCTATGACGTCACGGCAGTGGCCGATGGAAAGGAAGCTCTCGAGCTTCTGGGCGGGGAGAATGCGCCGCGGCTCGCCGTGCTCGACTGGATGATGCCGGGGCTTGAGGGTGTGGAGGTCTGCCGGAAGATACGCGAGCGAAGCGATCAGCCCTACGTATACGTTCTGCTGCTGAGCGCCAGAAGTGAGAAGCAAGATATGCTCGCTGGGTTGAAGGCTGGCGCGGACGACTACCTGACTAAGCCATTCGACGCGCATGAATTGCGCGCGCGTATATTCGCCGGCGAGCGCATCCTGCGCCTGCAGGACGAATTGATAGGGACACAGCAGGCCCTACAATTCCAGGCAACGCACGACGTGCTGACGGGACTTCTGAATCGTCGCGCCATTCTCCGGGATGTCACTCGCGAACTGTCGCGCGCGCGACGCGAGAACACCTTAGTTGGCCTGATTCTCGTGGACATCGACCACTTCAAGGCGGTAAATGATCGTTATGGCCATTTGACCGGCGATGCCATTCTTCACGGAGTCGCACTGCGGATGTCGGGATTGCTGCGCGGGTACGATTCCATTGGGCGTTACGGCGGGGAGGAGTTTCTCGTGCTTGCACCGTCTTCGGACGCGGAAGGCGCGATGCAATTCGCGGAGAGATTGCGGGCGGGAGTCGAATCGACGACGTACGAAACAGAAGCAGGCTCACTGCGATTGACGCTCAGCCTCGGCGTCGCTATAAGCAATCTGGAAGAAGCGCGGAACGCACAGGCACTCTTGCAGGCAGCCGACGCCGCGCTTTATCGCGCAAAAGCGGCGGGTCGAAATCGAATTGTGCTGGCCACGCCAGGCGATCTCCTTGGTCAGCTTGCTTCCTCGAATCCATTGCAGCTGTTAAGCCACACGTAATTCAAAATGTCAGACAATGGTCGCGCGCGGCTAACACGGCATTAGTTGCTTCGTATTGAAACTGTTCCAAATTGAACAGTCTTACGGTGCGATTAAATCGCAATTTAGGTGAATGAGCATAAGAAACCTGACCATAGAACAGTTGTCTTCTGTTCCGTGCCCTACATGTGGGGTCGGTCCCAGAGAGCTATGTGTGCTACATTCGGGCGGCTCCCGCTCAGATCCACACCTTGACCGGAAGTTCGCCGCCGTTGAAGTGATTAAGACGAAGCGACTTCGCGCCCGGAAGGCTCACTCGGACCCTGACCCGCTGGGTTAGAGACGTAGCATGGGCGAAACCGCCGGACTCTGCGAAACCTATCCTGCGCTTGCGGCGGCAGTGCGAACGCTTGCGGCTCGCGACTGGATTCGATTGCGGACCAACGTGAAGAGAGCGTGGGAAACGCTAACATGCAAATCTTCGATGATCTGCATATTATCCGACGGAATTACTACACTAAGATCGCAAAGCGGCTTCATTTTGCCACCTTGAAAACCACCCAAGCCGATGGTGAACGCGCCGGCCTCGCGAGCCGCCTGCAAACCAAGCAGGACATTCGGCGAATTCCCGCTGCCACTGATTGCCAGAGCGATATCGCCGCGTTGCGCAAAGTTTCGAATCTGCTCGGCGAAAACTAAATCGTAAGAGGTGTCGTTCGCCCAAGCTGTCAGTAGCGGCAAGTTGTCGGTCAATGACAACACTCGGAAACGCTTCTGGGTATTGCCATCCATGCTCGTGCCCTTGCCCAAATCGCAGGCAAGATGGGAAGCTAGGGATGCGCTTCCGCCATTTCCGAATACGTAGACACCGCGGCCACTCTCGAAAGCATGATAGAGCTTATCTGCTACCTGTTCGACCTTAGAATGCGGAAGCCCCGCAAGCACTCGGGTGTGATTCTCGAAGTAGGTCGCCGAGCTTGTAATCGGCGTGCTCGCCACCGGAGTCTGGATGCTCATTATCGCAGGGTTTGGGTTCATTCCCGATTTCTCCCGTCGTCTCTTGCCGGCCGTCCACCGAATCATGGGCCGGTTTCTGCCTTACGTAGAATTCGACACGGTAACAGAGGCAATCTGTGTGGCATCACACGGAAATTCGGATCCCTGGCGTCGATAAAGCAAAGCCCCCATTCACAGAGGCTTAGCATTTTCCAAGTCCGCGACAAGTGTCCTGAGCCTTACTTATTCGCCATTTTCGCCAGTTTACCCACTTTCGATGTAGAGCTCTTGATACCGGCTGTCGTGGCGCTCAAGAGCAAACTGTACTTATTCCGTCTGGCTCGGCGAACGATCGGCTCTGCTTCTGCCACGTGAAGAGCAGTTTGGCACGATGTCATAATGACACTCGGAGGGAAGCCTTTATGTACCATTTCGAACAGTTGAGAAATATATTCTGCCCCCCCTGCCCATGTCATGATGTCCCTAATCGGCACCTTCATCGAAAGCCTATGACTATTTCAGGGTTAAGCAATAGGGTTAGGCATTGCTGGGATGCTCGGACGGATCCAACTTATCAGTCGGCGCTGTCGCTTCAGTTCCGACCCAAGCGATACAATCATTGAGGTTTAGCTTCTTGATCACCCAAAATACAGCCGACAGAATAAGTTGGTGCCTCGCTACTCGTGCAGCACAACACTGAGGAGAGAATCGTTAATCTGGATCTCGCCCTTGTAGGTGATATAACCGAGCCTCCTGACTTGTTCATGAACACATTGACCTGGGAGCGAGTTGTTCCGATCATTCCGGCCAGCGTCTCCTGAGATAGCTTTGGCAGCATCTTTTGTCGCTCGCCTTGCTTGCCACAGCGCGCGAGCATCAACAGGGTCCGGGCTAACCGTTTCTCAATCGAATTAAGCAGTTGATTAATCAAGTCATCCTCGACTCGGATGTTTCTAGCCAGAAGATAAATAATGAAGCGGTCTGAGACCTGATTTTGGTCACGCAGGAGACGAATCATCGCAGTCTTTTCGATAACGAGTAGAGTAACCGGCGAAATAGCGGTCGCAGTTGCCATCCGAAAAGGCAAACCCGTCAAACATCCCTCGCCACAAAAATCACCCGGCCCCAGAATCGCCACGACCGCTTCTTTGCCCGTTGCGTTGATTACACTGAGCTTCACGCCGCCCTCCTTAATGTAAATGACAGTCGTGGCGGACTCGCCTTGCGCGAAGATAGTTTTCTTTCTTGGAAACGTACCAATCCTTTTTCCCAGTCCGGCCGAGTCAAGAAATGATTTCATATCGAAAGCAAGGCTTGTTGGATCTGCTTTCTGGGGGTAACGAGGAATCTTGGCTGATACGTGGCGAACTGCGGAAGATAGCATGCGCCAACCTAACGCACGCTCGCTCTGGACAACTGTTCTATATGGAACACATAGTACCAATCAGTACTCAGAATAAACAAGACGCCTGAACGCGCGATAACTGACAACCGCGCCCGCCTGATGTACGATTCCACTTAGCAAATGTGGGCGTCGGAACTGTCTTTCAGGCTGCGCGTAATCTTTCAAAAACCACTCCTCAAACGAACCACTCCTAGTGACTGATTCTCCATAACCGCCGATCGAGCTTCGAGGCTTTCGAGAATCATCTGGTTTTTGGACCGTCGAACCGCCGCTGCTCCAACTTCCAAAACCGCGTTCATCGGGTCTTGGGCGAGCGGTATTCAATCCGACACAGACACCCTTCGTGTGCTGTATTAGACGGTTTCCCATCTCAGACTCAAGCGAAACTCGTGGTTGTGACCATCTAACAGACTAATGTGAAAAACACTTCGATGGAAACACCACCTCCAAAGGACGGTAGTGATCCGTTCGCTTTCACCGTGTCGCCGAGTGGTTCGCAAACCACCTATGGTGAGGACGTACGGTATCGGGCCTTTCTCGATGCAGCGCCTGACGCAATCGTCCTCGTCAATCAGTCCAGCACTATAGCCCTCGTTAATGCA
>DATBYF010000034.1:0-14296 GCA_036513895.1 Candidatus Acidiferrales bacterium | reverse complement strand
ACATGAGAAGGCCAACCAGTGTCGCCAGACCGTTCAACATCATTACGCCGAAAATTGTGCCCAACTCGCCGCGGACACGCCGAAAGGATTCACCGATGGTGATCGGACGGCCGAGATAGAGTTCGGAGACGGCGATCACGGTTGCGCCTTGCGAGAGAATCAAAGCTATGAGCGTGACGACCATGGCAAGAACAGCCAAAATTCCGTATGAGGCGATCGCACCCACGGATGCGAGAGGCGGTGTCGGCACGCCTCGCGCTCCCGGAGCCGGAAAGCCGGCGGGCACCAAGACGGCAACTTGCGCGAGGCTCAAAGCGAGCACCAGAAGCTGTGGAATGGCGGAGATTCCGATAAAGAGGACGAAGTAATTCCGATAAAGGGTGAACGTGCGGTCGAGAATTTCTCCGACCGAGAGTGGACGCAGATCCAGATTGTTCATCGGTGTCTCCGATTCGAGGTGAGCGGGGTTGGCTCGCCGGGCAATTTACCAAAGATTTAGAGAAAGCGATATCCGAGCTTTAGACGGGCTTGCGCCCTGAGGCAACAAGGGCCGTTTGTGTCGCTCGGTCGCGCGATTTATGTGGCGCGGTTCGTCAGCCGCCCCACGAGCAGGCGCATGAATCTGTCGGCGTCGACGTCTACGGCGACCTTCGTATTAGTGTGAAACGATTCGTCGGCATTGCGGCCGTCAAGTGTCCCGCCACTCTCGAGTGGCGCGGAATGGCGAACCGGAGCGTGATCGTAAGCGACGGATTCGCCGGCGGTCAGTTCGCCCTCGATTTCGATATTGACGTAGAAATCCTTCAGTTTAACGAGCGTCGGATCGAGCAGCGTTGCGAGAGCAAGCGGATCGTGCATCATCGGGAAACCGGGAAAGCCGGTCCGCCGGTATTGAGCAATTGTGCTGCGCGCGATACGTCCGGCGGCTTTGCTTACGGGATTTGCGCCGGCTTCAAGAGCGGCGGCGTCTTCGTCGCGGAGTTGAACTTTGCGGGTGACGTCGAGCCCGACCATGACGATTGGAATTCCGGAATGGAAGACAACGTATGCTGCTTCGGGATCGACGTAGAAGTTGAACTCGGCTGCCGGAGTGATATTTCCGCCGGAGATCGAACCGCCCATCAGGACGAGGTTCGGAATCATGCTCGCGAGTTCGGAATCGGAGCGGAGAGCTGTGGCGATATTCGTCAAAGGGCCAACTGCGACAATCGTGACTTCTCCGGGATGCGCTCGGACGATGCGGCGGATGATTTCGGTCGCGGTTTCAGCGACAGGCTTCGTTTTCGGAGGCGGGAAATTTACGCCGCCGAGGCCGTCTTCGCCGTGGACGTAACTTGCGGTGATAAGGCGTCGAGTAAGCGGAACACTCGCGCCTGCGGCGACTGGAATGTCCGTGCGGCCGGCGATTTCAACGAGCCGTAGCGCGTTTGGAAGCGTCAGTTCGAGAGGCACGTTGCCCGACACAGGTGTGATCGCCTCGACTTTCAGCTCCGGCGAGCTCAATGCGAGAAGAATTGCGAAAGCGTCGTCAACGCCGGGATCAGTATCAATGATGATTCGGCGCGGAGACGAGCTGGACGCTTGGGGCATACCCGCAGCTCGGAATGCCGCTGAAGATTCGCCCATGGCCAATAACGAGCTCCCGAGCACGCCGCCGAGCAACAGGCCCGCAGAATTGCCGAGAAATTCTCGCCGGTTGGGCGCTGGAACTTTTGGATCGGATTTCATGGTGCTCCTTTTTTGAAATGCTTTCGGTAATTCTATCCGACGACGAGATCGCGAACTTCCCGCTGGGCTGAGAATCCTACCGCAATTTGCGTCTCAAATTTGAAGTCTCTTTGGTCCGCTGACGAAAATATTCCCGCGCTCGTAAAAGCGCAAGACGAGGTGTGCGTCGCGGGTGATTCCGATGCGGATGCTTTCGCCGATCGCGCCCCTTTTGCGGATCGCGGTGCCAAGCCAGAGCGCGCCGGACGCACAAAGATCGACCCCATCGACGCGCGAATCAATTTGGAACGCGGAAGCCAATCGGCCGGGTCCGCGCGTGAGATCTCGAAGTTCCACGGTGCGGCGATGATGGCGCATTAATTCAATTCCTTCGAGAGGTTCGACAGCGCGCAGAAGAACTCCAGCGCCCACGCCGTGTTTCTCCCCGGAAACATTCATCATGAACGAAGAGCCGTAAATGAAATAAACGTACGCGTGCCCGTGCTCGAGAAAAAGGGCGCGATTGCGCGGCGTGGGGCCGCGGAAGGCGTGGCAAGCGGCATCGCCGGGGAGATAGGCTTCGGTTTCGACGATGCGCCCGCTCAAGAGTCCGGCGGGGAGATCGCGAACGAGAGTTTTGCCAATCAGGTATCGCGCGAGCTTGACGGTATTTACAGGCAGCTCGTCGCGGCGCAACGGCCGAATTGTGCGATTCACCATTTGTTATTTTTACGGGCCGCGCTCACGTAACCGCGGCGCCAAACTATTCTAATCGCGCAGGCGCTCGCGCTCTAGTCGATCATTCAGCGCGTAAATTGAAAATGACCGCGGGCATTTCCCGACGATCGAATTTATCCCGCACTTTCCTGTTTGCCCGCGTTCGACTATGCTGGCGTTCGTAATTACACAGTGCCCGGACGCCCGTAAGCCGGTATTTGCGCCGGGAAAATATCATGGGGGTATCGGTGGATGGAAAGAAACGTGATCGCGAACTCGGAATGCACCGCGCTATCTCGCGGCGCGATTTTCTAAACGGATTCAGCATTGCCGTGGGAGGTTCGCTCGCTTTTCCGCACAACGCCTGGCTCGACGCGTTCGGCCAACCTCAGTCATCCTTCGCACCGGAAAAAGATCCGAAATATTATCCGCCGACGCGCACTGGAATGCGCGGCAGCCACGATGGCTCGTGGGAAGTGGCCCACTCGTTGCGCGACGGCCAGCATTGGAGCAACGCAACATCCGACAACGAAAAGTATGACTTGATCGTTGTTGGCGGGGGAATCAGCGGGCTTGCGGCGGCTTATTTTTACCGGAAAGCGGCGGGCCCGAAGGCGCGCGTGCTGATCATCGAGAACCATGATGATTTTGGAGGCCACGCGAAGCGGAACGAATTCGAAGTGAATGGGAGAATTCTGCTGGGTTACGGCGGAACTCAATCGATTGCGGGGCCAAAAAATTACAGTGCCGAAGCCATGGGCCTTCTGCGCGAACTCAACATAGACGTGGAGCGCTTCAACCAGTACTACGACCGCAAATTTTTCTCTTCGCGCGGAATGAGCCGGGGAATGTTCTTTGCGAAGGAGCGGTTCGGCGTCGACCAGCTCGTGATGGGACTAGGAGAACTTCCGTGGCCGGAATTTTTGGCGAAGACGCCGCTTTCGAAGGAGGCCCAGAACGACATCGTTCGTCTTCGAACCGAGAAAGTGGATTACCTGCCAGCGCTCAATAGAGAGCAGAAGAAGGAGCACCTCGCACGAACGAGCTACAAAGATTTTCTTCTCAACGACGTGAAAGTCCATCCCGACGTGATTCCATTTTTTCAGGAGTCCACTTACGGGCTCTACGGAGTTGGAATTGAGGCCGTGCCGGCGGGAGATCTTGCCGGACTCGGGGCTCCCGGGTTCGCAGGCATGGATCTTTCGGGCCCGCCGGGACCGGGGCTAGGCTACGAAGTCACAATGCAGGACGTGGGAGCTCCTTACATTTACCACTTCCCGGACGGCAACGCCTCGATTGCGCGATCGCTTGTTAGGTCTTTGATTCCGGGCGCGGCGCCTGGGCACACGATGGAAGACATCGTTATGGCGCGAATGGACTATTCCAAACTCGACAATCCGAACTCGCCGGTTCGTATCCGGCTGAATTCAACGGCCGTTCGCGTGCGAAATATGGGTGGAATACCGGGCGAACCAATACCGGGGAATGACGTGGAAGTCACATACGTCCGCGGCGGTGT
Source organism: Candidatus Acidiferrales bacterium (assembly GCA_036513895.1). GTDB lineage: Bacteria > Acidobacteriota > Terriglobia > Acidiferrales > UBA7541 > Palsa-147. Next base: position 10,353 of record DATBYF010000034.1, on the reverse strand, counting down.
AGCGCGATTCGTGAGCGCTAAGCACTGCGTCCTAGCCTGCTGGAACATGATGATTCCGTATCTTTGCCCGGAATTGCCGGAGCCGCAAAAGGATGCGCTCGAGTACGGCGTGAAAGTGCCGCTCGTTTATACAAACGTTCAGATTCGGAATTGGACGTCATTCGAGAAATTAAAAGCTAGTTCGATTGAGTGCCGCGGAAGTTTTTACAGTGAAGTGGCGCTCGATTTTCCAGTCAGCATGGGCGGATATCAGTATCCCGCGAAACCGGAAGAAGCGTGCCTGCTGCACCTGGATTATGTGCCGTGCAAACCGGGACGCCCGGCCCGTGAACAACAGACTGCCGGGCGAGAACTGTTGTATCGGACTACGTTTGAGACGTTCGAGCGCAACCTGCGCGATCAACTCGGAAGAGTTCTTTCTGGCGGAGACTTCGATCCGGCGCGGGACATCGAGGCTATCACGGTAAATCGTTGGCCACATGGTTATGCATACGAGTACAACTCACTCTACGATCCGGATTTCACCGAGGGCCAGCAGCCGTGCGTCATTGGGCGGCAACCGTGGGGGCAGATTCACATCGCGAATTCCGATGCCGAAGCTTACGCTTACACAAATGCGGCGATCGATCAGGCCTACCGCGCAGTAAAAGAAATAATAGCCGCAAAGCGCGCCTGAGGACCGCAATCCTCGGCGCGCCTGACACTCAGCTCAACAACCCCGTGCGTAATTCGCGGCCCCACGCGGCCGCGCTTCGTTAGAAGTGGATAATCAAGCCGGCGACAAAATTTCCCCGGCTGATGTAATTCCGCTGATTCGCCACGAAGCAATTTCCGAACGGATCGCAAAATGTAGCAGGTGAAGAATTGGCATAGGTCGGCATGTAGCGCAGGTCGCCGCGGAAACCAAAGTGACGCGAAAAATAATATTTCACGCCGCCGCCGACGCTGTAAGAGAACTCCGTGTCGTTCGGATTGCCTCCGGAATTCGAATCGTGCGTAAAGCCAAGACCGGCTGCGATGTAGGGACGCAGTTTTTGTTCCGGGTTGCGGAACGAATACGCCAGTCCAAAATTGACCTGATCAATATTGGAGTTGTACGCGTTCGTATAAATTCCCGTCGCAGAATTGTGCTCATCAAAGGAACTGATGTTGCGATTCCACATGCCCTCTACCTGGAAACTGTCCGTGAGCGACCAATCGACGAACGTGCCGAAACTCACCCCTTGATCGACTCGGAAGTTGTCGACTGTGGCAGAATTTGCGACGGGAAAACTGCCGCTGGTTTCCCAGCCCACGAACGGCGTGACTTCCCATTTACCGAAGCCGCGCTGGGCGTGAACCACCGGGGTAAAGAGGGCGAAAGCTAGAATGAGCCAGGCATATCTAAATCTCATGATTCCTCCAAATGAAAAGACGTTTTGTGTTTGCTCCGCCAAGCTAGTGAGATGCGTAGTTTGACGAAGTGGTTTCGTTCGAGAACGGGACTTATTCGGTTTGGCTACAGATAGTTGGAGCACCAAAAGGGCGAGCGCGGACGAACGAAAAGAGGGGATCTGGGGGTCCCCGTTCTAGCGCCCTCGCAGTCGGTTGAGAAGAGAACTCTTCCCGTGCAGCTTTATGCGGACTGCGAAGATGCGCCGCCCAGATCCCTCCACGCTGTCAAACCCAGGCCCAGGCAAAAAGTTGCTGCGAGCCTAGCCTTAGCTGACGTTTAGGAAGCTTATTGAGCGGGCACCATTAGACCTTTATTTTGAGGCACTTGGGCTTTAACACAGTTTTAACAATTCGGTAATGTGGCTTTGACCGGCGGCCGTTAGCTTGGCTGCGCCCGAGGTTGTGTTTGTCCACCTCGAGCCGCCTGAATGTGCTTACAGCGGGAAGCCTAAAAGCACCTATGAACCGACACCGTGCGGGTCGATCTTTTTGCATTCCAATGAATCTTCCATGAGGCGATTCACATCGAAGCTTGCATGTCGGTCAGTATCCACTCCAGAAATTTCATTGCGCTTCGTTACGCGTCCAGTTGGTCGATATCCCATTTTTCGCGCTGTAGATTTTAATTCTCGCGGAGTGTTTCGAGGGCCGCGCGTGCGGCGTGGCAGCTCGGGACGACACCCATCAAATTGAACTCGATTCCAAGGAGGAATTGCATGCGAGTGTTTTTGACTTGTTTGCTCGCTCTCGGCCTGGCAACCAGCCCGGCGATGGCAGGCGACGATACCAAAAAGGTTTCCAATGATACGGCGAAAACTGCGCCGGCGAAGACCGCGAGCGATTCGAACAAGAACGCTTCGACGGAATCGACTCCCGCGGTTGAAGCTGAACTTCAGCAAATGAGAGATCTGCTTAAAGCACAGTCGGATCAACTTGAGCAGCAGCGCGCCGCACTCCAAATCGAGCAACAGAAAGTTCAGGCACTCGAGGAACGCTTGAGCGCGACTGCACCTAGTGCAGCTGCACCGAGCGCACCACCTCCGAGCGTCGCGGTGCCGGCGGTGGAGTATCACGCCGGTAATTCAGCGTCCTCCGCCACGATGGCACCAGTAGGTGCCCAATCCGGTATTACTGCAGCCCCGGATCAAACCGGTCCTGAGTCAATTCGCTACAAGGGAATCAGTATCACGCCGGGTGGCTTCGTCGCAGCAGAAACGGCTTACCGACAGCATGCAACCGGTTCGGATATCAATACGCCATTCAACAGCATTCCGTACCCTGACGTTGCGCTAGGCCATCTGACGGAGAACGCCTTCACAGCCCGGCAGAGCCGCCTCAGCTTGCTCGCGCAGAGCCGTATCGGAAGCGCCAAACTGAGCGGATACTACGAAGCTGATTGGCTTGGCACCGGCGTGACTTCCAACAATCGACAGAGCAACAGCTACGTGTTTCGGCAGCGGATTCTTTACGGGCAAGCCGCATTTGATAATGGCTGGAGCTTTACGGGTGGTCAGCAATGGAGCTTGGCAACTGAGGACAGAAAGGGTATCGAAAATCGGCAGGAAGCAATTCCGCTGACAATTGATCCGCAGTACTCAGTGGGTTTCACCTGGGCGCGGCAATACGGCTTTCGAGTTGTCAAGACCTTCGACAACAAGTTCACGCTTGGCTTTGCGGTGGAGGCTCCACAAGCCACCGTCGGCGGGCGAGGATTTTCTCTCGTAACGACAACGACTGTGGGAACTGCTGCCGTCACAACTAGTGGGAATACCTTTATCGATTCTCCCGGCAGCGGCGCAGGTCTGTATAACTTCTCCGACACCACCGGGTATACCGTCAACAAGTCTCCCGATCTGATCTTTAAGGCGACTGCCGATCCCGGCTGGGGCCATTACGAGATTTACGGGATTCTCAGCGAATTTCGTAGCCGCGTTTATCCGTGCGGTGTGGTGGGTACGAATGCAAATGATACGGCGCCCCCAATGACCCCCACAACGATTCCTTGCCCAGTTGACGGGTCGACTGCGCCGAGCTCTCTTGGCGTGTTCGACGATTCACGAACGGGCGGCGGCCTCGGGTTCGCCGTTCGTGTGCCTCTTGGCACGAAGAAGGTGGAGTTCGCTCTGCAAGGGGCCGGAGGAGACGGCATCGGTCGTTACGGATCGGCACAGCTACCAGATTTGACGTTCCGCCCGGATGGCACGGTATCCTTGATTCGTACGGCTCACGGACTTGGTGAACTTGAGTTCCACCCAACGTCGAAACTTGATATCTACGCCTATTACGGCGGAGAATACGCATGGCGTTCGGCGTATCAGGGCTACGACAGCATTACCATCACCAAGACGCCGGCTATTCCTGCCACCATGACTTCCACGGCGATTCCCGCTACAACAACGACTGCTTTTAAAATCAACCAGATCGGCGGATACGGCTCACCATTCGCCAATAACAGCGGCTGCAGTACGGAAACTGCACCCACAAATCAGCTCACTCCGTCCGGAGGCGGGACTTGTGCCGGGGACACACGCTTCATTTGGGAGGCAACTCTTGGGTTCTGGCATAAGCTTTACCAGGGCCCAATGGGAGGCTTGCGTTGGGGCATTCAATACTCGTACTTGACCAGGACTGGCTGGGCCGGCGATAACAACGTGTCCGGCGCAACGTCAGGCAACTCACCTAAGGCGACAGAGAATATGATTTTGACGTCGTTCCGTTACTACATTCCATAGTCGCGGGAGTTGCGCGACGGGTACGAAAGAGGGGCAGCTCCTCGCGGAGCTGCCCCTCTTTTTTTATGACGGACATACCGACGATGCTGCCCACGAATTTATCCGGGATTATTGTTAGCGCTCGCTGCAACGAGCTTTTGAATCGCTGGCGCAACCATTAACAGGAGATCTGCTTGCGGTTTTTTCGCTTGTTCGATCAAAGCAAGTTGCTGCGATTTCCAATCGGCTGGCGCGGCCTGGCCCTTGTCAATGTAATCGAGCGTCTGAAGCCCGGCGGCTCCGAGCGCCGAAAGTTCCCGCGAGAGTGGCTCAACCTGTTGCAGCAGAAATGAGTGTTGAAGCAGCGGTTCGAGACGCGCATCGTTGTCGCGCCACATGGCAAGCTGCGCGCGGATTTGGTCTTCGGTGGAGCGATCGTGAAAATGGCTCGCGACCAATGTATCCACGGCGCTCGAAAATCTTCGCGCAAGTTCGCTTTCCGGCGCGACGGAGTCCACAAGCCGGTTCAGCGGCGTATCGCTCTTCAACGTGAGCCCGGCTTCGAGTGCCGCTTGCTCGCGACCGTAGCCTTTTACCGGCTCCACGACGTCCGCCAAGATAGCGAGAGCGGAGACGTCTGAAGTACCCGCCATCCGGCGAAGCATCGCGTTCAATCCCGTTCGATGCGTTAGCCCCAGATGTTCGAGCCTCCAACTCTCATCTTCAATCCGCCGGTACATCGAATCCACGTCCGTCACGTTCTGTGGCGACCAGAGCCGCTCCGCAATCGCCGCAGTTCGCGGCCAGATCCGCGAATCAATATTTTCACCAGTCACGTATTCCGACCACATGCACGCCTCGCCTCCGAGAACGAGGCGCTGTTGCTCGGGATTGAGGGTAGCTGCGTCGCCGCTGAGTGGATCGTTTGCATAATGCTGAGAGGCGGGCCACATGTAATCAAGGTAGTAGCCGAAAGAAAGAATGCTCCGGAAGCCAAGTTGCGCCGCTTCAGCGAGAGATTTCTGCCCGCGCCACGATTGGATGACGATGTCCTTCGGCAACTCGGGAGCAAGAACTTCATCCCACCCGATCATGATCTTTCCATGCTTGCTGACGATTTTCTGGATACGCGTATTGAAGTAAGCCTGGAGTGCGTGATTATCCTTTAACCCGTGCGCGTGCATGAATTCTTGAACTTTGGGATTCGCGTCCCATTGCTTGCCGTTCACTTCATCGCCGCCGATATGGAAGTAAGGATCCGGGAAGAGGCGGCTCATCTCGCCGATGAATTTGTCGAGGAATTTGTACGTGGACTCCTTCGTCGGATCCATCGCCGGATCGAAGATGCCCCAGGTGCGCTCGATCTGATATGGCCCCGGCGCGCTGGCAAGTTCGGGATAGCCGACGAACCAGGCTGTGCTGTGCCCCGGCATGTCGAACTCCGGCACGACGCGTACGCCGCGGTCATGCGCGTATTCGATTAGTTCGCGCGCTTCGGCCTGCGTGTAGTACAGGCCGTCGGAGCCAAGTTCCTGAAGTTTGGGGTAGGCCTTGCTCTCGATCCGGAATCCCTGATTCTCGGAGAGATGCCAGTGGAAGACGTTCATCTTCAAAGCCGCCAACGCGTCGACATTTTTCTTGATTACATCGAGCGGAATGAAGTGGCGCGATACGTCGATCATGACGCCGCGCCAAACGAATCGCGGCTTATCGTCAATACGCATAGCGGGAACCGCGAAACCATCGGGCCCAATCGCGACAAGCTGCGAAAATGTTTCCAGGCCGTGAAGAATTCCGAGCGGATTGGGTGCGTTTAATTTTGCGCCGGTGCTCGTGACTTCGAGTGTGTAGCTTTCGTCCTCCCCGGCATCTTGAACCGGCTTGCTCTCGTGATCGGCGTGGATTACGAGGGTTGCTTTGCCGGCGTCACCGAGCAGGGTCGACAGCGGCATTCCTGTTTCTCGTGAGATGTCCCGCAGAAATCTCTGCACCGCGCGATCGAGTCGAGGTTCGTTGTGGCCGGTGATCGCCACGGAGAAGGATTGGTTGATAAGAAGCCGGCCCGCTTGCGGCTGAATACTCGCGGGCAGCGGCATGAGGTCGGGGGATTCGTGTGATTCCTGCGCCGTTGCATAGCCAAGGGCAATGCAAAGCATGAGTGCGACGGAAAGCATCCGAATGCATTGGTCGAATTGCGAGGGATCCTCCGTTACCGGCAGACCGGGAGAGGATATTACACCCGCGCAGTCGCGCCAAGATGTTTTGGCTCGATGGCTTGAGGTCCTACAACTCGCGCAACGAAGCCGCAATCGGCCGAATCGCGGCACGAATCGCCGGCGGCACGCCGCCGACAAATCCCATGAACAGCGCAAACACCACGCCAATTCCCAGCAGCACCGGCGTTACTCGAAACGCAAACGCAACATGCGAAAATGTCTGAAAATTCATCGCGCCCGTCGTGAAGCCATTGAGCGGCAGCACGGCTAGACATCCGAGCGCCCCGCCGATGAAAGCGATGAAGAGCGCTTCGAAAATAAATGAAGTCACGACACTGCCTGCACCGAACCCGAGCGCGCGCATGGTCGCAATTTCGCGCGACCTTTCCGTAATTGCCGAATACATCGTATTCAGCGCTCCGAAGACAGCGCCGATCCCCATCACCAACGCCACGATTCCTCCGAGAATCTCGATCAGCGTGGTCAGCGCGCGCGACTGCTTGTCGTAATAATCAATTTCGCGCTCCACTTTCACATTCAGTCGCGGGTCGGACGTGAGCGCGTCCTTGAACGAGTTGAGCGCATCGGGCGAAGTCAAATGCACGGTGGCCGACTGAAAGATATCCTCCGGCCGTTTGAACGTTTGGTTCAACACGCGCGAATCGCACCACACTTCCGAATCGAACGCGCTGCCGCCCGCGTCAAACACGCCGACGACCGTCCACGTTGCGCCACCGAAACGAAGCGAATCGCCGAGATCCAGGCCCACGTACTCATGCGCCACGTTGCGCCCGACAACCAACTCATTCAGCCCCGGCTGGAAAAATCGTCCGGCCATCATTTTTACCGACGGCCGAACCTCCAGCACTTTAGGTGAAACGCCGCGCACCTCTACGTTCGCGTCCGTGCCGGTGGATCTCAACGGGAACGCCACGACCACGACGACTTCGGGCGAAACGAGCGGTCCGTCCTTCCCCCGCGCGACGCCAACGGTGTCTTCGACCACGCGTTCCTGCGTCAGCGTGATGGCGCTATCCATTTCCGACGACGAACCCGCGCGGCTGACGATGGCGTTATCGGGCGAGCCGGAAGACACGAGCGTGGCCTTGAATCCTCGCGCGAGCGCCAGCATGGCAATGAATACTCCGACCGTGCCCGCTACGCCGAGAATCGCGACCACGGCCGAAGTCCATCGCGCGCGAACGCTGCGAATGTTGTAGATGAGCGGAATCGCCATAGTTCAGACCCTCCGAAGCGCATCCACCACGCGCAACCGCATTGCTGAGATTGCCGGCAGAATTCCGGCAATTGTTCCCACTGCCAGCGCGAGAAGGATTCCAGCGATCATGAATTTCACCGGGAAATAGAAGAACGGCAGAAGACCTCCGGTCGGATCGCCCATGAGCGACCATCCCTTGGCCAGCAACAGGCCCAGGCCGCCACCGATGAACGCAAGAAACAGCGATTCCGCTAGCACGAACACCATTACAAAAGTGTCCGAGAATCCCACCGCCTTCAGGACCGCAAGTTCAGCTGTCCTCTCGCGCACCGCAATCGCCATCGTATTTCCAGTGACCAGCAGCAACGTAAAAAACACAACAGCTCCGATGGAAAGAATCAGGAACTCGATATTGCCCATCTGCTTTACCCAAGACGCCGCAAACGCTTTTTCTGTGTCCGTCTTTGTTTCGTAGGGCGAGTTTGCGAATTCGTCATCTATCGACTTCGCGACTTTCGCCGCATCGTCAGGATTTTTGATTCGCACAATGTACCAGCCGACCGCGCCCTTTTGCGGCGACGATTCGTCGAGCCTCTTCCAATGGAACCAGAACTGCGTCGTATCGTCCTGTGGCCGCTTGGCGGTGTAAATGCCGCGAATATTGAATTCCCAGTTGCCCGGATAGATCGTTCCCATGATTGGAATGCGGTCGCCGATCTTCCAGCCGAATCGTTTGGCAGTTTTCGCGCCGACTACCGCGCCTTCACGATCCCCCATGAAAGCAGCCCACTGGTCATCGTCGATATGGAACTCCGGATACATCTGGCGATAGCTTTCCTCATCAACCGCGAAAAAAGGAATGAAGTTCTTGGGGTCCTGATATACGCCGCCGAACCAGTTCGAGAACGTAACTTCTTTCACTCCCGGCGTCGCCAGCAATCGGTCGCGATAGGCAAGCGGCAGCGATTGGATGATGGAAACTTTATTGATGATGAAGAGGCGATCCACGCCGGCGATATCAACACCTTGGCTGAATGCGCCGCGCACGATTACGAGAAGCCCGAATAAAAACAGCGCCACAACGAACGAGCCGATCGTCAGCACCGTTCGAATTTTCTTGCGCTTTAGATTGGCAGTTAGCAGATGAAGATATTTCATGCACGAGCCTCTGCCACGGTACCTTCCACGAGCACGCCTTTGTCGAGGTGCAAGGTGACGTTGGCGCGCTCGGCCACCATTGGATCGTGCGTCACGAGTAGTACGGTCTTGCCAAACTCGCGGACCAAGCGTTCGATCAAAGCCATGATTTCATCGGCGCTCTTGCGGTCGAGGTCGCCGGTCGGCTCGTCGCAGAGTAGAAAAGTCGGATCGGCGACGATGGCGCGCGCGATCGCGACGCGCTGCTCCTGTCCGCCGGAAAGCTGTCGCGGATAATGATTCATGCGATCGGCCAAGCCGACCACAGAAAGCGCTGTCTCCACGTGCTTTCGCCGCTCCGCGCCCGACAGTTTCGTAAGCAGCAGAGGCAGCTCGACATTTTGAAATGCAGTCAGCACCGGCAGCAGGTTATACATCTGAAAAATGAATCCGACGTGCCGCGCACGCCAGGTCGTCAGTTTGCCGCCGGACATGTGAGAGATTTCGTCGCCGTCAACCGTGATGCTGCCCTTCGACGGCAAGTCAATTCCGCCGAGAAGATTCAAGAGAGTGCTCTTGCCGGAACCGCTCGGGCCCATGAACGCTACGAATTCGCCTTTGTCCACATCGAGATTCAGATTCTGAAGAACGTGAATCACTTCGCTTCCGCGGCGATAATTCTTCTCGAGGCCGCGAACGCAGACCAGGCTTTTGCCATCGCCTTTTCCATCCACTCGAACCATCGGGCTCTCCTCTAGCGCTTGATTTCGACTTCCTCGCCGTCGCGCAATCCTGGGGGCGGCTTAACTACCACGGATTCGCCGCTCGTGATTCCGGCAAAAACTTCGACGTCGCTTCCGTGATTGCCGCCCAAGTTCACTGCGCGTCGCTCCACTTTCGTGTCGTGCAGCACGAACACTACCGGCTTTCCGCCATCTTGAATCACAGCGTCCTGCGGGATCAGCGTTTGCGGCGCGGCATTCGCGGATTTCGATTTGCCGCTGGACTGTTCGGAAGTATCCAGAAACGCGACCTTCACGCCCATGTCCGGCAAAATTCTCGGATCGAGATGATCGAACGAAATGCGGACTTTCACTGTCGCCTTCTGGCGATCCGCCGTCGGAATCACGGTGCGAACCTTTGCGGGAATTTTCCAGTCCGGATACGCATCGAGCGTCGCAACCACAGGCTGGCCATCTTTCACGCGCGCGATGAAGGATTCGTTCACGTCTACTTCAATCTCGTTGGAATTCATGTCCACGACCGTGGCGATTCCGGTACGCGTGAAGCCTCCGCCGGCTGAAATCGGCGACACCATTTCGCCCACTTGCGCATCCTTCGAAACTACCTCGCCCGTGAACGGCGCGCGCACCGTGCAATTGTCCACGTCCTGTTGCGCGACGGCGATCATGGATTGCGACGCATTCACCTGCTCTTTCGCGAGCGCGATCTTCGCGCGCAAGCTGTCCGCGGCGGCGCGTGATGTGTCGAGCGCTTCGACGCTATCAATTCCTTCTTTTTGCAATGTTTCAGCGCGGTGCAGCTCGCGCTCGGCGAGCGTCAACTGAACTTGCAGGTCCTGAATGGCGGCTTGCGCGGCCTCGCGATTGGCTCGCGCCGATGCTAGGCGCACCTG
>DATBYF010000033.1:0-4585 GCA_036513895.1 Candidatus Acidiferrales bacterium | reverse complement strand
ACGAGCGTTCCAGCGATCATGTCGTGCAGCGCCTGCTTCTTCGCCGTGATTCCCGCCATGATATAGCCGATAAAAAGGGTCAAGCTGGAAATGATTTTGGCAAGATTGCGGCCGAGAGCGTGGCCAAAGCTGATTCGACGTCCCTGCATGTCCGTTACGGCCAAGCCGAGCGCCTTTTTGCCGAGGGTTGCTTGCCACGTTGAGCTTTCGCAAAAAGAGAAATAGAGAAGATTGATTACAAAATTGATTCCCGCGGTAAACATCAGCGCTGGTAATAACGCACCTAACATCACGTCCGGCCGCTCTCCAAAGGTGGGACGCATAGCGTGGTGAATTCCAAGCATTCCGAATATCGCCAGGCGGATCGGAAAGGTCACGACAGCAAGAGCGATGACATCAATGATGATGGCAACGAACCGGAGCCAAAAGCCGGCATACGCCACCTGCACCGTCGCTGCGGGAGCGGAATATACTGGGGCGCCTCCATATACCGGAGCTGCAGAGGCAGCGGTGACGCCGCCTGTTGCCTGGCCGCAGTTTGGACAAAATGCGACACCTTCAGCGACGTTCGTACCACACTTGGAGCAAAACATTTGGCCTCCTCTCCAGCACCGGAGAATCGCAAGCGGGAAACTACACTGGTTGCGGCATCCTACTCAACTCGGTTCGTGCGGGTCAACTGTTACTCGTGGCGGGCTTGATGCCGTAATCCTTCGCGATCAGACGGTCGATTGCACGGTCGGAAAGCAATCGCTTCATCCATTTCACGAAGTAGGCTCTGCTCGTCACAGGATACCGCGGGCGCGGCGGCGTATCTTGAATCGCTCGCAAGATTACGCGCGCACAATCGTCGGGTGTATATTTCGGCGACGCAGTGACTTTGCCCCAGCTTTTACGAAATCCTTCGTATACGAATCGATACGGACTCTTTTCCGCGCGCTCCACATAGCTCCGAAGAAAGTTCGGTAGCCGCGTTCTGCATGTTGCTCGGTATGTAGCCCGGTTCGATGATGGCAACGTGTATGCCGAAGGGCATCAATTCGAGGCGCATTGCGTCGCTCGCTGCTTCTACAGCGTGCTTCGTGCTGCTATAAGGACCGAATATCGGCGTCGAGATTTTCCCAGCTACCGAGCTCATGTTGATGATCCTGCCGCGGCGGCGTTCGCGCATCGCCGGAAGCACACGCTGTGATACGCGCATCAGTCCGAAATAGTTCGTCTCAAATATTTTGTGCAGGTCGTCGAGCGAAATTTCTTCCATTGGGGCCGCGATGGCGATGCCTGCGTTATTGATTAGGATCTCGACGGGCCCGGCTTGCTGCTCGATCTCGGAAACGGCGCGGTTTACCGAAGCATCGTCGGTAACATCCATTTCGAGCGTCGCGAGCGGCAACTTGCGGTCCTGCGCTTCGGTATCGAGAGCGGCGCGCCTGTGTGCGTTGCGTCCGCCCGCGAAAACGCGATAGCCCTCGTTCGCGAGCAGTAGAGCCGTCGCGCGGCCAAGGCCTTCCGTCCCGCCGGTGATAAGTACCGTGGCGCTGTTCGATCGTGCGCTTGCCGTCATCGTGAAACCTCCGCAACTTCTTCGGTCTGCAAACTCATCTGGACAAATGCTGATTTTCGAAACACTTCACTTATCGTCGCGAGCCGTCGCAATCGTAGGCGAGTCGCGGAGAGTGAGTCAATTAACATCGCAAAACCCTTAAGCGCTTTCTAGTCGCAATTTCTTTCGATTCGAAATCCATTTCCGGGCGGCATGCGTACTTATGCCGGGTATCGAGATTAAAAACATTTCAACTTGAAAAGGATGAACAAATGAAAAAGACTCTTGTAACAGCGTTTCTGGCCCTTGTAGCCGTTTGCGGCGCGGCCTCCTATTCCGCAGCGCAGGATAAGACTGTCATGGTCGGCGGCCAGGCCATGTATTCAAATAAGGACATCGTTGACAATGCGGTGAATTCCGCCGATCACACGACGCTAGTTGCGGCCGTGAAAGCAGCCGGACTCGTGGATACACTGAAGGGCTCCGGTCCGTTCACAGTTTTTGCTCCGACAAATGAAGCCTTCGCGAAGCTTCCGGCAGGCACGGTTGACACTCTTCTGAAGCCTGAAAATCACGACATGTTGGTGAAAATTCTCACCTACCATGTCGTTGCTGGGCGCTACTCCACCGCGATGTTGAAGAAAGAAATCCGCGCAGGGCACGGTCAGGCAACGCTCAAGACCGTCAGCGGCGGCACGCTCACCTTTATGATGAACGGCGAGGACAATATCATCATCAAGGATGAGAAGGGCGATTGGGCCAATTTGACGATCGGGAATGTGAACCAGTCGAACGGAGTCATTCAAGTGATTGACACGGTTCTGCTGCCGAGCTAATTCCTCTATTCAATCATTCCCAGATTGAGGCCCGCTTCGAGCCTGAAGCGGGCCTCTCATTTTTCGTCTAGCTTGATCGGATTCGATGTGTCTCCTCTGGCTGCTGCAATGCATCTTTATTGATGACGGCTTTCTTGCGAACCCCGATAGCAAGCTACGCGAGGGACGTGGGAACCGTGCTCAAGACGAACCGAATGCGACTTGGCTGCATCGGAGGAATACCATGATCAAGAAAGTGAAGGGCGGCTACAAGGTGATATCAGAGAAGAAGGGAAAGAACCTGGGCGGCCCGTACAAGACGCGTGAGGAAGCTGAGAAGAGGCTGCGGCAGGTCGAATACTTCAAGCACAATAAAGGCTAAGCGGGAGTAATGACAAGGTCACATTACGTGCATAGTGGATTACTCGACGTATACTACGAAAGTAGCAAGTCAATCGATCCGCTGGACGCCATGCTGCGTATACATGACCGCAATTTCCACATGATGCTCTGAAATTCACAGCGATCGCATTCAGATTTTTAATGAATAGACTTGACGAATGTTAAAGGGCTGTTATACTTTTTGATTGTCGGCAAGCTCCACGTAGGCGTAGAACCTTGCTGACTCTCCGGCAATCTGCCTTATTTGGATGAGGTGAGGTTGATTACGAACTCCGGGTAAAAAACAGTCGAGCATCGCGCGATTCCGTCCTCCGGCGGTATGAAACGGAGATTGGACGGATTCACCCGGCGCTTGACGCCGGGTTTTTTATTGCTCGTGAATTCGGCTCCAAACTGAGTTCACGCTCTGCCGGGCGCAGAGACGTCAAGATCAGCAGTTGCGATCCTGATGAAGCTCTTTGACAACTGAAGGAAGCTGGCAATTTACGACCTCTGTTCCGTGCGCCGATTCTGGCAGCGGAGTGGAGGCAGTAAACCGCAAGTTTGCTCGAGTAGCAAATGTGGAAAGGCGAGCTTGCCTGCACGCTGTACAGTTCGCGGACGATAAAGCCCCCGCAAGAGGCGTTTGTCACGATGCGATTCTGTCTCTCTATCCTTTGCGGGATCGAGACGTGTTAGGTAAGTTTTATGGTCAAGCTACTAAGGGCGTACGGTGGATGCCTTGGCGCCAACAGACGACGAAGGACGTGGCAAGCTGCGATAAGCCTCGGGGAGCCGCAAGCAGGCTTTGATCCGAGGATCTCCGAATGGGGAAACCCGGCGGGATGAACTCCCGTTACAGCCGACTGAATACATAGGTCGGTATGAGCTAACCCAGGGAAGTGAACCATCTCAGTACCTGGAGGAAAATAAATCACAGAGATTCCGAAAGTAGCGGCGAGCGAAATCGGAACAGCCCAAACCTAACTGCTTGCAGATTAGGGGTTGTAGGACCGCATAAGTAGAGTTACCAAACCGGACATTACGTGAACCTGCTGGAAAGCGGGGCCATAGAGTGTGAGAGCCACGTAACGGAAAATGGACCGGACTCGAAGCGGCATCCTGAGTACCACGAGACACGTGTAATCTCGTGGGAATCTGGGGAGACCACTCTCCAAGGCTAAATACTCTCTAGCGACCGATAGTGAACCAGTACCGTGAGGGAAAGGCGAAAAGAACCCCTGCGAGGGGAGTGAAATAGAACCTGAAACCGTATGCCTACAAGCAGTCAAAGGGCTATGTATGGACTTCGGTCCATAAAAGCCTGATGGCGTGCCTCTTGCTTAATGAGCCGGCTAGTTATTCTGACGTGCAAGGTTAAGCGCAAGCGAGCCGTAGCGAAAGCGAGTCCGAATAGGGCGACAAGTACGTTGGAATAGACGCGAAGCGGGATGATCTACCCTTGGCCAGGTTGAAGGTCGCTTAACCGCGACTGGAGGACCGAACAGGTGTGAGTTGAAAATCGCTCTGATGAGCTGAGGGTAGGGGTGAAAGGCTAATCAAATTCCGTGATAGCTCGTTCTCCCCGAAATGTCTTTAGGGACAGCCTTACGTGAATTGCCACGGTGGTAGAGCTCTGAATGGACTAGAGGCCAACTCAGGCTATCAAATCCAATCAAACTACGAATGCCGTGGACAAATGCGTGGGAGTGAGACTACGGGGGATAAGCTCCGTGGTCAAAAGGGAAACAGCCCAGATCGCCAGCTAAGGTCCCTAACTATGTGCTAAGTGGGAAAGGAAGTGTATTCGCTCGGACAGCCAGGAGGTTGGCTTAGAAGCAGCCAT
>DATBYF010000032.1:0-14390 GCA_036513895.1 Candidatus Acidiferrales bacterium | reverse complement strand
GCCGAAAGGCACGGAAGTCAAAATTTCTTTGGGCCGCGAAGGCTGGGATAAACCGATTTTGGTTAGCGTGATTCGCGACGAAATTCCCCGCCCCGGCGTAGATTTTTATTCGGTCGTCCGGCCAGGGATCGGCTACGCACGTGTTTCGGCCTTTAACGAAACAACGGACACGGATCTCGCCGCTGCGCTGAAGGATCTCGACGTTTCGCATCTCGACGGGATGATTCTGGACGTTCGTGGCAACGGCGGCGGATTGCTACAACAGGCTGTCGGCATCGGCGACATGTTCCTCGAAAAGAATCAGCTCGTGGTTTCATTCCACGGCCGCTCAGCACCCGAGCGCCGATTCTACGCTGTGCGCGGTAATCAGGGTGTGACGGTGCCGCTCATCGTTCTTATCAATGGGCAGAGCGCTTCGGCGTCGGAAATTGTTGCGGGTGCGATACAAGATCACGATCGCGGATTAGTGGTAGGCGAGACCAGCTTCGGTAAGGGGCTCGTTCAAACGCAATTTCCGCTGAGCGAAGAAACGGCGATGCTGCTGACGGTCGCGCGCTACTATACGCCCAGCGGCCGGTTGATCCAGCGCGACTATAAAAACGTTTCGCTCTACGACTATCACTACAATCCGAAGCCGCCGCGCCAACCGGAAGTGAAGCTCACTGACAGCGGCCGGCAGGTATTCGGGCAGGGTGGAATTACTCCTGACATCGTTGTGGCTGCACCGAAACTTGATCCGTTCGAAGAGACTCTGGTGCGCCGAGGAATCTTTTATCCCTTCCCGCAGGGCGTCGGCGATTTCACGCGGCATTACCTCGGCGAGAAGCCAAGTGTCGGCAAAAACTTTGTGGTTGATGACAGCGTACTGGCAGAATTCCGACGCTACCTCGAATCCGAGCACGTGCGATATTCCGATGAGGATATCAAGGACAATCTCGACTGGCTGAAGTGGAGAATCAGACGCGAAGTGACGACGTCCGTCTTCGGGTTGAATGAGGGATACAAAGTCGAACTCGAGAATGATCCGCAACTCGACAAGGCACTCGCGGCGATACCCCAGGCCAAGGCTCTCTATTTGAACGTGCGCAAAATCGTCGCACAACGACAAGCCGCACCAGGACAACAACCCTAGTCACCCGATTTTAGCTTTTGTCCTGCATAAATGCGGCTCTACACAATCACCTTTGTGTTGCCTCCTGTGATGCATTTCTTATGGTCCTAACTCGCCTTCGTCGTGAGGGCCATCTGTTGCAGTGATGGAACGCGGGATTACACTCACCAACCTCATTCGCTCATCGCAGAATTAATCTAGTTCGGTACCTCTCAGAGCCATCATGAACCCAGCGCCAACGAAGCGATTCGTTCCGGGAAGCCTCGCCTGGCCGGACTCGAAGTCACGGTGGATCCTCGCGGCTGCGTGGATCGGATTTGTGGGAGTGGCTACGTTCTGCGCGGTGGCATTCGCGCCCGGGGCCCGGCTGACTGCGTTCGGCGATATTTCGCTTTGCCTCGTCGCAGCCTTCGCGACGATCGCTCTGCTATCGAACTGCGGCGCTCCGCCGCGGCGCAGTCAAGCCTTCTGGCTCCTTTTTGGGCTTGGCCTTGGAACGTGGCTGCTGGGTCAGATTATCTGGACTTATTTCGAGGTCGTCCTGCACCAGGACGTCCCGAACCCTTTCATCGGCGACGTGATTCTCTTTCTGCACGCCGTTCCCATGATTGGCGCTCTCGGCCTGCGCCCACACGATCGCCGCGAAGATCTTCGAATGTACCTCGGATACGTGGACTTCGCACTTCTCCTGACTTGGTGGGTATATCTATACCTTTTCGTCGTAATCCCCTGGCAATACATCTCGCCTAATGTGGATCTCTACGGGCGAGCGTTTGACACGCTCGAAGGCATCGAAAATCTACTCTTGGCCGCTGGGCTCGGAGCTCTTTACTTGCGCGCGAGAACTGAATGGAGAACAGTGTACGCGCATCTGTTTTGCGCGGCATTTCTGATGGCAATCGGCGCGTATATTTCAAACCTCGCTATCGACGCAAATCTGTACTACGCCGGGGGCCCGTTCGATTTGCCATTGATAGCGGCACTCACGTGGTTTGGTACGGCCGGCGTGATCGCGCATCAACTTCGACCTCAAAGCGAACTTGACGCGACGCATCTGCGGGTGCCGAGCCCGTGGCCGGCTCGACTTGCCATGGCTGCGGTGTTTTCGATTCCTCTGATGGCCTTATGGACAATCTATCTGAGCAGCGCGCCGCGGGAGGTCCTGGAATTCCGTGTAGCGTTAACACAGATTACGGTTCTCGTCGTAGGACTGCTCATCGTCACCCGACAACGACTTGTGGATCGCGAAAGAATGCGGTTGCTTCGCGCTTCCGACGACGCGCTCGAAAACTTGAAGCGACTACAGGCGCAGATGATTCAATCCGAGAAGCTTGTGTCGCTTGGCCAGCTAGCGGCAGGCGCGGCGCACGAAATCAATAACCCACTTACTGGGATTCTTGGGTACTCAGAGCTACTCGCTGACGAACCCGGCCTCACCGACAAACAGCGCGCCCTCGCCGATAAGGTGGCTGCGCTGGCACGACGCATTAAAGCGCTGGTGACGAATCTTCTGAGTTTCGCCCGCCGCGTACCTGCGGAACGGACACTACTCGACGTCACCCAGGTGATTAGCAGTTCGCTCAATCTGAACAATCTCGACGTGCGGGGAAAAAACATCCGCATCGACTTCGATCCTGCAACGTCGCTGCCGCACGTTCGCGGTGATGGCAATCAAATCATGCAGGTTTTTTTCAATCTCGTGGATAACGCGGTCGATGCTCTGGAGGAAGTCGGAGGCGGCGTACTTTCGATTCGCGCTACGCATGAGGGATCAAATGTAGTGATCGAGGTGTCGGACACGGGTCCGGGTATCAAGTCTCCCGCTCACGTCTTCGATCCATTTTTTACGACGAAGCCGGTGGGAAAAGGCACAGGCCTCGGCTTGAGCATATGCTACGGAATCGTTCAAGAGCATTTCGGCACCATCGAATGCTTCAATCGACGTGCCGGGGGCGCAACTTTCCGCGTGACATTTCCGGTGGCTGCTACATCCACGCCCGCGAATGAGCTTGCTGAGATGCACCACGGCTCGGCGTAGTGTTCGCATGGGACGGTTGCTGCTCAGCTTATCGTTAGGCCACATCGCATACGTCGAGCGCTAGCTAAACCGGCACCTTGCATTCAGACTAGACGTCAACTGGGACTGTATACCCAGCAGCTTGTGTTGGCCCGCGGAGCGAGTTGATGGACATCCCCAAACCCGGCGAAGGAAATTCATCGGTAATTGCAGAGGAAGTTCCGAGTGCGGCGCCGAAGTCTGCGTATGCGGCCGATGATGGCCGATCGGATGCGCGGCCATCGACTGCGCCGACGAACGTCACGCCGAAGCCCGCCGCCGCAAAACCCGCTGCTCCAGCCGCAGGCTCACCAAGCTCTGCGGTAACGCCTGTACCAAGCGCAACGCCGTCCCCTGCTGGGGGGAGCGCGCCTCAACCCACGCCAGTGGCTCCTAAGGGTGCCCCAGGCGCTCCCAGCGTGGCTGGCGCTGCAGGCCCGCCGCTTGTGGCGATGCCTGCGCCCGAACTCATTTCCAAAATGCTGAAAGCCGCGCCTAAGACGAGTGACTTAATCTTCTCGCCCGGGCGCGCTCCGATGGTTGAGCTGCACGGCCAGTTGCGCCAGATGAAAATTGATAACGTCAGCGTTCTGACGCCCGAAGACACGGCGAGAATCGCCGGCGAGCTCATCGGCCGGAACACGATCGCCGTCCAGAAACTTCGGGATGAGGGCTCTTGCGATATCTCTTACAGCCTCCCCAGGATATCGAGATTTCGTGTGAACATTTTCACCCAGCGCGGCAGTTGTGCGATCGTGATGCGCGTAATTCCGAGCGTTGTGCCCACGTTCACCGAACTGAATCTTCCGATGGAGCTTGCGAGCATCGCCGGACTGCGCAACGGCATCGTCCTGGTGACTGGCCCAACGGGCTCTGGAAAATCGTCGACGCTCGCGGCGGTGGTAAACCAGATCAACGAAGAGAAGGCTTACCACGTTCTGACCATCGAAGACCCGATCGAATTTCTTCACACGCACAAGATGTCGACGATTCACCAGCGCGAACTGCACAGCGATACGCCTAGCTTTGCGCTGGCTCTGCGCGCTGCCCTGCGGCAGGCGCCCAAGGTGATTCTCGTCGGAGAAATGAGGGACAAAGAGACGATCGAAATTGCGCTCGAAGCGGCCGAAACCGGTCACCTTGTTCTCTCGACGCTTCACACGATCGATGCGTCAAAGACCATCGAGCGTATCGTGGGCGTATTTCCTCTCAGCGATCAGCAAGCGATTCGCTCGCGATTTTCGAAGGCGTTTCGCTACATCGTTTCGCAGCGATTGATTCCGCGCGCCGATGGCGCTGGCCGCATCGCCGCGATGGAGATTCTGAAATCCACGATGCGCACCCGAGAGTACGTTGAAAAAGGCGAGAGCGAAGGAAAGTCGTTGGTGGATGCGATGCGCGACGGCTCGACTGAGGGGATGCAATATTTCGATTTCGAACTTGAGAAGTACATGCGCGCCGGAATTATTGATATTGATACCGGACTATCGTATGCGACGAATGCCGGAAACTTGCGATTGCAAATCACGGACTTGATCGACGAGCAGAACGAGCGGCTACCGATGAACGCCTAGGCAAATGGGATACGTATAACAACTTGAGATCACGCACAACCCAAGAAGCGGAAGTTCACAGCGGAATTAGGCGTGGGTTGGGCGACGACTGCATCACAAACTGCAATTTTAATGCGACCTGAAATCTTCCATCCGGAAGCTGAGTCAAACGAACTATTTCAGAGAGATATTCCCAACCTGTGCCCTTATGCGAAGAAGTGAAAGGGTAGCTGACCAGTACTCGCATGCCCGTGTAGTAAGAATCTCTCCACGTCATCACGTTTAGACAACCTCGCGACACATTCGAAGTCGCCGCGACGTCTTCGAAGTTTCCATCGTCAAACCGTACAGGGCGCAATCGTACCGGAATCAAGACTGAAGTGCGCGCGGCGCCACGCCGATTGGCCGCCCTTGACGTCTCCTGCGATTCAATGGGATAAGGCTCAGGCTTAGGATTTAACGCGCTCAAAACAGACCTCTTTTCAACGGACGCGGCTCTCATCGAAGCTCGCCGATTCGCCAAATTCAAGAGTGCCGATTTCGTGTGGCAGGGTCGATGGTACAAGGGTACCAACGGGGCCGTACTTGCTCTTAGAAGAAGACTGGAACCAGTAGTAAAACTGCCAGAGAAGCGAAATGCTGAAATCTTGGTGGACGAGAGGGGATTCGAACCCCCGACCCCCGCGTTGCGAACGCGGTGCTCTCCCAACTGAGCTACTCGCCCACCGGTAGGAATTATTCTATCAGAGGCGCACTCGAGAGCAACACGCGCGTGCCGCGCGCACCTTTAATACAGGTCACACGCACGGAATCCAAATCAGCCTTCTCTGTAGCCAATTCGATCGTGACATTCAGCCACCGAGAGACGCTATCTTGTTAGAATTGGTGCGTGGCAGTGAAACTGATCGCGATAGACATTGACGGAACCCTCCTCGACAGCCAGTGGCAGATACCGGAAGCGAACAGCCGAGCCATCGTTGAAGCCATTACGCGCGGAATCGAAGTTATTCTCGTCACCGGACGCCGCTTTGATTTTGCGCGGCCGGTTGCCGTGCGATTGCCGTGCGAACTGCTGCTGATCGTGAACAACGGCGCGCTTATCAAATCGCTCGACGGGCAAACACATTTCCGGCGTTTGCTTTCCGCGGGCACAGCACTCGATGTTCTTAAAGCTACCGCGGCATTTCGCTCGGGAGCCGCGCTCGTATTCGATCGGCCGAAGACAGGGCAGATTGTCCTTGAACATATCGATTGGAACGATCCCGTGCGTCATGCGTATTACGAGCGAAATAGCGAATTCATTTCGCAGGTCTCTCCTCTTGAAGACGCTCTCAGCGAAGATCCGATTCAGGTGATGTTCACCGGTGGCTGGAACAAGATGCGCGACGCGCAGCGAATTCTGCAGAATGCCCGAGTTGCGGAGGAGTACACGCTGGCCATCACTGAATACGAAAACAAGGATTTCTCAATTTTGGACGTAATCTCGCCGAGTTGCTCCAAGGGCGCCACGCTCAAAGAATGGGTCCGTAGCCGCGGAATTGCTCGCGAGGACGTTATGGCTGTCGGAGACAATTGGAACGACCACGACATGCTTGAGTTTGCAGGGTTACCAGTGGTGATGGGCAATTGCGTTCCGGAGTTGAAATCTCGCGGGTGGCCGGTTACGCTTACCAATGACGAGGCCGGCCTCGCAGCTGCAATCCGGACATACGCTTTCAACGAGTAAGCATCCAAGTATATTCAATGCGACGAATCGTCTTCACGTTAGGTTTGATCGCGCTCGCGGCCACTAGCGCGCGAGCGGATTACGCCGTCCTGCGGTCGGGCGAACGCCTGCACGTTACCAGCTACGAGCGAATCGGCGCATCCGTACGACTGATAATTGACGGAGGAGCGATCGAGCTTCCGGCTGAGAACATCGTCAGCTTTGAGCCCGAGGACGTGTTTCCAGCGAATGTATTAGAGCATTCGAGTGCTGGAAGGCTCAACGAGATCATTCATGCTGCCGCGGCGCGGCATGGCGTGGATGAAAAGCTGATCACGAGCGTGATCGCAGCGGAATCGAATTTCAATCCCCGCGCCGTTTCCAGGAAACAGGCGCAGGGCTTGATGCAACTGCTGCCGTCGACATCGGCTCTTTTCTCCGTCAAAAATGCGTTCGATCCAGCTCAGAACATCGAAGCTGGCACCCGATATCTGAAACAACTTCTCGAGCAGTACCGAGGAAATCTTGTTCTCGCGCTTGCTGCGTATAATGCTGGGCCTGAAATTGTGGCAAGATACGGCGGCGTTCCCCCGATCGCCGAAACGCGCGCTTACATCCGGCGAGTTACTGCGCGATATAGCAGCCTATCCGCCTCCAGCTCGACGTCAGCACGTTAATTCCCTTTCGAAGTTCGCCACTCGATTATTCGTCGCGCCGGCATTTTGCCGGAAATTTAGGTTACGCGCCTGCGCGAAAATCGCCGGCTGGAAGCCGGCGCTACGATTTGCTGACTCATTGCGATTACTGCGGCTGCTGCGGAGACGGCTGAGAGGACGGAGGCTGCGGAAGTTCGGGTGGTACAGGTTGGCCGCCGAACGGAGCGGGATTGGCCTGTCCAGCCGGCACAGAGCCCGGGACGCCGCCTGTCTGAATTCCAGCACCTGCGCCCAGCTGTTGTTCGAGCGGATTGAAAATGAACTCCCACTGCTTGTAGGTCTTGCCATTCTTGTAAACGATTAGCGACTTCTTGTCGATCTTGCTGCCGACGCCGGCGATGCTTCCACCAAGAGTCGTGGTCTCTAGCGGAGAGCCTATCGGCTGCCCGATTGTGGTGCCCGCACCCGCGCCCGGTGTCTGACCAAAACCTCCAAAACCGGTCTGTCCTCCTGGAGTTTGCCCGAAACCTGACTGGCCCCCTGGTGAGGTCGGCGTCGTGTTGTTGCCACCGGTCTGGTCGGGACTTTGGGGATTTCCATTTGCGTCGGTCGAGCTGCCCTGCCCATTTCCCGGAGGAGTTTGCCCGCCGGATTGCGGCGATTGTCCGCTCGCGGCTGATGCTCCTCCTGCTTGACCGCCGAACGTGCTCCCCCCAAACGAGGATCCGCCACCGCCCGCGAGTCCGCCGATCAGCCCGGCTCCAGGCACGTTTAATCCCGGCATGCCAGGCATGCCCGGCATTCCAGCTACGGCTCCAGTCTGGCCCATCGCGAGACGATCCAACATTGCCATTTGCTGAAGCGACGTGTATCGAACGCTTCCGATGAGCGCACCGCCGCCGGTGACATAGATGAAGCGCCACGAACCGTCAGCGTCATTCATCGGATCCTTGTAAGCCTTGCGGAGGAAGCGAACGCCATTCGTTGGCTTCACGAGATCATCAATTTTCGTCGGGTTGCGATTGAACTTTCTTGTGTAACGGCCGATTGCCTTTTCATACTGCTTGCCGCGCCAAACCATCTCCAATTCCTGTTCGCGCTTACCCTGCGTGAGGATGCTCGGCACCGCAATCGTGGTGGCGATAAGAACAAGGGCGACAAGAAATACGGCGAATAGGAGTGTGTATCCCCTCTCGCTCGAACGCTGCTGTGGCGATCGACGATTGCGTGACAGTTGCTCTCGAGCCGATTTGTTGAAGTCATATTTCATGGCTATTGTGGCTGCGCGAGTTGCTGAGCCTGTTGCGCATCGGGCTGAGTCATGGAAAGAGTGGCGTGGAGGCCGCTCGAAATCTCCTCAAATTCCGCCGAGTTATTCCCAATCTTCACGAGACGGAAGCGATTAAAAAGTGTTCCGCCTTCGCCGAGGATGAAGACATCATCTTCTTTGCTGAAAAAGCCGAGACGATTTTGCGTGGTCGGATTCGTCGCGTATCCAAAAAATGTTGCGGGCACCTGCGGCACCGGCGGAGGGGGCGGCTTCTGCGGGCCAACAAACTGGCGAGGATGCTCCTGATGGGCTGCGGCGGCTCTCTGCGCAGGAGTCGGAGCAGGCGGTCCAAAGCTGAAAATGTCGTGGTGTTCGCCTTTGTATTCCGTGCGGCGCACTTTCTCGAGCAGGTCGAGCCGCAAACTGGGATCCTCGACTTTTAACGGCTCGAATTTGGAGTCCACCGGAGCAAATCCTGGGATCGCGGAAGTCTGAGTTTCCGCAAAATTCGCGTACACCACGGCAATAAGAATCACACCGAGGACGACGAGAATGATTTGTTGTGTGGGCTTCGACATGGCTACGATCTGAAGTACGTTCGCAACTCCAACGTCAAGTGCAAATGCCCCAATTCCGCACGATCCATCGCCAGACTATCGAGAAGATAAAAACTCTTCGATCGCTCCAGCCCGACAATAAACTGCAGCACTGACGAGTAACTGCCCTCGACGCTTTCCGTGATTCCGATTTCCGTTACGTTGCGGCCCTTCAATGGCGATTCATGAAACCCTGTTGCGGTAGTCTTCAGTCCGGCCTTGGTAGCAATCTCACCGAGATCGTCAACAATGCCGGAATAGCCCTTAGACGCGACCGGCATCTCTTGCTCATAGAATCGATCCGCCTCAACTCCCACATCGGGCATGTTCTTGCGAATGCGTTCGCTGCGTCCGATATCCGCCTTTAGAAGCTTCGCCTTTGTCTCAAGAGTCGCTCGCTCGCTACGGAGCTCGGCCGGATCGGACTTGCGCAACTGCCAAAGCAGGACGCTCAAGCCGGCGTCCAACAGCAGTAAGACTCCTAGGCCACCGATCACTGCCAACTTCCAGGGCGCGATTTTTTTTGTCTCACTCATGTGGTTGAATACGTGGCCTCAATCGTCACGGTCATGCGGTCCATTGATTCGCCGCCGGCGTGCCCAATCGTTGGCTCGACGTATTTCTCGTCGCGTACGTGCACGTCGCTGAACACCTTCGAGACCTCGAGGGCGCGGATGAATTTCACCTTGCTCTCGTCATCCATCGCTGCAATCGTCAGCTTTACTTGTGCGCGGCCTCCTTCGAGCCGCGGCGCGATATTTACGATCCGAACTCCGCTCGGAAGAGTCTGTTCCAGGTCTTCGAAAATCTTCGGCCAAGGGAACGAACGCGCTTCGATCAAAGAGTTGAGGAAATTCGAGCGATCCAGAACCTGTTTAGCCTCTGGCGTGTCGAAATACACACCGAATTGGCGCTGTCGTAGTTCATCCTGGCTGATCTGTCTCTCGATACGCGAAATATCGGCACGCACGGCACGGTTGGCGCTCCAAGTGGAGTAGACCCTTTGCGAAAGGATCAGCAAGGCTACCAAACCGATGAATCCAAGCACGCCCGCACCCGCCACAAATCGGCGGTGGTTCTCAAGCGGCGTCGTCGAAAGATTTAGGTTTATTCTCATCCGTGCTGTGCTCGCCTCACGCTTTACGCGCCGTTCGCCATCCAGCCGACTAGTGCTTCCTGACCCTGTCCTAGCATCATTCGAGCATCCGAGGACAAATCGATTGCGGATGCCCCGTCGGTGAGGTTGCCTGTCGCAACCTTCATCTCATTGCTGACCGCCATTCGGACGGTTTCTTCGCGATCCCCAAAACCGGTAATAACGACGCGGTCGAGCTCCCCGCCCCATGTGTCCTGATGGTAGGCAACCGCGGGGAATATTTCATCGAGGACGGTTTGGACATCAACTTGTGCCGCGTCCTTGGCAGTTGAAGTTGAGCGATAGACGCAGAGATTACTGCCTCGCACAATTACCGTCGTCAGGCACTTGGCTCCTGCGCGCAGAAGCAACGTCGCGCCCGAATCAGAAAGCAGCGGCAAACATGCAATGGTCGAGCTCAAGACTACGCCCGGCTCGCCTCCAGCGGCGTCAACGGCCTGTTCGTACTCGCGAATGATCGACTGGCGAGCCACCGCGGTGATGACCTCGAGTCCGCCATCGCGGCCGGTCTGGCGCATCGAGGAAACGACCGTGTCGTCAACGTCGAACGGAACGCTTTTTTTCAGCCGCCAGCGGAGCAATGGAATCGCTTCGTCGGCACGGCGCGGGAGCGTTTCAAATGGAAAAATGAAAATGCGCACGACGGGATCGGGTAAAAGCAGCGCAATGGATTGGCCGCTCAGCGACGTCTGATCGAACACCGACTTCAACGCGGAGCGCAAAGATTCCGGGTTCACGACGTTTTGATCAACTGGCGAGGGCACAATCGCGCCCGCGTCTAGCGCGGAGGCTGCCCCCGATTCGAGACCGCCCTTACCCGACCAGTGCGCAGCCGCGACTCGATTGGCAGCGATTTCGCACACACCCAGCGGATGCGGCATGGCATCGAGCCAGGACGTAAATCGCCTGTAAATTCCGCCTGGCTGAGCCTTCTGAAGCGAAGCTCCACTCAAACTACTCAATGAAAGTCACCTTGTTAATTTCACGAATCGTCGTGAGCCCCGCACGCACCTTGTCAATGCCCGAATCGCGCAGGAAGAGCATTCCCTCTTCTTTGGCTGCGCGCTTGATTTCCGATGTAGGGCGCCGCGCAATGATCATTTCACGAACACGGTCAGAAAGATCGAGAAGTTCACAGATGGCCGTCCGGCCGTGATAGCCCGTGCCGCTGCATTCGAGGCAGCCTGCGCCCTCATAAAGAGGCTTGCCGGTCCATTCCGTCGGATTGAGGCCAAGTTCCTGCAACTGCTCAGGCGCATACTGCACCGATCTCTTGCAATTCTCGCAAATCAGGCGAACAAGCCGCTGCGCCATAATGCAATTTAGAGCCGATACGAAGTTGTAAGGCTCAACGCCCATGTTGATGAACCTGCCGATTACGTCCGTGACGTTGTTGGCGTGAACCGTGGTGAACACGAGGTGACCGGTGAGCGCCGACTGAATCGCGATCTGCGCGGTTTCCTGGTCGCGGATTTCGCCAACCATGATCTTGTCCGGGTCGTGGCGCAAAATGGAGCGCAATCCTCGTGCAAACGTCAGGCCCTTTTTCTCGTTGACTGGGATCTGAGTGATGCCTCGCACTTGGTATTCGACCGGATCTTCAATGGTGATGAACTTATCTTCTTCACTCTTGATCTCGTTGATTGCGGCGTAGAGCGTCGTCGTCTTACCGGAACCCGTCGGCCCAGTGACCAGCACCATGCCGTACGGCTCGCGAATATACCTACGGAGCCGGCGAAGTTCTTCAGGGCCGAATCCAACGACGTCGAGCGTCAAATTGCGGAATTTTTCGCTCAGCGTCTCTTTGTCAAGGACACGGAGAACGGCGTCTTCGCCGTTAATCGACGGCATGATGGAAACACGGAAATCAATGAAGCGGCCCTTATAGCGAACACGGAAACGGCCGTCCTGCGGGACGCGACGCTCTGCGATGTCGAGTTCGCTCATTACTTTGATACGGGAGAGAATTGTCGCGTGCCA
Organism: Candidatus Acidiferrales bacterium; assembly: GCA_036513895.1. Taxonomy (GTDB): domain Bacteria; phylum Acidobacteriota; class Terriglobia; order Acidiferrales; family UBA7541; genus Palsa-147. Next base: position 2,307 of record DATBYF010000032.1, on the reverse strand, counting down.
TTCTTTGCTGAGTGGCGCCATCGCCAGCTGAAGGATGCCGTCAATCCTGTACTTGACGACGACTTCCGTGTTCCCTGTTTCGATGTGAATGTCACTCGCTCGGCGCTCCAAAGCAGTGAAAATGACGGTATCGACGAGCCGTACGACGGGGCTCACGCCGGTATCGCGCGTGAGCTTTTCCATCGAAATATTTTCTTCGCTCTCCTCGTCTTCCGTGACTACCTGAAGCGTGAAGCCCTCGGTGGCTTGATCGAGCACTCGCTGCGATTGCTCGGTTCTCTTCAGCAGGTCGCCGATCTGTGTGGCCGTCGCCACTTTGATCTGCAACTTCTTCCCGATTAGGAGAGACAGTTCGTCATAAACGAGCACCTGGCTTGGGTCGGACACGGCGATTGCCAGTGAGTGGTCATGCGCTTCGAGAGGGACGAAGTTGTACCGGAACATCAGTTCGGCAGGAATGCTGCGGAAAAGCTCAGGGTCTATCCGTTGCTCGCGCAGGTCTACGAATGCACAACGATATCGCGTCGCCAGAATCCTGGTGCGTTCGAGCTCGGCCACATCGTCGGCGTGTACTGGTGCCATCGTATTTCGGTTCGTTGCCATGATTTCCTAGCCCTGCATCGAGCCCGTTGTCAAAGAGAACATCGGGAGGTACAAGGCAATCAAAATGAAGGCTACCACACAGGCCATCACCACCAAAATTGCTGGCTCAATCCAGGCCAGAATGGCGCCCAACTTCATGTCTACTTCTTGTTCGTAAAATTCCGCGACGCTCGAGAGCATGGGAGCGAGCGCGCCGGAAGCCTCACCGACTTCAATCATTTCGAGGGCGAGATCAGGTATGACTCTCGTTCCTTCGAGGGCGGTATGCAACGGTACGCCCTCACGAACGCGAGTTGCCGCGTCTCTCACCGACGTTGCGATTAATGGGCTGCCCATGGCTTCGGAGGACGTGTCGAGCGCCGATACCAGAGGCGTTCCGCCCGCGAGAAGCGTTGAGAGAGTCCTTACGAACTGGGCGATTTGCGCCTTCAGCCAAATTTCGCCAATGAGCGGAACTTTCGGTTTTATACGGTCAACGATGAGCGCGCCGTGGTCGCTCCTAAGCCAGAGATAGAGGAGAAAACCGCCGCTGGCGAGTACGGCCACAAACACGAAAATGTAGTTTCGCAGCGGCAATGAAATTGCCAGCACGATTCTCGTCGCCATCGGTAGTTCCACGTGCAATTGATCGTAGAGCTCGGCGAATTTCGGGACGGCAAACGTGACCAAGTACGAGAGCACCAGCACCGTCATGGTCACAAGAATCGCCGGATAAATGAGAATATTTTTTAGACGGCTAATGAAGTTGCTGCTAGTGCGCTGGTACGCGATGTACTGGTCCAGAACTCCGCTCAGATTGCCGCTTCTTTCACCAGCCATTACAGAAGTCGTGTAAACGGGAGGAAAAACTCCCTGTGCAGCAAGCGCTTCCGAAAGCAGCGCACCATTCCGGACGCGGCCTCGAACTTCGCCCAGGATAGGGCGCAACTTAGGAGCGGCAGCGCGTTCGGCAAGCAGATCGAGAGCGGACAGAATCGGCAAGCCCGCCTTAATGAGCGTATTGAATTGCTGGTTGAAAATCAGGAAGTCCTGCCCACGGACTAGCCGGCTTGTGCCCGAACGACGGAACTTGGTGATAAATCCGAGGTGCTTCTTGATGGAATAGACGTAGAATCCGCGCTCAGCGAGGCGCTGGCGCGCCTCCGCCTCAGTCAGCGCTGTCTCCACCTGCTCGAAGACCCGCCCACTCGCATCTCCCAGCTTGCAGACAAATTCAGCCATGTATCAGTTTCATTGGGCTTTCGACTCGCCCTAACCTATCAAAGTTTAGCACATACACAGTCGGCCGAGCCCGCCACGGATCCTAGGATAAATGCGCATTGCGTCAATCCCGCTACTAGTACTGATGCGCTCGCCGGGCGAATCTTTGCCTGTCTTCCTCAACTAATTGTTGGCCTGTTGCGAGGAGATGTGAGGCAGTTGATCACTACGGCGGGCCAAGGATCAGTGTATGCCCTTGGCGAGATCTTCCTCATTGACGATGGTCACGCCGGGGGGCGGCTCGAAGTGGAATTTCGATTCGGCGAGCGGTAGATTCTCTCTCCAATTCCCGAATCGGAACTCTGTTTCGATGTCTCCCGGCTCTCGGATCACCACGCGTTCGAGCTCGGCCTCCGGACTAACTTCGAAGAGGATTTCACGAAATCCGGGTTGCTCGTTCGGATCCTTCGAATTGCGAGGCAGGCAGCGAAGAATTCGATTGCG
>DATBYF010000031.1:0-5703 GCA_036513895.1 Candidatus Acidiferrales bacterium | reverse complement strand
TCGTTACGCCACTCATTGCCGATACAACCACCACCAGGTCACTATCGAGAGCGGTAGTTCGAATGATCTCCATCACTCGCGCGATGCAAACTGCATCGCCAACCGAAGTGCCGCCAAATTTGATTACTTTGAGCGGCTTATTTGTGCTCGGGCGTGCCTGGGAGTGGCCGTTGCGACGCGCGGCTCGATCGGAAGTTAATTCTGAATTTGTCGCGGCACCTTCGGGCCCGTGAAGATGAGAAAAAGAGTTGCCACTTGAACGCACGTGCAGCTTTGCGATTGTTTCAGCTGGACTGTTGGCCGGACTCAACAAGTGAGAGTCGTGGGCGTTGGGGAGAGTACTCATGACCGCGGTATCCGCGCCTCCAAAAAAGCCTGACTGTATTTTTTTTGCGAGAACCAGGAGCGCCAGTTTCTCTGCTGCCGCAAGCAGACGCGGAGCAAAGCGGGTTCTTCCCAGGGAACATCGTGATAGCCGGACTGCAGATACGCGCTTTGCGGATTGCGCAGCCATTCCTGGGGAAAGAAAGCGATCGTGTCGTTCTCTGTGACCTTCGTAGTTTCACCGACAATTCCGCCGGTCATTACAGCGTGCATCGCCGCCGGCAGATCGCGGCCTGGTCCCAAACGGAGATGGCCAACCTGCGTGGGTCGCGAATTAATTTCGATGAGATAGGCGTGGCCTGTGCCGGCTTCGAGCATAAAATCGAACCCAACAAACCCTGTAAGATTGAGGCGGCGAACCATTTTTTGAGCGGCGGAAATCATGTCCGGGTCGTTCATCAGCCGCACGACGCTTGCCGGTGCGTTCGAACTCTGCTTGCACAAAACCTCAAAATGCAGCTGGGCGAGAACTGTGCCACTCGAACAAACCACCAAACTGGTGGCTTCGCGACCGCTGACAAACACCTGCGCGTTCACGACGTTTTGCCGGCGAGTCAAAAATGGCCAAACGAGAGTTGTGTCGCGATCCACAAGAACTCGCTTGGCCACACGGGCAACGATTGGAGGCTTTCGCAGCCTTCGAAAAGCGCGTTCAGCTTCGCGCTGCGAGCGGGCGACTCTTACGCCTTCGCCTCCCCACGTGCCGTTTGCCTTAATCACCGCGGGATAGCCCATCCGAGCGCCCCACTCGCGAAGCTCGCGGATATTCGCAATCATTTGGGTCTTGGGAGTGCGGATGCCCTCTTCTTCGGCCATGTGAATGAAGTCGGCTCTGGAATACACAACCGGAAAGCTCTTGGGATCACCGAGGGATCGTTCAATCAGCGCGCAAACGTTCGCACCAGCGCTGCCCTTGCTCAGTTCCTGGCTATACAGCTCATGCAAATGCTGAACGGCGAGGTCGTCGCCGGGAATAATGTAATCTGGCTTGGCGCGCTCGATGGCTTTTGCAAACGACTCGACTGGATAAAGGCCGCTATATTCGTATGTTTCTTGAGCGATGCTGATCTTGCGGAGAGGATGATCGAGCGTGCAGACAGCCTTGACGATGCAACCGGCGTCCGTAAGGGCCATCATCAGCCTTGCGGTCGAAAACCAGCGCAATGTAGTGGCCACCAGAACGGTCGGCTTCACCTTGTCGGATCCTCCGTAATCCTGCCGAGCAGAGACAATTCAGTCCAGGTTCGCAAAATAGAGGCGCAATCGACCAGCCAAAGTCATGCCAGGCCCAGACTATTCGCAGAAAGGCTAAGACACTACAAATAAAGGACTTCCCCTCCGACAAATTGTGCCTGTTCGCATTTTCCTAGTACGTTTACAGAACGCCACTTCTCAACCGTGGGAAATCAATTTCTGTTCAACCCGGGGCTGGGCGATGGGTTTCGGACGACTTCCTACAGCTTAATCTTACGAGTGGCGGGGCTCTGTTGCTATTGTTTTCTTGTGTATAGTTTTGACAATAAAAAACTTGTCCTTTGGACCGTAGTCTTACAATTAAGTAGCATTCATAAGCCTGCGCAACTGCGCGCGAGATGGGTCAGATTTCGGACGGTTGCGTGCTAATCTGAAACTGCCCCGTGTAGGAGGAGTTCCCCAGATGTGCGGAATTGTTGCCATTTTCTCGCCGAGTGCACCAATCGCCAGAGAGTCTCTCGAAAAGGCGACCAAGGCTCTTTGGCATCGCGGGCCTGATGGCCAGCGCTATTGGATATCGCCAGATGGGCACGTCGGACTTGGACACGCACGGCTGAGCATCATTGACCTGACCACTGGCGATCAGCCTATCCCGAACGAAGACGGGACGCGGCAAATTATCGTAAATGGCGAGTTCTACGATTATGAATGCATACAGAAGGAACTTGAGCAGGCCGGTCACCGACTCAAGACCCGCTCGGACAGCGAAATCGCCCTTCACCTCTACGAGGATCTTGGAGCACATTGCCTGAATCGCTTGCGAGGCGAGTTTGCGATCGTTCTATGGGACGGCGTGAATCAAACGTTGTTCGCCGCGCGCGACCGCTTCGGCATCAAGCCGCTTTTCTACGCGCTTCACGACGGTGCGTTGTATTTCGCGTCGGAAGTGAAAGCGCTCTTTGCTGCTGGAGTGCCTGCCCGTTGGAATCCTCAATCCTTGTATGACGCGGCCAACTTCAGCGGGCACCAAACGCGAACTTTATTCGATGGAGTTTTTCAGATCCCACCCGGGCATTACATGGTTGCGACAGATAAGCGCATCCAGTTGAGCCGCTACTGGGATTTTGATTATCCAAGAGCAACCGATCACGTTCCAGAGCGTTCGGATGCGGAGTACGCTGAAGAATTTCGGCACGTTTTTGAAGAATCCGTACGGATACGTCTACGCGCTGATGTTCCGGTTGGGTGTTATCTCAGCGGAGGAATCGACTCTTGCGCGATCGTAGGCCTCGCGGCACGGCACCATAGCCAGGCCATTCGGGCCTTCACGCTAAGATTTGACCGTCCTGAATACGATGAAGGCGAAGTCGCCAAGGAGATGGCTGCACGAGCTGGCGCGGAATTCTTCCCCATCCCTGTCCGGCTCGATGATCTGGCCGACAATTTCTGCGATGCGATCACTCACTCAGAAATTCTGTGCGTCAACGCCCACGGTGTCGCCAAGTACATGCTGAGCCGCGCTGTACGGGATGCCGGATACAAGGTCGTGCTCACTGGCGAGGGCTCGGACGAAATCATGGGCGGCTATCTGCATTTTGGCCGGGACATGATGCTCGCCAATCAACTGAGCCCGACCCCCTTCGCCTCGCTTCCCGCAAACGGCAAAGGGCCTCTGGAGGGCGTAAAACGCGTTCTGGGCTTCGTGCCCTCCTGGATTCAAACCGCCGGCGCCCAATCAGCAAAGGTGCGCGGCATTTTCGCCGATTCGTTTTTGGAAGAATTCAAGGGGATGGATGCGTCACGCAGTTTGTTGAACGACGTAGATGTCGCCGGCCAACTGACGGGGCGGCATCCGTTGAATCAATCGCTGTATTTGTGGTCGAAAACGGTGCTTCCGAACTACCTTCTTACAAACCTCGGAGACCGCATGGAGATGGCGCACTCGATTGAGGGGCGGGTGCCTTTCCTCGACCACCATTTGGTTGAGCTGATTCGCTCGCAACCAGTGACGCAGAAGATTCACGGCTCGACGCAGAAATACGTATTGAGAGAAGCGGTGCGTGATGTTGTGACCCATACCGTGTATCGAAGGCCGAAGCATGTATTTCAAAGCCCGCCGGCTACGCTGGATCCGGGCGGGAAGTTCAATGCACTTGTTCAGGATGTGCTGCGAGGCCCCGTTCTCCGCTCAATCCCGTTGTTTGACCAGCAGAAAGTGGTGAGCCTGCTCGACAGCATGCATGCGGGTCAGGAGGGGCTTCGCGTCGCGAATGACCATGTGCTGTTGATAGCGTTAAGTGCGTGCGTTCTTCAACAGCGCTTTCAACTTTCTGTCTGAGGCCCCGTTCCAGAAGGGTTGCCCTGGGGGCACCTGCCCAACGGTACAGGTAATGAATTATGATGAGGATGTGCCCGAAGGGGGCGCGCGCCCGGTCCTGTTCTGAAATAATCTAAATGTAGGCAGCGATGACGAGGTCAGGGCGTCGCTTTAGGCAAGCACAATTTTCTGGCGACAGATTTTCCGGGACCCCCTAGAGAATCTCGCGTTAAGCCTGAACTAGCCAGTGTCGGTCGAAGACGACGGCTCGAATGAGGTGGTCTTGGATTACTCTTTCTGCGAAGAGCATGCGAGACAGGCTCAACGATTCGACGCAGAAATTTGCTTAACCTCCGCGAGGATTTTCACGGAAGGGGTAAACTCTTGTCCTACAAGGACAATGAAGTTCTCCCCTAGTGTGTTCCGGATCTACCATACCGCTGATTTCAAAAGTGTTACAAGATTTCTGGCGGTCACAGAATTGCCATCGAATTCCGAGCCGGTGAAGCTCAGAATTCTGGACGTTCGAGCTGAAATTGAGGGCCGGCGGATATGACCTCTGCGATTCATCCGATTGCCACCCAAACGACTGACAATAATCTACAAAGGAGTAGCACTCATTCAGCCATGACAGAGATAGCCATCATCGGCGCGGGCCCCTACGGACTCTCCGTCGCCGCGCATCTCAAGCAAAAAGGGATACCCTTCCGAATTTTCGGCCGCCCTATGGATAGTTGGTTGCGGCATATGCCGAAAGGAATGCTGCTGAAATCTGACGGCTTCGCTTCGACCGTTTCTGATCCGGACGAGAGCTATACGCTAAAACATTTTTGCGCTGAACGCGGAATCGAATACGCGGACCTCGGGACGCCGGTGAAACTCGATACCTTCGCGGAATTTGGGCTTGCGTTCAAGGACCGCTTCTTGCCGGAGCTCGAAGACAAGCTGGTTACTAAGCTCGAGAAGTCGCCGAATGGATTCCGGCTGGAGCTCGATAGCGGAGAAGTGGTCGAGGCCCGGAAAGTGGTGCTGGCGGTAGGAATCACTCATTTCGCGTATACGCCACCAGACTTGAAGCAACTGCCCGAGGAGTATTTCTCGCACAGCTTCGCACATCATGATCTCGAACCCTTCCGAGGCCGCAGCGTGGTGGTCTTGGGCGGCGGTTCCTCGGCGATTGATATGGCTGCGTTACTCGCTGAAAACGGAGCGAATGTACAAATCGTAGCGCGCGCGACCACGTTGAAATTTCATTCGAGGCAGGGGGATAAATCGCGGTCCATTTGGGAGCAAATCCGTCATCCGAAGTCGGGTCTTGGGCCCGGCTTGAAATCGCGTTTCTGCAGCAATTGGCCTCTCTTGGTGCATTATTTGCCTGAAGCGAGACGGGTAAAACTGGTGAAGACGCATCTGGGTCCCGCGGGCGGATGGTTCGCGAAGAAAATGATCGAAGGGCGCGTGCCGTGCGTGCTCGGCTACTCGGTTGAACGTGCAGACGTCACGGATGGCAAGGTTCGGCTGACACTTCGCGGACGCGACGGCAGCACTCGCGAAATTCTCGCCGATCACGTGATCGCTGCAACCGGCTACCGGGTAAGTCTTGAGCGCCTAGGATTTCTGAGCAACGAGATTCGTTCTTCGCTCAAGACGACTGATAATTCACCTGCGCTTTCCTCAAGCTTTGAATCGTCCATGCCGGGCCTTTACTTCGTGGGAGTTTCCGCGGCTAATAGCTTTGGCCCCCTCATGCGGTTCGCTTATGGCGCGACTTTCGCAGCGCGCCGCGTTACACGAAGCGTTGTGAAGGC
>DATBYF010000030.1:0-9147 GCA_036513895.1 Candidatus Acidiferrales bacterium | reverse complement strand
TCGGCGTGTGCCGCGATTTTCAGCATCTCGCCGTCACTATGTGCCGCGCTCTGAATATTCCCGCGCGGTACGCGACCGGATATCTAGGCGATATCCGTGTGCCACCGGCGCCGTCTCCCATGGATTTCAGCGCGTGGTTTGAAGTCTATCTCGAAGATCGTTGGTGGACGTTCGACGCGCGGCATAATCATCCGCGAATCGGGCGCGTATTAATGGCCACGGGCCGTGACGCCTCCGACGTTGCCATCACCACGTCATTCGGAATGGCCAACCTCACCCAGTTCACCGTGATAAGCGACGAGCTGCCGACCGAGCAAGCGCGCGCCGTTCAAAATGCGGCTGGCTAGTCTCAAGTTTTCGCGACGACTTTTTTCGTGGCGACTCGAGCGATTGAATGGCGATTTAATGCGGCTTGAATGTCTTCCCGGTTTCAATCAGCGTCTTCAGGCGTGAAAGAATTCGCGGCCATCCATCGACGGTGTGAGCGTAATTTGGGTCACCTTCGGTCCATTCGTCGTGCGTCACCGATACTTTGGTAGCTTCGCTCTCCGGCACTAGTTCAAGAGTTACGCGAGACTCCTTACTGCCCGGTCCCATCGCGAACGTGTATTGAAGTAATTTTGGCGGCTCCGCGCGCAACACTTTGCCTGAAACATAAGTCATCGGCTTGCCGTCAGGCCCGGGACCGCTCCATACCATCGCGCCGCCAGGCTTAAGGTCCGCCCGAAATTCAGCGGAAAAAATGGCGCGATTGGACTCCGGCGACACAAATCCCTCCCACACCTTTTCCGGCGTGGCAGCAAAGTAAAAAACATAATGTTGCGGCGCTTGCTGAGCCATGATCGTTGCCTCCCGTTCGACCGCCATCATATATTGAAATTCCCGGATTCCAAATTCGCGAGACACATGGCAATCCCGTCGCGTCTTACGCCTGCGAAACTTGCTGTCGAGACATTTCGCACGGTATAGTCCGCAATATTTTCCGGAAGGAGATTCACTCTATGAATTTCACGAGGTTTGCGACGCGTGCGCTGACACTAACAATGTTTGGCTTTAGCGTTCTCGCCGCGACGTTCACGCCAAAAGCTCACGCCGCTGCACCAGACGAAAACATCACCTCGCACATCGCAGACATCGGTGGCGTCAAACTCCATTACCTCACCGCCGGCCACGGCACGCCGCTGATTCTATTACACGGCTACGCGGAAACGTCGCTCATGTGGAAGCCGATCATTCCCCTGCTCGCCAAGCGCTTCACCGTCATCGCGCCGGATCTGCCCGGCATCGGCGACTCCGCCATTCCCGCCGACGGCCTCGACATGAAAAGCGCCGCAATCCGCATCCACGATCTCGCCAAGTTGCTCGGCGTGAGGCAAGCGGAAGTGGTCGGCCACGACATCGGCCTGATGGTCGCCTACGCTTACGCCGCGCAGTTCCCTTCCGAAGTTACGAAGCTCGTCCTCATGGACGCATTCCTTCCCGGCGTGCCCGGCTGGGAACCTGTTTACAACAATCCCAACATTTGGCATTTCCGCTTCAACGGACCGACACCCGAAGCCCTGGTTCAAGGCCGCGAGCGTACCTACTTCGATTATTTTTGGAATGACTTCGCCGCCGACAAGAATCATTCGCTGCCGGAAGCGGATCGCGAAGCCTACGCCGCAGCTTACTCACGCCCAGGACGCATGCATGCAGGATGGGCCTATTTCGTTTCGTTCCTGCAAGCCGCCAAGGACTTCGCTGAGCTTTCGGAGACCAAGCTAACCATGCCCGTCCTCACCATCGGCGGCGACAAATCGCTCGGAGACGCGCTAGGGCAACAAGCCAAGCTCGTCGCGACAAATGTGACGATTGTCGTCCTGACGGACACCGGCCACTGGATCCTCGAAGAACGCCCCAAAGAAACCACCGAGGCGTTGAATAATTTTCTCTGATCCGCAGGTCAGCTAATTAATCTCTCACGCAGTAAGTTCTGTCATGGTCCGTTTGCAAGTGTTGGCCAGCCGGACATGGCGCGGGCGGAGGCGGTTGACGGTCGTGATCTCTATCGCGGTCGCGGTCGCGATCTCTGTCCCGGTCGTGCGCGTCTGCTCCAGGAGGTCCTTGCGGCCCCGCGGGCCCCGGCGCCGGCGTCGTAGAACAGCCGGAAATCAAAGTCACCATCAAGAACGCGCTAATTAACAGCGAAAATTTCATTATGAGTCCCCCATGCAAGGCCGTTCAGAGCAAAATCCGGCCGTCGCAGACAATTGCACACAGCGTAGATCGTACCCGCGCGCGCCCGCTCCCGCTGTCCCAATCCGCACAGTACTATTTCGGGACGTCAGTCACGCTTGCCAGCCCGCTGAAGTTTTGTTCCTCTGTCCGCAACGATACCCTGTAAACTAAGTTGTTTTTCATCACGAGCTCGCACGGAGTTCATTGCGTGACGCTGAATGTCGCCAGCCGAGATGCAGGTGAAATCAAAATTCTCGAACTCGACGGACGCCTCGTGCTCGGCGGCGAAAACAAATCCTTCCGCGAGCAGATAAAGACTCTCGTGCAAGCGGGCAACAAGAAGATCATCTTAAATCTCACGAATCTCAATTACATTGACAGTTCCGGCATCGCCACGCTGGTCGCCAGTTGTCACACCGCCCGCTCCAAGGGCGCCAAGCTCAAACTCGCCCACGTCGGCCCCAAGGTCCGTGAAGTCCTGACCATGACGAAGCTCACTCCCGTTTTCGACATCTACGACAACGAAGCCGCGGCCATCGCCAGTTTCGCCTGATTTTTCTGGTCAACATCACCGACGCCCCGTCACGATTCACAGCCCGCGAGCGTGCCTTCCCTTCACCTTCTCGTTACCACTTCCGCCCAATCCTCATCGCGCTCCCACCACCTCAACTCCAGCGCAAATTTCAAAATGTTCCCCCGCCGCAATTTCATGCACAGTCGCGTCAACGTCAATTGCTCGCGTCCATCTAGCGCGCGCATGTATGCCTTCAATAGCTTCACGTGCCTCGCAAGAATCATTTTGAATTGCGCCCGGCCGGCCTCCGTCAACGCGTTCATCGTCACCAGCCGCCCTCGCGCTTTCTTGCCGCGGCCAGGCCGCCGCCCGCCGTTGTCGTTCGCAGCGGCGCGCGCACCCACGGCCCTTGATGGCAGCCTCCGTCGCCTGCTTCGCACCCAACCCGCCATCCTCAGGAGCCTGATCACTTTCGCAACATTCGCTTTCTCGGAATTTAGCCGCCTGCTCATCTCCTCCAAGTAGAGCGGCTTGCGATAAATCACCTGCATCACTCGAAATTCCAGCATCGTCAATTCAAAATGACGCAGCTGCGCCGTCAATTCCTCGTGCATCCAGTTCGCGGTGTCTCTCAGTTCAAGGTAGGCGTCATACGCCCGCGTCGTCTTGTCGTGCACGTCCATGCGCTCGTCCGGAATACCCTCCGCGTCGCTTCGCCGATCCACTCGAATCGCCCGCCCGTCAATTATCTTCACGTCCTTGTAACTCATGCCCCCTCCTTCGTAATGTCACGAACTCACGCAGATCAGGCTTTCGCCTTCGTCACTTTTGAATTTCTAAATTATTTAAGCAGGGATGCCCGGACGGGCGGGACTTGAAACTTATCTAGAGAAAGATTCTACGATGCAAATTTAACTTCCGCAACCCACACACCATGTGGATTCGACGTCCACCCCCCTCTGGCACCTTGTAGCGGCCGGATTCATAGGTCTGCGTAAAAAATCATAAACGCCGTCATCCCGAGCGAAGCGAGGGATCCCTCTTGTCTTAAATGCCCGCAAAAAAAGGGATTCCTCGTCGCCGCGATCCTCGGAATGACTGCGATTTTGAGTTTTTCCTCAGCCGGCTTCAGCCGGGCAGCCTTTGTCTTTTCTACGTGCGCCAGAGCCAATCCGGCTTCGCAAAAAATATCCTCATCGACTCTTCGTTTTACAATTTGACGCTTCGATGACGCGGGCTTACGCTTGCCACCCTTATGCCCACAACCATTCTCGTCATATTTATTGAGATCTCGCGCATCCCGGTTTCGATGTGCATCGCGGGCATCGTGCTTTTCCTTATCGCGTTGTGGGCTGCGAGGACCGATATCGCGCAGGCCCGGGGTCTCGACAAGATCGTAGCTTTGAGCAATTTGTGTTTCGCCGTTCCCTTGGCGGTCTTCGGTGCTTTGCATCTCGCGGGCGTAGAGATTGTCCTGCCGTTAGTGCCCGCTTATATGCCGTGGCCATTGTTTTGGGCGTATTTCTTCGGATTTGCGCTGCTAGCGGCGTCTTTGAGTATTGCCACAAAAATTCAGGTTCGCTGGTCCGGCCTGTTGTGGGGGATCGCGATGTTTCTTTTTGTAGCGATGATGGACATCCCGGGCGCTCTCTCTAATCCCAGAGACCGATTTGGATGGACGTTGGCCATCCGCGAAATGACGTTCGGTGGCGGAGGCTGGATTCTAGCGGGAAACGAAATGAGCGGGCCAGCCAAGAGCAAGCTCATCACCGTGGGCCGCGTGTTGATCGCTATCGCCGCCATATTTTATGGCGTTGAGCATTTTCTGCACCCGCTGTCACGTCCCGGCGTCCCTCTCGAACAGTTGATGCCTGCGTGGATTCCAGGGCGCCTGCTCATCGGCTATGTGACGGGCGCAATTCTTCTGATTGCCGGAGTATGCATCCTGCTGGCCAAGAAGACGCGGCTGGCGGCGACTTATCTCGGTACGTGGATTGTGCTGCTGGTCGTGTTCATCTACGGACCAATCCTGATCGCATCGCTCGCCGACCCGAGCACCGACATTAAAATCGAGGGCATCAACTACTTCGCCGACACGCTCCTCTTCGCCGGAGCAATCCTCGCCCTAGCCAGTGCGACACCACGGACGGATTAAAATGCGGCCTGCAAGGATGCAGTTCTTGACTTTCTCTTTCATTTGACCTGCGGGAGGGCGGGGTGGGTGCCGCACCCTTTGCTTCATAAGGGTGCGGTTCTTGACTTTCTCTCGTTTGACCCAAAATCCTCGCAATGTTAGACGTCACATCAAATCAATCCTCACCAATCCATCGTCGCTCCCTATGTAGAAACCGTAACTGCTCCACGGCCAATCCTTCGCGTCCTGTACCAATCCGCGTTTCACTGGATTCTGGTGCATGTATTCCAACTTCTCGATTTTCTTCTTCTCGCTCCACACATTAAAATCATAAAAACGCTGCTGCCAAAAATGCGGATACGATTCGCTCTCGCTCCGCAGTCTGCGTGACACGGTCTGCTTCAATGCCTGAATTACCCTCGATGGATTTCCCTTGTTCGGCTCGCTCATCAGCAGGTGCACATGCTCGGGCATCACAACGAAACCTACTAACCCAAATTCGTATCGCCTGCGAACCTCGTCCAGCACGGTCACAAATAAGTTCCGCGTCCCAACTCTATCCAGCAGGGCTTGTCTCCGATAGCAACTAAACGTAACGAAATGAAGATGCCCATGGCCGTAAATCCGAACTAGCTTATTCCGCATATCCACACCCGAAAACCCGCACCCTTCCAAATCAAAGGGTGCGGCACCCACGGCCGATCAATCGAAGTCACTACTTGATGAAATACTGCGGTGGTATCATGCGTAGGTTATCGCCTTGTCAAGAAAACAAAAACAGGCCACGGCAAAGCATGGGAATCAAGGTCGTTAATATATCTGAATTGCCGCTTCCGCTGAAACAAGGGACTTTCGAGCGGGAGCTCGGACAATGACGAGAGGTAAACCGCGGAGCTTGAGGCTAATGAAATTCAAGGAAAAGATAGCGGGCATCCTGAAGATCAAACCCTAGTCGAAGCCAATACCGAAAAGAAAGGCAAAGAAATCCGACTATCAGGACGAAATACTTGCAACGATTGTCAGGGCACTGGCAGTCCAATGTGGAGGCTTCGATAAAGTCGGCGGGATGGACGCGAACTTCCTCCACCTACATGGTTTCTATCGGTTCAACCTCAGTCGAATACAGCACCGAAAGTTTAGCGAATTAATCGGAAACTGCCTCCCCGAACGACTCCAAAAGGAACTTGAAATCACAGAGGAATGAAACCGTGGGTTTGTCAAAGCTATAATTCCGAGAATTCACAGCTCGGTTTTATGGGTTGCCAGTGGAAGGTACGTCACGGAATCTGGGCTTAACGGCGGCTTTAGCGTACCCTTTCCTCGTGATTGAGCCAACCAAGAAGCTATGGATTGCTGGAATGTTAGTGGCGCTGTTTCTCGCTTCCGCGGTTCTTTGGTTCGTGACATTTCACGGAGATGTCCCATGAAACTCACAGAGTCGAGTCGCGACGAGACGAGGGGGGTTCTTCGATCTCCAAATTTGCATATCCGGAAGCCGACCGAAGGTAGACCTGGACCACCATTTTACAGCGCCTTTTTTCGGGTCTCTGACTACTTGCCGGCGGTAACGGCAATTCGGATGTCGGCGGCATTGACAGTGGCGTGGCACTTCGCTAAATTATCGAGCGCGAGCTGAATGCAGATGTTCACTTACCGATTCGCGTTCGCCTTTACGTACCGCTTCCCCTCTTGGCGGAAGCGGCCGGGTGACGCGCGCTTTACGGGAGTGAAATTCCAGAGCTAGAAAGCGCAAAAGCAAGCGTCAACCGGCCGCGACCCAAATGGGGATCGCGGCTTTTTTGTTTTTTGAACTCAGTTTTGCTTTTTAACTCTTTTACGGGGCGATAAGGAGAGAAACGGTGATCATCAACATGTCCACGCACGCAACGAAAGAGCAAATCAATCACGTCATCGAGCGCGTCCGCGAGTGCGGATTCGAGGCCGAGGTCATCACCGGCGCCGAGCGGACCGTGATCGGCGTCGTCGGCAAAAATCGCGGGCGGCGCGCCGAAGTGGAGGCGCTGCGCATCGCGCCGGGCGTGCAAGACATCATTCCGATCGCGCAGCCGTTCACGCTGGTGAGCCGCGAGCTGCGGCCGGAATCAACGATTGTCACCGTGCGCGGCATTCCTATCGGCGGGCCCGAGGTGATCGTCATCGCCGGGCCGTGCTCGGTGGAATCGCGCGAGCAGCTTTTCGCCGCGGCGCGCGCGGTGAAGGCCGGTGGCGCGCACATGCTTCGCGGCGGCGCGTTCAAGCCGCGCACTTCGCCATACGATTTTCAAGGGCTCGGCGTCGAGGCGCTGAAAATTATGGACGAAGCGCGCCGCGAAACGGGATTGCCCATCGTCACGGAAGTTGTGGGCGTCGAGGATCTCGACGACGTTTGCGCATACGCGGACCTGCTGCAAGTGGGCGCGCGCAATATGCAGAATTATCCTTTGCTGCGGCGGCTCGCGACGGTGTCGAAGCCGGTGCTCTTGAAGCGCGGCCCGTCCGCGACGGTGAAGGAATGGCTTCTTGCCGCCGAATATTTGCTTTCCGGCGGAAATCCGAATGTGGTGCTGTGCGAGCGCGGAATCAAAACATTCGAAACGGAGATGCGCAACACGCTGGACCTCGCAGCCGTGGCTCTGGCGAAGGAATTGTGCCATTTGCCGGTGATCGTGGACCCCTCGCACGCGACCGGACGAAGAAGCCTTGTGCCCGCGGCTGCGCGCGCCGCAGTTGCGGTGGGAGCCGACGGCCTGCTCGTAGAAGTGCATCCGTGGCCCGAGCGCGCTCTCTCAGACGGCCCGCAGTCGCTCGATACCGAAGGCTTCGAGCATATGATGCGCGGCCTTCGCGAGCCTCTTCTGCGCCAGCAATTGACAACACGAAGCGCCGGCGTGTGACGATACAAATTTACGAATGAAAGATTCAGTACGGGGCAACGCGGGTCAGTGCGTGAAAACGTTAGGAAGCGCGTTCGAGCGTAAGATTGGCAATTTCAGCCGGGCAACGAAAGCGTACCGGCACAACGATGGTCCCGATGCCGCGGCTCACGTAAATTTGCGTCTGCCCAAGTCGCGCCCAGCCTACCTTGTATTGAAGCTGCTCGGGTGAGCGTCCCCAGATATTTCCGAGCAGCGGGATATTCACCTGCCCGCCGTGCGTGTGGCCAGAAAGAACCAGCGGCACCTTCGCGCGCGCGGCCGATCGAATAATCGAAGGATTATGCGAGAGCAGAATCGTCGAAGCATTTCGCGGAATGCCGCGCAAAGCCTTGCCGAGGTCCGGCCGGTAATTCCAATCGTCAACGCCAGCGAGAAATACGAACTGCCCGCGCCGCCGCAGTTTGGTGTGGCGGTTGCGCAGGACTTCGATGCCGCGTTCTTCGAGCGCGCTGGTCACTTGCTCCGCGCCCACGCGAAAATCGTGATTGCCGAGAACTGCAAAAGCGCCGCAACGCGACTCGATGGCGCCGAGAATCTCCGCGACAGGTTCGATATACGCGCGCGAGTAGGTGATGAAATCGCCGGTGAGCGCGACTAAATCGGGCTTGAGCTCGTTCACCATCTGCACGGCCTGGCGAAGCATGTCTTCGGGAAGAAAAACGCCGTAGTGAATGTCGGTGAGATGAACGATGCGGAAACCAGCGAACGCTTCGGGCAAAATATCGAGGCAGATGGTGCGTTCGGTGAGCTCGAACTCGCTGCCCATGCGCCGTAGCGTGCGCAGATGCCCCTCGCGTGTATCGCTCAGCGCGTAGTCTTCCACGCCGCCATTGCGCCACAAATCCGCAAAACGGTGCAGCGGCGCCGCAATCGTCGGCCTGCGGCGGCTAGTGGGGCGATGGACGGGCATGGTGGCCTGCGGAGTTCATATCCCAAGTTAGCAACCGGTAACGCGGAGGTCAACGTGACGCCGAAAGCAGCGTGGCGTTTTGTGTATCGCGCTGTGCATCGTTCGCCAGCGATCTCGCGGGCGACTGTGATGTGATGGAATTTTTGGAGTTTCTTGTATGCTGGCACGGTGAATGCTATGGATGGACGGTATTTTGCGATGGTTGCGGCGATTTGTTTTGCCGCGGGATTGAATGTTTACGCAACGGTGGCGACGGCGGGGCTGCTGGCGCGCGCGGGAGCCGTGATATTGCCCGCGGCGTTGCATCCGATTCAGAGTTGGTGGGTGATCGGCGCGTGCGGGGTGCTTTTTGTCGTGGAGTTTTTTGGTGACAAAATTCCTGCGTTCGATTTGATCTGGAATGCGGTGCACACTTTTGTGCGCATTCCGATTGCGG
>DATBYF010000029.1:0-2148 GCA_036513895.1 Candidatus Acidiferrales bacterium | reverse complement strand
CTCGATGCCGACGTGATTCCACCGATGGCGACGATTCACGGTTATCTTTTTTTTGATGTGGACCACGATTTCGCGCTCGTGCCGGATTCCATGCTTTACATCCCCGATATAAAAATCGTTGCGGGCAACAAGCCATTGATGTTTTTTGAGATTCCGCTGGCCTCGACGATTCAACATTAATCGAACGACGCTGTGCTAATTTTGCAGGCCTTTTGCGCGAATTTGCCGAACTGACCGTGCTCCGCTAGAATTGTCCCGTTTCAATCAGAATCAATCACAGAGAAGACCAAAACTATTCATGCCCGAACTCGAACCATTGAATGAGAAGCAGCGCGCCGCCGTGTTGGCAACCAAGGGCCCGGTGCTGGTGCTTGCAGGCGCCGGAACCGGCAAGACGCGCGTAATTACATACCGCGCGGCGCACCTGGTTGAAATGGGCGTCGACCCGAGATCAATCCTCTGCGTCACATTTACGAATAAAGCCGCTGAACAGATGAAGCAGCGAATCACGGATTTGCTGCGAACGCGAGGTCTCGACGCTTCCGACATTTGGATATCCACATTTCATTCGTTTTCGGCGCGGCTGCTGCGCCGCGAGGCAATGCGGGTCGGGCTTCCACGCGATTACACAATCTACGACGATGATGCTCAGATCCGCGCCGTGAAGCTTGCGCTCGAAGAATTGCAATTGGACGAACGCGAATACACCCCTCGAAGCTTCCGGGAACGAATCAGCCACGCTAAGAACCACGGCATCACGCCAGAGCAAATGGCCGACGAGGCATACGACGCCGCCGGGCGTGCCGCCGCGTCAGTCTTCGAAACTTACGAGCGCCTTTTGCGCCGTGCCGGTGCGGTTGATTTCGACGATTTGCTTTTGCTAGCGACTCGCGTTCTCAGGGACCATCGGGACGTGCGCGCGCAGTGGAATGAGCGGCTCCGATATATTCAGGTGGATGAATTTCAGGACACTAACGCGGCGCAGGAAGAATTGGTGCGGCTGCTCGCGGGCAAAGACAAGAATATCTGCGTCGTAGGGGACGAGGATCAGTCCATCTATGGCTGGCGCGGGGCGCGCGCCGGGAATATGAAGCGGTTCATCGAGGATTTTCCTGGAACGCAAATCATTCGGTTGGAAAATAATTATCGCTCAACGCAGACAATTCTCGATGCTGCGGCCGGTGTCGTCTCGCACAATCGCTCGCGGCTCGGTAAAACGCTCGAGGCAATCCAGGGCGGAGGGCAAAATGTCCGGTTCTTTGAAGCGCAAGACGCCAACACCGAAGCGGAATTTATAACCGACGAAATTTCGAAATCCATTCGTAACGAGCCCGATACGCATATTGCCGTTCTCTATCGAACCACGGCGCAGTCGCGTGCCCTCGAGGAATCGCTGCGGCGCATCGGAACTCGATACCGCCTGGTTGGCGGATTCAGCTTTTACGAGCGCGCTGAAGTTCGAGACGCGCTGGCGTATGTGCGCCTCCTATTTCATCCCGAAGACGATGTGGCGTTGCTTCGTGTACTGAACACTCCGCCGCGCGGAATTGGAAAGACTACAGTCCAGACGCTGCAGAACGCATCGAAAACGCAGGCGGGGAGCATTTGGGACGCGGTCTCAACGGTCGCACAACCTGGAGTGACGCGAAGTGGAGCAGCGCTTCGAGGATTTCGTTACTTGATTGAAACGCTGCAGGCTGAGGTGCGCGATCTCGACCCGGCGGAAATGCTCAAGCAAGTGCTCGATCGCACGGGTTATCTGGCCTGGGTAGAACAGCAGGACAAGCTCGAAAATACGTCGCGTATCGAAAACTTGGCGGAACTTGTCAACGCGATGGCCGAGGCGACGGAGGCCGGACAGACGCTGCAGGACGTGCTCGATCAAGCAGCGCTGGTGAGCGCGGCTGACGATTATGAAGAGGATGTGAATGTCACGTTGATGACTTTGCATAGCGCCAAGGGGCTGGAATTCGATACGGTTTATCTCGCCGGCATGGAGGAGGGTTTGCTCCCGCACAGCCGCGCCGTGAATAACGATGACGACGTTGAAGAAGAGCGACGCCTTTGCTACGTAGGAATGACGCGAGCGAAGAAGCTACTGACTCTATCGCGCGCGCTCTATCGCCGCAGCTACGGTGAAGAGCGGCA
>DATBYF010000028.1:0-65984 GCA_036513895.1 Candidatus Acidiferrales bacterium | reverse complement strand
ACGGCGGAGGCGCGGATTCGGTCGCCTGAGGTGACGGAGGTGCGGGTATTCGGCCCGTCGATTGATCGAGTCACCCCTAAGTCAAAGGCCTCGGGTCTAAAGACCCGAGCTACATTCGATCGACAATTCCGCTAGTTTCATTCACCTCTGCGTCACTTCGGTGAGTTTTTGGATGGCAGAGCCGCATGTCTGTCGAGTTCTCCACCTAATGCGGCCAGCGGCGATTTCGGCGGGACCTTCATACGCAGTTTGAGTCACAAAATGACCCATCTCATGCGGAACGCACCACAGAGCCGTATAAGAGTCTTTAAACACGCGGGAAGAAAGGTAAATTCTTCGAGTTCCCAGATTGGAGAAGGCGAATTTGGTCGTGTAAGCGTGAAAGGCAATCCGAGTTTGCAAGAACGTGCGGTGCTCGATGATGACGAAAGTCATCGGCTGATCGGAATTAGGCAACACCCGAAACTCTTCCGCGGACACTTGGGCGACGCACGAGACGAACTGTTTCTGCCGTTCGGTTCCACCTATGACGACGACGTCCCCTGCAACCGCTGCACTTGGAACGATCGACAAACAAACAAGGACTAGAGACCGAATGAACATCGAAAAGGAGAATTGTTGCCGGTAGTCCACGGAGGGCCTCCTCGCCACGATTTCGCGGGTTGCAGAGTGTTCCGTTTGGTTCCGGGAAGTCTCACCCCACGATCAGCGTTGGCGGGGAGTCTTGCGCGAGGAATGCTACGCGCTCAATGGAAGCGGTCTGTAACTCTCGGGAGATGTGGCTAACATCTTACGACGCTGATCACAAATAACTTAGGGGGCCATATAACAGCCCGGCTTCACGGTTTCTTTTGGGTGCAGTGATACACTTGTAATCCGCTCGGGAGGAGTTGTGCAGCCGCCGATCTTCCGCTTTGGGATTTTTGAGCTTCACCCACGTTCAGGAGAACTCCGCAAACAAGGGATGAAAGTCCGGCTTCAGGGGCAGCCGGTGGAGATTCTTGCGCTGTTGTTACAGCGTCCAGGCGAGACCGTGACCAGGGAAGAGCTGCAAAAGAAGCTCTGGCCGGGCGACACCTTCGTGGATTTTGAGCAGGGACTGAACAACGCCATCAAGCGGCTCCGGGCGGCGCTGGACGACAATGCTGGCAGTCCTCATTTCATCGAAACGCTGCCCCGTCATGGCTATCGTTTCATCGGGACGGTGAAATGTGTCGAGCAGACTTCCGCAGTGCCAGCGAAACCAGTTCGCGGCCGGCGAGCCATCATTTGGCTTGCAGTTCTTGGCGCGCTGGCCCTCATTGCAGTAGTTGCTACGCTAGCAGGTATCGATGGACATGCCTGGCGCGACCGGCTTTTCGCACATGCAACAAAACCGGGGATCCAAGCGCTAGCAGTGCTACCACTGGCAAATTTATCCGGCGATCCTGAACAGGAATACTTTGCCGACGGCATGACCGAAGAGCTGACTATTGAGCTTGGTAAAGTCAGTGCGGCGCGCGTGATCTCGCGCCAGTCCATCATGCAGTACAAGGGCAGCAAGAAGCCGCTCCAAGAGATTGCCCAAGAACTCAATGTGGACGCAATTTTGGAAGGTGCGGTCGAGCGCTCGGGAAATCGCGTTCGCGTCGGCATCCGTCTCTACCAGATCTCTCCTGAGAGCCAACTATGGGCCAAGCAATTCGATGGGGACATCCGCGACGTACTGAGGCTGCAGGATGAGATAGCACGCGGGGTCTCCGATGAAATCCAGATCAAGCTGACATCGCAGGAGCGTGCTCAATTCGCGAGCGCTCGCTCCGTGGACCCGGAAGCGCACGACGATTACCTGCGCGGCCGGCTTCAAATGGCCCAACTATTCGATCCTAGGGACTCTTCCGGGGACCCGGATGCCCACGGTAGCCAAGTTCAGTTAGCGATCGGGTATTTTAAGCAAGCGATCCAAAAGGAACCAGGCTACGCGCAGGCCTACGCCGGGCTGGCCGACGCCTACGTTGCGCTTGCGAATCCTGCAGTAGGCATTATTCCCCCGAAACAGATCTTGCCCGAGGCAAAAGCGGCTGCAACAAAGGCGCTGGAACTCGATCCCTCCCTTGGAGAAGCCCATTTCTCTCTCGCCCAGATCAACGAACTGTACGATTGGAATTGGTCCGACGCAGAGAAGGAGTATAGGATCGCGCTCACTCTGAGTCCCAACTACGCTGACGCCCATTTGGAGTACGGGCGATTTTTGCAAGCTATGGGACGTAACGACGAAACCATCAAACAGATGAAATACGCTACTGAATTGGACCCATTCGATGTTCAGACGCGCGTAATCGTTTCGTACGTGACCTATTCATCCCGTCAATACGATCTAGCAATTCAACAATTTGAAACCTTAGGGGACGATTTTGGTTTGGGATGGGCATACCGCGAGAAGAAGATGTATCCAGAGGCTATCTCGGCTTTACGGAGGTGCCTAAGTCAGTCTCGGGACACGAACACTCTCGCGAGCCTGGCGGACGTCTATGGACTTGCTGGAAGGAAGGGCGAAGCGCTCAAGTTGATCAGCGAGCTGAAAGAGAGAGCCGGGCGGCACTATGTCTCCAGCTTTCTCTTCGCGGAAGCATATGGTGGTCTCGGCGAAAAAGATCAGGCGCTGGCGTGGCTGGAGCGGGCTTACGAAGATCGCGACCAATGGATGGTCTATATGGCTTCGTATCCGGGCTTGGATCCCTTGCGTTCCGAGCCGCGGTTTCAGGCGCTGCTGCGACGTATGAATTTCGCGCAGTAGTCACGCCAACGGTTGACTAGAGGCGAGGCTTTTCGGTACTTGCATGGACCTGCTCACTCTAAATTCAAAATCCTCGGGTCTGAAGACCCCGAGCTAGATTGGTCGCGTCCGTTCTTCTCTTGGCACAAATGTAGCTCACCTCTTTAGAGGTGAGGCTTTTTCGATACTTGCGTCGACCAGCTGACTCTAAATTCAAGATCCTCGGGTCTGAAGACCCGAGCTTACATACGATCGCCGACAAATCCGACAACAGCTTACGGAGCGATTCGGTCGGCGATGGTGTCGGCGTGATAGGCCGCGTGTTCACGCATCGTGAACCAGCCGCTATTGCTTTTGTTGGAGTCGGAAACGTTGCTGGTTTCACTCGTGCCGAAATCCTGCCACGAGTTGTAGCGCGTGATGGTCAGAAAAGCCCAAGGCGCGCCTTCGAGATGCGTGAGGAAGACTGCGCCGGATGAAGTATCGCCCGCTGGGGGCGCCGCGCTGAGATTCTTTTCGAGGTCTTCGCGATGTCCGGGAGCGGGGCGGAAAACGGAGACGACATAAACGGAACCTGAAGTTTTTGCGGCGTTGTCGCCGAGGCCGAGAGTCTTGACAAATGCGGGCCACGACGGGCCGTTGACATACGTATCCGCGTGCCACGAGACAAGGTCACGCACTCCCGGGGGCGGCGGATTGCCGGCCGCTTCGATGGTGGCCTTCGCGCCGAGATGCTGGATCACAACGTAATCCCAATCTTCGCCTTCCTGATGGCGAAGGACGATGAAATGTCCTGGCATCTCCGACTTGGGATTTGGCGTCTTGAGAACATCGGCCAATGCTCCGGCTTTGCCGAGTGCCGCCTTTAGGAATTCAACGTGGTAGACGTCAGTGCGCTCGATCGATTGCGCCAACGCATTCTGCGCGAAGGAAACGGACAGGAACAAAAACAAAACGACGAAAAACGCACGGCTGCTTTTCAATGTTTTCCTCCGGAAGCAAATTTTGCCAGCGGGTAAATCTGCGTGAACACCCTATGGATGGCGCCATCATAACTCTGTTAAGAAATGAAGGTGTGGATTTTCTGTCTTCCGACGGGCGAGTCACCCAAAAAGCGAAAATCCTCGGGTCTGAAGACCCGAGCTACATTGCGTTTTCGCGCGGTTTTCACGGGAACTATATTCGATTTTTGAAGAGGGGATTTATTGTGTGAGGGGCTTTACGGCGAAGGCGGGGATTTGGCCGCCGCCTGAGGTGACGTTGGCGAGGCCGGTGGAGCTGAGGCGGGTGAGGAAACCTGAGAGCTTGCCGCGGAAAAGATAGGGCGCGAGGTCTACGAGCATGTCTTTCATTACGACTTTGTTGCCTGCTTCGACGAAGGGGAATACTTCGCGGCGCACGGCGATTTTTTCCTGGACTACCCACGTGCCGTAGCCGTCTTTTACGGCGCGCTCGATTGCGGCATCCCACGCCGCCGGATCCGTCTCCCATCCGAGCATCACGCCCGCGCCGCCGTATTCGTCATTCGGCTTCAACACGAAATTTTCGCGATGCTGGCGAATGTGCGCGAGCAAATCGATTGTCTCGCCCGCGCGCGTGGTGCGAATTTCTCCCACGAGGCGCGTCCAGGGAATGTGACGGCGAATTAGCTCGCGCTCTTCGGGGTTGAACATTTCGCGATTCCGTTCGTCGGTGAGCACCGCGAAAAAGGCCTTTTTATGCGGAATTTTGCATTGCAGCGTGTTGGCGACGCAAACCGCGCGGCTCTCGTACGCGCGCAGCAACGCATCGCATTCGGCTGGCCGCGCAATCATGTCGTTAATCAACACGCGCCGGTAAACGAAATCAATCTTGCGACCCTGGGCCTTCAGCGATTTTCCGTCGAACTCCAAATCGCGCGGATCGCAAATCATCGTTGGCACGCCGAGGTTTTCGAATCGCGCTTGCAGAATTTCGAACTCGCTCCACGTGGGAACACCGCGCCAATCCACAATCGCAATTTGCGGCGCCTTCGATGTGCCGCCCCAATCGCGATAGCTCGCCATCAGCGCAGTGAGAATCGATTCCATCAGCGGGTAGCTGCGGACTGAGTAAGCCTCGCGGAACCGCGACATCACTTCGAGTTCGCTGAAAACTTCGGAAAGCGTGTGCGAATAACCGAGGCCCGCCGGCGATTCCGCGTTGTACTCCGCGAACTCGAGCGAATTGGGCAGCAGAAACGCATCGAGGCGCGACGCTGTGCTGGCCGTCGCATATCCAGGCTCGATCCGCGCCAGCCGCTCCTCTTCAGGCCGCAGACCTAACTGCTCCAGCAGATCCTTCGACGCCAGCGCCGCCTGCACCACGCGCTCGCCAAGCCCCGCGATCGTCTCGGCGACGGCGCGCACTCGAGCCTCGTCGCGCTCATCCAGGAAAAAAGGCCGAAGGAAGGGACAATGGATGCGATCGCCGAAAGTCAACTTTCTCTCGCGCATCTGCGTCGCGAGATTGGCGCAATAAGGCGGCTGCAATTCCACGTCGGAACGCAAAAGTGAATTCCAATATTCCGCAGCGGACGCCGGGGCGCCCGCGGCACTGTGGCCGGCATGCTCTTCGATCGGCGATGGCCCCGATGCGGTCATCTAGACATCTGCTCCCGCGCGAGATAGGGCCGAGTCCGTCATGCCGTTTTCGCCCCAGCTTGCGTCGCGCCCGGCGAGCCGATAAATCCGGCTGGCTTGCCGATTCCCAGCAATCCCTCCCAGCGCGGCCACGGATTCGAGGGCTCCCCGCGCAACGCGCGATCAATCACCAGCCTCGCCATGCGCTCCACCACTTCCTTGAAATAAAATTCGGTGATGCGATCGCGCTCAAAATCCGGCGCGGGATTCAAAAAATCGATGGCATACGGAATCCCGTTATCAATGGCGAACTCAATCGTGTTCATCTCATAGCCGAGGGCCTGATTGATGAGCTGCGCGTCGCGCACCACGCGGTCGCCGAGCTCCGGCGTCAAATATTCGTGAATGACGAGGTACTTCCGATCTTTTGGGTCGTATGCAACGGGCAGGATTTCATTTTTGCCGAATGTGAAGCAGCGGACATATTTGTCGAAGTTGATGAATTGTTGCAGCGTCATGCAATAGGGGGAAGTTCCATCATACGCGGCGAGAAGTTCTTCGCGATTATTCACTTTGTATACGTGCTTCCAGCCGCCGCCGGAAAATGGTTTCAGAATCGCGGGCCTGCCAACGTAATCGAGCAGAGCGTCCCAATCGATCGGATATTCGAGATTGCGCAGCGATTCTGAATTTATGTCCACATCGGATGGATAACCTTTTTGCGGAAGTAAAATTGTTTTTGGAATTGCGAGACCGAGTTTCTTCATTACAGAATAATTGAAAAATTTGTCGTCGGCGGTCCACCAGAACGGATTGTTGATGACGTAAGATCCCTGCAGCACGGCGTGCTTCAAATATCCGCGGTAGTATTCCACTTCGTGCGAAATGCGATCCACAATGACGCGATATTGCGCGGGCTCGCCCATTTTTGTTCCCGAGAGCTTAACGAATTCGGCGGAGATTCCGTCTTTCGCGCCCATTTCGTTGACGCGCTGCAAGAACGCGGGAGGGAAACTGAATTCGCGTCCGCACATGAGCCCAATCTTCATGACTGCAACTCCTCAGAACGAAATTTTGTGGTTCGATTCAAGAGCGAGAACTTCATTCGCAAATTCGTTCGGCGAAATTCAATCGCGGCCTGCCGACGATGCGTTGGGGCGGTCGGTGCCTTCGCGCGTTTCGGCGACGAGCTGCCGCACAACAGCTTGAAGACTTCCCGTTTCACGAAATACGTTTAGCTGGCGCTCCGCGCTGGTGCCTTCCCGCAGAATTCGATGGACGCCTTCGACGGCGCTGCGGCTTCCCAGATCGTCGACCACATCGTCTATGAACTCGAGCAGTTCCAGCGCGAGCTCGCGCATGGGCACTTCTTCGCGTTTGCCGAAATCAATCAGCTTGCCGTCAATTCCCCAGCGCACGGCGCGCCATTTATTTTCTTCGATCAATGCTTTCGGATAGTGGCGGAAGCCGAGATTTTTTGTGTACAGGCGATGCAGCTTCACGACGATGGCCTGCGTCAACGCTGCAAGAGTGATGGAGTCTTCGGCGCGCGTGGGCACGTCGCAAATTCTGAATTCGAGCGTGCCAAACATCGGATGAGGCCGGACGTCCCACCAGATCTTCTTCGCGTTATCAATGCAATGCAGCTCTACGAGGAGTTTGACGTAATCGTCGTAATCGCTCCATGAAGCGAAATATTCCGGCACGCCGGTGCGCGGAAATCTGCGAAAGACGGTGGTGCGAAAAGATTTGAGGCCGGTATCGCGGCCCATCCAGAATGGCGAACTGGTGGAGAGCGCCAGCAAATGCGGCAGGAAGTAGCCGACTTGATTCATCAGAGCGATGGTGGTGGTGCGATCGGGCATGGCGACGTGAACGTGGATGCCGAAAATCAGCAGCGAACGCGCGAGTTGCTGCAGTTCCTCGACGATGTTGTTGTATCGCTCGCCGGGTGAAATTACCTGATCGATCCAACTCGAAAAAGGATGAGTGCCGGCGGCGGCGACTTGCGAGCCGGCGCGATCGGCCGCGTTCACAATCTCGCGGCGCATGCGATAAATTTCGGGACGCAATTCGTCGACGTTTTCGCAAATCTTAGTGCCCATCTCGACGATGGATTGGTGCAACTCGGGCTTGATTTGGTCGCCGACTTCCGGAGAGCTTGCGGCAATCAACTGGCTGACATGCGAGCGAAGTTCTCCCGACGCAGGATCGATAATCTGAAATTCTTCCTCGACGCCGATCGTGAAGCGATGAGCCATGGGGAGGACCCTCCGGCCACCGGGAATGTGCACCCTGAAAGAGCGCCTATGATACTGCGGGGCGACTGAAAATACACGTGTGGGGTACTAGAGCGAGGTCTGACCGCTCAGCTGGCGGCAGGCCCGCGGCGAAGAAGCCTGATGATCTCGAATTGGATGGCGCACAGAATTAAGGCGCAGGCGAGAGCGACCGCCATTCCGAAGCGCAATCCGTGAAATTTGTCCGACGCTGCTCCCATCGCGAAGGGAACGAGTGCCGCGCCTACGTAGCCCAACGGAAATATCCATCCTGCCAAACGCATGGACTCGGCGCCCAGGCGGTCGGAGAACGTCGCGACCGTTGTGGGGAAAATAGCGGCGAAACCGATGCCCGCAATGAAAAGACCGGCGAGAACTGGCGCTGATTGCGACGCGATTACCGAGAGCGACATGCCCACGACAGAGACGCCCGCGCTGAGCAACACCAGGTTCGATCCCTTGATTCGCTTGAGGATGAACGGAGCGGCAACACGGCCGATAAGAAGCGCGCCGAAGAAGGTGGATTGCGCGAAACCCATGCTTCCAGCTGGCAGCAGGCTCAGGCGATTGGCATAGGTCGTCACCCAACCGCCGACACCGGATTCCGTGCCGACATAAACGAAGATCATTGCGGAGATAAGAAGGATGAACAGGCGCCGCGTGGCGCTGCGTGATTTCGCAATGGCTTCCGACGGATCCACTGGCGCGGGAAATGGCGGAAGCGGTTCGCGTTCAGCCGCCAAGAGAGCAGCCATCAAGAGCAAGAGAATCGAAATTACATCGAGAATGTGAGTAAGGTTCGTGCGAAGCACGAGAAAAGTGATGATCGGAGCTGAAGTGGCCGCGCCGATGCACCACGACGCATTGAGTAGATTTGCGGCGGCCGCGCTGCGCTCGGGTTCCGCGAGTGTGATCCAGAGATTGATCGGAGTGACGCTCACGCCGATGCCAAGACCCAGACAGAAGACGCAAGCCTTGGCGGCGATTGGACCGCTCACGCCGATTGTCGCTAGCCCTGTGGCAAGAAAAAGCATGCCAAGCGCCGCTGCGCGACGACAGCCGAGCCAGATCATTAGGCGGCTTGATAGAACTGTTCCAATCACAGCTCCTAGAAACTGAGCGGTGAAGAGCTGGCCCGCGTGGACGTCATCGAGCGCCCAGCGTAGCGATAGCACGGGAAGAATCGGGCCGAGGGTGGTGTTGGCGACACCGTGGAGAACGAAGCCGAGGTGCCCGATCCAGAGTTTGTTTCGCAATCCGTGAGCCCTGTTTGCGGATTCCTACTGTGGCATGCTCAGCCACGCAGCACGAGCGCGTCCGCGATGATGCAGTATGCCACAGCAAGGAATTTTGGCGGCAGGCCGCCCTTCGACGCTCACGACAAAACTCGTGAGCTCTCTCTCGGAACGCCTTAGAAACGGATGGTCGGTCCAAATGTGAGTCTCAGATTGTTATGCGCGCCATTGCTGAAAATGATTTGATCGCCCACGTCAAACCGAAGACCGAAAACGCCCCAGAAGCCCTCTACTCCGCCGCCGGGATAAAGGACGCCGTAGATGTTCGATCCGCTGTTGCCGAACGTATTGAAATAAGTTCCTGCAGTCGCGGGCGCGGAGCTCACCAGAAAATTCGTGAAGCCGCCCTTTACGGTTGCGAAGACGCGCACAGGTCCGCGATTGGTCATGAGCTTTGGCCCAGCGAGCACATCCACGGAACGCAAGTCGCTGTTAACGTAGGTAACCGTCCCACCTGACGTGCTGAGCTGATTGCTGAAGCCTTGCTCGAAGTTGTATCCGCTCTCTGCTTCAATTTGCACGACCGGGAGAACGTTAAAAGACACTCGACCACCCACGCCGAGAAGATTCACGTCACCCGAATTCAGCCTGACGAAATCCCCGTAAACTCCTACGTTCACATGATCGCTGCCCGAATTTTGCGCAAAGACACCGGGAGTGAACACGAAAAGTGCGATTAATGCAAAAATTATCCGTCGCATTATTAGTCTCCCCTTGAAATCTTGAATGTATAAACACGCGAGTTTAGAAAGCGGGCCTGGCTGGTTACCTGAAGGATACTTTCGTCTTACTCGCAGGTGAATTAGAGCAGACCGGGTAATGAAGATGGCATCCTGAACCCGCCTTAAGTGTCAGGGGAATTTGCTGTACGCTTTATTCCGGGACATCCGGGCACACGAATTCAAGATTGTTCGGCATTTCGCCGCTTGACCCGGCTACATTCGCGGGCGCGGCTGTCTTTTTGCTCGCGATCGCAGCGCTCGCAAGTGCGATCCCCGCGGCACGAGCTCTACGTGTCGATCCGGCGGGCGCGCTGCGCCAAGACTAAAACTTTGAAAAATGAGCTTCCGAAGGTGGCGGCCCGACTCTTCCGCTTCGCGATTCGCCAGCTATTTCGAGGCGGTGCTGGTGTCGCGGAGCAGAACGACGTCGGAAACGACATGCTGGCGCGCGACGGCGAGCGATTTGCCGTCGGGCGAAAATCGGAATGTGCGGATGCGGTCGGAGGTAAAGTTCGTCAGCCGATGTCCCGGCGAACCATTGAGGGGTTGCTCCCAGACGTTGCCGACGCCATCCTCGACAATGTTATACGTTACTGCCATTCCATCGGGGGTGAACGAGAACGGCTCCGCAAAATCGGGACGCGGAACTAGAAATCTCGTGGACGCTGCGGATTTGGCATTCACGTCGATGAGAGCGATTTTGTTTTCAGCGGAATGAGTGGCGGGATCCGATATGGCCGCGATCTCCGGAATCCACTTGCCATCGGGGGAGAAGTTCAGACCTCCCCATACATATCCGTTGGATAAGGCGCTGGCTTCCACGAGCTCCGGGGACCCGCCGTCGATGGGCTCTCTCATCAAGCGGAAGCTGCCACCGTCAAAGTAGTAGGCCGACTTTCCATCCAGCGCGCATAGCGGTAGCTCGTCGTCTTTGCCCTTCGTGAGCTGCATTGGATGTGACCCATCGGCATCTACTCGCCAGATGTTCTTCGTGGTCTGTCCCCCCCTCAGGTACCAACCCAACAGAATCGGGCCGCCGTTTCTGCACGCAGATGCCGAAAGGATGGTTGCGCTGGGATCAGACAGGAGGGTCGTTTGCTGGCTTCCATCGAGTGACAATAGAAGAAGCGAGGAGGACGTTGCGACAATTAAGTTTCCGTGCGCGTCCCAGTCAACCGCGGCGACCTCACCCTGGTTCGGAAGGCCCTTGACTTCAACGGGGGATCCCTTGCCTGCCGCAGGCTGCACATGAACGGAGTCCGATTCCTGCTGTTGGACGGAAACCATGGACCTGCCCTCTGCAGAAATGCTCAGGTCTTGATAGCCGTGGACGTCGTTCGTAAGCGATTGAAATCGGCCATCGGGATAGGAGACATAGCCGATTTGCTGATTGGTCGAGCCCGACATGCGATCTGCATAATTGACGAGAAGACCTCGGCCGTCGGGAGTCCACGCGATAGCGGCAAAAGTCCTTTCGGAAAATGCGGTAAGCGCAGTGTCCTTGCCGGTGGCAATGTCGAACACACTGATTTGCGCTGGCGCCTTGGCATTCGAGTAGGAGATAAACGCGATGCTCTTCCCGTCCGGCGACCAGGAGAGCGAATCCGGAAACGGCAGCGGTGCGATTTGCAACACTTTCTCATCGCTGCCGTCCAGGTTCGCGGCAAGAAGGCGGTATTTGCCCGCATCCGGATCGTTAGCCCGCATGTACGCCATGCGCTTGCCGTCGGGCGAGAAGGTCGGGCCATTGTCAAAGTCGCGCACCAGAAGCTGGGGCGAGCCGCCGAGCACCGGCAGGCGATAGAGAATGTACGCTTGCTCCGAGGGATCCGCTGCCTTTCGATAAAATATGTAGTTCGCGTCCGGAGAAAAAGCGACCGCCTCAACGAGCAAGGAATCAGGAGCGAGAATCTGGGTGTCGCTGCCGGTAGCGACGTTGCGAAGCCACAGACTGTATTTTCCTTTGTCGAATATCACGGCGACGATGTACTTCCCATCCGGAGAAATCGCTGCGAAGAGAGCTTTGCCGGAGTTTGTGACTTGCGTCACGGCGAAAGTTTGGAACGGAATCGTGAGCGATCTTTTGCCCAGTAACGAATAGAGACCGTATCCCGCACTGGCGATCAGCAGAAGCGCGACGATAATTCCGCCCATGAGTGCGCCTTTATGCTGTTTCGCCGCAGCGACCACCGCCGAACTGCCGCCCACAACCGAACCTGAAGCGTGCGCCGTTCCCCGTTGCCGCTGTAATTCCTCGCCTATTTCCGCCCGCGCAGCAACCCGGTACAGATGGGGAACGACATTGGCAGTGGAGGAGGGCGTTTTCGAGTCGGCAGGCGCAACCGTGGCCGTCCCGGAACGTCCCGGTTCAGTTTCGCGTTGCAGCCGCTTCAGGTCGGCGCGTATGTCGGAGGCGTGCTGATAGCGCGTCTCGCGGTCTTTCTCGAGGGCCTTGGAGATGATGTGCTCAAGCTCTGCCGGCACATCGGCATTCAGCCGTACGGGCGGAATCGGCGCCGTGTCCAGAATCGCTTTGAATATCACTCCCGAACTTTCGCCGCGGAATGGCAACGTGCCTGTGGCCATTTCGTAGAGCACCGCACCGAAAGAAAAGAGGTCGCTTCGGGCGTCCAGTTCCTTAGCGCGTACTTGCTCCGGAGACATATAAGCGACCGTCCCGAGCATGCTGCCCGGACTTGTCAGGTGTTCGGGTGGCACTGCATCGGCGGTATCGCGTGTCTCCGACATTGACAGCGCCGATGCAGACGGCAACGTCTTCGCCAACCCGAAATCGAGAATCTTTGCGTGGCCACGTTTGGTGACGAAAATATTGGCGGGTTTGATGTCTCGATGAACTATGCCTTCGACGTGGGCGGCATCGAGCGCGTCTGCAATCTCAATCGCCAAGCCGAGCAAGACTTCCATGTCGACGGGCTTTGCGTTGATCAGATGCTTCAGCGTCACGCCATCCAGAAACTCCATGGCAATGAACGATTGCCCGTCATGCTCATCAATTTCGTAAATGGTGCAGATATTCGGGTGATTTAGCGCGGAGGCAGCTTTGGCTTCGCGTTGAAAGCGGCCCAGTGCCTGCGGGTCTTTTGCCACATCGTCAGGCAGAAATTTGAGAGCCACGAACCGGCTTAGCTTGGTATCCTCAGCCTTATAGACGACGCCCATGCCGCCGCCACCCAACTTTTCGATGATGCGGAAGTGGGAAATCGTTCGCCCGGAAAGTGGTGAAGAATCGGGCATGGGCGCGAATGTTAATTCCTAGCCCGAGGGTAAGTCAACGAAGGCGAGTTGCTGGGGCTGGTTGAAACAGGATACTGCCTATTGCGGAACGGCCGCGGCTGTTTACTGTTTCCGCTTTGCTACCCATGTGCCGTCAGCATGGACTGGCACGCGGATGCGGCCCTTGGCGGAATCGCCGTCAATCCAGCCGGTGAGGAATGCGTGGACCGGACCCGGAGCTCCGCGGCGGCTTTGGTTCGGCCACTGGCCTGCGAAGCGGAGTTCGACGTATCCGTTCCGCCAGGTGCCGGTTATCGGAAGGGCGTCGCCCAGCGGCCCCGACCACGTTCCGGTAACTTTATCTCCGTCGCGGTGCAATTCCATTGTCGCGTCGCCACCGTCCACATCGGTTGCATATTGCATCGCCCATGAACCGGCGACGTCCGATCCGTTCTTCAGATTCTGAGGAGCGACCGGAGTAATCCGCACGTTGGAAAAATATGCTTCCTCGCCGGTGAAGCCCCACAGCCCGACGGGGCCGTGCAAATCCTCGCCTTTCAAACCATCCACTACCAGACTCGGGCTGGCCGATCCGTTGAGATAGAGTTTTGCGGCGCGGCCAGCCACTTCGATGCGCACTTTTGTCCAAGTTTCCATCGCGAGGTCCGCATGAGACTCATACACTGACGGCCATTCGCGCCGCAGCTTGTACCAATCGAAATCGGGCTCCGAGGTGTACTGGACGGCGTGGTTCCGCATCGTCTGATCGTTGGCGACCGCATTTCCCGGCCTCAAGTAAAATAATTCGAAACGCGATGCATCAGGCTTGGCGCGGAAAGCAATCCCCACGAAGCCGGGATATCTGACTCCCGGGGGCATGGTGGTCTTCAGCGCGATATCGGCTTCGATCACGCCATCCTGGAAGTCGGTGCCAGGCAGGAGCACAAGGCCGTCGCGGTCATCGCCATCCACGGTGATGCGGACGGATTTGCGTCCCATAAAATTTACGGCTTCAGCCTTCACTGCTGACGGAGCATTTAGGCCGGAAGTGTCGCGGAGAGGAAAAGTCTGCGCGCGCGCCGGCGTTTGAGCATAGAGGCAAGTGGCGGTTAATACTGCTAGTGCTACCGCGCTGCAATTCAGACAACGTTTTAGAATCATGGGGACGTCTCCAATCCGTTTGTTTTCGCGCTGCCGCTACGCTTGGTGCGGGTAAAGCTCGAACATCTAGACGATGGGAGTGAAGAATCGGTAGCAGGATTCGCGCAATTGCGCGCACTGCTGAACGAATTTCGGGTCTGTGTTTCGCGTGCGCGGTTAGTAGTTGGGCCGACTAATTGAAATTTCGTTGTAGTGCTTGCGAGGGTGAAAGATGAATTTTCGTAGATTTGCGACTGCTGTTGGGCTGGTGAAATTGAATCAATCAAGCGGCGCGCTGGGAGAATAACCACTCGCCGAGGGAAGGTTCTGTGAAGGCCCATTCCCAGACATTGTGGTCTACGCCAGCGTACTCAGTGTAGAGAGGGTGGCCTCCTGCTTTTCGTCTTGCTGCTATGCGATCACGCGACACGGACACGGGAACGGTTTTATCGGAGTCGCCGTGGAAATTCCAAAGCGGCGTGCCAATCGAGCCGGTGCCATCCTCGGTGGAGATACTTCCACAGCAGATCACGGCTGCGGCGAAAAACTGCGGACGATATGTGATTACGTTCCAGACGCCTGCGCCGCCCATTGATTGACCCATGACGTAGATACGCCGTTCGTCAATGGCGAACTCGCGGCGCAGTGCCTCAATGACCTCCAGCGCCATACGCGATCCATCGCCTAATCCGGGGAGGACTTTCGGTGGCCCTGAAGATTGTTCCGATAAATCGTATCGGGCCCAACCCCGATCGGTCTGCGGCGCGACGACGTAGCAGGGGAAACGCTTTTGATTCTCTGGAAGCAGCCAGACGCGCGTGCCGAAAATATTGCCGAAGGCTAACTGTTTCAGATTGTCGTCGCCCAAGCCGCCGCTGCCGTGGAGATACATCACCAAAGGCGCTTTACCGGCGCCTTCCGGGCGGAACAGCCGATACGGCATCACCCAGTCACCCTTGTGCGTGCGCACTTCGTACTTTTTTTCGAGCCCGTCGGATTTTTTCTGAAACGCTTCAATTAAAGCGAGCCTCTCCGGCGACATGGGAGTACCGGGAGCGAGCGGAGGAGTCGAATCCTGATTTACCGCGAAGACATTCGGCGCAATTGAGAAGTTGCGGCCAACTTGAGAGGCCGCAAACCATGCTCCGGCTGATACCGAACCCAACTGGCGCAGTGCTTCTCGTCGAGTAATGATCACTGTTCGAACCTCTTGGATTGCTTGCGACTTATCTCAAGGCTCGAGCATGTAGACGATTTGACCAAAGAATCGGTAGCAGGCAGGACGCAAAATGCCCAACTTCAAGTACCTCTTGGCTAACTGGAGTGGTGCCCTGACGGAAGCACGCCGCGCCGCGTCCGTGTTGCTTGCCGAGCGAATCACTTTGCCCTGGGTTGGACTGTCGTTATTCCGGCTGATATCCTCTTGCCCCAGCGAAGTGATTATTGATTAAAGATTGAGGTGTCCATGCCACGTTTCCTGTTTGCTCTCGCACTGATCTTTTGCGTTGCCTGTATTCCCATGCTTCTTGATGCGCAGAAAACGCGGGCGCCGGATGACTATCTCTTCGTCTGGGCCGGTGACGCTGCGCAAAAGGGCAATGATTTTCTCGCGGTAATTGATGGAGATCCAGCATCAGCGTCGTATGGAAAGCTGGTGACCACCATCGCCACCGACCAGCAGACGAAGCTCGTACATCATACCGAATACACGATGCCCGATAGCGGGATGCTCTTTGCGAACGATCATAATGCCGGCCGGACTTTTATCTTCGATGTGCGCGATCCCCTGCATCCCAAAATTGTAACGTCATTTACCGACATGGCCGGCTATATGCATCCGCACTCCTACCTGCGGCTGCCGAACGGGCACGTGCTCGCTACGTTCCAGCACGAGCACCACGCGGGAATGGAAGGACCGATGGGAATGAGCGGCGGGTTGGTGGAGATTGATGATCAGGGCAATGTGATTCGCTCGGCGAGCAACGCCGATCCAGCATTCGCGAGCGCGTTGTTGACGCCCTATAGTTTGGCCGTGCTTCCAGAACTCGATACCGCATCGTCTCCACAAACTCCTCAATGCATATTGAAGAGATTTTTAGCGGCGTGACTTATCAGGTGTGGCGTCTATCGGATCTCAAGCTGCTCAAGACAGCGTATTTAGATGTGGGAGAAAATCGATACTCGCAAATCAGCCCCGAGGAAGCGCGGCGCGCTCCGGACGGGTCGGTGCTGGTGCAAACACTTGGCTGCGGACTCGAGCGCATCACGGGAGTGGACACGGACCAACCCACGTCGAAGCTCGTGTATACGTTTCCGGGCAACTGGTGCGGCGTTCCGACAGTCGTCGGGCACTACCTGGTGCAGGGCGTGCTCGGAATACACGGCTTGATCGTGCTCGACATTGCGAATGCGGCGAAACCGGTGGAAGTTTCGAGGCTCGTGATCAGCGATTCTTATCACCCTCACTGGACGGGGTGGGGCGCGAAGACTCAGCGCATCGTGGTGGACTCCGGGCATCCGCCGGAGGATCGTCTTTACCTCTTGAAGCTGGACGCGACGACGGGATCAATCACCCTGGACGATGCTTTTCGCGACGTGGATGGAAAGATCGGCTTCTCATTCGCCAGCCGCGATTGGCCGCACGGTTGGACCGGAGTGGCCGAGCCGCACGGAGCCGTCTTCTCGCGCTGAAACGAAATTTCCGGCTTCATTCGACGGCCGCGCAGATCCCGCGTGACGATTCCTGCTTCTGCGCGCTAGCGCTCGGGCTTGATGTCGAGAAGCATGCCGGGGCCGTTTGTGCCGGTTTGGACTTGCGGGACCTGGCCATTCCACTTGGCGATCCAGCGATCGGTTACCGCGAGTTTTTGCCATTCGATAATATTTTGGCTGATGGAGGCGGCGCGGACGCGATTCGATTCGGCTTCGCCATTGGCGACTGCGATTTGCGCTTTCGCCTGACCTTCTGCCGCGGCGACGAGCTTTGCCGCGTCGGCTTGCGACTGGACCAGCTCATTTTGTTTTTGAACGGCGATTTGTTGCGCTTGGACTTTGGCATTGATGGCGTCAATCACCGATTGAGGCGGGCGCGGCGAGCCGATGAAACCGAATTGATCGATTACGACGCCGATGTCAGCGACTTGCTTCTGCAAGTCGAGGCGGGAATTTTGTTCGAGCTCGGATTTCTTTTCGCCCATGATTTCCTGGACCGTATATTGAGAGCCCGTGCGGTTGATGGCGTCGCGGGCGACGTTGCGCAAGAAGCCGTGCGTGAATTGGCCAATGTCGTCATTGCGAAATTTCACGTAGAACGCGGGAACTTTCGCGGCATCGAGATGATAGGAAACGGATAGATCGCCGTAGACGGTGAGACCGTCTTTGGTGTTGAAGGACATTTCTTCGTTGTTGACCGAGCCCTCGTTGGGATCTCTGGTCCACTTGGCGGTCTGCACCGAGGTGGGATATTCCACGATTGTGGATGAAAGGAAATTGTAGAAAACCCAGCCGGTGCGAATGGGCAAATCCTCGACGCCGCGTTGCGAGCCGGCGAGATCAACTTTAATTCCGACGCGGCCGGGGCCGATTCGTGTGGCGCATCCGACGAAAAACAGGACGACGAGCAGGGGAATCGCCAGCATTCCGTATTTACGATTTATCATTTCTCTCCTACCTCTCTGATTGGTTCAGTTGATTGTGCGGCGTGGTTTTGTGATGCCAGATCCATCGCATGGCCGCGGGGAACATAACGAAAACGGCGATGATGAGACCGATGCCGCCCGCCACCTTCAAATTGCTGGGTTGATTGATCAGGTTCATTCCTTCAGTGACCAGGTAAATTGCACCAAAAATCACGAGGACAAGGGCTGCGTATACGAATCTTTCTCTCATCGAGTTTGAGCCTCGGGAATAAGCTAGAACAGCGTGGGAGTATTGTGTACGGTCGGACTCGGAATTGTCCATTTTGTAACGGCGCGTTCGGATGAGGCGAATGGGTTCCCCGAGACGGGAGTCTCGGGGCTGTGAATTTGATTTTTATCCGAGGGTCTTGCAAGGAATTTTAGTTAGTGGCGTGGCGCGGAAAAACGCCGGCAGGATGCCGGCGCTACGACTGCGATGCAGCATGTCAGCGAATTGGCTGGTGGAGTGGCGTTAGAAGCTAAACGTTAATAGGAGGTCGATGCGGCGGTTGGCTGCTGATGATGTTGGGCCGGTGAAGATTCCGCCGATGGAATTGGAGCGGCCGAAGAGAGGCGATGTTACGGTGCCGATCGGCATGCCAAGATTGACGTTATTGAAAAGATTTCGCGCAGAGACGGCGAGCGTCAGATTGTATTTCCGCGGAGTCGAGCCGAAACTGAACGGGCCTCCTCCGCCTCCACCGCTGCCGCTTAGTCCGCGAGGCCCGAGACCGCCTCCCGGTGCGGCTCCGCCGCCACCGCCGCGTCCGCCTCCGCCGCCACCAGCACCGCCACCGCCAGGACCTCCGCCTTGCCCGCCACCACCGCCGCTGGGAGCAGCCGAAGCAGATTCCAGCTTCCTTCCAAAGCCGATCGTCTTGCTGACGCGAAGGTTCATAGTGAATTGGCCGGGACCGTCGCCGTAGTTGACGGGAATGAGCGGCTCGCCGGGCGCGGGCGCGAGGTCGAAATCTCCATATTTTGTAACGACGAGATTTTGCGGAAGCGTGGCCGAAGTGGCGAAGGCAGGGCGTTCGGTGAACACGCCCTGGCCGTAAATGTCTTCGCCGATGGTGATGTTAAATGGAGCACCGGACGCTGCGACGATGAACGGACTGACTCGGATGCCGTAAGGCGCGGACCAGGATCCGGCTATGAACATGCGGTTGCGGACGTCGAAAGCGGCGCGTCCATAATCCTGTGCGAGATCGTATTGATTCGCGGGAAAGCTCGACGCGCCGGCGGTGTCGCTGTTGGCGTAGTTCAGCGTGTAATAACCAAACAGGGAAAGTTTTGAGCCGAGCCGCAAGGTGAAATTCGCGATCAGCTGGTTCTGGTTGAAGATGCCGTCGGACTGAAACTGGTTGATATTCTCGAGAGTACCGAGAGGCCGCACGCCGCTAGTGGGATCGGCGGGATCAAAAGTACCGGGCAGCGGCGCATTGATGTTTTGCGAGAGAAGCGCGTGCACGCCGCGAGAGTTGATGTAGGTGACCGCCATGGTGGCGCTCTTTGTCACCTGGCGTTCAAGGCTGACGGCGGATTGAATGGTGTAGGGCGCGCGAAGAGTGGGATTGATCTGGTAAATCGTGGGAATGCTGGTGCTGCTCGCGGCTAGTTCGCTGATCGAAGGAATCGTCGGAAAGAAATTCGGATTGTTGATGACGTATTGTTGCTGGTTGACTCCGTTTTGCTGCTCGGCCTGCACGACGTAAGTGTCCATGAACCGATCGTAAAAAAATCCGAAGCCCGCGCGCAGAACAGTTTTCGCGGCCTTGTTCTTTCCGCCGCCAAGTCCCCACGCGAAACCAAGACGCGGCGCGAGATCGCCATGCGGGCGGATATTGTCCTGAGTCTCGAAGCGAAGCCCGGCACTCAGCGTGATGTTGGGGCGAACACGCCAGTCGTCCTGGACGTAAAGACCGATATCGAACTGATCCACCTTAATGAAGGGATTGCCGGTGCTGATGATGAATTGGCTCGGGCCGCCGCCTTCGGCCTGAATTTGTGCAGGCGTCAAGCCGGCCGCGAGACCCTCTTCGGTGATTTGATATGCCTGGAGGCCCGTGAGAGTTTGGCCCTGGAACTCGCGCGAGCCGAAGGTGAAGTCGCCGTTGAAAAAAGAGTTTGCATTGTTGTTCAGTTGGTAGCCGCGCAGTCTTCCGCCAAATTTGAGGTAATGCTTGCCGAAGGTAATCGAGGTGTAGTTCTGAATTTCGGTGGTGTAGTCGTTTTCGACGATCGCGCCCTGATTATTTCCGCCGCCGTTGAAACCTCCGAGGACGGAGACGGAAGGCGTGAAATTCTGCGCAAGCTGACTGTCCTGATCAATAGTGAACTGGAACCGCGTTTCGTTCACGATCCTCGGGCTGATCACTTGATTGTCCACCGCTTGTATTACCTGCTCTTTATTCGCGACGTTGTATCCCTGGGAAGCGAGATTGAATTCACCGATGCCGCCGTTGGTTTGGGTGCTATCGACGTAGCGGTAGCGCAAGGTGAGCGTATTGCCCGGCGTGAGTTGCCAATCGAGACGCGGGCTGATCGTCGTCCGCACGTTGGGATTGTAGATTGCGGCGTTGAACGGAACGGGAGTGAAATTCGGAACGCCAGTTGGACAGTCTGGGCCAAAATCCGTGGCGCAGGGGACTTCGGCGCTGACAACTTCGACGTTGTTGATGTTGCGGCGCTCGAGGTCAAAGAAAAATGAGGCTTTTTTGGTGATAGGGCCGCTGACGTTGCCGCTGAAAAATGTCGTGTAATAGGCTGGCTCGGTGGGCGCGAATGGGTTGCGCGAGTTGAAAGCTGAATCGTTGCCGTCAATCAGCAATTGACCGTGATATTTGTCAGTGCCGGGCTTGGTGAAAATCTCGATGCGGCCATATCCGAGCTTGTCGAACTCCGCCGAAAAAGGATTCTGGTTGATGCGAATTTCGCGGATGGAGGATTTGGGCGGAAGTTGGCCCCCGGTGAAGCCGTCAATGTAAATCTGGCCGCCATTTGGCCCTGCAGATGGACCAGCCAGAGCCTCGAGTTCGGATTGCAATTCGTCGGGATCGTCGGAAAGCGCGTCGAGATCTTTACCCTTCAGAATGAGCGCGCTTGAATTGTTGGCGGGATTGACGTCAACGGTCGTGGTTGTATCCGTTACCGTGATTTCCTCTTTTTGCGTTTCAATCGCCAACTGCGCGTCGAGGGTTTGGGTTTGGCCTGCGGCGATTGTCACTTCATCTTTTTCGAAGAGCGCGAAGCCGGAGGCGCCTATGGTGAGCGAGTACGTGTCTGGCGGCAGATTTTTTAGGATGTAGACGCCGTCTTTGCCGGATTGCGCGGTGAAAGTTTGATCGGAAGAGGCAGTGACGAGGACCGTTGCGCCCGTGATGGCGGCGCCCGATGGATCGGTGACCGTCCCGCGAAGCGTGCCGGTGGCCGAGGTGGCGGGAGTTTGCGCTTCGATCGCGCTCGCGAATCCGAGCCAGCATACGAGCGCCAGCACCGCGATCGCGATCAAATTTGCGATTCCGAAAAACCGAAACTTCATTTCATCTCCGGATCTATCTTTTCTATCTTTGGAGATCGTCACTCGCGCCGGCTTACATTAATAATTTCTACGGGCTCATGCCCTCGGCGCTGGGGGCTGACAGATTCCACGGCGTCATGAGCATCGCCTGGCTGGCCGCCGGGGACGCCGCGAGGATGGCGTCAACACCGCTGAGCATCGTGATTGCGGTCACGGCGCCGCTTGAATCTTTCTGAGTGCTCACTGCCATTACGACATCGCCTTTTTTCAAGTCCGGGAGAGTCGTTGCGGGCAAGCGGCTCAATATTTGCTGCAAATCTCCGCGGCCCTGCCGGGCGCCGGCACCGGATTGGGATGCGCCATCACCCGCGGGGCGCTGCCCGGAATTCGCTTGACCGTTCTGTCCGCCGGGCGACTGGCCACCAGTTCCGCCATTTGGCACTCCTTGCGCGTTGCCGGCACCGGCTTGACCGCCTGCCGCGCCGCCTTTGAATCGCATCGCGAGCATCTGCGCCATCTGCGGCGGAATCTGCCGAATCTGCGAATCTGACGAAATCTTCACGAGAATGGGCTTCTTCGAAATTAAATCGGTGATCGTCAGCGTTTTTGTCGCTGGATCAACTGCCAAGATGGGACCTGCAAGGTTCAAAAATGTGCCAGAGACGATTTCTTCGGCGGCGAGAT
The DNA here is from genome assembly GCA_036513895.1 of Candidatus Acidiferrales bacterium. GTDB lineage: Bacteria > Acidobacteriota > Terriglobia > Acidiferrales > UBA7541 > Palsa-147. The sequence goes on along the minus strand of DATBYF010000028.1, from coordinate 44,078 downwards.
CTTTGCCGTCGTCGCTTAGCTTGCCTCGGGCGCGCAATTGATCGCCGGGCTTGATTTGGTCGAGCGTGCTGATTTTTGCGTCGTCGAAATTTACGGAATAGGGCGCGTAACGGCGGACGATCGTGTCTTTCGTTGTGTGAATCGTTAGGGGTTTCGTTCCGCCGAATGACGAAACTGAAATTGTCAACGTGCCGTTCGCCGGATCCGTAGCGCTCACAAGGCCGCCTGTGCCGCGCTTGGTCCAATCATCACGTTCTTGCTGTTTCAGCACATCTACATCGGACTTCTTCATTACGATGACGGAGATTGCGTTGATTGACTTGCCGTCGGAAGCAGGCTGACCACGAGCGAGAACCCGATCGCCGACTTCCACTTCCTTAATTTGAAGCGCTGTGGCCTTGGAGAGATCTTTTTGGCCGGGTATGGTGCGAACCATGCGCGTGGAGTCCTGGACGGTCACGTTGACTTCGGTGCCGCCGTCTGTCGTCAGCGTAATTGTGCTCCCGGCGATGGCTTTTACGGTTCCGACGGGCTTGGCGAGTTGGCTGGGCGCGGCTGGCTGATCCTGTGGCTGCGGCGGGTTCGGAGCGCCCGCGAAAGCGCCCGGCGAGGTTATGAGCGCGGCTGCGGCGAGCAGCGCGAGGGCGATAGTCCGTGAGTTGATCGCAAACATCGCTTTCTCCTCAAATTGTCCGCCTGACTCATTCGCAGGCGAACTAACGAAAAACAGCGCCGCGTGAGGTTACGGACGCGGCGCTTCGTACGAGTAATTAGCCTACACCGTGAGACGCGGTAGTTTTCAAAATGTTTCATGGTGTTGGTGAACCTGCAATCGAATGAGCGCGAAGCGCATCGGGCGGTTTCGGGTGGGACAGGCCCCACTGTGAGAGTTCAGAGTTGGGCTAGGAGGAGGTCGCGGAGTTTGCGTTGGTGGGCGGCACCGAGTTTAGCGCCATCGAGCGTTAAGTAGAATACGTCGATGGCGCGTTCGCCTTCGGTGTCAATCAAAGCGACTTCGAGATTACAGCCGTAGTGCGCGAGCACCGAGGTGATCTGATAGAGCAGGCCGGTGTGATCCTGCGTGGTGATCTCCATCAGCGTGGAATGCGACGAGCAGAAATCATCGAAGCGAATTTGTGTGGAGAAAGTGACTTTGGGCACTTTGGGCGGGCGCGGATTTTTTCGGCCGCGCATGAGCGTTTCGAGGCTAACCACGTTGCAGAGCACCTCAACGATGCTGTTCTTGAAGCGCGGGATTTCAGTTGGATTCAACTCGAGAGTGCGGTACGGGTCAGTGAAATGAAACGTGTCAACAATGGTAGCACTCGCGTTCGCGAAGGCCTCGGCTTTCCAAATGTTCATACCCCAAGCGGCGAGCGTGCCGCTGAGGCCGACGAACAGATGCGGACGGTCAGCTGTGAGAACCGTGAGCTCGTAGATGTGGCCGGCGCGTTCGAGATGCAGCTCGACGGGATTGGCATCGAGTTGCCGCGACATACGGAAATGAAGCGCAACTTCCTGCGGCGAGTGAGCTAGAAGATAGCGCCGAGGCAGGCCTTCGAGAAATTGGCGCAATTCCTGGCGGTCGGCATCCTCGGAAACGAGCGGCAGAATTCGCTCGACCCATTTCCGATCGTCTGTACCCGCGTGAACCCGCTCTTCATCGAGGCTGCGATTGAGATAATTTTCCGTGGAGGCGTAAAGCTGCCAAAGCGATTCGGCTTTCCACGGCGTGAGCGCCTGAGGATTTACGGCGCGAATATCCGCGTAGGTGAAAAGGCAAAGCAGTTTGAGCCGCTCCGGCGTGCCGACTTTTTCGGCGAAGTTGCGAATGGTTTGCGGATCGAAAATATCGCGGCGCAGCAAGTTGGCCGACATTTCGAGATGATTGGCGATGAGATAGCGAACGGTTTCGCTTTCCTCGGACGTTACGCCAAGACGAGAAAACACCTCCTCAATGGCGTGAAGGCTGCCCTCGATGTGGTCGTCACCCATCATTCCCTTGCCGACATCGTGAAAAAGCAGAGCTAAAAATAAAAGCTCGGGCTGCTCGACCTCGGCGAGGATGGCCGCGAATTTCTTTTCCCATTCGGTATCCGCGCCGCGCAACATCTGAAGATTGGCGATGGTGCGGAAGGAATGCTCGTCAACGGTATAGTGATGATAAAAATCGCGAATCACGAGCGAATCAATCGCGGCGAATTCAGGGAAGAAGCGGACCAGGACGCCGAGCGCGTGCATAGCGCGAAGAGCCTCGACTGCGTGGGGCGCGGTGAGGATGCGCCGCAAGGAGGGCCAGAGTTCCGGAACGACTCCAGCGGCGCCATCCGGCTCCGCAACAGAATCGGCGATCGCCAGCTCGGTATCGCGGCTGAGCTTCAAGCCGTCGCGAGCCATCAATTCGAACAGTTCGAGCAACGTTTCGCGTTGTTCGAGCGATTTCGGATCGCGAACAGAAAGTTTGCCGGCGGATACGCTGAAATTGAAATTTGCCCGGCGTGACTTCCAGTCGCTGACGCGTTCGGAAAACGTTACGCGTTCGGGAGCGGCTTGATTCATCAGCTGGAGGGTGAGTCCGTAGACCGACCGCGCGTGGCGGAAATAAGATCGCATCCAATCCGCCGGGGCAACTTCGCGACCGATTCCGATGCCGCGGGAAGCGGCTTCGGCCTGGGCTTCGTAGGTGAGGGAGTTGTCGTCGCGGCCTTGCCGATAGTGAACAAGACATCGTGCGGCGGCGAGAAAATCGAAGGCGTTATCGTATTCCGCGCGCCATTTTGCAGGAGGGTGCGCGGGATCCCCGGACATTTCCGCGAGCTGTTTCAGCCAACAAGCGACGTGGTAGTCGCGCAACGCGCCCGGCGAATTTTTGAGATTGGGTTCGAGGTGAAAGATGGTGTCACCGTATTTTGCGTGGCGCTGGCGGGTGAGATCCGCGAGGTTGCGGCGAAGATCATCGCGATGGCGGGAGAAAAGCTGCGGCAAAATGTGACCATTGAGCTCGTTGAATAATTGCGCGCTGCCCGCGACAAGGCGGCAATCGAACAAGGAAATGCTGAATTCAGGATTGTCCGCGTTGAATTTCGCGCACTCCGCGAGGATGCGCGTCGTAGGACTCATGCGGAGGCGCATATCCCACAGTTCCTGGCACATTTCTCGTGCGGCGTCCTTGTATTGAGCTTCTACGGCGGCATCCTCGCAGAGAAAGAGGAGGTCCACATCGGAATGGGGGAACAGCGCGCGGCGTCCGTAGCCGGCGACGGCTACGAGCGCGATCTTCGCAACTTCGTGTGAGCCTTTACCGATAAAATCGAGAAACAGTTCGGAGGCAATGCGATCGGTTAGAGCAGCGCGCTCTTCGATTGCGGCGCGACCGTTGCCCGTCGCTTCAAATGACTTTTGGATAGCCGCAGACTCGGCTGCGTAAGCTTCGCGAAGGGCCGGGCCTGAAGTGGACGATGACATACGCTACTATTTTCTCCGCTGCGCCAAATCCGGACAAGAAACCGAAATAAGTGCGTTTCCAATGGATGAACGCACAACAATCACGGCTTTCAAGCCATCCTCACCAAACCAAATCGGTGACTGCGCCAATGCTGCTGCTCGACACGAGACGCACGTATTTGGCCAGGACGCCGGTGCGATAGCGCGCTTCCGGTGGCGTCCACGCGGCTCGGCGTTTGGCCAATTCATCATCGGAGATGTTCAGACGAAGCAGTCGCTTCTCCGCGTCAATGGTGATCGAATCGATCTCATGCACGAGAGCGATGCCTCCACCGACGGCGGCTTCAGGAGCGACATGGCCAACGACGAGCCCGTACGTGCCGCCGGAAAAACGGCCGTCTGTGATCAGGCCGACCGAATCGCCGAGGCCTGCGCCAATGAGCGCTGAAGTCGGCGCCAGCATTTCGCGCATGCCGGGACCGCCTTTTGGACCTTCGTAACGAATCACAAGAATGTCGCCGGGTTTTATTTCGTGCGCGAGAATCGCGGCGAGGCAGGCTTCCTCGGAATGGAAGACGCGCGCCGGACCTGTCATTTTCTGGTGCTTGATGCCGGAAATTTTCGCAACGGCGCCTTCGCTGGCGAGATTGCCCTTGAGAATTGTGAGATGTCCGTAGGGATAGACGGGCGAATCCCACGCATGAATCACATCTTGATCTTTGCGCGGCTCGGCGGGAACTTCTGCGAGAACTTCCGCGATCGTTTCGCCGGTAATTGTCGTCGCATCGCCGTGCAAGACGCCGTGCGCCAGGAGGATCTTCATCACCTGGGGAATGCCGCCGGCTGCGTGGAGTTCCGTGATGACGTATTTTCCGGAGGGCTTGAGATCGCACAGGACGGGGACGCGCGAGCGAATTCTCTCGAAATCATCGATCGTAAGCGGAACTTCCGCGGCGTGCGCCATTGCCAGGAGATGAAGGACGGCATTGGTCGAGCCGCCGGTGGCCATGACGACGGCGATCGCGTTTTCAAAGGCTTTTCGCGACATGACGTGTCGCGGCAGGATTTGTTGCTGCACCGCAGATGCCAGAACGCGAGCGGATTCGGCGGCGTTTTCGATCTTCTCGTTGTCTTCCGCCGCCATTGTCGAGGAATACGGCAAGCTCATGCCCATCGCTTCGATCACTGAAGACATCGTGTTTGCGGTGAACATGCCGCCGCAGGAGCCGGCGCCGGGACAGGCATGCCGCTCGATTTCGAGCAGTTCCGCGTCGCCGATGCGTCCTGCGCTGTGTTGGCCGACGGCTTCAAATGCGCTGACGACCGTGAGATTTTTACCCGCGAAGTGGCCGGGCTTGATGGTGCCGCCATAGACGAAGATGGCGGGAATATTCAAGCGCGCGATGGCGATCATTCCTCCGGGCATGTTTTTGTCGCACCCGCCAATCACGATTACGCCGTCCATTCGTTGCGCATTGCAGACTGTCTCGATCGAATCCGCGATTACTTCACGGGAGACCAGGGAATATTTCATTCCTTCGGTCCCCATGGAGATACCGTCGCTCACGGTGATGGTGCCGAAGACTTGCGGCATCGTTCCCGCTTCGTGCAGAACGTCAATGGCTCGAAGAGCCAGATCGTTCAAGCCGACGTTGCACGGAGTGATGGTGCTATAGCCGTTTGCGACGCCAATAATCGGCTTTTCGAAGTCGGAATCGCCGAAACCGACGGCGCGGAGCATGGCCCGGTTGGGGGTTCGCTCGACGCCGTGAGTGATGACCTTGCTTCGCTCATTTGCATTCATGCGAAATTCGCTTTCGATTGTAGCGGGAGTTTAACTTCTGCTGCTGCAGCGAACGTATCAGTTTTTTAGGGCGGTCGTATCGAAAAAACAGGTAGGACGAATTGGCAGCACCGGCGGTGGGAACTGTATTGCGAACGAGTTCCGGGAGGCGGGAGCCTCCCGGCCCCGAAAAAATAATTTGCGACGGGTAGGCAGGAGAGTGGTTCCGAAGGGATCATTCGCCGTGACGGTCTATCTGTATTTTGCGATCTTTCGTCATTGACTGACCACCAGTCAGTGGGATAACCTCGCTATCAGCGAAGCATGGGATGGTCATTCAACCAGATAAATTGGCGACAACGAACTCGTCCGTCTCGTCGACTTCCTCCTCTGACGCCGTGGCAATCCCATCGGTGTTCAAGTACCGGTCGTTCGCGCTGCTTTGGGTTGCGCGGCTGTTCTCTACCCTGGCAGTGCAAGCGGAAAGTGTCACGATTGGCTGGCAGGTCTACACCGTCGCGCGGCAATCGCGGACTGTCGAGCAGGGCGCGTTCCTGGTGGGCATGGTAGGGCTGGTGCAGTTTGTGCCGCTGTTCCTGCTGACATTCATTGCCGGGGCGACCGCGGACCGCCGCGACCGGCGTAGCATTATTCTTGCCTGCAATAGCGTCGAGATTGCTTGCGTCCTCGTGCTGGCGGCCCTCTCGCTACATCCGAGCCCGAGCCTAATTCCCATCTTCGCGATCGCTGCTGTTTTCGGGGCTTCGCGCGCTTTTCTCTCACCAGCGAGCGCGGCGATTGCGCCGATGCTGGTACCTGTGCAGGCAATCCGAGATGCCATTTCCCGGAATTCGCTCGCCGATCAAGCTGGGTTTGTGATCGGCCCGTGGATAGGCGGCGCGTTGTGCGCGGTGTCGCCGGCTGTGGCGTACGGCGGCTCGGCGGTTCTCTATGCTGCGGCGACTGTTGCGCTTCTTTTAATGCGGGCCAATACGCGTCCCACTCAGCAGCCGGGCTCGCGCATGGATCAAATTCGCGAAGGCATCGCTTACGTCTGGACCAACAAAATTGTGTTTGGGGCGATCTCGCTCGATTTATTCGCCGTGCTGCTGGGAGGCGCGACAGCGCTCCTGCCGGTATTCGCGAGCGACATTTTGAAGGTTGGAGCGCATGGTTTCGGTGTGCTGCGGTCGGGTCCGGCGATCGGCGCGGCGGCAATGGCGTTCGCGCTAAGCCGCTGGCCAATACATCGCCGCGCGGGCCACTGGATGTTCGCGGGCGTGGCAGCGTTCGGCGTGGCGACGATCGTATTTGCAGTTTCCAAATCCATGATCGCATCGGTGATCGCTCTGGCTGCATTGGGAGCGGCGGACATGATTTCGGTGTATGTGCGGCAGTCGCTGGTGCAAATCGTGACGCCGGACCACTTGCGCGGCCGCGTCTCGGCGGTCGCTTATCTATTTATCGGCGCTTCCGGCGAACTTGGGGAATTCGAAACTGGGGTTGTTGCGCGAGTGCTCGGGCCGGTGGGCGCGGCGATTTTTGGCGGAGTGGGATCGCTCGTGGTCACAGGCGCTTGGGCGCTTATGTTTCCGTCGCTGCGGAAAGCGGATCGCTTGGACGGGAGCCAGGTTTGAGACGGTAAGCGTCGCGGACCGCGCGTTAAGCTTCGGCCAGTGACGAGCGCTCAGTTGCGGAGGTTCGGATGTTTTATGCGCGCTGCGAGTAAATTCCGTCCGAGGACGAAGCCGCCTGCAGAGCGGCGCGATGAGATTATGAACGCCGCACGGCGTCTGTTTCTCAAACAAGGCGCCGGGCCGACCACGATTGAGCAGATCACCTCGGGCGCTAATGTCGCCAAGGGGACGTTCTATCTTTATTTTTCGTCGAAGGAGGACGTGCTGGCGGCGCTGGGCGAACGCTTCGCGCAAGAGCTTCTCGCGACGATAAAAGCGGCAATCGCGGAAAAGGCAAACGAGGACTGGAAGGGGAAATTGGGAGTTTGGGCGCAGGCCGGCGTGCATGGATACCTTGATTCGATGCGGCTTCACGATATTATTTTTTACGGATCGCGCCCTCGCACGCGGGAAGGTCGCGTAGACAACATCATCATCGATCATCTTTGTGGGTTGCTACAGGGAGGCGTTGACGCAGGGGCGTGGTCGGTTGATGACGCTCGTTTCACGGCGGTGTTTTTGTTTAGCGGATTGCATGGGGTTGTGGATGCCGCGCATCTTAAGGGAAAATGCGTGGAGCGAAGCCGGTTGGCGGAAAGATTGGAGCGGATTTGTTTCCGGGCGGTCGGATTGTCGCGTCGCTGAACGCACCTCGCGGACAATGTGCTCGTGCGTAACGATACATGAATGCGTGTATTGCGTTGAGTTCATCCCCTGCGTTCTGCTACAAATTTCGGAGCTACTATGGGCATCGACGCCAACCGCATCCACAAGCCTGTCCGCAAGCTGCGAAAGTTCCTAAAAAAGTCACCCAAGATTCCGGCGTCTAGCGAAATCCATGATTTGCGCACGAACGCGCGACGCATGGAAACAGCCGTGGCCGCTCTCGGCCAGGTTGCTCACAAAAGCGGGCGACGATTACTCCGGGATCTTGTGAAATTGAAAGAACGCGCGGGCAAGGTGAGAGATATGGATGTGCTCACCGGCCTAATTTTGACCGTGAACCTAGATGGGGAGCAGGACTGCGTGGTGCGATTGATTGAGACGCTGGGCGCAAAGCGAATGAAACAGGTGAAGAAACTGCGCGCTTTTATCGCACAAAGAGGCGATCGGTTGCGGAGGCGATTGAAACGGACCGGTTCGAAGCTTGAGAATTTCCTCGAGAAGGGCCGCAAATCGAAGTCGGACTCGACGCCCGATGCGCCTGCTGAGGTGATGGCCAAGGCCATACGCCTGGCGGAAGAACTGAAAGACCCGACGCGCTTGGCCAAAACAAATTTGCACGAGTACCGGCTACGGGTGAAGGAATTGCGAGATATTTTGCAGCTCGCGGACAGCGCGGATCGACAGAATATTGTGAAGCAGCTCGGAGAGGCCAAGGATGCCATTGGGGAGTGGCACGACTGGGTGGAACTTATCGCGATTGCCGGCGAAGTGCTCGACCATGGCGCGGAATGTAAGCTATTGCCGAAACTGCGCGAGATCAGCGAGACCAAGTATTCAAGGGCGCTTTCGCTGACGAATCAAATGAAGCACGCCTTGCTCGTATCCAAAACATCGCGGACAAAGGGGTCAGGCGGCGGTAAACCGCAAGTGATAAGGCCGGCTGTGTTGGCGGCAACATCCGCGAATTCGGCCTAGGTTCGTGTTGCCAGTCAGTCGCGGCGACGGTTCCGGCTGGATGCCGGATCGTCAGTTCGAAGTGCCGGCAGTAGCTGGTTCTTCCGTAGCGACTGTTACGGGATTCAGGAACGTCATCCGGGCGCGCAGGCGTGCGCCGACTTCTTCGATCAATTGACGCTGCTCCTTCCGGCGCATCGCGTAGAAATTCGGGCGGCCCGTTTTGTTTTCGTCAATCCATTGCTTCGCGAATTCGCCATTCTGGATTTTCCCGAGCATTTTCTTCATGGTCTTGCGCGTTTCGTCGGTGACGATTTGCGGTCCGCCGATGTAGTCGCCGTATTCCGCCGTGTCGCTGACCGAGTAGCGCATGTAGTTCAGCCCGCCGCGATAAATCAGATCCACGATGAGCTTGAGCTCGTGGAGACATTCGAAATAGGCAATCTCGGGCTGGTAGCCCGCGTCCACGAGCGTGTAGAAGCCGGCCTTGATCAGCTCGCTGACGCCGCCACAGAGGACGGCCTGCTCGCCGAAGAGATCGGTTTCTGTTTCTTCAGTGAACGTGGTTTCGATCACGCCGGCGCGAGTGGTGCCGAGGCCCTTGGCGTAGGAGAGCGTCAGTTGCTTGGCCGAGCCCGTCGCATCCTGATGAATGGCGATGAGTGCGGGCGTTCCGCCGCCCTCGAGAAACACTTCACGCACACGATGGCCTGGAGCTTTTGGAGCGACCATGGTCACGTCAATGTCCTTGGGAAGTTGAATGGTGCCGAAGCGCACGTTGAACCCGTGCGCGAACATCAACATTTTGCCAGCGGATAGATGCGGCGCAATTTCCTTCTGGTAAATCGCGGGCTGCGCCGTATCGGGCGCGAGAATCATGATGACGTCCGCCCACGCGGAGGCATCGGCGACCGAGCGCACCATCAATCCCTCGGCAATCGCCCTTTGCTTCGACTGGCTTCCATCGTGCAGCCCCACGCAGACGGTGCATCCGCTATCGCGCAAATTGAGCGCGTGCGCGTGGCCCTGCGAGCCGTAACCGATGATGGCAATTTTCTTCTTCTGGATCAGAGTGATATCTGCCGCATCGTCCTGATAAATTGTCGCCATCAAATGCTCCTGAGGGTGGAGACCCAAGCAACCGGTATCGAGTTCGTCCGTGGACTCAGACGGAATGAGAAATTTCGGACTGTGCCGCTGCGTCTTTGGCTTCGCGCTTCTGCTTGCTGAGGGCCTTCTTGACGCCGCGTGACATTACTACTTGGCCGGTGCGAACCATCTCGAGAATGCCGAACGGACGCAAGACTTCTTCGAGCGCCTGAATTTTGTCCTCTGTGCCCGTAATCTGTACGATGAGCGATTGCGGCGCGAGATCCACGACGCGGGCCCGAAAAACGCGCGCGATTTCCATCAGCCGGTGGCGCGATTCTTCGTGCGCCTCGACTTTGATGAGCGCGAGGCTGCGGGCGATCGTCGAAACGTAGGTGACGTCTTCGACTGAGAGGACGTTGACGAGCTTATAAAGGTTTGCCTCGACGCGATGCGCCGCCCCCTCGTTGATTCCCGCGACGATGGTCATGCGGGAAATTCCTTCGCGTTCTGTGTGGCCGACCGTCAGCGACTCGATGTTGTAGGCGCGACGCCGGAAGAGCGAGGCGACGCGATTGAGCACGCCCGGCTGATTCTCGACGTAGAGTACGAATGTGTGCAGCTTTTGAGTGTCAGTCATCGTTGGCAGTCTCGACGAGAGGGCTCGGCCGCCGGATCATTTGGTGGAGATCGGCGCCTGCGGGAACCATTGGGTACACGGTGTCTTCCTGTTCGACCTGAAAATCAATGAGTGCAGGTCCGGGATTTTCGCGAGCCGCGCGCAACGCCGACAAGGCTTCGGAGCGCGTGCGAACCGAGACGCCGGAAATTCCGAAGGCGCCAGCTAGCTTGGCAAAGTCGGGGCTCAAGAGCGGCGTGGAAGAATAGCGGCCATCGTAGAAAAACTCCTGCCACTGGCGCACCATGCCGAGAAAGCCGTTGTTAATGATGGCAATTTTGATGTCGATGCGCTCCTGAACGATTGTGGCGAGCTCGGCCATTGTCATTTGGAAGCCGCCGTCGCCGACGACGACCCAAACTTCGGCGTCGGGGCGTGCGAATTTTGCGCCGATAGCCGCGGGCAGCGCAAAGCCCATTGTGCCGAGGCCGCCGGAGGTGATCAACGAGCGCGGTTTGTCGTGCTTGTAATATTGCGCTTCCCACATTTGGTGCTGGCCGACGTCGGTGACAACCACGGCATCGCCGCGAGTCTCGCGCCAGAGATCGTGAATCACGTGCGCGGCGTATAAGTGGCCGTTGTCAGGCAGATTCTGAATGTCGCGAACAGCGGAATCATGCTTCAGACTTCCTATGTATTGTAGCCATTCGCTTCTATCGCCGGATCTCACCCCTGGGAGCAGCCGTTGCAGGATTTCGCGCAAATCGCCGATGAGCGGCACGTCCACGTGGACGGTTTTGTTGATTTCGGCTCGGTCAATTTCGACGTGAATCTTTTTTGCGTTGGGCGCGTAGTTTTTGAGATTTCCGGTGACGCGGTCGTCGAATCGCATGCCGAATGCGAGCAGTAGATCGGATTCCTGAATCGCGGTGTTCACCCACGATTCGCCGTGCATTCCCATCATGCCGAGCGAAAGCGGATGCGATGCGGGAAAAGCTCCTAAGCCAAGAAGAGTTTCGGCGACGGGAACAGCGGCTTTCTCGGCGAACGCGATTACTTCCTGCATCGCCCCAGAGAGAATAATTCCATGTCCCGCTAGGATGACGGGCTTGCGCGCCGAATTGATTAGATCAAGCGCGCGCTCGAGTTGGACTGAATTCGGAAAGTGGTCGGGCTCGGGGCGCCGGACTTTGGGCGCGGCTGCATCCCAGTCGAATTCGCACGTCGCATTCTGCGCGTCCTTGGTGATGTCAATCAGGACCGGTCCCGGCCGGCCCGACGCTGCGATTTGAAATGCTTCGCGAATGCTCGGCGCGATTTCGTCAGCGGAAGTCACAAGATAATTGTGCTTGGTGATCGGCAGCGTGATGCCGGTGATGTCGGTTTCCTGGAATGCGTCCGAACCGATGAGCTTGCTGCCGACTTGACCGGTGATGCAGACGATTGGCGAAGAGTCCATCATCGCCGTGGCGATTCCTGTGACCATATTCGTCGCGCCCGGACCGGATGTTGCAATCGCCACGCCGACGCCGCCACCGGCGCGCGCATACCCATCGGCCATGTGCGTCGCGCCCTGCTCGTGGCGAACCAGGACGTGATGCGTCTTGTACTTCATCATGGCATCGTACGTCGGAAGAATGGCTCCGCCCGGGTAGCCGAAAACGCAGGTGACGCCCAGGCGTTCGAGGCTCTCCCAAACGATTTCCGCACCCGTCCTCTTCACTTTTCCAGACTCCTGTCGCGTTTCGCGCGGCCGAGCGGATTGCCTGCTCGGACTTTCTGTCTGCTGTTTTGTAGCCATTTCGACCTTTCCAGTAGGCCTTAGACCTGCTTCAGTGTCCAATTTATATTGCTGAATGTATCCATAAATCGCATTTATGTCCAAATGGGGGGCATCGAACCTCGCCACTCCGCCCCTCTCTCCCTGCAAAGGCCGCCATAAAACACAAAACCCGCCTGCCAGGATTCCTTCTGGCGGCGGGCTCAAGCTGACCGGCTTTGGTTTAAGCTCAGCTGCTCTGCGCGCCAGAAGACGCACCCGTAATGACGCGAATAATTCGTACGAGTCGCGGGAGTTTCTGGCTAACCTGCAGCATGGTGCGAATTTACAAGCCGGTGAAAACGATGTCAATGGTCCGGGCGGTCTAAATATCGATAAATAGCACAAATAAAACAACGGCAATTTCAATTGTCACCCGACGTGGATTAGCCGCGGGAAGCGCCTGAATCGGCGGGACTTGTTGCATCCGGAACGGCAGCTTTCACTCTGGCAGACGATTGCGCTGAAGGATAGCAGCCGAGAATCCGGAATTCGTCGGCGCGATCGCTGAGTTCGGCGAGAGCCTGGCTAACTGTTTCGTCCGCCGTCGAGCCGCCGATGTCGAGGTAGAAACTGTAATGCCAGGGGCTGCCCTTCAGAGGGCGGCTTTCGATCTTGAGGAGGTCAATACCACGTTTCGCGAAGACGCCGAGTGCGGAATAGAGGGCGCCTGGCTGATGCTTCACGCGCACGACGAGTGAGACTTTGTTCGCATTCTTTTTCGTCTCGGGCTTCGCGGAGAGGAGAACGAATCGCGTGTAATTTTCGCGGTGATCTTCGAGGTGCTCGAGCAGGATCGTTCCGCCGTGGAGTTCGGCGGCGTGCCTCCCGGCAATCGCAGCGAATGCTGCATCACCCTTCTCGAGCACTTCACGGACGCTTCCCGCCGTGTCTGTACTGGCGATGCGCTGAATTTCCGGATGCTGCACAAAAAAACCGAGGCACTGCGCCAATGCGACTGGATGTGATTGCACGACGCGGATATTTTCAAGCATTGCGCCGGGACATCCGATGAGATTGTGCACGATCGGAATCGTTACTTCGGAAACGATGTGCAGCGCGCTTTCGAGCAACAGGTCGTAGGATTGATGAACGGAACCGGCGAGACTATTTTCGATCGGGGCGAGCGCGAAATCGGCAGCGCCTTCCGGGATCGCGGAAAACAGAGCTTCGAATGTCCGGCGCGGGACGAGTCGAACACCCTCGCCGAGCAGCTTGAGCACAGCTTCTTCGCTGAACGCTCCGCGCTCACCCTGAAACGCGATTCGCGGTGGATTTCCCGAGGAGGTCACGCAGCGATTCTACTGCACCTTCGCCGACATTTGTTTGAGTTCGCTCTCGAGCTCATAGGCACGCGGTAAATTGCCGGTGCGGCGTTCGGCGCTCGCCGCCAATTGAAGCAGAATCGAACTCTTCGGCGATTCCTTCAGCGCCAATTCGGATTCCGCCGCCGCCTCGGAATACAGGCCGAAATCGGAGTAGACAGACGCGCGGCCCAGATGCCGGACCAGGCCATCTTTCGCGTCCCACTCGGCCAGCTCTTGCACCAGCCTTTTCTGATTTGGTGGCGTGAGCACTGAGAAAGAGACGCGGTATTCGTGTCCCGCCGCATCACGCAGCCGCAACACAAGCGGCGCGAATCCATTGCGGTCGCGATACGTTGCCAGCGCATCGCGCAGTTCCTGTGAATCAAAAGCAGCCGAGGAAGCTTCGAAACGGCCCGACTCGAAAAGGTTCAGGTCGCTACTTTCTGGCGCGACCGACAGCGTAACTTCGCCGATGCCCGCCGGCGGCCTCCATCGAACGACGAGGCGCTCCGGCTCGACTGTGCCCCCGGAAGGCGGAGATGAAAAAATAGTTTCGACTGGGCTCTCGCCTCGGGTGAATGCAGGCTCGGCGTAACGAATGACCTCATTCAGAACCGAGCTGACCTCGACTTTGTGCGTTTGCATGCCTGATATCGTCGTGTAGGTCTGGGAATCGAGGAGAGTGAGGCTGCCTGAGGTCGAACCGCACTTCAGAATTTCGCCAGCAATCAACGGACGATGGCTGCCCTTCGGGGATACAAGCACGTGCCACTTTTGATCTTCGGGCTCGAACACTTGCGCCTTACACGTATTCTCGATTACAACTCCTGCAAACGTGGTTACTTGCGCGCGAGAGCCGAGCGGCGACATCAGTATCGCGACGGCAATTAATAAGGGGATGTTCCAACGAGGCGTGACCTTACACAAATCCGCCCGGACGGCTTTTCGATATGGAATTGCGTTCATCGAACAGTTCGCAGCCCGAGGCGGCAGCGCATCCACAATAGCAAAATCTGACCCCGCGTCAAGGACGGAGAGAAATCGTTGCGGGACTGGACTAATCGTGAGTAAAAACGTGGTCGATAACGGCGTGGCCGATCAATCCGACTGCCACGAAGAGTGAGTCATCCCACATGATCCGAAAGGAACCCGCCAAATATATGCCGCCAACTATAGCCGCGACGACGACAAGGACTGTCACAACGAGATGCAGCACTCCCGCTCGTGTTTGCGCTTGGAGGAAGCGTTTGCGCGCGAATATCGTCAGCTCCACCACACCAAAAATCAGCAGAAATAGCGATAAATCGAGGACCAACCGCCCGCGAGGAAGCAGCAAAGCGAGCAGCGGACCGGAATCCAGGGTGTAAATGGCGCACGCGTGGAGATACACGCCGGAATATCTTCGGTCGAGTCGGCCGGGGATGTTGTGTTGATCCATGTCCGTCGTGCCCTTTCCACGACCGACGAGAATGTATTGGCCCTTCAGCGAGTTGACGATTTGAGGCTGCTTCGGATCCATCAGGCTGGCAGACGCGACGGTGGTCGCCTCGATGCGATCGATGGATCCGTAATCCACGTAAAACTCAGTCGCGGGAACTTCGTTGTGCGGGGCCAAAGATATGGACTCGGCGACCCCCGGGATGTTGGCCAACGAATTTTGTTGAACTTTCGGGTGCATGGCCACGGAAAGAGAATTGACGACCCAGGATCCCGATCCCGGAAGGCCATAGCGAATCTCGATGGTATCCACCATTCTGCGCGGGGCTTCGTACTGGCTTGGAATCACGGCGCCTGCAAACGCGGCCAACGCTGAGTATTCCGGCCGTTCAAGCGCGTAGACTGGCCCTAACGCCAACGATGTGTAGGTGGCGACATAGATCGGTACGTAATGATTCGGGGTTGAGAAACACGCCGGCGAGAGCGGGCCATTGGCGAGCGAATCTGCGCTTTCGCGATATCCAGTCGAGCGCGCGAGCAGGCAAGCAAGAAACTCGTCGTCATCCTCGAGTTGGATCGGGTACGGCGTGAAATCAATGTCAAGTCCGATAGCGGCCGGGCTTTGATCCGCGATCTTCATGACGACGTCGCGAAGCTGCTTTCGGTCTGTGTAGTCGTATTCTCGAGGCTGGTTGGGATCTTTACGAGGAGTCCACCCAACATCGGAGACATCAACGACTATCACGTTCAAATTTTGGCGGGCTACGGTGCCAAGCCCGTGCTGGATGACGTCGTAAACCAACTCTCTTGCCTGTGTGCCAAAATAGAAGTGCTTTTCCTCGACCCACTTCGCAAGCCACCACATTCCAAGTGTAATTACCAAGCCGATTAACAATTTCACCCAAAACTGCTCGAAAAACGGGCGTCGCGGCTCAGAATGTGAGGGCGTGTTCGAGTGCGAACCGGACGGAGAATCGGCGTGTTCCGGGTTTCGTGGTTGTTCCATTATGAAGGAGCGATCTTCTTACGTGTTGCGTGACGGCGAGTTACCAACTCGGATACCAATACTCAACTCGGATGCCAATACTAAGGAAAAGCAGCATCGCGCGTCAATCAGAGCGCTCTAGCGCCGGTACGCTCCACCTATATGCGCTCCCTCTTGACGCCTGCCGCAAGTCGGCCTAACATTCCTATATCGCGCCGTCAAAGGCGTGAACCGATCTTCATGCAGAGTGGCTGAGGGTTACGGGCCCGACGAAGCCACGACAACCGGATCAGGTTTCTCTACTGGTCGCTTGGTGTCAATTCCCGCCCGGTTCGCGGGGGACATGAAGAGTCGGAGGTCGCATTTCGCCTCATCCCCCATTCCCGGATGAGGCTTTTTTGTTTTTAGGGCGCGCAGAACCAGCGCAGCCACGGAGAAGATGCAATGAGCGAGAATTATTCCTTACGCTGTCGTGAGTGTCATCGCGAACACGGCAACCGCCCCAGCTCGATCTGCGAAGACTGCATGGCGCCCCTCGAAGTTCACTACAATCTCGACGCGGTACGCGGAAAATTCACACGGGAAAGGATTTCTTCACGCCCGGCCAATATTTGGCGTTACGCCGAATTGCTTCCCATGCCTGAAGGCTACAACGACGGATTGCCGGTTGGGATGACGCCGCTTGTTCCGGCGGCGCGGCTGGGCAAGCGCATCGGTTCGCGCCGGCTGTTCCTCAAAAATGATGCGGTGTGCTTCCCCACGCTTTCATTCAAGGATCGAGTGGTGGCGATGGCGCTCGCTCAAGCGCGGCGTTTCGGATTCAAAACGGTTAGCTGCTCTTCCACCGGCAATCTCGCTAACTCGGTGGCGGCGCAAGCGGCACGGCATGGTTTCGACGCGTGGATTTTCATTCCTGCCGATTTGGAAGCCGCGAAAATAATCGGCACGCAGGTTTACGGCGCGCGCCTTACGCGCATCTCCGGCAACTACGATCAGGTGAACCGCCTCTGCTCGCAGATTGCCGACCGCTATAACTGGGGATTCGTAAACATCAATCTCCGGCCGTATTACGCCGAAGGCTCGAAGACCGTCGGCTTCGAAATCGCCGAACAGCTCGGCTGGCGCTTGCCGGATAACGTCGTCGTGCCGATGGCCGGCGGCTCGCTGATCACCAAGATCCAAAAAGCGTTCAACGAATTGATCGCGCTCGGTCTCGTCGAAGCCAAAGTCGTGAAATTTTTTGGCGCGCAAGCTACAGGCTGCTCGCCGATTTCAGACGCGGTGAAATGTAACAAGGACGAAATTGATCCGCAGAAGCCGAAGACGATTGCGCGCTCGCTCGCGATCGGCAATCCCGCGGACGGCCTGTACGCTGCGCGCGCCATCTCCACAAGTGGCGGCTGGGCCGCTGACGTTTCCGACCCCGACATCGTCACGGGAATCGAGCTACTCGCCGCTACCGAAGGCATCTTCACGGAAACTGCAGGCGGGGTCACCGTCGCATCTGCCGAGAGCTTGATCGCGCAAGGCAAAATTCAACCGGACGAGGAAACCGTGCTCTGCATCACCGGCAACGGCTTGAAGACCACGGACGTACTCGCCGATCGCTTTACCCTCGAAGAACCTATCGAACCAAAACTCGTCGCATTTGAAAAATTCATGGGAGAATCGGTGGCGGTCGCGGCAACAGCCTGACCACTAGATGACCGTCACAGTTCAAGTTCCAGCCAGCTCGGCTAACCTCGGGCCCGCATTCGATTGCGCGGCTATCGCTCTGAATCTTCATTTGCGCGTTTCGGCGGTGCCGCAAACATCGGGCGGCCTCGATATCCGCTATCGCGGGCCGAACACCGAGCGCATTCCTCTCGATGGTACGAATCTCGTCGCCAGGGCGATTCAGAATATCGCGGCTTCGGCGCCCGACAAATTGCACGGTGCCACCATCGAAATCGACAACCAGATTCCGGTTGGCTCCGGCCTGGGATCGAGCGCCGCGGCGGTCATCGCGGGAACCATTCTTGGCGGGGAGCTTTGCGGCGTTCAATTGGAGCCGAAGAAAATTCTTCGACATGCGCTCGCGATTGAAAAACATCCCGACAATATTTCGGCAGCGCTTTATGGCGGAATGGTCGTCGCGGCTGTTACGCACAATACTTCGGATAATCTTGCGGACATTCTCGTGAGCACCACCGACGTCTCGGAGAAAATTGATTTCATCTGCGTCGCACCAGACGCGCCACTCTCCACGGAGAAGGCGCGCGCCGTGCTGCCCAAACATTATTCGCGCGAAGATATCGTGCAGAACATTCAGCGCACGGCGCTGCTCACCGCCGCATTTTTTTCCGGCGGCGAGTTGACGCCGGAGATCTTCCGCGATCGGCTGCATCAGCCCTATCGCAGTCCGCTTGTACCCGGCGTCGCCGAATGCCTTGAGTATCGGTGTGAGGGACTTGCGGGAGTTTTTTTGAGCGGCGCGGGCTCGTCGGTGATGGCCATCGCGCTCCACAGCTCAACACAAATTGGCAACGCTCTCGTAGATATCTTCCGGCGGCATGGCGTGGACGCCCGCGCTTCGTCTCTTAAGGCCGATAACGCGGGCGCACAAGTACGCCGCGCATAACAGACCCAATCCCTTCCAAATGTCATTCCAGTTCGTCTTTTGCAGATGGCGTATTCGCAAGGTTGTTTCGCTGCGCGCCCATCACCGCGATGGCAGTCAGGAGTAGAACAATCGGATCAATGGCGTGCCGGTAACGCAGCGACGCGTGCGTGATGTAATACACCAGCGGAACGACAACGACGAACACGGCAGCGAGAAATACATACGGGCTGCGTGCGCGCCACAGTAACACGGCGCCGATCACGCTACCGATTGCTGTGAGAAAATTCAGCGCGAAGATGATTCGAATCCACATTGAGTCTGCGTTACCGAAATCCTTCGCGGGATGGGACGATCCGATCCAAAATTCGGTGAATCGCCACTCAGTGAGGCGCAACTCCAAGCGTTTGTGCGTCCGAATGAATTCCGTCGCAAGATTCCATTTCTCCTGCATGAAAGCCGTCTCGCCGAGCTGACCGTATCGCCGTGCCTCGCCGTAGCGCGTGATTCGCGCATTGATGTTTGGCGAACGATCGTCGAACACTTGATTATTCCCGATCCAGAGCTCGAACGGAAAACTTGAACGCAGCGGAATGAGCCGGTGGAATTCAGCGTAGTTGCGTATGGTCCATGGAACGCAGCATAAGATTGCAATTCCGAGTGCCATGGCGGGCCGCGCAAGTCGGGCGCGCGTTTCACTCTGGTCGCGATACGCGGCCCAAACCAATAGAAATGGCAACACACTGCCCAGCGCGGGATTCGTAAGCAGAGCGAAGCCCCAAAGAAATCCGTACACGCACCAATCGCGCACTCGACGCGATTCGGCGAGCGCCAGCATCGCCCACAGAATCGTTGCGGCGAGCAGAGCTGTGAGCGATGTGTCCCAAATCCACTGGAACGGGATCACAATCGCGTTCGGAAAGAACGCCCACAGCCACGCAGCGAGACTCCCCACCGCGGATCCCGCGATTCGCTTTCCAGCAAAATATATCGGCACGCACGTCGCCGCCGAGAAAAGTATGTTCAGCGCGGCCGCAGAGTAGAACGAGCGCAGCGTAAACACGCCGAGCACGCGAAAGATTACCGATACGAGAGCGGGATACACGGGCGTCAACCACGCAGTCGCTCCTGTATCGCGCCGCGTCGGCGAGCTAAATCCCTTCCCTGTTGCGAGCGCCATTGCGATATTGCCGGTTTCCTGCTCGAACGGCACCGACGCAAGCGCTTCCGCTGGAATCACGCGCGATTCGTGGTACGCGTAGCCAACACGGCACGCTAACGCCACCGCTACAATCAGCCACAGTGACGTCGCAGCCGCGATTATTTTCCGCTTCACCAAGTTCACGCTCTCGCGCTTAGGATACACGGAATGTCCGCTTAGGGTTTTTTGTCCGCGGGCTCAAACCTTTCTTCGCGGATCATGATTTTTCGAAGTAAGCCTGAGTCCTACTCCCACTTGGCGATCTCCAAATCGCGTGTATACTCTGGCGTCTTTTGGAAACTAATCCGGGGCGGGAACAAATGATTACATCGAAGTTCACGGATCTCTCGCGACGCAATCTATTGCAAATGTTTTCGCTTCTCGGACTGACAGCCTTGGCTCGCGGAACGCGCGCGGCGTCGGTTCTGCGCGGAAACGACGTGGGCGGTGTTCGCAGGTTCCTGATTGATACCGACACGGCCTCCGATGACGCCGTCGCTCTGGTGATGGCGCTGCGCAATCCGGGAGTCAGCGTCGAAGCCATCACCGTCGTCGCCGGAAATATGCCCATTGAGAAGGGGCTGCAAAACGCTTTGTACACGCGCGATCTCTGCCAGTCGCACGCGCCTGTTTATCAGGGATCGGCTGCGCCGCTGCTTCGTCCGCTGCACACCGCCGAGTACGTTCACGGCAACGACGGCTTCGGAGACATCGGCCTGCCGCTCACCGGCAGGACTCCCGCGCCGGGCCACGCCGTTCCGGCCATCATTGACGTGATCAATCGCCATGCAGGAGAAATCACGCTCGTCACGCTCGGACCGCTCACGAACATCGCGCTTGCGCTGAAGCTCGATCCTTCGATCGCGAGGAAAGTGACGCGCTGCGTGATCATGGGCGGCGTCGGGTTCGGCGGCGTAGGCAATGTCACGCCTGTCGCGGAATACAACATCTGGGAAGATCCGGAGGCGGCGAAAATCGTTTTCGAATCCGGACTGCCGATTGAAATGGTTGGTTGGGATATTTCCGTTGCATCAGCCGTATTCGATCCTCAGGAAACGGCGCGGCTGCGCGATATCGGCACGCCACTTGCGAAATTCTGCGTGGATATACAGAAATCACTAACGCAGTTTGCGCTCACGAGGACCAAGCTCGCGGGATTCGATCTACCAGATCCCATTGCCATGGCCGTCGCCATCGATCCAAGCATCGCCACGAAGACGGAACGCCGGTACGTTCAAATCGACACTCAAAGTGATCTAACTCTCGGCCAGACGGTTGTCGACCAACTTGGCGTCACTGGCAAACCGGCGAACACGACCGTCGTGAAGGAAGCGTCGCGCGAACGCTTCATTCAACTACTCCACGATTCCGTTCGCGCGTAATTCTTCGCTAACTCTGAACTCTTCCGCCGCACAGAGCGGTTAATGTCTTTGTAGAGCCGCGCGCCGCCCTTATAATTTTCTGAGAGTATTTCGTGTCGTTGCGCTGCTCGATGTGCATCGCAGCGTGAACGCAACATGATTCAGCACTCACACGGTATTCGCGAAGGCTTCCGGATGACGACGGCGTTTCTCCAATGCATCGAAGACGGCTGCCACCGCAAGCACACGCTTGACCGCAAGGATTATCAGTGCGATGCATGCGGCGGCATGCTCGAAATTGGTTATGAAGCGCCGCGCGTGGCGCCGCACACGCTGCGCCAAACCTGGCAGGAACGAAAATCCAGCAGCGCGATCGAGGATCAGAGCGGAGTCTGGCGCTTTCGCGAATTGCTTCCCTTCGTCCCGGAAGGCGCGAACGTCGTAACACTCGGTGAAGGCCACACACCGCTGCTCGACGTATCTCGCGCGGGCGAATGGGCTGGCGACGTGCGCCTTGCGATCAAGCATCAGGGCAACAATCCGACGGGCTCGTTCAAAGACCTCGGCATGACGGCGTGCATCACCGAAGCCGCGATTCTCGGCAGCCGCGTCACCGTATGCGCCTCGACGGGCAACACATCCGCTTCGATGAGTGCCTATGCAGCGCGCGCGGGCATGAAAGCCGTCGTCGCCGTGCCAGCCGGAAGGATTTCTGCCGCGAAACTTGCGCAGGCGCTCGAGTTCGGCGGTGTTGTGATCGAAATTGGCGAGACGTTCGACGATTCGTTTCGTCTGCTGCGCGCGCTCACTGCCGAGCTGAATTTATATCTCGTGAATTCGCTCAATCCGTTCCGCCTTGAAGGGCAGAAGACGATCGTGTGCGAAATACTCGAGCAGCGCGATTGGCGTGTGCCGGAATATATCGTGGTGCCCGGCGGAAATCTCGGCAACGTTTCGGCCATCGGCAAAGGGCTTCGCGAGCTAAAAGAATTGGGACTGATCGATAAGCTGCCGCGGCTCGTCGTCACGCAAGCCGAAGGTGCCAATCCTTTTTACCGTCTTCTCGAAAGCGGCAGCCCGGAATTGATTCCTGTTGCTGCCCCGCGCACGGAAGCATCTGCGATTCGTATCGGCAATCCTGTGAATTGGAAGAAAGCGATACGTGCCATTCGCGCGACCGACGGAATGGCCGAATCCGTGAGCGACGACGAAATCTTTGCAGCGAAAGCAGCGCTCGCTCACGATGGCGTCGGTTGCGAGCCCGCGTCAGCCACAACGATTGCGGGAATTCGCAAGCTCGTCGCCAGCGGAAAAATACCGCGCGGCGCCGATATCGTCGCAGTTCTTACCGGCCATCAACTCAAAGATCCGGAAATCAGTTTGCGCCGGCGCGGCGAAGAAGATTTGGCGCGCCAGCGACTGCGCGTCGAGCCGGACGTCAACAAATTGCGCGCCGCCCTCGAACGTGTCCTCGCGTCAGACTGAAATATTTCAAGCACTGTTGACGTCCGCAGTAACAATTTGGCAGGTTCAAGCGGCGTCAACTCTGGATGAGAAGTTCCTTCGCGCGCTGAGCGGCTTTTACGACTGCTTTGATCAGAGTGACGCGCAGTTTCCCATCTTCGAGTTCAAGTATGCCGTCAATCGTGCAGCCTGCCGGCGTGGTGACGGCCTCCTTGAGAAGTGCAGGATGATCGCCGGTCTCGAGCACCATACTCGCTGCTCCAAGAACAGTCTGCGCTGAGAGCAATGTCGCCATATCGCGCGGCAGCCCCACCTTCACTCCGGCTTCCGCCAGCGATTCAAGAATGATGTAAATATAGGCCGGTCCGCTTGCTGAGAGGCCGGTGATCGCGTCCATGTGTTTCCCGTCGACGATCACCGAGCGTCCAACGACTTCGAAAAGTTTTCGCGCGGTCTCAAGGTGATCCGCGTCCGCGTGCAAGCCGCCTGAGACGGCGGTCATTCCTTTGCCTACCAGACAAGGAGTATTCGGCATCGCGCGGACCACGGGCACTCGAGCCGGCACGCTTTCTTCGATGTAAGAAGTCGGCACGGACGCAGCAATCGAAACGATGAGCTTCGCCGGAGAAAGAGCGCGCCGCATCTGCGCAAGCGCCGTGCGCACCAGCTGCGGTTTCACGCAAAGAAGCACGATGTCAGCTTGGCGCACGGCCTTGACGTTGTCCGTGAAGACGGGAATGCCGAGCGATTTCGTAAGCGCTGCAGCTTTCTCGGGATGCTGAACCGTGGCGCAGGCCTGCTCGCGCGTGAAGAGGCCACGCTTCAGAAAGGCCTGGAGCAAAATTCCGCCCATTTTGCCGGCCCCGATGACGGCGATTCGCGCGCTCCTACCAACCTCGCGCGATGCCGCACTCGTGCTGGTCTTTTTTGATTTCGCTGGCGTCATGCAAGTCTCCAAATCATCGCGTCCCTCCGGTTTCGATGTGACCTACCCAATGTGGCCAACCCAGGTTCCGGGAGCATCCACATTCGTTGCGCTGCGCACGAGCAGAGGAATTCGCTCCTGCATCAGGAATTTGAATGCTTTCGGATGAACGACGCGCGCGCCATTCCGCGCAAGCTCCATGGCTTCTTCGTAGCTCAAGCGCGCGATCCATTGCGCGTCGGCATTCTCGTTTGGATCGGAGTTGAAGAACCCAGCCACATTGCTCCAGATTGTGACGTCGCATGCGCCGAGCGCGCAAGCGACGATCGCAGCGGAGTAATCGGAGCTGTTGCGTCCGAGAGTCGTGATGCGGCCCTCGGGCGTGGAGGCGACGAAGCCGGTAACGACCGGAATCGTGCCCATCAGGAAAAAAGGATCAAGCGCCTCCCGCGTCTTTTGGTACGACTCTTCGAGGCGCGGGTGTGGATCTTCACGGTCTCCGTCGGTGACGATGAATTCAAAAGCGTCGAGCGCTTCTGCATGTGCGCTGAGTTTGCGCAGGGCCGCCGCAAAGATTCGCGCGCTCAAGCGCTCGCCGAATGAAACCACTTCATCCGTCATTTCTAACGGCGATTCGCCGTGGCCCGCGTGGCGGACGACGAGATCGAGAGCATGCGCGAGTTCAGCCAACTCGAGGCGGAACTGAAATTCTTGTTCGGCGTCGGAGAAGAGCTGCTTGCCGACATGAATGTGAAGCTGCGCAATCTCTTCCGCTTCGACCAGCGCCGTGGCGGCGTCGCGCATTCGCAGCGCGCGCGTGACGCTGTAGAGGCGGTCGGTAACTCCGCGGAGCGCGGACACGACCACCACAACTCGCTCGGTTTCGGCCGCTCTTGCGGCGTGCGCAGCTGCGTTCATCAAGCTTTCCGCCGACGTCAGCACGCTGCCTCCAAACTTCATTACTCGCACGCGATCCGCCGCGTGGGTATGTTGCACAGCTCTCGCCGCAGATTCGCACGGGACGTTCGCTTGCCGCAAGACGACGTTTCGTTGGGCCGCCTCTTCGTTCTCCCGCTGTTCCTGCTGTCCTTCGACGCTCATGGCGCTCCTCTTTTTTCAATCTAGCACCCATAAAACAAAAAACCCGCCAACCAGTTGTCTTCTGGCGGCGGGTGCGAGGTGCTGATTGCTTTGGTTTAAGCTCAGCTGCCTCCGGCGCCAGAAGACGAGGGCGTAATCATACGCGGCGTAATGAATCGCGTGGACGACGACGTCGGCATTTGGCCCGGCTTCAACATTGCTCAATCAATTTAAGGGCGATGCGATGGGATGTCAATGGACAATTTGGCGTGCAGCGTGATGATTATCCATCACTGACACTCCCCGGTTGTCGTTTTGTCGCACGGTCATTTCACACTTTTACTCGCTGACCGACGATTTGATCGCGGTCGATTTAGGGTGCAAAATTGTCTCGATTAGAAAGTACCTCCATCGTTTGTTTTGTGTCAGTTAGGGCGATTTCTAATCGTTTGGGTGTCTCGATTAGAAATGCCTTGTTGGGGTCGTCGCCGGCTGCCCCTCGTTGCCCTGGCGGGAGCACATCTGGCCCGCGGGAGATGACTACGTATTTGGGCGCCTCGATCCATCGGCCGCTGCTTGTCACCCGGGAGTGGGCGCGGACGGCGCGGATGATGGCGTCGGCGGTTGGCGAGGTGCGCTCGGCCTCTTGTATCACCAGTTCGAGGGCGCAGCGGAGGTTGCGTCGGCGCCGGCGGAAGAGGCCGACGGCGTGGGCGTGGCGGTAGATGCTCGCGCGAGAGTTCAGCTCGTAGTCGTCGACGATGGTGTCGGGGTGGTGCCAGTCGATGAATTCCCCCTCGATGGCGTCGCGATCCGAGTGGTGGCATATCTCGCATTTGCGAGCGTGGCGTGCAGGATCGGCCGCCGAGCGGTTGGCGCGGCGGGTACTGCTTTTTTTATCAGTATGCATAATACACAGAGAGATATCATGCGGGGGAGGAGTGCGCAAGTGTGAGGTTTGTAAGGGTTCTAGTACGAAGTGGGGAAATACGGACGAAGTCATTGAAAAGGGGAATTCGGAGGCGATCACTGGAGGTGGTGAAATTAGCTGCGATGTGGTCCGGTAATTGGTCAGTCTCGGATTACCGCGTCAACGGGTCGCTAGCACGACTTAATGCGTCGTCGGTTGTGCAGACTCGATTGTGTTGCTGACCGGATCGAAACCGCACTTCGCGGCGAGATGCTTCGTGTCCCAGAGTAGGATTCCGTCAGGGGATTGGCCTTGCGCAAGTATTGAATTGTCCCTCGCTCCTGCTAACAACCCGCCATTGAAACTGAGCGCGCCGCTCTCACTGTACAGCACTGGAGAGATGCAAGTGTGACCACTTCGGCTGTCCCACGCCCACAATCGGCCGTCACTATGGCCGAACAATAGATAGGGAGCTTCGCTATCGAATGCGGCGAATCCTCCCGCCGACAGGTTGAACTTTGGTAGTGGGTCGGTCTGAGCGTTCGGCAACAATTTGCCAGTGCTTAGGCTGGCCAACATAAAAGCACTTGGAGAGGTGAGAACGAAACGGTCTGTCTCTGGATTTAGTGCGAGGGGAATCGCATATACAGGGTCGCGTGGGAATGCCTGCTGCGTGGTCCAAGCAGACGTGTTTATGAGCACGAACTCAGTCTTAGTTACGACCATCAGTACGGTCGCGTCTGGAGAGAGGACAGGGGAAAACGAACCTTTTAACTCAAGTAGTTGTTTCCCAGTCTTAAGTTCCAGGACTCGTGTTGCCCCGAAATTTTCCGAAAATACAATCCAAGTCCCGTCTGGGCCAAAGGTCGCCGACCGGATATAGCCGGCGGAGGAGCGGTAACTATTAATGAGTTGACCGTCGGGCAGATGCCAGAGTTTAAGACTGAATTGGTCCCCTTCTCCTGCGGTGGCTATGACTTGCCCATCACGAGAGATAGCAACAGCGGTGACGCTTCCCTGTCCCGTGTCAATGGCGCACAAGAACTTCCTGGTCACAGCGTCCCAAACCACAACCCTTCCGAAATCTTTGCCAGCGGCGAGCAGCGTTCCACTCTTGCCAAACGATAGAACATTAATGGTTGTGGGTGTTCCAACTCCTGTCTGGATCGTAAGGGTGCTCCCCGGGCCGCGCTGAACCCCACTTTTTGGTTCTTTGTGCTTTATGTCTGTGAGCATCGAATCTGGAGGTGGAAAAAGCTTTGCCGTTTGCGCCGAGATTATTGGCGCGGCGCAGGCAAGAAACAGAACGACAGGAAAAGGCTTTTTCGGACACACGCGGGACATTCTATAACACGTATGACGAGCGTGGCGTGCAGGATCGGCCGCCGGGGCTTTGCCGCGGCGGGTGCTGCTTTTTTTATCAGTATGCATAATACCCAGAGAGATATCATGCGGGAGGCGAATGCGCAAGAGCGAGCTTTGTAAGGGTTCTAGTACGAAATGGGAAAGTACGGATTGGAAAATCGAAAAGGGCAAAGGGCATCGCACGGGAAAGCGAATTTTCCCGGCTGAAGCAGGCCGCCCCAAGTACCGCGACTGCAGTTTTGCCGATATCAGAGTTGGCGCGCCTGTTTACAACATCGATTATCGGATAAAAATGACGCACCCGCGGCCCCTCCGTTCACAGATAAAATATGTAGATGGGACGCTGTTATCTCCATAAAGCCGCAACCGTGCTATGGACCGCGTTCCTTATCTGCAACTTCACTTGCGCCGCCCGCGCTTTTCCTTCCGTCATATCGCCAACGCCCCTCAGCGCGCAAGCCGATGACAAGGCCGACTCACTTCAGACCATAACCGTCGAGGAAGCGGCGAGTTTACTCGACGTACTCCCTGTCACGAAGGAACTGCGCGCCAAAGGGATCGTCGTGAAGTGGGAAAGCCAATCGGTCGCGACAATGAACAACAGAGAGTACTATTTTTTCTGGGGTTGCAGCTGCACGGACCAAAAGCCGGGTGACATCGGGTCGAATAGCGTTGGCAACTATGCGGTACACAAGCATACGGGAGATGTGCGGGCGTGGCAGGTGTCGCATGACGTGCTTTACGGAGACGATGGCACGCTGGTCGCCGCGAAGGAACTCGAGCAATTGCAGGATGAGCTTCGCAACAAACATGGTATCGATTCAATGTCCGTACAAAAATACCGATTTGTGCATCTGGCAAATAAAGTTATTCCTCGTGAGGAAGCGCAATCGGCGATCCACTTGCCAATCGCTGAACGCTCGGCCGATACGGCAGAGTTGAGCTGTTGGAAGCGGGGCAGCCAGCCAAGATCTACGTTTGGCCGCAGTCCGATCCTTTCTTCGAGCGCCGGCTATCGTGCATACGCGGAGGCGACGGCCATCGCGCTTAGCCCCATCCACGAAGAGACCTACGAGGGATCGCTTTGCGAAAACTACGTTAAGGTCTATCTCGCGAACGAAGGTGCGGCCAGCGCTCCGATTATTTTTGACTCGAGTGTTCCGAAGGACGATTGCTTCCAGGTCGAGGGGAGGGACTCCTGCGATGTGAAGGGCGTTCAGCTCGTAGACTGGTCTAATGACGGCAGGTTCCTGCTCGCGGATCTTGTTTGGTGGGTCTATGAAAGCGATGCATTTTCGCTGCGAGCGCCGGTCGTTTACGACGTTACGAAACACGAATTCGTCAGACCGGACGTTTACCATTTCTTTGACGACTACTTCAAGACCGATGCATTTAAAGACAAATCAGACGCTAGTGGCACGCATTGCGAATTCGAACTGTCGGCGAAAGGTTTTTCACCGGACGGCAAGGTCGTTCTTTCAGCTTCGCGAACGCCAGACGATCCCAGTTATGGTCAAGTTTTTTGCGTGACCAAAAAGCAGACGTTTCTGTTCGACTCGGAGACCCACAAGATAAATCGCCTGCCGGCTACCTACGAAGTGCAGCACTATGGTACTTGGAGTTATGACATCCCTGGTAAGCAATAGGTGTATTTCCTCAGAACCGAGCGCCAGTTTGTTTTTCTGTGCGGTGGCGTGCGAGGATGCGAACTTATACTTATATGGAGGAGGCCGGGGCTGAAAGCCCTTTCAAGACGGAGGTTGTTTCCCTGGACTGAAGTCCAGCTCCCCCTGCTGAAGCAGGGGGCTGCCACCGAAAGGCTAGCCCGGTTCGCGCTCCGAACGCGAATTAGTTTCCGATTGATTTGTTGCGCATGTCTCACGTGAAGAACCGCACCCTTAGAAAGCAAAGGGTGCGGCACCCGGCTTAATTAGCTTATTAGCGAAGCTCGAAAGTCGAACCACAACAGTCGCAATAGTAGCTTGATGACGCGTCGATAAGCACTTCGCTGTTCTGCGCGGCAGGGTCGATGGCGAAACCGAACCCTGTCATATAATCCGCTGGGTACGTTACTCTCACCTCATACTCGCCGGGCTTCAGGTCGCCGAAATCAAATCTGCCGGATTTACCAATCACAACCTCGCCAGCCAGTTCAGCGTGTCGGATAACGTTGCCTTGATATTCCGTCGATGGCAGCTCTCGAAGCAGACTCAGCTTTGTGCCCACTGGAATGAACGATCGACGAAGCCAAGGGTACTGAAGAACGTAAAGATTCTTACCTACAACTTCGCCTCGAAATTTTGCGACACGAGGGTGGGGTTCTACTCTGCCAAGCATGAAATTACCGCACTTGCCTTCCGCGGATGGTTTTTCTAACAAGAAGTACTCAAAAACACCAAGTATCACCAAAAGGGCGAGGGCTGCGACTGGAATGGCCGCCAACACCGACAGCACTATCTGACTTTTCGTACGCAGCGGCATTCGCGTTAGTTCATCTTTGAGGTGCAGCTATTAAACATATACTCGATTTGTTTGCGGATAGCGCCTGATTCGGCGGGCAATCGGAGATTTGAAGTAGCGCTTCACTTCTTTGATCATACAATTGCCCAGTCGCATCAACGCGACGGCCGAATGTACCTTTTCGCAAAGTTATTAACCTTATCTTCCAGATGAAATGACCGCTCTCGTATTCTGTGAGCAGGTTTTCGGGTTTATCTTGCGATTGCAAAGCGGCCATTACAAAATGAAATCTATTTGTCGGACGCTTCTTTTCCTGGCGCTTCTCTTGGCGCCTGTCGTGACCACTCGCGCGCAAACAGCAGATCAGCAATCTCCCGATCCATCGGCGAATCCGTCCACGTCGAGTAAGCCTAAAAAGGTCTGGACAAACGACAATATTTCCACCACGCGCGGCACGATCTCCGTCGTAGGCGGCTCAAGCCATTCTGGTTCCAGGTCGAACGGCGCCACTATATTGAATCCGCCAAGCGGCTCCGTTGTGCATCCAGGAGACGTCGTTCACATCGACGCCGCGCTAGACCCTGGTATCTCGATCATCGGCCCTTTGTTCGTGATGAGCGATATCGAATCACCCGGAAATTCACTTAGCTTCTCGATTCCGAAGGTGGAGACACGAACGAGCGTCGGCTCGCTCGTCGGCGTACACACCCTGTCGTTGGGGGGCCACGTTGCCGGGCGGCAAGACCCGATATTGGCCACAATTGACATCGATGTGGAAGAACCCGATATGCCTGTCGAGCTGCTTGCGGGAGGGAACCTCGCGCGAATCACTCCAGCAGTTGTGCAGTTCTACTGGACGGGCATGGAGCAATCGCTCGAGTTTTACGCGAGATATCCCGACGGGCAGGTTCTTAACGTCACGCGATCCACTTACTTGACGCTGCAGACGGCTAATCCGGATGTTGCCCAAAGCTACGAGCCCGGCGCGCTCACGTCAGTGGGACCCGGACAGACGATGTTAGTCGTCACGTATATGCTCGGCGCGAAGAGCGCGCAAATCTCCATTCCGGTCATTGTCAAAGCAGCTGACTACCATCTCGTCGCCAATCCCACGTTCGTCGATTTCGGGAATCAGGCCGTCGGCACCGAGAGCGCCCCGCAAACGTTGACGATCACCAATACCAATAACGCTCCGATCAAGATTTTTGAGATTCAGTCGTATGTTTTTTCTATCCGCAGTGGAAACTGCGCCAATATCACACTTCCGCCGGGCGGTAGTTGCTCCATCACGATCACCTTCGCTCCGCACGACGCAGGCCGTGCTCATGAGAGTCTTAACGTAAACAGTGATTCCGGCGAGTTCGCCATCCCAATCTCGGGGACCGGTATCTGATCGCAAATTACCCCGTTTGTGCTCGGGCTGGCTGTTTTTTGCACCTTTGCCCGGTGATGATTCTCCCGGTACACTTTCTCCGTTCTCAAAGCTAAACGGGACAGGTTTGTCATGAACAAACTCTCCAAGCAGCGCGTGCTGATTGCCGGCATAGTTTCGCCTTTTGCGGCGCTAATTCTCTATGCGCTGGTTTATGGCACGCTGACCAGTTACAGCTCCGACCGCGAGAAGGATTGGCGGTTCCGGTTGATCGTTTCCGCGATCGCGATGCTGGTGCCGTTAGCGCTTACCGCGTTTCTGGCGTGGAAGGACCGCCGCGCACAAAGGTTAACGCTCTCCGGCAAATGTGGACTGGCTCTTGCATTGCTTTCGCTGGGACTAGCCTGGATTCCGATCCACGACGGCATTGCGCGAGCCCGGCAAATCCGCAATCTGGCCATGCATGATGTCGCGGCACCGGCTTTTGACACCTTGGATATTGCGGGTAAGCCACAGCGCCTCGCCGATCACTATGGAGACGTCGTCATCGTCAACATCTGGGCGACCTGGTGCGAACCTTGTCGCGATGAAATGCCCAAGCTCGATCAGCTTTATCGCGAGCGCAAAGACAAAGGACTGATGGTCTTTGGGATTTCGGATGAAGACGTGCTAACTCAACAGAAGTTCGTCCACCAAATTCCTGTCACGTATCCGCTGCTGACCCTCAACGGAAAAGTTCCAGCTCTTTATCGCGACGTTGCGCAGTACCCGGCCATTTTTCTGATCGATCGTAAGGGGCAATTGCAGCCTGCGCCTGGCTCAGGTCAACCCTTCGAGAAAATTGAATCCGTAGTGAATTCGCTGCTCGACGAAGTATCGCGATAGATATTGTGAATTAAGGGAAATCTTAAAGGCGGGGCCGGTCTTATAAACAGTCCTATAAGATCCGGAGCATCCGCCGTGAGTCGTGAATCGGGCTGCGGCGTGCTTTGATAGTAGGTCATTTCTCACATGTCTCACACGAAGATCCGCACCCTTACAATGCAAAGGGCGCGGCACCCGCGCTCTGGGTAAGTCTCGTGGTGCGAAGTCCGGTGGAGTTATTGCGATGAAGGGCCGGTGTCGTGGAGGAGGACGACGTCGGATTCGGTGTGGCCGCGGAGCATGGCGATGGACTTTCCGTCGGGCGACCAGTGATAGGTGCTGATCAACTCCGCGGGAAAGTTCGTAATCTGGCGGCCCGGGGAACCATCCAGCGGCTGGATCCAGAGATTCTCCACGCCGTTCGCGCGAACCGCATACGATAAAGCTTTTCCGTCCGGCGTAAATGCCACTTGGCGGCTGAAGCGCGGATCCGGATCGAGAAGGCGCTTTTGCGCATCGGGTCCCGCGTCGAGCGGCAGGAGAACTATTTTTTGCACGCTGGCAGTCGAATTCCCGGGCGGCGATATCGTAATCACATACGCGATATATTTTCCGTCGGGAGAAATCTGAACACGCCGGTCCGAGAGGATGGCATGCGGGACGGCCGTACCGGGCAAGGGGACCGGTTTGCTCGAACCATCCGCGGGAACGCGCATGATGTTGTCGCTGCCCTGTTCGAGGTAAAAGACCCATTTCGAGTCAGGCGAGCACACCGGCAACAGGTCAGACTTGCCAAAGGAAAGCTGGGTCGCGTTAGCACCGTTCGCATCGGTGCGCCAGATGTTGATGTTGTTGCCGCCGCCCTGACCAATCCAGCTGAATACGACGTTTTGGCCGTCCGGGCAGGCGTGGATTCCGAAGACTCCCACGTTGCTCATGAGGACGGTCTTATTGCTTCCGTCGAGGGACACGCGCTCGAAATCATTCGGTCCCGCCAGGTAAAATCCTCCGCCTTGCGCCCAGGCGAAATCGCCGATTTCTTTCTCTTCCGGAAGCGCGGAAGCCGGGACGGTGGTTCCCGTACCAGCGCTTGGAAATACGTAAAAGCTTCGCAGCGCTTTTTGCTGAATGGTCGCCAGGGTCTTCGCGTCGGCTGAAAGAGTCAAGGTAGTGTAACTGTTAGTGTCTTTCGTGACGGCGTGGAATTGCCCGCCGGGATACGAGATGAAGCCAATCTGATTCCGGGAAAATTGCGTCGACCCATCCAAATAAAGCGCCAGTAAGCCCTTTCCATCGGGAAGCCAAACGACTCTGGCGAGAAGCTTATCCTTGAAGGTGGCAATCGTCTTGGATTGCCCAGAGCCGACATCGAAGAGGGCGATCAAGCTGAGTTGATCGCCTTGTTGAGTTTGCACCTCAGCGACCTGATTACCAGTGGGCAGCCAAGCTATGTTGCGCGATGCTTGGGCGAATGGCCCGGAGGCGAACATCTTTTCATCGGTACCGTCGGCGTTCGAGGTGCGGAGTTGAAATCTTCCGACATCGGGATCGTTATCACGCATGAAGGCGAAGCGCTTGCCATCGGAGGAAAATGAAATGCCGGAGTCAATGTCGCGAGTGACCGGCTGGGGAGCGCCTCCGAGAACAGGCGCCCGGAAGAGATCGCGAACACTTTGGACCGCGGACTCGGCCTTGATGAAATAAATGTAATTCCCATCGGGCGAAAAATCGAGATTCGTGTAGATTGTGTCGGCGGGCGGGATCACTTGCGTATCGCTGTTCGTCGGGATGTTGCGGAGCCAGAGGCTGGCTTTCCCGCCGTCGTCCAGTTCGCTGAGAATGTATTTGCCATCGGGCGAAATCGCGGCGCGCGCGGATTTTCCGTTGTTTGTGATTTGAGAAATCGAGAAATTCTGGAAGGGCTGCGGAGATTTTCCGCCGATCAGCGAATAGACGCCGTATGCCGCTGCGGCCAAAATGACGAGAGCGATGATGGCTCCGGCGGACAGACCCAATTTGTGATGTTTCGCGGCTTCGACTACTACGGAGCTGCCGGACGCGAGTGCGGCATCGCTCGGCAGGCCCATGCGCGCTGCGCTTGCTGTGCTTACCGCTTGCGACGCAGACTGATGTTGCGCCGCGCCCAATGCCGAGCCGAGATCAGCTCCAGCGGGCGGCACGGCTCCAGAGGACGCGAGCCGACCTGAGCCGGTGTCGCGCTTCAGGCGCTGTAAATCGGCGCGCAATTCAGCAGCGGACTGGCAGCGCAGCTTGCGATCCTTCTCGAGGGCTTTATCAATTACGTCTTGCAGCTTCGGCGGGAGCTCGGGATTCAATCGAATGGCGGGCGCGGGGGCGCGATTCAAAATCGCGTCGGTGACGACGCCGGAAGTTTCGCCGCGAAAGGGTTGCGTTCCTGTTGCCATTTCGTAGAGAACCACGCCGAAGCTAAAGAGATCGGTGCGCGGGTCGAGTTCCTTGCCGCGAATTTGTTCGGGCGACATGTAGGCGACGGTGCCGACGGCGGTGCCGGGGCTGGTGAGCTGTTCTTCGTTGATGCCGACGGTTTCGTGCTCGTTGAGCGCCGTGTCGCTCTGCGCGGCGGATGAGACTGCCGAACGAATTTGCTTGGCGAGGCCGAAATCGAGAATTTTCGCGTGGCCGCGCTCGGTGATGAATACGTTGGCGGGCTTGATATCGCGATGAACAATTCCCTTGGCGTGCGCGGCGTCGAGAGCATCGGCAATTTCGATGGCGAGATCGAGAAAGACGTCGAGTTCGAGAGGACGGCCGCCGATGCGATGCTTCAGCGTCGCGCCCTCCATGTATTCCATGCAGATGAACACGCGGCCTTCGTGCTGGCCGATTTCGTAGATCGTGCAAATGTTGGGGTGATTCAGGGCTGAAGCGGCGCGCGCTTCGCGGCGAAAACGCTCGAGAGCCTGCGAATCCTTGGCGACATCTTCGGGGAGAAATTTCAGGGCGACGAAGCGGCCGAGTTCGGTGTCTTCGGCTTTGTAGACGACGCCCATGCCGCCGCCACCGAGTTTTTCGATGACGCGGTAATGGGAGAGCGTGCGGCCGATTAGAGACTCGGATTCAGGCATCGTGCCGGCCATATTAGGATGCGCGTGCAAGGCAAGTCAACGGCGCTACGCGGTGTGGCACGGCTAAAAAAACCACTTCATAGGCGTTTCGCCTGAGCGGCGGCGTGATGATAGTATTCGAGGATGGCGGAGAAATTTAAAGTCGGGCTGATTCAGATGAAGTGCTCGCTGGATCCGGGCGAAAACTTCGTAAAGGCCGAGAAGAAAATCAAAGAAGCCGCCGAGCGTGGCGCGCAGATCATTTGTCTTCAGGAGCTGTTTCGATCGCAGTATTTCTGCCGCGAAGAAAATGCCGATCTTTTCGATTTGGCTGAGCCGATTCCGGGGCCGTCGTCGGAAGCGCTGGGCAAGCTGGCGAAAAAACTTGGCGTGGTGATTGTGGGCTCGCTTTTCGAACGCAGAACCGCAGGCGTCTATCACAATACCGCGATCGTGATCGATGCGGACGGCACGCTCCTCGGGAAATACCGCAAGATGCACATTCCCGACGATCCGCTTTACTACGAGAAATTTTATTTCACGCCGGGTGATCTCGGATTTCCGAACTTCGACACGAAATTTGGCCGTATCGCCGTGCTTGTCTGCTGGGACCAGTGGTATCCGGAGGGCGCGCGGGTGGCGAGCCTTGGCGGCGCTAGCATCATTTTTTATCCGACGGCAATCGGCTGGCACCCTTCGGAAAAGAGCGAGCATGGCGCGTCGCAGCTCGACGCGTGGCGGACCATTCAACGCTCGCACGCGATCGCCAATGGAATTTTCGTCGCCGCGGTGAACCGGACAGGATATGAAGGCACGAAAGAGAGCGGGCTGGAATTCTGGGGATCGTCGTTCGTGGCCGATCCTTTCGGGCAGATCATCGCCGAGGCTTCGACGAACAAAGAAGAAATCCTCGTCGTCGAATGCGATCCGCGGCGCATGGACGAAACCCGGCGCAATTGGCCTTTCCTGCGCGACCGACGGATAGACGCTTATTCTCCCATCCTGAAACGATGGCTCGACTGAAATCGAAATCCAAATCTGGCGGAAGACCATTCGAGTTGGGCTTTCGTATGCCCGCGGAGTGGGAGCCGCACGAAGCTACTTGGCTCGCATGGCCACACGAGCGCAGCGACTGGCCGGGGAAATTCGCGCCGGTTCCGTGGGTGTATGCGGATATCGTGCGCGTTCTTTCGCGCGTCGAGCGCGTGCGGATTCTCGTCGCCGACGGCAAAGAGAAGCGGCTGGCATTGGATGCTCTTAAGAAGTCTGGCGCAAATCTCGATGCGGTGGATTTCTATATCGTTCCTACTGACCGAGGATGGATTCGCGATTTCGGGCCGATCTTTGTGAAGAGCGATGGTCACGGAGGCGGCAAAGGCGAGATCGCCATCACCAAGTGGCGCTTCAATGCCTGGGCGAAGTACGAGAACTGGAAAAGGGACGACGCTGCCGTAAGAAAGATCACGCCACGACTGAAGATGCGGGTGTGGGAAGCCGAGCGAGGCGGACGGCCGATTGTGCTCGAAGGTGGGAGTATTGACGTGAATGGTCGCGGGACACTGCTTACGACGGAAGAGTGTCTGTTGAGTGCCGAGCAGGCGCGGAACCCTGGACTCTCGCGCGAGGGCATCGAAAGATTATTTCGCGATTACTTTGCCGTGACGAACGTGTTGTGGCTCAATCGCGGGATTGCCGGCGACGATACGCACGGGCACGTGGATGATCTGGCGCGCTTTGTGGACGCGACTACGGTGGTCACGGTGGTGGAAGAGAATTCCTCGGATGCGAACTACGAGCCGTTGCAAGAAAATCTCGCGCGCCTGCGTGTTATGAAAGATCAAGATGGCAGGCCGCTGCGGATTGAAACGCTGCCGATGCCGCAGCCGGTCTTTTTCGATGGGCAGCGATTGCCGGCAAGCTATGCGAACTTTTACATCGCCAACGAAACTGTGCTCGTGCCGACGTTTAATGATGCCAACGACCCGCTCGCGCTTGAAACGCTAACGGCGCTATTTCCTGGCCGGGCTGTGATCGGAATTGCGTGCCGGGACCTGGTGCTGGGCTTGGGAACGCTGCACTGCATGACGCAGCAGCAGCCTGCTTGAGGATGCGACACGCGGAATCGCAATTATTCTGAGGCGAAATGGCCGGCGCGCTGGCGAATGACGGCGATGAACGCGGAGGCGGCGCGGGGCAAATGGCGATCGCGGCGGTAGATCAATCCTAGCTCGCGCCAAAGCTCGACGTCCTTCAGCGGAATCAGCTTGACCTTCCCTGCCTTAGCATCATCTGCGGCATATGTTGCGCTGATCAAGGTAACGCCAAGCCCAGCCGCAACGAAACGCTTGATCATGCTGACGCTCGGCAATTCCATCGCGGTACGAATTGTGCCTCGATAGGGGCGGAAATACTTGTCGAATAATTGGCGCGTGAAACCGGTCTTCGGAAGAATCAGCGGATGCTCGGCGATCTCCGCGGCCGTGACTGATTTCAACTGCGCGAGCGGATTTTTCGGGCTGGTCATCAGAACGACGCGATCGCGAAAAATGGGATGAACTTTCAGGCCGGCCGACTTAACTGGCAGCGTCACGATGCCGAAATCAATGGAGCCATCTTCGACTTTTTGCAGAATCTTGTGGCTGAAATTGCGGTAGATGCTGATCTGTACGTCGGGATAGAGACGCTGGTATTCGGCGAAAACATCCGGCAGAACGTAGAGGCACGTGGCCTCATTGGCGCCGATTGCGAGCATGCCGCGCGGCGTGGCAGCCTGATCGGTCATCGCACGATGCGATTCCTGCCGAAGCGCAATCATGCGCTTGGCGTAATCGAGGAGGACTTCGCCGGAGGGCGTGAGACGCACCGCCTTGCCCATGCGGCCGAAGAGCTTTTCGCCGTATTCCAGCTCGAGCTGGCGAATCTGCGCGCTGACGGCAGACTGCGAAAGAAACACCTTTCGCCCGGCCAGGGAAAAACTTCCGTTTTTGGCAACTTCGACGAATGTTGTCAGCTGATCGAAATCCATAATTTGTAGCCAGCAATTCTAGCAGGATAACGAAGCAGATTCCTACCTAGCGCAAAATCCGACGGACAAGCTCCCTGGCATCATACGACCGGCACGAGCGGAGATTCGACGAGCAGGCGGCTCAGCGAGCCGACGGGCATCGCCTCTGGTTTTTCGAGCGGGCCAAGCGCAGCTGACCAAGTCTCTTCAATCGAAACGGCGCGATGGATCGGCGCGAGACGCACCAATTCGGGAGCGTGGAGCGGATCGAGAAGCATCTCGGCGCGCGGGCTGCCGGTGCGCATAAAGTGTTCGCTCAGGACACGGCGGAGGCATTCCTGTTCGAATTCGGTGATCTGCTCGGGCTTGAGGAACTCGCGCTGATATGCGAGGCCGGGGAGCGAGTCTGCGAGAACGTAGGAAAGGCCACCGGTCATGCCGGAGCCGAAATTCGCGCCAGCGGGACCGAGGACGACAACGACACCGGCCGTCATGTATTCGCAGCCGTGCTGCCCGATGCCCTCGACGACGGCAAGCGCGCCGCTATTGCGAACCGCGAAGCGCTCTCCCGCGCGGCCAGCGATGTAGAGTTCACCGCGCGTGGCGCCGTACAGAACAGTGTTGCCTGCGAGTACGTCGCCGCGCCGCGAAGCTGCCGTACCGGCTGTGATTGCGATTCGGCCTCCGCTCAATCCTTTGCCAACGTAGTCATTCGCTTCGCCAACGAGACGGAAATTCACGCCGGGGACCAGAAATGCTCCAAAACTTTGTCCCGCCGAGCCGCGAAATTCGAAATCGAAGCTGCGAGCCGGAGGGGCAGGCCAGGAGCGACGCAGCAGTTCCCCACTGAAACGCGCGCCCACACTGCGATCGGAATTTGCGATGGTGAAATGGCGGCGCACTTTTTTGGCTTTTGTTCCGGCGAGAACGTGATCGAGCTCTACGTTGATGCCGAAATAATCGTCAATCGGCGCGAGGGAGGGCGAATGGTGCTCCACGGCTGAATCAAGCAGATCGTCGAAGATGGAGGCGGCGCGCGACGTGCGGAATTTCAAGCGTTTCACATCGCCGACGATTTCCTGAATCGAACGCGCACCGAGTTTTGCGAGCAGATCGCGCACTTCGGCGGCAACGCCCTTGAAATAAGTCATCACCATTTCGGGCTTGCCGGCGAAGCGTTCGCGATATTTTTCGTCCTGCGTGGCGATACCGGCGGGACAAGTATTTAAATGGCACTGGCGAGCCATCACGCAGCCGATGGCGAGAAGGGCCGCAGTGCCGAAGCCGAATTCGTCAGCGCCGAGGAGAGCCGCGAGGACTACGTCGCGGCCAGATTTGAATCCGCCGTCAACGCGCAAACCGACGCGGCGGCGAAAGCCGGAGCGCAAAAGCGTGTTGTGAGCATCGCGCAGACCGACTTCCCATGGAAGACCAGTATTCTTGATGGAGGTGAGCGGCGATGCGCCGGTGCCACCGTCGAATCCACTAATCGTAACGACGTGCGCGCCGGCTTTCGCGACACCCGCGGCGATGATTCCGACACCCGCTCCGGAAACGAGTTTGACGCCGATGCGCGCACGCGGATTGACAGCGCGCAAATCGTGAATCAACTGCGCGAGGTCCTCGATGCTATAGATGTCGTGATGCGGCGGCGGAGAAATCAGCGACATTCCAGGCGAAGCATGGCGGAGTCGCGCGATATACGGCGTAACCTTTGCTGCAGGAATCTGGCCGCCTTCGCCCGGCTTTGAGCCCTGCGCCATCTTAATTTCAATTTCGGCTGCTTGGACGAGATATTCGGTGGTCACGCCGAATCGGCCAGACGCTACTTGCTTCACGCGATTGGCGGCTTCGGGCTCGCGAATGTAAATGCTCGGGTCCTCGCCGCCTTCGCCCGTGTTGCTGCGCGCGTCGAGGCGATTCATGGCGACGGCGAGCGTGCGATGAGCTTCGGGGCCGAGAGCGCCGAGAGACATGGCCTGGGTGCTGAAGCGGCGGACGATATGATCGGCGGGCTCGACTTCGTCAAGCGATAGCGAATCGCGTTCCGCGAAATCGAGGAGATCGCGAACGGCCACGGGTTCGCGAGTCTCCGCGAGTTCCGCATATGCGCGGTAATTCTCGGCGCTAGGTTCCTTTATATATTTGTGTAGGCGGCGCATCAGCTCTGGAGACGTCCCGTGACGCTCGCCGGTCTGGCGGAAGCGATAGAGTCCGCCGTCCTGCAAACCAGGCGATGCGGCGCCGAATGCTTCGCCGTGGCGGCTCAAACTATCGTCGAGAAGTTCGGCTAGAGTTTTTCCACCGAGGACGGATGCGGCATCTTCGAAATATTCGTCGCAAACATCCGCTTCGAGTCCGACCACTGTGAAAAGGCGACTGTTGCGATAGCTCGAAAGTGTAGAGATTCCCATTCGAGCGAGAACTTTCTTGAGGCCCGCTTCGACGGCCGAGAGATAACTCTCTGCGCCCCCGTAAGCCGTCGCTTCGGCGAGTTCAAGCGCGAGGTACGGAAACACCGCGCTGGCTCCCATGGCGAAAAACAATGCGGCGTGATGAGTCTCGACAACTTGTCCGGTTTCGACGATGAGCGGCACGGCGTGCAAGCCGGCCGCGAGCATGCCGTTCCATGCGGCAGAGCACGCGAGAAGTGCGGGCAGCGCCGCTCGATCGGGGCTCGTAGTCTTATCGCTCAGTACGACGACGCGCGAATGCGCGCTCATTGCGTCGCTAGCTTCGCGCTGGACTCGCTGAAGCCCAGCAGTGGCCGCTTGCGCGCCGCCAGCCGCTTCAAACGTGAAATCAATCGAGCAAACGCGCCCGAGAATTCCCTTTCCGATAGCGGCCATTTGCGCGGCGTCGAGTAGGGGCGAATTTGCGACTATGTGCCCGCCCAAGCTAGTTTGAAGCGACATCACGTGCGCTTCGCGCAGCGGATCGATCGCCGGATTCGTCACTTGAGCGAAGCTCTGCTTGCAGTAATCCCATAGTGGACGGCGCGCCGAAGAGAGAAACGCGGGAGGCGCGTCGTCGCCCATACTCCAGACGGCTTCTTTGCCATCCCGCGCCAGCGGCTGGAAGAGAATGCGAAATTGATCTTCGGACCAACCGAGCGCCGCCGCAATGCGTTTGGGATCGTGCGGTGCGCTCACCGACGAAGTTGCCAGGCGCGCGGCCGAAGCGCGATGCAATACGGTTCGAGCGTCCGAATATTTTCCATTGGCGCTCTTTCGCGCGAGAGTTCCTTCAGCCTGTTGGTGAATCGTACTCGCGATCTCATTGCCGCGAAGAATTTCCCCGGAGGCGGGATCAACGATCACCATCTCACCCGGCCCGAGGCGCTCACGCTCAATAACTTTCCTGCCTTCAAGAGACGCGACGCCGACTTCTGACCCAAGAACGATCAAGCCGTCAGCGGTCACCGAGTATCGCAGCGGCCGCAAACCATTGCGATCGAGCTTTGCGCCGACAGTTTGCCCGTCGCTGAAAACGAGCGCCGCCGGTCCATCCCACGGCTCCTGCTCTCGAGCCTGGGACGCAAGATAATCGCGCCAGAAGGAAGTAAGCGTGGCGTCGGATTCCCAGGCCGGTGGCACCATTCGAAGCATCGCCGCGCCGGCCGAATATTCGAGGCGAAGCAGAATCTCAAATGCGTTGTCGAAGCTGGCCGAATCGCTGACGTCATTCTCGAGCGCGCTGAACCAGTCTCCGGCGTCGAGCTGGCGGCGCAAATCCTGTTCGCGCGCGCGCATCCACCGGCGATTCGCGCCGATGGTGTTGATCTCTCCATTGTGCGCGACGTAGCGGAACGGCTGCGCCAGCCGCCATGTCGGCCGCGTGTTGGTCGAATAGCGCTGATGAAAGATTGCGAACGGAACGTGGAACTCCGGGGAGGCCAGATCGGAATAGAACGCAGGGAGTTGCTCTGGCGCGAGAAGTCCTTTGTAAACGACGGTGTGCGAGGAGAGCGATGCGAAGTAAGCCAAATCGCGTAGCGCAAACTCAACGCGCTTGCGCAAGGAAAAAAGCCGGCGTTCGAGATCACATGCGTCCGATGGATCAGCCTCTGCCTGAAAGAAGACTTGCCGGATAACGGGCTGAGTGGCCGCGGATGATGGGCCGAGAATTC
Source organism: Candidatus Acidiferrales bacterium (assembly GCA_036513895.1). Taxonomy (GTDB): domain Bacteria; phylum Acidobacteriota; class Terriglobia; order Acidiferrales; family UBA7541; genus Palsa-147. The sequence continues at coordinate 2,479 of DATBYF010000028.1, read as the reverse complement.
CAGGATTGGCCGGTACAGTGCGCCAACCGAGACATCGCAGTCCCGCGACGCGCGAGAACTGTTCGATTGAATTGCAAGCGGCGGCAGCGCCTTCGCGTGAAAGGAAAACGACGCCGAGTCCGTATCGTTCGGGAAGCTTAATTCCCGCTTCGCGCGCGCGTGCGCGAAAAAATTCGTCCGGGATGGGAGTCAGCAGGCCGGCGCCGTCACCGCTTGAGCCATCGGCATCCACGCCGCCGCGATGCGAAAGCCGGCGCAAGGCTTCGAGAGCGCGCTCGATCACTTCGCGCGATGCTCCTGCGCTGCCGAGCTGCGCGATGAAACCGACGCCGCACGCGTCATGGTCGACCGGCGGCTTGTGGCGACTTCTCCCCATAGTAGTTGAATAGACGAGGTTTGCCGTAAAGTACAATTCAGACTTTGGATGGGTTCGATTCGTTTTTTGGGGATGAGGAAATCGGTACCGTGAGTGCCGGAATTCACAATCATCCGCGCTGCAGCCCGCGCTGCTTGACAAATGTGGATTGTGTTGGGAACATCCGCCTGACTTGGAGGTCACTATGTGCCCAGCTCGACGTGATTTCGTAAAGCAAGCTCTCGCGGCAGGCGCTTTCTCGGGCATTTTCGCCAGCCCCGCTGCTGCCAAAGCGGTGGCGAGATTTATGGCGCAAGCCGGCGGCGCCGCGCCTGAACACCATATCAGCCAGCAACAGGCGCAATTTTGGACGGCGTTTGCGGATTCGACAGGCACCCCCGCGGTTCAAACCGGATCTTTCCGCATGCGCGGCAAAGACTCCGGCGCGGATCCCGGACGCGCGCCGGTATTTCTGAATTACACGAAGTCGACGGGGTTTCGCGCGATCACCGATATCAAACCGGCAGAGCTGCTGCCACATGACGGCGACGTCAACATGGGCGTGAATGTTGCGGGGTTCAGAGCGGCGACGGGAGACGCAAAGCTGTTCGAAAATTTGGCATCGTCTCAATTCCGCGTGGACGTCATTCAGAAAAAGGCCGTGTTGAATTTTCTCGATCCGATGGCGTGGACGGCGATTGCCGCAATGTTCCCGCGAGAGAACGGCAAGATGCCGAAATTGGGGGACACGGGATTCGATCCCGGCTCAACTTGGCAGAAGATGCAGCAGATGCGGCTGCCCGGCGGATCGGGACGTTGGGCATTTAACTTCACGCTGCAAGCGAAGGAATCCATGTTCTCGCAGCTGATGAAAACGGCGACCACTGAGATTGGACGTTTCGCGCCGGTGATCGGGCTGCCGGCCATCAGTGTTGGCGCGCTCAGCGCGTTCACAAGTTTTTACGCCCTCGTGCATCCGGCGAGTTCGAGATCAGTATTTCAGCACATGCCCGTGGACGTATTTGCGACCCAAAAGTCGTGGGCGGCACAACAATCCTCTGTGGGATTGCCGGTACTTTCCGGGGATTACGTGCTGGTGCCGACAAGCCAATACGCAAAGATTAAGGATGCGCTGCCGAACCTGGAACTCCAGCAAGGATTCGTCGTTCCCAAGGGCACAGCGCCGGGCGATGCGCTCGAAGTGGCTGCCGATCCGACGAAGGTTCCCGACGTTACTTACGTAACAGTGACGGCGCAGATTGCGCCAGCGGATGTAATTCAAGAACAAAAGCCGACTGAGCCGGGAGATAAAGATACGACGAAACCCAGCTAGTGACCGTTGTGTGCGGCCAGCCGAGCACACCCGCTGCTTCTCACGGAAAACGATGTGCTACTCTATTCTGACCGAGCTGCTTCGCCGTGGGGCTGTAGCTCAGATGGATAGAGCAGCAGTTTCCTAAACTGCGTGTCGGGAGTTCGACTCTCCCCAGCCCCACCACAATTACCTTTTAGCTTCACGGACTTAGGTCAGCATTGCCCCCCAAATGAGGTCAGGAATACAAACTGCAGTAAAAGACGAGCGACGCGTAATCGGGCATTGAGGCCCTAGTTTCCGATTAACGCGTTAATTAGGGCCTATTCGAAGGAAACTGCGAAGCAGCAATTAGAAATTTTCTTGGAAGATTTGTCGAAATCCGGCCCGGCCGTTCGACGATATGATGAAGGCAGGGCAAGCGGCCCGCCGGAAGAGACTAGAAAACGAGAGAGTATGGAGGAAAACGATGACCCGGAATCAGACACAGAGCATTTCGCTAAGCGCGTTCGTACTCGTCGCTGCGCTGATCGCCGCCCGGCCCGCAGCCGCACAAGATACCAAACAACTCTATCCAACGATGGCCCCTGTGGAACAATATCTGATGGAGCGCGACGCAGAAATTGCCCTGGCCCGCAGCGCCGCTCCAGACGCCATCTCCCACGACGCCACGGTCATCGTCCTAACCCGTCACGGCTACGAGACCGCGGTCCAAGGCAAAAACGGTTGGGTCTGCTGGGTCGGACGCGCATGGATGGCCATGTTCGACCACCCCGAATTTTGGAACCCAAAAGTTCGCGCCGCGGAGTGCA
>DATBYF010000027.1:0-14161 GCA_036513895.1 Candidatus Acidiferrales bacterium | reverse complement strand
CACGCGCGTGATAACGATCGCCTGATCGGCACGCTCGAAACGTTGCGTGATCTGGGCAACACTGTGCTCGTCGTCGAGCACGACGAAGAAACTGTGCGGCGCGCAGATTATGTTGTGGATCTTGGTCCCGGCGCGGGGAAGGCCGGCGGGCATCTAGTCGCAATAGGCCCACCCGCTGAAATCGAAAAGAACCCCAATTCTCTTACGGGCCAGTACCTCTCCGGGAAAATTCATATTCCTGTCCCGGCAAAGCGCCGCATGCCTGGCGAAGCAGCGATTACGATTGTTGGCGCCCACGCGAACAACCTGAAGAACATTGACGTCACGTTCCCGCTCGGAACGCTGATCGTCATCACCGGCGTCTCCGGCTCGGGAAAATCCACCCTCATCAACGACATTCTTTATCGGGCGCTTGTGGCCAAGCTGTATCGCTCGATGGAAAAGCCCGGCGACCATCGCGCCCTTCTCGGACTCGAGCATCTCGACAAAGTGGTTCAGATTGACCAGGACCCAATCGGCCGCACACCGCGGTCAAATCCGGCCACGTATACGGGCGTTTTCGCGCCGATCCGCGAACTGTTCGCGATGCTTCCAGAATCACGCGAGCGCGGCTATAAACCGGGCCGCTTCAGTTTCAATGTGAAGGGAGGACGTTGCGAAGCGTGCCAGGGCGACGGTCTGCGCCGCATCGAGATGAATTTTCTTCCTGATGTTTATGTAACCTGCGAAATCTGCCGGGGCCAGCGATATAACTCGGAAACGCTCGCGGTGCGCTACAAGGGACATTCGATTTCCGACATTCTGAACCTGCCAATCGAAGAAGCGTTTCGCCTGCTCGAGAACATTCCTCAGATAAAGCAAAAGCTCGAAACGATGGTGGACGTCGGTCTCGGCTACGTTCAACTCGGACAATCGGCCACCACTCTTTCAGGCGGCGAAGCCCAGCGCACGAAGCTTGCGCGCGAGTTGTCGCGGCGGCAGACTGGCCGGACGCTTTACATTCTCGACGAGCCAACCACCGGCCTGCATTTCGATGACGTGAAAAAACTACTCGATGTTCTAAATCGCTTGGTGGATCTCGGCAATACGGTCCTCATCATCGAGCATCATCTGGACGTCATCAAACAAGCCGACTGGATCATTGATTTGGGCCCGGAAGGCGGTCCGGAAGGCGGGCGTGTGGTTGCGCAAGGAACGCCCGAGCAGGTGGCGCGTGTAAAAAAATCTTATACGGGGCAAGCTCTTGCCCGGGCACTTGCTATCTCCATTGGTAAGAATGGAGCGAACGTCTTGAACGGCGCCCCGGAACTGCAAACGGCATCGGGAAAGAACCGCAGTTGAACCGTCCTCGCGCTTGTAAGGGTTGTCACGCATGCCCGGCGGCCTTGCGCTCTGTTTCTCCTATCGATAGAGTGCTGCGACGGGCATGAGTATCTATCCGACCGAGCCGCTCAGTTTCCAAAAGTTGCGCACCTATCCGCTCGCGAACCGCCCAAACAAAGTCAATTTCCGCCAATTCGCGCGCCCCCATAAAGCAGGCGATAGCTTCGCCCACTTTCTCGAATCGCTTCCACGCATCCTAGCCGCTGAAGATTTGCGACGAATTCGTGATGCGATTTTGGATGCTCGGAGAGCCGGCAAGGCAATTCTCTGGGGCATAGGGGGCCACGTCATCAAGGTCGGCCTGGGCCCCCTGCTGATTGACCTCATGAATCGCGGTTTTGTAAGCGGCATCGCAATGAACGGCGCCGCACTCGTCCATGACTTTGAAATTGCTCTGGTCGGCGGCACTTCCGAAGATGTGGAAGCTGTTCTTGGTGATGGCAAATTCGGAATGGCCGAGGAAACCAGCATTTTCCTCAACGAAGCTGCGCTTGGTGCGCAACGCGGCAAGATCGGGCTCGGCGAAGCGACGGGCAAGTTTCTTGCCAGTCCGCGATTGCAGGCCAAACATCTTGAATCGAGCGTCCTTGCAAACGCCTATCGCGCGAAAATTCCTGTGACGGTGCATCTCGCTATCGGAACCGATATTCCGCATATGCACCGCTCCGCTTCAGGCGAGGCGCTTGGAGCGGCAACGCATCACGATTTCCGGCTTTTCTGCGCCCTTGTAAAAGAAATGCATCCCGGCGGTGTCTATCTGAATTGGGGTTCGGCGGTCGTTCTACCCGAAGTGTTTCTGAAGGCGGTCACCGTTGTGCGTAATCTGGGCGTGCGGCTCGCGCCGATTACGACGGCGAATTTCGATTTCATCCAGCATTATCGGCCGACACAAAATGTGGTCAAGCGGCCGACATCAGGATTGCGGCGCGGTGACGCAGATTCCAAAGGCTACGCTCTGACCGGCCATCATGAGATTCTGTTTCCTCTTCTTGCGGCGGCATTGGTCGAATCGGATCGCCGGAAAATCAAAAGGTGATGATGGACACATTCGAAAGCGCGCCGCCGCCCGATGGAACCAATCCACCGCCCGAGACGCCTCCGCTTCCGGCAGCACCAGTCCAGCCTCCGGGATTGAATCTGCTCAAATACCCCGAAGATCTTCGTGTCCGATGGGGCTGGCTTGATATTTTCGTTTTTGTGCTTGTGAGCATAGCCGCGTATTTCATCTCGGCGATCGTTCTGATCATCGCATTCATGGCCAAAGGAACAAACGTTCAGCAATTGCAGCATTCTCCGCGCGCGCTCGCGCTGTTCTTCATTCTCAATACGGTAATGGCTTCGCTAGTGCAGTTGGGTTTTCTTTATCTGCGGACGCGCGTCCTCTCAGGCGAACCATTCTGGCGGGGCCTCGGGTGGTGGTCGTTCGATTCGCTGAAGCTCGATCCGCGGCGTGTGGTGGCCTACTGCGTTCTGACCGGCATCGTCTTGTCGGCTCTCGTCGACGAGATGTCAAATTACGTCGGCCACAAGGGACAATTGCCAATCGAAGTTTATTTTCAGGATCGCCGGAGCGTGTTCCTGTTGATGGTCCTCGCGATTACGCTCGCACCGCTCGTCGAAGAAATGATCTTTCGCGGTTACATCTATCCGGTCGTAGCGCGGTCACTCGGCATTCCAACCGGTGTAATCCTCACGGGAATACTCTTTGGCTTGCTGCACGCGCCCCAACTTTCCGGCGCGTGGGCGCAAATTGGTTTGCTTGTTGTCGTTGGAATCGTCTTCACTTACATTCGTGCAGCCAGCCGCACCGTTCTCGCAAGTTACATCACGCACCTCAGTTACAATGGCTACATATTCATCTCGACCATGATCCAAACTCATGGCCTGCGAAATCTGCCCTTCACTCACTGAGTCCAGCAATTTATCGCTGGTACACTAAGGCCCACCCGCTCAGAGAAGTCACAGAAGAATTATGCCCAGGCGCGCGCCAAGTGTGACCGCTTCAGTCCGGCTCGACACATCAAGCTTAGTAAATATCGAACTGATGTGAAATTTCACCGTGTGCTCGGAAATCTTGAGCCGCGACGCGATCTCCTTATTTCCCAGCCCCTCGGCGATCATCCGAAGCACTTCAATCTCCCGCGGACTCAACGCTGTTCCGAGAGCCCGCGTTGAATTCGAGCTACCGGCTCCATGCGGCGAACCTCGCAATTCATTTGCTGGCGCAGTGAGAGCCGCTTCAAATGTCTCCGCATTCAACGCGACCAATCCCGCCGCAGTCGCAGCAATCGCCGCGAGAATTTCTTCGCCCGCCGCATCGCGCGGCAGAACAGCCCGAACACCCGCACGCAATGCCTCTCGCGCGATTTCGCCCGTCACCTGATCAGTCAGCAGAATAATTCCGGGCCCGCCCGCATCCTCCGTTGGCAACACGAGCGCGAGCGCATCTTCATCGAAGTTGCGCCGCTCGAGAATGACGACGTCCGGCCGCAGGTCTTCGATTTCATGAGCCAAGCTCCCCGACCCGGGCTCCACGCTGCCCACGATCTCGATGAGCGAGTCTCCACGTATCAATGCCTCGAGTCCGCGCTGCGAAATCGACGATTCCGCCGCGATGAGGACACGCGTCATGCAGCTCGCTTCCGCGACATCGCGCGGCGGAGGAATTGCTCAACGTCGTAACTCGGAATCGCCAGGCCCAATCCTCCGGCGATCATCGTGTTTATGCCGATAACGCGGCCGCTCGCGTCGGCAAGCGGACCTCCCGAGTTTCCCGGCGCCAGCTCCAAATCCGCCTGGATCCATCGCCTGTCGCCGAGTACCGCGATGGGGCCCACCGCGTGCACAATCCCCGCACTGACGGCGCCGCGCAATCCATACGGACAGCCGACCGCGATAACAAGCTCACCAACGCGCAGTTCCGTCGAAGCGCCAATCTCCGCAATCGGAAGATCGAGCCCATCCGCTCGCAGCGCCGCGAGATCCATTTCCGGATCGTGTGCCACCAACTCGGCGTCGAACTTCCGCCCGTCGGGAAGATTAATCTTCGCCCGCGGCGTCCGAACAACATGCGCGTTCGTGACTATCCAGCCTCGCGTACGCCACACGACCCCAGAGCCCGCCCCGCGCCTTCCATCGGAAATCTGCACCGTTGACGCGCGCACCCGCTCCCCGACGAATGCTAACGCGGCATCGAAGAGCGTGCTCGCACCGCTATCCTTTCGCGAAGCCACGTTAGCGGCCACGGCGCGGACGCTCGCCCACTTGGATTGACACCTGGAGCGAAGTGCCGCCCCGCAATACGGACGCGGCCACGGCCTTGCCAATCTTCTCCGCACCAAGGTGCGCCTGAATGTCATCCGTGTCCCGAATCGGCTGCCCGTCGAGGGCGAGCAACACATCTCCCAGCATAAGTCCGGCCTTGCCAGCAGGTCCATCGGGCTCAACGCTCACCAGAATCGCACCCGTCTCGGATGAGAGTTTCAGCCGCTCCCGCAAATCCTCGGGCAATCGCACTGGCTGCATGCCAATTCCGAGAAATCCTCGGCTCACATGCCCTTTCGAAAGCAAATCCTGGACGACGCGATTTACCGTTGACACTGGAATCGCCATCGCCAGTCCGCGCGCAAGTCCCGATGTGTTTAGACCCACGACGCGCCCCTGCGGATCGACAAGCGCGCTTCCGGAAAAGCCAATGTAGATCGCGAGATCGAGCCTGAGGAACTGATCAATCTGCCCGCCACCCCACGTTCGCCATGCGCTCCCCGCCGCACTGACCGCCCCAAAGCTGGCGCCGAGATGATTTCCTTCCGTCCGGCTCACTGCGAGAACGAGATTGCCGACCCGCAGCGAAGATGAATCCCCGATGTCCGCGGGCGCAAGGTTACCGGCATCGAACTTCAGAACAGCGATGTCCGTGCTGGGATCGCGGCCAGCCAGAGTTGCTGTAACGCTGCGGCCATCCGGCAGCGAAATCTGGATGTCTTCGTCGCGCTTGACGGTGTGGTCCGCCGCAACGGCGACGCCCTTCTGCCAATGAATTCCGCTCGAGGGAACGCGATGACGTGCGTGAATTGCAACGACGCTTTGCCCCGCGCGCTCCGTGGCGGTCGCCAGGTCGTTCGAAAGCGCTACAAGTGCCGCTGAAGCGTTTGCTGAATCAGATGATGAACTCATTTTTAATCCCCCTGAAAAGTGTGCGCTGAAAATTGCATGAAACTCGTGCTGCACGAGAATGCCAAATCATCAGCATGACGTACATCCCCCATTCGGCTAGTTCTTGCCTGGAAAAACGGCTGGTATGCGCGCTGGGAGGCCGAGCGCAGTTCGCTCGAATCGGGTAAACTCAAATATTGCATAATCAATTGAGGCTTGCATGCGCGCAGTAGAACCCATTCGCTGGTCGCAGGAAGGCGTTGTGGTGCTCGACCAGCGCCGCCTCCCAGGCGAGGTCGTCTATCACACGTATACAGGCTACGCCGGAGTTGCGGACGCCATCCGCGACATGGTAATTCGCGGCGCGCCAGCCATCGGCGTGGCAGCGGCCATGGGTGTTGCCATCGGCATCGAGAAATCGACCGCGAAGAATCCCGCCGAATTGCGCGCCGAATTCTCTCAAATCTGTAGCGTTCTCGCACAAACTCGCCCAACAGCCGTCGATCTCTTCTGGGCCATCGAGCGCTGCAAACGGACTTTCGAAGCGGCCGCAAACGAAGCAGCACGCAACGGCGCCGGCGGAATCAAAAAGATTCGCCAGGTGATGATCGCTGAGGCACAACAGATTCATCAGGAACGCCGCGATGCCGACGAAGCAATCGGCCGCTTCGGCGCGCAATTCATGCCGCAATCCGGCCGCGTGATGACGCAATGCAATGCCGGCGCGCTGGCTACCGGCGGAATCGGCACCGCGCTCGGCGTGATTCGCATAGCCGCGGACGGCGGAAAGAAAATTGAAGTGATAGTCCCGGAGACGCGCCCCTTTTTACAGGGATCGCGCCTCACGGCCTGGGAACTTCAGCAGCTCGGCATTCCGCTTGTACTTATCACCGACAACATGGTCGGCCACTTTCTGAAGACTGGAAATATTAAATCGGTCGTCGTTGGCGCGGATCGAATCGCGAAAAATGGCGACACGGCAAACAAAATTGGCACATACCCGATGGCTGTTCTTGCACGCGAGCACGATGTGCCGTTTTACGTCGCCGCGCCGGTTTCCACGATCGATCTTTCGCTCAATTCCGGCGACGAAATCCCTATCGAAGAACGCCCCGAAGCGGAAGTCACGCATCTAGCCGGTATTCGCGTCGCGCCAGACGTGAAGGCCGCACATCCGGCCTTCGACGTCACGCCTGCGCGTTTGATTACAGCCATCATCACGGAGCAAGGCGTCGCCCAGCCACCCTTCACCGAATCGCTGAAAGATTTGGCCGCGCGGAAGTCGAAATCAGGCACACCGTGAGCGCTCGAAAGTAATTTCTCTCCCTCTGAACCTCTCTTAGTCGTGATGACGCAACACAGTTGTCATTTCGAACGAAGTGAGGGATTTGCCGTTCGTATGGAAAAGGCTCTATGACGCTACGGTACTTGCCTCCGAATTATCTATTCCGCGCGATTTCCAGCCAGGCGGGAATTTCGCCAACGTGATTGAGGATTTCACACACCGGATAGGAATCGAATTGCGCTCGAGGTGTAACGCCCGAAAGCACAGCCACGAATTGAATGCCTGCGCGGTTCGCAGCCTCGGCATCCACGATACTATCGCCGACGTACACGCATTCCCACGGCGCCGCGCCCAGTTTCCGCATGCCTGCAAATAGCGACTCGGGATGCGGCTTCTGATTCTGCACGTCGTTGCCGCCAACAACAGCGTCGAATGCCCCCGTCAGGCTCTCCCGTTCGAGAATCGACTCGATATGCACGCGGCGCTTCGTTGAAGCCACCGCTGTCCTAAGCCCCTGCGCTCGAATCTGCCGGATCGCCTCGGGCACAAACGCGAAAACAACGGCAGACTTGACCATAATGTCGTCCGCACGGCGATGGAATTGTTCAACGAATTGCGTTTGCCGGTTCTCGTCTGCGTTCCCAGTCAACTTGGTATAGGCATCACGGAGAGGCAGGCCGATAGTGGCGTTCACGGCTTCTCGCTCGGCAGCCGTGGCGCCTACGGCCGCGAGGGCTGTACTTACGCAATCGAAGATGCCATTCGACGTATCCGCCAGCGTGAAATCAAAGTCGAAAATCACCGAACGAATGCCGTCGTGCCTAGTCAAGCCTTCCATTAAAGCCATCGTAACACGCAGCAGGAAGCGAATCGGCGCCCGAGCTTACACATAAGTGCTCAACTCTCATACCACTGCGGAACGTCCGTTCTGCTCCGCGTGCCCGGCAGCCTGTCGGAAAAGAAAAAGGGCGGCTCCGACATCGGAACCGCCCTCGATCGTAATCCGCCGAAGCGGAATTGGTTTAGAAGACGAACTGCGCTTTCACCTGAATCAACCGCGGTGAAGCATCGCCACCCAGGAACGAACCCAAAATGCTGGTCGGCGGTGCTACGCTGCCTTGAATCGTTCCGAAAACTCCGTTCGATATTTGACCGATGTCGTTAATCGGCAGCGTAAAGTTTTCGTGGTTGAACAAGTTGAAGAATTGGAGCCCTAGGTCGAACTCTCCCCGCTCCCAGCCCGGAATCTTCGTCTTCTTAGTGAAGCTGAAGTCCGTGTCGAAATAATTGGGCCCGCGGAAAAGGTTGCGCAATCCTTGTTGACTCAACCCTGACTCCGAGAGTGAAGCCGGCCATGAGCCTGGTGACAAGCACGAAGCCGCATTATTAATCGCAGCCGGGCCTGCTACCGCCGACGGGTTCGATTCACACTGTGTCGTCGGGACAGCGCCGAGCGGCGATGGGAAATACGGGCCGAAGAAATTATTCCCGGACAAGCTGTCCGCTTCATCTGGGTCAACAACGGTGAAAGGCAAACCCGTCCGGAAGAACACCGTGCCAGACACCTGCCAACCATCAACCAGCGGTTTCCAGCCGTGGCCACCGAGCGCCTTTCGAACCGGAACTTCCCACACGTAGTTGGCGTTCATATCGTGTCTGACGTCGTAGTCTGACGGCCCGTAGTTGATATGCGAATTTGTCGGGTTCGCCAGGTCGAGAATGCTCGCACCGTCAAATGAGTTAAAGCCGCCGTTTGAGACGAGGTCAAACGCATGGCTGTAGGTGTAGTTATACTGAAACACGCCGCTGCCCCACCCGGTGAAGCGGTGTTTGTACGACACGATCAAGCCGTTGTAGTTCGAAAGACCGATGCTTTCGACTTGTTCGACTTCACCGAATTGAGAGGTGTAAGGCGCGGCCGGTGTGCCGTCTCCCAGACCAAACGCGTTGGCCGATTTCATGATGATCGGTTGATGGATGGAGTGATTGCCGTAATAGCCGATGTCAATCGAATCGTTCCGGCCAAAGCCCTTCTGGATTTCCAAACTCCACTTCTGAACCTGAGGGGCCAGCGTATGTGGGTGGCTGTCGACAATGGTTCCACCGGCTAGCGCAGTGGTTGAACCGCTGGCGAATGCCGTCTGAAGCGCAGTGTTCGCTGCGGACGCGCAATCATACAGGTTCGATCCGGCTGCAGTTGGCGTCTGGGTCGGTGATAGGTAGCCGCCACAACCCGGAGTGCCGCCCACGACCGTAAACGTGCTATCGAGCGGCGGGTTTTCGGCCATGTCATCCGCAACCTGGCCAGGGAAGATATCGTAGAAATACCCGATACCTCCACGGACCACGAAGTCGGATTTCATCCAACCGGTCGCACTTCCGAATGGCTGCCACGCAAAACTTACTCGCGGCTCCCACTGCAGCAGTTGGTAGTTCGTAAGTGCGCTCCTGCGGCCTGAATTGATTAGCTGGTTATAAGGAAGCCCCTCACTTGCATTCAGGGTCTGTAGGGGTTGGCTCAATTGAGCAAAGCACAGAGTGACGCAAATTGGATTCGAGGCGTGCTCCACGCGGAGAGCGCCCGTAAGACTGAAGTTAGATCGAATTCTCCATTCGTCCTGAACGTAACCCGAAAGTTCGTACAAGCGGATCGGCGAGTTCAGGCTGAAGGGGAAAGATTTTGTAAGCTCGGCTCCCTCCGCATTCGGAGCGGTCAAGTCCCCGCCATTGACGAAATCCGCCAATGAGAAGGGAATCAACAGCCCGGCGGAATAGAAACCGAAATCGTGATCACTTACGTAATTTCGGTGATACTTGACCCCGAACTTGACTGTGTGATTTCCGACGGTCTTCGAAACATCATCGTCGATCTGGAACTGCGTGACATTCCGGCCTTGGGGCCATATCGCTTCGTCTTCGTTTACCCCGGGTACGCCGAAGGCTCCCACCGAACCGATCGAGCCGTCGCCCGACAACAACGCTGTCGGAAAAGCATTCAAAGTATTGTTGAGGTTCAATGGGCCAAAAATAGCAGAGTACCAAGTGGCTGCCAGTAGGAATTGGTTAGACATCGTTGCGCCGAACGTATGCGTCTCCTGCAATTGCCCTTGATATTCGGGCTGGATGCTGGTGGCGTTAAAAATCGGGTTGATCGGGTCCGTATAAGACGGCTGTGTTCCCTTGTCATACTGCACCCGCATATAGGCCCGATCGTTGTTACCCACGTTCCAATCCACGCGGCCTGCATACTGCGTCTCTGGCGCGAAATTGATGGGTACTTCCTTCAGGCTTTCGACGCAAGGGTTGGCCGAACCGAACGTGGCGAAGGGAGTCCCAACTGTGTTTGCGTTGCTGCAGCCGCCATTCGTTAGGTTATTCTGGAGAGCCGAGGGGTTGTTTTTCATATTGTTGAAGAAATTGAATATTCCCGCCCCGCTTCCGGGCGCGGCGGCCACTCCTGAACAAATGCCAGCGAGATTCTGGCAGTAGAAGGGAACCGAAGCGGCCAGACCCAGATTATCCAAGTTTGTAACCGTGGCTGCTTCAAATGCAGGCGTCGGCACCAGCACATCGGGCGTCGAGGTCGGGATCAATACCCGCAAGCCTTCGGTGTTGAAGAAAAAGAATAGCTTGTCCTTCTTAATCGGCCCGCCGAACGAAGCCGCCCATTGGTTGGCATTGTCAAACGGACGCGGCTGTCCTTCCGCATTATTGATCCAGTCATTCGCGTTCAGCGCGCTGCCATTCCAGTAATAAATCGCGTTGCCATGAAACTGATTGCCGCCTGACTTGGTGATGTAATTGACGTTGATTCCGGAGAAAGTTCCGAAAGTTCCCGAGTAACCGTTCGTTACCACATCGGCTTCCTGGATTTCGTTCGAACCCAGCAGCAGGTTAGTTGCGCCCGAGTTGTTAAGGTTCAGGAACGGATCGTTGTCGTCCATTCCGTTCAGCGTAAACAGGTTCGCTGTTGCCGGAAGGCCGAACGCCTCGACGTTGCCATAGCCGCCCTGGGTGTTCATCACGACGCCCGGAGCAATCTGCGCAATGGCGCTCAAATCGTTGCCCGGGTTCGGAACGTTTGAGACCTGCTGCGCGCTGACCGACGTGGCCGTGTCACCGTTCTCCGTCTGCACCAGAGGCGCAACCTCAGTCACCATTACCGTTTGCGTTGAGGCACCCAAGGTGAGATGGAAATCGATCGTGGCGACCTGGCCAACCGCGATCGGTGTTTCGCGCACTTCCGTCTCGAATCCTCCAGCCGTAACACTGACCGTGTAGCTGCCCGGTGTTAGTAGAGAGAAGCGATACACGCCTTCCTTGTTCGTCTTGACATCTTGGGTATTGCCTCGGTCGTTGCTCTTGAGAGTGACCTTTGCATCCGGAACCACCGCATTGCTAGGGTCGGTTACGGTACCAACCAGGTCGCCCGTCGTTTGGTTCTGCGCTTTCAGTCGAGTCGCACCTAAGGTGAGCACTACGACAAGCGCGAAAAGCATGGCGAAGAATCGCTTCGCTACCATATACAGCCTCCTAAAATTTAAACTAAAGAGCCCATGGGCGCTCAGGCGCCAACTTACGTGACACGATATCCCCATGTGGCTACCGCACGTTAATGCCCAGGAATTCCCGAAAATAACCCTTTTGTTTATAAGCGTTTACAGTTGTTGGTTTACGAGACTCTCTTTCTGTCATCCTGTTTTCCATATAAATTCACCGGAATTTGTATGAGTTCGAAGAACAGTCGGCACCGGTCTCGAAGGGTTTTGCGTTCCTGTTTTCCCGCGTGCGTGAGGCTCGCGGAATAATTGAGGGAAAATGAATAGCCCGATCGCCACAATGGCGAATTTTTCGGAGAGCCGGGCGTATCTGTAAGCAAGCTACGCGCCGAGCTGGTTTAAACTCTTCCGATTCTAATCGATACACGTAACGATTAGGAGTCAGTGTTAATTACAACACAATAAATAACTTAACTAAATTCTAATCGTAACAAAAACAGGGGCTTTTGGGCGCTATTTGGTGCTGCTATTGAATCCGGGGCCGATCTTCAGGTGACGCGCTAGCAACCTTGTCTCGGAGTTGCTTGGCGCGCAGACCCATTGCGCTGTCTGGGTCGAGCTTGATGTAGGTATCGAGGTCTTGCAGCAGTGCCGGTTCGTCATGCTGGCTCGTGTGGATTAAAGCCAACAGGCGGTAAGTGATCGCCGCGTTCGGCTGAAGAGCGCGCGCTTGCTCGGCGCTTTTTAGCGCGTCTGGAACGCGTTTCTCGTAGAACAGCGCGCGGCCCAGTTCATAGTGGCCGATCCACGCATTGGGATCGAGCTCAAGACCGTGACGAACAATTCTTTCGCCGTCCGCAAATTGGCGGCGATTCATCAACATCGCCCCGAGGTCGAAATCAGCCGCGGCATACTTATCTTTGCTCAACTCAATCGATTTCGACGCCGCCTTCTCCGCATCCTCGGGTTTTTCCAGTTGCAGATATGCGAGTCCCATCTGCTCGTATGCTTCGTAAAAACCGGGTGAAATTGCCACGGCCCTTTGGAATTCTTCGACACTGCCCTCGGGATTTTTGTCGTGATAGAGCTTTTGTCTCCCGGAATCGAAAGCCGCTCTGGCACTTGCAGGCAATGACAGCATATGAACGGAGACCGCCGAACCGTTCTTTCCATGTGGCTGGGCGTCGTCGCCGGTGGGGCGCAGACGCAAGATGTTGCCCTTGCTGGACGTGAAGGATAAGTCCAGCGAAACGCTCAATTTTTCATAGCCTTGCGCATCAATCGAGAGGGTATACGATCCGGGATGCAGTCCGCGAAATGCGAACTCCCCGTTAAACCCTGTCCGCGCGTCATCCATACTGAGATCTTCGGAGTTGGTAAGAGCAACCATGATGTCGGGAGCGGGCTTATTCGTTTCACCGAAATAAACGTTGCCTTCAATGGTTCGTCGTTCTCTTTCCATTGCACCGTCATTACTTGACTGCGCGCAAACGCGCGTCGGGGAAACAAGGAAGAAGAATATTGATTCGATGAGAAGAACAAGGAGGACCGAAAACGATTTCAATGTCCACCCACGGAAAAATAATTCTGTCCGGGAGTATAGCACTTCTTATCTCGCGCGGAAGAGGCGCGAACGGACGATTAATTCCTGCGAACAAAATGCGAGCGAGAGCGCAATTGAATTCGGTGTTGACATCGAGCCACTGCATCCATATAATAGGCGTTTGTCTGTACTCCTTCCTGCAGGCCAGGAAGTTTCCAGCTCTTTGACAATTTGGATGAAACATGCCAGAACCCGTTTGGTTTGCCCAAAACGGATTTCGTGAAAGTTTACTTTCGCGAGATTTGTGATGGGATTTTGAGTGGAACCGAGCGATGTAAAAGTTCGTTCTCGTGAATCGAATTTCTCTTCGGAGAAAAACGGTTCGGGAGACAACCAGTTTCAAATGAGAGTTTGATCCTGGCTCAGAGCGAACGCTGGCGGCGTGCTTAACACATGCAAGTCGAACGCGCAGTTTTCTGTAGCAATACAGGAAATGGGCGCGTGGCGAACGGGTGCGTAACACGTGGGCAACCTTCCCTCATGTGGGGAATAACCTCGCGAAAGCGAGGCTAATACCGCATAAAATTCCAATGGCACATGCTGATGGAATCAAAGGCCGCAAGGCCGCAAGAGGAGGGGCCCGCGCCCGATTAGCTTGTTGGCGAGGTAATGGCTCACCAAGGCTTTGATCGGTAGCCGGTCTGAGAGGATGGCCGGCCACACTGGAACTGAGACACGGTCCAGACTCCTACGGGAGGCAGCAGTGGGGAATCTTGCGCAATGGGCGAAAGCCTGACGCAGCAACGCCGCGTGGGGGATGAAGCTTCTCGGAGTGTAAACCCCTTTCGACCCGGAAGAATGCCCGCAAGGGCTTGACGGTACGGGTATAAGAAGCCCCGGCTAACTACGTGCCAGCAGCCGCGGTAATACGTAGGGGGCCAGCGTTGCTCGGAATTACTGGGCGTAAAGGGTCTGTAGGCGGTGCGGCAAGTCGATAGTGAAATCCCTAGGCTTAACCTAGGGGCTGCTAGCGAAACTGCCGTGCTAGAGTGTGAGAGAGGCGAGTGGAATTACGGGTGTAGCGGTGAAATGCGTAGATATCCGTAGGAACATCCGAGGCGAAAGCGGCTCGCTGGATCACAACTGACGCTGAGAGACGAAAGCTAGGGGAGCAAACAGGATTAGATACCCTGGTAGTCCTAGCCCTAAACCATCAGGACTTGGGGTTTGCCCTGTACGGGGCAAGTCCCGTAGCTAACGCGTTAAGTCCTGCGCCTGGGGAGTACGGTCGCAAGG
>DATBYF010000026.1:0-24447 GCA_036513895.1 Candidatus Acidiferrales bacterium | reverse complement strand
AAAAAAGAATTGCCGGCGCTGGAGCCCGGAACTGTGAGCTACATGATGTCGAAGGATTCGTATCTCACCGATGAGGACGGCCACAACCTTCCCCACATGATGTTCTACGAAACAGCAGACGCGGCAGCCTGGGGCGCAAATTACTGGTACATCTCCGCCGAAGCCTACCCACTACTCAAATCCTTCCCACCACTGTCCGTCTTTTTGGTAGGAGTAGGCAAATGGTCCGATGGAACGCCGGCACCGAGCATGTAAAAGACCCAGCAGCAAAGGTTAAGTCCCGCCTAATCGGAGATTGACGGAGCACTCCAGTTTTCTGATCTATGCGTTTATCAGGCGCACGAGGTCGTTCAGTGACGATATCGGATTTTGGCGGCGTTGACCGGGATGTCGCCCGGTGATAATGTGCGGCATCCTCTGGGCCAAGGAGGAGTTAATCATGACCTTGCAGCTGGCACACCTGCTAAACGAAACCTCCGAGCATCATGTTCTCTCTGAAAATATTCACGCCAGTCACAACTGCTCGATTACGCTCCATGTCTGAGCGCACGCCAGAGGTGGCGCACCGCTGAAGAGGCAGCACAGCTGCGAGTCTCTACGTGAAGAAACTCCTACTAACGGTTCCTGATAATCGCGTAACACATCGGGCGCCACTTACGCCATATGAGGCAAGTCAAAGGAGGAAGTCTATGAAACGTATTGCTTTTTTGCTGGTTTCAGTTGCGATGATGACTGGCGTTGCGGCTTTGCTGGCTCCGGCATCTGGAAATGCCGATGATGCGGCCGCACCGTACGTCACAGAAAAGCCCGCTGGATACCGTGACTGGACGGTGATTTCCGAGTCACACGAGGCAGGCAGCATCAACAGTATCGGGGCCGCGTTGGGCAACGATGTGGCGATCAAGGCCTACCGGGAAGGAACACTTCCGTTTCCCGACGGCACGATCATTGCCGCTTTGCACTATAAGTACGTTACGTCGGCGGAGAACAACAAGATCTTTGGCCAGGTGCAATCGTACGTTCCCGGTGCTCCCACAAACGTTCAGTTTATGGTTAAGGACTCAAAAAAGTACGCCGCGACGGGAGGCTGGGGGTTCGGTCATTTCAACGCAAATGGCAAACCTGTGGATGCGGCGTTCATGAAACCCTGCTTTCCCTGCCACGCACAGAATAAAGCCCACGACCTTGTTTTCACGCAGTACGCACCTTGAAGGATCATTGTTTGGCCCACCTAAATTAGCCTGCACTCGGACTTGCTGTTCTCGCTGGGCCTTCGTGGCCAGAGAACAAATGTGAGGAGAAATATCATGAGGCGCAGAATAGCGGGAGCGGCGGGATTGGCCGGGGCGTTTCTTGCTGGCATGGTGGTGGCGACCGCGTTGGGCGGAGCGATGGCTGGGGCCGGGGCGGCGGCACACGGGCAGCAAGTTACCGTTCAAAGCGTCATCACCCCGACTGTGACCGACGAGGACATTGCTTTGCTGCGGCAAGATCTACGTGCAAGGAAGATGCAGGTGATTGGGCAGAATATGTCGCTGTCGGAGGCGGAGGGGCAAAAGTTCTGGCCCATTTACAACCATTACGTGAAGGACCTGCAGGACGTGAACAATCGGAAGTATGCACTGTTGAAGCAGTACGCGGAGATGTGGTCAACGATGACAGACCAAGATGCGCTCATTTACGTTCGGAGCTGGCTGGAGGCGGACGGGCAGGCGCAGGCGCTGCGCTTGAAGTATGTGCCGGTAGTAAGCCAGGTGTTACCGGGAAGGAAGGCGGCGACGTTTTTTCAGTTGGACCGACGTCTGAACATGATGATCGATCTGCAATTATTTTCGCAGATTCCGTTGGCGCATGTGAAGGAATAGGCGAGGAGCGATAGCGTAGAATTTGTGCCAATTCCGCGGGGGGCGAAAAACAATGCGCCGGTACCATCACATCGGAATTCCCACTACGGAAGCGAAGCCTGGAGAGACCCACTTGAAACACCTGAAGGTCTTTATCGTCCCCCACGACAAAAGCGAATTCGACGTGGAGTGGATGCGTTTCGAGGCGGACTCAGCGGTCCCTGATCTCGTCCGGCAAGTTCCGCACGTTGCCTTCGAAGTGCCTGATCTCGCCGCCGAGCTTGCCGGCCGCGAAGTCCTGATTCCTGCTAATAGCCCATCCGACGGCGTTCGCGTCGCGTTCATAGTCGAAAACGGCGCGCCCATCGAACTGCTCGAATTCACCGACCCCAACCACCCTGCCCGCTGCCAGCAGAGCAAGACGCTGATATAGACGCCGTCGATCCAAAGCACCTCTGTTTATTTGAACTTTTGCCGGAAGTGCCGGACGAGAACCGGTCCGGCGCTACATGGCCGCGGTGTAACTCGAAAGAACTGAAGGGTGTCGAACGGCCAAGAAAAAAAAGGCTTGACATATTCCTATATGGGCATATATTGGCGACATGGCCAGGGCGGCGACAACCTCGGATGCGTTTAATGCTGTGGCGGAACCGCGGCGGCGGGACATTTTGAATTATTTGGCGATGCGGGAGCGGTCTGTTAGCGAGATTGTCGATGCGATGGAGATGGAGCAGCCGTCGGTTTCGAAGCATCTGAAAGTTTTGAAGGGGGTTGGGCTGGTGAGGGTTCGGAGGGAGGGCCGGCAAAGGCTTTACAACGTGAATGCCGTGGCGATCCGGCCGTTGCACGAATGGACGAGCACGTTTGAGCGGCTGTGGAAACACCAACTGCTGCGAATCAAGGAACGGGCCGAGGCTAACGAGGCACAGAAATAATTTTGTGGAATTTCACACGAGGAGGAAATCGTGAGTTCAACTGCACTATCGCTGGAAGCGACAACGATCCAAATAACAGAAGAGATCAAAGTGCGCGCGTCGATCGAGGTGACCTTTGCGGCGCTGCTCGAGCAGCTGGGACCTTACAACGAGACGCAAGCGGACAAGCCCATGCCGATGAAACTAGAAGCATGGCCGGGCGGCAGATGGTATCGCGACCTTGGCAACGACAACGGGCATTACTGGGGCGCGGTACAGGCGATCAAGAAGCCGACGCTGCTGGAAATTAGCGGGCCGCTATTTATGTCCAATCCGGTGATTAACAATTTGCAATACCGGTTGAAGGAATCAAACGGGGTGACGGTGATTACGTTTCGGCACCAGTCGTTTGGACTGATTCTTGAGGAATATCGAAACGCGAAGAATGGCTGGGGACATTTGCACGAGCTTTTGCGGAAGCGAGCGGAAGCATTGCGGCCGCAGTGAGGCGTGGCCCCGGAGATTTGAGGAGGCGAATATGTGTCCTGCATGCGTGGCGAGTGCGGTGGTGATGGTCGCTGGAGCGGGAGCTACGGGAGGAATTCTGGCGGTGTGCATCGGAAGATTTAGAAGATTTTTCAGGGCGAGTGCGCGTTAGTTGATCGCTCGTGGAAGACGAAGATGCAAAAGAAAGACCCAACCCTTGCTGCGCAAGGATGGGGCACGCGAAAAGGCGCTACAAGTGCTGTGATTGAAAATTAAGGAGGAATGAAATGGCAACGAGTCCAGTACGCAAGGAGAAAGACATGGAGCAAGGGAAAGAACTTAAGGCTATGAAGACGCCGCCGATCGTATCGGCGGAGGAATGGGAGGCGGCGCGGCAGCAACTCCTCGTAAAGGAGAAGGCGTTCACGCGTTCGCGTGACGCACTGGCGGCGGAGCGGCGACGGATGCCGTGGCTGGCCGTTGAGAAGAAGTACGAATTCGAGGGGCCCAAGGGCAAGGTAAGCCTGGTCGATTTGTTCGAGGGGCGCCCGCAGTTGATTTTGTATCGCGCCTTCTTCGAGCCTGGAGTGTTCGGCTGGCCCGAGCATGCGTGCCGCGGCTGCTCGCTGGGCGCCGACCAGATCGCGCATCTTGCGCATCTGAACGCGCGCGACACTACGCTCGCATTTGCTTCACGCGCGCCGCAGGCGGACATCGCGCGTTTGAAGGCGCGGATGGAGTGGACGATGCCGTGGTACACCATCACCGATAGCTTCGACCTGGACTTCGGCGTTGATCAATGGCATGGCCACAATGTGTTCTTCCGCGACGGCGAGCGTGTGTTTCGCACCTACTTCATCAACAACCGCGGCGATGAGGCGATGGGAAGCACTTGGAGCTACCTCGACATGACGGCGCTCGGACGGCAGGAGGAGTGGGAGGATTCGCCGGAGGGTTATCCGCAGACTCCGCCTTATAAGTGGTGGAATTGGCACGATGCGTATGGGGCGGAAGCTACGGTGGATCCTCGATGGAGCAAGGTAGTGGAGAATGCGAAGAATGGGTAGACGCCTCCGATCGGAAAATTGAAGAGCGAAAAGGGGGACATCGCGAACGCTTGCTGGATTTGGACGATCAAGCTGCGTCGCGCAGATCGCGGGCAAGATGCCCTTTGAAAACTCAGGGCAGGCCCGCGCCACGAACCCGAGCCGGCTAACTGAGACACTATCGACTCACGCGTTGGAGATGCGTGTCTTTGAAGAATGTCGGGTATTTCAGGCCGAAGCCGAGGGCGCGGTCGAGTCCGATGTGGGCTAGCCAGATTAGCGCGAAGGACATGAGTGCGTTGCTCTGCTTGTAGTAAGACACTCCGACGAGTGCGAACGGAAGTATAGATGTGTGGACGAGATTGTATAGCTGCGAACCGAGGCGGACGGAGATGAGATAGCCCACCATGAACAGATCGGGCCACAAGAATGCCACGATGAAGACCCACCAGCGCGCCGAGGGATTGATAGAAGATCAGGCTGAGAGCAAAGACGAGGGCGCCTTCTGTGCGCAAAAGAATTCCGGGCTTGGAGAGCATGAAGTAGTCTTGCACGGACGATAAGTATTTTACTTTTTATTCCCTCGCCAGGGCGTTTCGTTTTGGAACTTTGGCTGAGAGTTGCTGGGGCGATGCGCTAACGCGAATGTTAGAATTTAGGGGATGAGTATTGCTTGTCCTCATTGCGGAGTGAAGCTGCATCTGGATCGGATGCAGTTCGCCGACAAGCTTCCTTTGCAGGTCAGGTGCTGGAATTGTAGCGAAACGGTGAAACTAGGGACAGCGGCTACGGGGGTGCCTGATTCGGCGTCTGATGCGCAGTCCGATGCGCGGCCTGGTTCGAATGGTGGCGTCCGGATAAAGGGGCCATCCAAGGGCAAGTTACATTCCGGGGCCCATAAGATTGCGAATTCGCCTGCGAAGCAGAAGCAAAACTCGGTTTCCAATCGAGTTGTTTCGATCTCCGATCACAACGTAACCGTTCCCAGACCGGATTCGGCGGCTGCCCATAAATCGGATCCGCCGTCTTCTCATAAAGCGGATTTACCGTTTTCTTCCAAAGCAGACTTACCGTCTGCTGCTCACAAAGCAGATTTGCCATCTGTGCACAAAGGAGATTTACCAGCTGCTGTGGCGATTGATTCCCGCTCCGGTTCGCGCTCCGGCTCGAAGACGGATTCGCGTTCGGTGAAGCAGCCAGAGCCGGCTGAAGAAGAGATGGGACCGAGGACAATTGCGGTGAGTTCGGCAAAGCCGCATGAGAGATCGAAGGATGCGCGGCTGGCGGGCGCGCGGGATTCGCGAACGTCGAGCCTGACGTTGCCGCAGGACAAGACGATCAAGATTTCAGTCATGACTGGGCCATCGCAGGGGAAGGAATACGATTTGTTGCGGCCGCTGGTGACGCTTGGACGATTGGGCGGCGGGGCAGACATCGAAATTGACGATGCGGAAGTATCGCGGGTGCATTGCACGGTGGAAGTGAGGCGCGACGCGATTCTGTTGCATGACATGCGCTCGACGAATGGGACGTTTCTTGGGGAGACGCGAGTTTTTTCAGCGCGGCTTGAGGAGATGTCCACGTTTCGAATTGGGTCCACGTTGCTGCGGGTGAGTTTTCTTACGTCGGCGTTGGGACGGCGTAATCCTTAGATTTTCCTTCTTTTCCAATATAGCTAGTCGTTAATTGGGCCCGGGACGCGAAGCTTCCGGCTCTGAACTAAATTCGTAATCTCATTTAAGAATCCTGCAGCTGAATGAAATTCGCTACCTTTTCGTCTGGATAGACATTTCGCTACCTCAGCCGCCCGATGAAAATGGGCATTCTGGGCGGTCTTCTGAATCAGATAGCGGCGGGCGGATTATTTGCCGACGTTTGATTTGAAGTCTTGGGTGGATAGGGTGCGGCGAGCGGCGTCGAGATCGGCTTGGTTCGTGTAGGGGCCGACTTGAACGTGGTAGGAGCGCATCCAGAGTTTGCCCTTGTGGATCGAGACGGCGTGGAAGCCCTGCTTGGTGAGCTGCTCGACTACCTGATCGGCGCGGCTTGCATCTTTGAAAGATGCCACATCGATATAGACGTCGTTCAATTCGGGCTTGCTGTCTGCAGGCTTTGCCGGAGCGGCGAGGGCAGCCGTCTTGAGTGGCGCGTCTGCAGAGAGCGGAATGGCTGCGGACAAATCTGCATTTACGCTGGCGGGCTGCGTGTTCGCTGCAGCCGCTGGCGCCGAGGGCGCGGGCTTTGACGCGGCCGAAGATTTCTTAGCGTGCGTTGAGCTTGCTCGCGCGGCCGATGGCGTCGCTTTCTTCGCATCTGCTGCGGATGGAGACGGTGAAGCATCGCGCCCAGGCGCGTTGCCGGACGCAGCGCCGGCGGCAGCATCAGCAGATCGGCCAAGATCAATCTGGTTCGTCGCAGAACCGGAATCGGCGGACGAAGTAGCGTCGAACGGCAGAGGCGCGTCTTGGCCAGCAGGCGACGGCGAACTCTGAAGCGTTAAAGGAAGCGACGGGCCAGCCGCTGACGCGCGCGCGTGCCCTTTGCCGCTAATCCCGAAGGCAATCACCGTACCCAGGAGAACGATGCCCATGGTTGCGGCGATTGATTGCGTTCGCGAGAATTTGATGGCGCGGTAATCGTAAGCGCGGACGAAAGCAATGGCCCTCCGTGTTTCCTCGCTGACAATTCTCTTTGCTTCGAGTGCCGTATCGCGAACTTTAACGGCGAAAGCCGCCACATGAGGACGCGCTTCGCGCGCCTTCTCTTTGGCGTAGGGCGCCCAACGATCCATTTTAAAATCCGGAAGCCGAAGTTCGAACGAGAGCTTGGTTGTTGCGTCCTTCTCCAAAGCTTGCAGGAGCTCATCGACCGACTGAAAGCGCTTGGCGGGATCCTTCTGCAGACATTTCAGAATCAGCGCCTCTACATGCGCGGGAATGCTAGGAACAATTTCGCGCGGTCGCTTGGGGATCTCGCGAACTTGCTTCAGAGCGAGCGCGATCGGCGTGTCGCCATCAAACGTCGGCGTGCCGGTAACCATTTCATAGAGCAGAAGGCCGAGCGAATAGATGTCTGTGCGCGGGCCCATGGGCTTGAGCTCAACTTGCTCGGGAGCCATGTACGCGGGCGTGCCGGCGATTGTGCCGGTCATTTGCACGTTGCCTTCTGACAGGCGCGCGATGCCGAAATCCATGATTTTCACGACGCCGTTGCGATCGAGCATGACGTTCGCGGGCTTCAGGTCGCGGTGCACGATGCCTTGCAGATGCGCTTCGTGGAGGCCGGCGCAAATTTGGCGCGCAATTTCGAGCGTCTGATCAACTGGCAACGCACCGACGCGGCGCAATTTCGTAAGCAAATTCTCGCCTTCGACGAATTCCATCGAGAGACAGGCCATACCGTTCAAGCGATTGAATTCGTGGATCCGGCAAACATTCTTGTGCGTGACTTTGCGCGCCAAGCACATCTCTTTGCGCAGGCTTTGCTGCATTTCCTCTTCGGAGGCGATTCCAGGCCGCAGAACTTTCAGGGCTACGATTTCGCCGGTTTCCAGGTCGCGAACTTTGTAGACGATGCCCGTGCCGCCTGTCCCGATTTGGCTCAAAATTTTATAGCGCGCGGGGATACTTGCGGCAGCGCCAGCGAAATTCGCATCGGCTACGTCTTCGGGCGTCGGGGCGGCATGGACCACCGTCTCGCCAAGCCACTGATTCTGCTGGGCTTGTTTGGAGGCAGCGTTCTCGTTGGGTGTCGTCAGTATCATGGAGCTATTTTGTTGGTTCCCCCTGCACTCAAAGGATCGCGCTTTGGACAGGAGAAGCCAATAGCGCCACAGTTTGGGTGTCCTAGTACCCTCGTTCTACTCGTTTTGGCGCATTCACGGGGCTGGTAATTGAAGTCGCAGAAGTGAAGAGATGACGCGAGTCCGGCGCGATAGGAATTTACATTTTGCCACATGAAAAAATTTGAGGAGAGGCTATCGCCGTGACGGTGCAGGTGAAAGCCGCAGAGTGCCCGGCTGAAGAGGTCACGGAAAAAGCAAATCGCAGTCATTCCGAGGAGCGCAGCAACGAGGAATCCCTCGTTTTTTGCGAGCTTTTAAACCAAGAGGGATCCTTCGCTTCGCTCTGGATGACGGCGTTTATGTTTTTTTTCCGCAGCCTCTGAAGCTGGGCGCTGCAATTGCTGGCAGCCGGCTGCTGTAATTCACTTTTCGAATGAGATTTTTTCGAGACGGACTGCGTTGCCGCGAGGTTTCGCTCTTCATCGTAATTTTAATAATCAGACCGGCTGACAAGCGCATGACAAATTGTTGACGTTCGATTGTGTTATCTCCCGCGTCTCATTTTGCGTAGTCGTTTTGAGTTGATTCCGCGAAGCGCGATGTCGCGGAATAAAAACACCGAAGTGGCAGTCATCTACAGTGACGCTAATAAGCGTACAAAGGAGAATTTATGAAGAAGAATTGCTTGCGTATTTTAATTGCAGTACTCGGTGTCGCCGGTTTGGGCGCCACCGCGAAGGCCCAGAGTCTCGACAAAATCTCGGTGAACGTGCCGTACGAATTTGTCGTCGCTGGCCAAACGCTCCCGGCAGGAAATTACACCGTAGACCGTACGGCCGACGATAATCTAAGAGTCTTGATCTTCACAAGCTTTGAAAATCATGTGAACACGTTTTTCATCGCGAATCAGGCCGAATCCATACCCGGCGGCAAAGCTGAAGTCGTTTTCGAACAGATCGATGGCCAGCACTTTGTCAGTCAGATCAAGACAGCCGAACATGTATTCACGATTCCGGTGACGCGTTCGGAAATTATGGAAGCGACCGCGAGATCGCACGGCGGTTCGTCTGCCATGGGGAGTTCGGCTGGAAGCAAGTAGATGTCGAGTCAAAGCACACGGGCAGTGGGCACTGGGGCGGCCTTCGGGTCGCCTCTTTGCATTTACCCTGCGATCGGGCCCGGGCCTCATTCTTCAAATTTTTGCTCGACTGAAACGATGCGACGCGCGCGGGCTTACCACGGCTCGTAGCAATCGTAGTTGCGCTGGGCCACGATTTTTCCGCCGCGGAATTCAAGGAAAACAGCGAGGTGTGCGCGCATCGCTTGGCCAGCAGGGAGCGTGTCGAAGGGCACTGCCAGTGTGCCTTCCCAGAAGACTTCGAGCGCGACCGTGTCTCCGTTGGCCACTTCGTGTCGGATTTCGTAACGCTGGCGCGCTAATACTTTTTTGCCACGGCCGGAAGCCGCGATCATTTCCGGGAGATTGGAACGCGAGCCGTTCGGGGCGACGCGATTCGGGAATTGCACGTGGACCACATCGGGAGAGAAGAATGCTCCGAGAACAGCGCCTGTCGCGAAATCTTCGACTGCTTTCAGGTAGCGACGCGCAGCTTCGAGATTTTTCGAGGGGTTGGGCATGGAGCCTCAGATGCGGGGTGGGACGATTGCAGCGTATCGCGATGGGGGTAGTTGCGCGACGATTACTTTGAACTGGGGAGAACGCCTAGAGAGGCGGCGGCTACGGCGTCGCGGGTGGTGTTCTTGACGTTGTACATGGCTTCATCCGCCAGATGCAGAAGATCGGCTTTTGTTTTCGAATCGCCGGGATACGACGCGATGCCGACGCTCGACGTGATGTGCACGTTGAGGCCGACATCCTTCAGCCAAACTTTTTCGCGAATCAGCTTGTGCAGGCGGTTGGCAACGCTGCAGGCGTTTTCTTTCGAAGTCTGCGGCAGCAGGATGACGAATTCATCGCCGCCATAACGAAACGCGAGATCGATCACGCGGCAATGATCCTTAATCAGGTCGCCGACTTCGCCGAGGAGCTTTGAGCCCATCAGGTGGCCGTGAGTGTCGTTGACGGCCTTGAAATGATCGAGGTCAATGAAGATCAGCGAAAATTCGAAGGCATAGCGATTGGAGCGATAAATTTCGGTATCGAGCATGAAATTCAGATGCCGCGCGTTGTAGAGCGAGGTGCAATCGTCCTTGATCGTCAGCTCATGGATGCGATGGACGTGCCGCGCATTTTCAATGGCGATGGCCGCGTAATCGGCGAGGGCTTCGAGCAACGCCAGATCGCGCGCGCCGAATCCTTCAGGGCCGACGCAATTAATCAGCTCGATTACCCCGAGGCACTGATCGCGGAAACGGACGGGAACGGCAACGATCGAGTGGGTTTCGACTTTCGTTTTCTCGTCCACCTTGGAGAAAAAGCGTGAATCCTGCGTGGTGTCCGGAACGACGACCGGTTCGCCGCTTTGCGCTACCCAGCCGGCGATTCCCTGCCCTAGTTTGATGCGGACGTCGCGAAGCGCTTCGGCACCCACGCCAGTGGCAATCTGGAAATAGAGTTCGTTCTTGGCCTCATCCATCAGGAGCAGCGACCAGGTATCCGGACGCAGCACCTCATTGATTTTTTCCATGATGGTGCGGAGGACTTGATCGAGCTGCAAAGAGGAAGTGAGCGCCTTGCCGAGCTCGTGGAAAACCGAGACTTCGCTGCCCTCGGGGATTTCGATCCGGACGCCCGGGCTATGACGGCGTTCGATTCCTGTGAAAGGTTTGGACTCGGCCACTGTTCGCGTCAATTCTACGCAACTCGTCGTCTACACAACTCGACTGCATGCAACTCGACTGAACTCGCTCCCGAAAAACGAAAGTCGCGACGGACCGGACTTTCTGTGAACGGTTCTCCATTATAGTGAAGGATTTAGCGCGACTGCAACGGCCTCCGGACAGATGCTTGCCGAAAACGAAACCCGGGCATGCACAGTGTTCCACAATGGGTAGTACCATAGACTCGACCCGCCCCGGCATATAGTACGCGGTTTGCGTTGACTTGCATTCGCCACCTGCTATATTTTTCGCGGAGCACTTCCACCGGATGTCGACCACACTTTTCGGCGAACGTCTGAAGCGCGAACGCGAGATGCGCGGAGTTTCGCTCGAAGAAATCGAAGGCGCCACTCGAATTAAGGTCAAATATCTCGAGGCCCTCGAAACTGAGAATTGGGAGCAATTACCAGGCGGGGCTTTTAATCGCGGATTTATTCGCACGGTGGCACGATACCTCGGCATGGATGAAGACAGCATTCTGGCCGAGTACACACTCGCGAAAGAAGATTCGGCCGTGGTCGCGGTCCGGTTCGTTAGCCTGGAAAAGCGGACGCCGCTCTGGCCGCGCGGTGTGAACACGGCCGCAGTCTTGGCGATCTGCCTCGCCGTAATTGTCACAATTGGCTGGCTCGGCTATCGCGGCGTCTCGGCCGCGTGGCGAGCAGCTGAAAGCCACGGGACAGCGCGCGCGACGCGAACCAGCCGTTCGAGTTCAGCTCCCACGAGTTCCGCTCGCGCGGCAGATCGGGCTCCAGCTCCGGTGGAGGCTGGAGTTGTCGCAATCCCCTCAAACCTGCTTGAGAACAGCACGCCAGCGCGCGTCGTTCCCAGCAATGCCGCCGCGATTGCCACCAAGCCATACATTCAGTTGAAAATCGAGGCCGGAAAGAATGCGCGGATTCGCGTGGTCGCGGACCGCCGGCTCATTTATACCGGCCGTATCGCCGCGGGCGATACCAGACGATATCGAGCACGCAACACCTTCGAAATTTCTGCGAGCGATTCCGGCGCCGTCCTGATTGAATTAGAAGGACAGACTATGCCTCCGCTCGGTCCGCCGGGACAACCTGGCGGGGCGACGTTCACGCGGAGAGATGTGGAAGCGGCAGCCGGGGGAACTCATTAGTCTAATCGCCACCGCAGAGGTGCGCACTGAAATCCGTGAAGGCCGGGCGCACCGCGAGCGAAAGCTCGCCATTTGTTCGGGTAGCCTTTCGCTCGCGCCGGAGGATCGCGCCGAGCTTCTGGCCATTCTCGCCGAAGATAGCGACGGCGACATAGCCGACCAGGCCGCGCACAAACTTCTTACTATTTCGCACGAGGCTTTTGCGGCGGCGCTGGAACGTCCGGACGCCGACCCGCGGCTTTTCAGCTATTGTGCGACGGAGATCGCCTCGAAGCCGAGCATCGCCGACGCGCTGGCAAAAAATCGCTCGTGCCCGAGAGATTTGGTCGCGCGCGCCGCCGGGCACCTAACTTCATCAGGAATTCAGGCGATTCTCGATGATCTTGATGGTCTCTCGCTCTCTTCCGCGCTCGCGGAAGCTTTGGCGGGCTCGGTTCACGCAACGCCCGAACAAATGGAATTGATCGCCGAATTGAGCAAAGGCTTGCCCGACGAAAATCACGTGCGAGAGGCCGTGGTGGCGGCGGAACCGGTTTCGATCCGGCGGCAATCGCTGATTCAGAAAATTTCGAATATGACGGTGGTGGAGCGAATTCAGCTGGCGATCAAAGGGCCGCGCGAGGCGCGCACGTCGCTGATTCGCGATTCGAATAAGATTATTCAGCGCGCTGTGCTGCAGTCGCCGCGATTGACGGAGACAGACGTCGAGAGCTTCGCTTCGATGACGAATTTAAGCGCGGACATCCTGCGCATCATCGCCGCGAATCGCGCTTTCATGAAGAACTACGTGATTGTCAGGAATCTGACGAACAACCCGAAGATGCCGCTC
The DNA here is from genome assembly GCA_036513895.1 of Candidatus Acidiferrales bacterium. GTDB lineage: Bacteria > Acidobacteriota > Terriglobia > Acidiferrales > UBA7541 > Palsa-147. The sequence goes on along the minus strand of DATBYF010000026.1, from coordinate 11,577 downwards.
GACGTCTCGCTGCGGTTGCTGATGCGGCTCACGCCTACCGATTTGAAAAATCTTACGGTGAATAAGAATGTTCCGGAGACGCTGCGCTCGATGGCCGTAAAACTTTTTCGGCAGCGAATGGTTTCACAGAGCGACGAACATTAGGATTCACTTCGCGTTAATTCCTTTGTGCACCGCTTTCCCCCGGATTCTCTGCGGTAAGTGCGTTGGCCGCAGAACTATTGATCATCGGGCGAACGGCATGCGTGTAATCGTAGCGCCGGCATCTTGCCGGCGGTTTTAATTTCTGCTGCCGGGCAGAAAATCACCGGCCCTTCGAGGCTCAGGGTAAACAAGAGCCGGCGCTACGAATGCATTTCCGGCTTTCGTAGGGCTGGCCGATAGGCCGCCCTGCTGTTGCAAAATTCCCTGCAAGACTCTTAAATCTCCATCCACTTGCCCAATCGATAGGCCAAGAATTTTCGCGATGAACGGATATAGATTTACGTTCTCAAATGGCTCGACGATTGCGCCGCGGCGTATGTCGGGTCCTTCCGCGTAGAAAATGGCACGCATCGTCTTGAACCGGAACGGATCGTAGCCGTGCATGCCCTTAATGTCGGGAACCTTGTCGTTGGGATCCGTCGAAGCTTTGGCGCGAATCCAGTACGGCCCATTCAGGATTACGACGGGATCCCCGATGCGCGGATTGCTGCTGTAGTGCAATTCGGCGGGAACGTCGCGGCGGCGGTAGACATTGAATTTATCGCTGGTGCCTTTTAGCTGCTCGTAGGCTTTTTCGGCGGCGGCATCGCTTTTCGGATACATCAGCGCGCCGTCGGTGACAAAATCCGAAAGATCGGCCCAGTGATCGAGGTTGATCCATCCTCCTTGCAACGTTTCCATTCCGTGATCCGCGACGATGATGAGATCAATGGGCAAGTGAAGTTTGTTGAGCTTCGTTTCGAGATGGCCCACCAATTCATCCACGTGATGAACGGCGGCGGCTTCTTCGGGGCTTTCAGGACCGAATTGATGGCCGGCATGATCCGTGTCGGGATAATAGAGCGTGATGAAATGAGGACGCTTCGCGACGGGAAGTCGCAGCCACGCGATGACTTGATCGATGCGATCTTCGTCGGGAACTTTGCCGTCATATTTCAAATAATAGGACGGACGCTCGCCGCCGATTTCAGCTTCCGACCCGGGCCAGAAAAAGCAGGCGCTGCGCATGCCCTGATTTTCGGCGAGCGTCCAGAGGGGAGTTCCGCCGTACCAACTTCCGTCGGTGGCTATCGTAGGATCGCTGTACTTGTAGGATTGCTTGCGCTCGGGATCGTAGAAGCTGTTTGCGACGATTCCGTGATGCTCGGGATAGAGGCCGGTCACGATGCTGTAGTGATTTGAAAATGTGACGGAGGGATATGCCGGAATCATTCCGTCGGGTGCGCTCGCGCCGCGGGAAGCGATGGCCAGGAGATTCGGAGCACCGTATTTTTGCGCGTAGTCGTAGCGGAAACCATCGAGCGAGACCAGAACGACGTAAGGCTTTTGCCGCTGCTCGACGGCGTTCGGGCCATGATCGACCGCGATTACCGGCAGCGCGGGCTGCTTTTGCTCGCAGCCGTGCAGAACGAATAGTAGAAGAAATGCCGCGCACAGTTTGCCGGTAATGCCGTCAAGTCGAGTCGTCAATTTTCGCCACCTTCTATTTCTCTAAGGTGAGTTCTCTACGCTTTGTTTCTTCGTTAGCTGTTCCTTCGTTGACTATTTCTGCGCCAGAGATGCAGCGATTCTTTTCTGATATTCGCGCGCCTTTTGCAGGATTTCGTCTTCGTTGAGCGTGAGCATCTTTCGCTCGTCCATAATGACGCGGCCGGCGATTAAAACAGTGCGCACATCGGTCGCCTTGAGAGCGAAGACCAGCTCGGAATAGACGCTGTACATCGGCGTGGCGTGAGGCGCGCTCGTGTCCACGATGATGAGATCGGCTTGCTTGCCGGCTTCGAGAGAGCCGATGCGCTTCTCGAGATGCAGCGCGCGGGCGCCGCCGATCGTCGCCATTTCCACCACTTGCGCCGCGGGCAGGGCGCGAGGATCCATGCGCGAAATCTTCTGCAATTTTGCCGCGAGATCCATTTCTTCGAAGAGGTCCTGGTTGTTGTTGCTTGCCGCGCCGTCGGTGGCGAGCCCGACGGGCACTCCCCCCGCAAGCATTTCGATGACGGGCATTACGCCGGCAGCTGTTTTCATGTTGCTCGAAGGATTGTGCGAACAGCCGACGCCGAAATGCGCGAGCATCGCGATATCCGCGGAATTCACCGCGATGCAGTGAGCGCCAAGAACATCGGGGCCGAGGACGCCGATTCTTCCGAGGTATGCGACAGGCGTCAGGCCGTGTTTTTCGCGGCTTTGCTCGAGTTCGAATGGTGCTTCCGCGATATGGATGAGAATTGGCGCGGTATTTTTTCGTGACAGCGCGGCGGAGTCCTCGAGAGTTTTCTCGGAGCAGGTGTAAATCGAATGCGGAGCGACCGCGGCAACGATTAGCGGATCGCTTTTCCAATGGTCGAGGAATTTCTGCGAGTAGGAATAGGCTTGATCGAGCGTTTTATTATCAGGCGCGGGAAAATCGATAATCGTCTCGCCGAGAACGCCGCGCATGCCGGCTTCTTTCGTCACGCGAGCGACGGCGTCTTCGAAATAGTACATGTCCGCGTAGGTGGTGATTCCGCCGCGCAGCATTTCGAGCAGGCTGAGCTTGGTTCCCCAAGCCGCGAAATCTTCGGTGACGTTGCGCGCTTCGGCCGGGAAAATAAATTTTCGGAGCCAATCGTCGAGGCTTAGATCATCGGCGAGGCCGCGGAAGAGGCTCATGGCGGCGTGCGCGTGGCTGTTGATCAGTCCGGGCATTACGATTTTTCCTTGTGCGTTAATCGTGCGGGCGGCGTCGTAGCGCGATTCGACTTCCTGGCGCGGGCCGACGCCAACGATGGCATCGCCGCGGATGGCGACGGCGCCGTCTTCGATCACGCGCTTGCCGGAATCCATCGTGACCACCGTGCCGCCCAAGACGAGTAAATCCACGTGGTCTTTTTGCGACGCGGCGGCTTTCACCTGTCGCGTGGCAACGCAGAATGCAGCAATTACAAAGATTATCTGCAGGAGTGAAAGGCATTTCTTTGGCATGATTTTCCCCGGAAACGAATCTCTACAGGAACGATCGGTCGAATGGGCGCGGTAGCAGCGAGCCGGCGGTTTCGTGCTCGACCTTGCCCTTGAGATTGGCGAGCGTGACTGGAATATCGCCGCAGAATTCCCAAATGATTTGACGGCAAGAACCGCAGGGTGGCGTCAGTTTTTCCGTGTCGCATACGACGGCGATGGCATCGAATTCGCGCTCGCCCTCGGAAATCGCTTTGAAGATGGCGACGCGCTCGGCGCACAGCGTCAGCCCAAGCGTAGCGTTTTCGATGTTGCATCCCTGAAATATTTTCCCGGATTTTGTGTGCAGCGCAGCTCCCACATGAAACTCGGAATGTGGTGCGACAGCTTTTTCGCGCGCCGCGCGCGCCGCGTCAATTAGTTCCTGCTCTTTATTCATGGACTAACCTTCTCGATACAAAGCTGCCGCACGAAAGGCGGTGCGGCGCTGCATTCATTCTATTTACCACTCACGTCGTGGGCTATTCGCGGCAGGACAGCGCGCAGTAACGCCACGAATTGGCCCTTCACGCGCTCGCCCGTTTCCATCACTTCGGCGTGATTGATGGGCTGATCGAGAATCCCTGCGGCCATATTCGTCACGCAGGAAATTCCGAGGACGCGAATGCCCATGTGGCGCGCGACGATTACTTCCGGCGCTGTGGACATGCCCACAAGGTCCGCGCCGATTATCCGCAGATAACGAATCTCCGCCGGCGTTTCGTAGCTCGGGCCCGTGAGCGCCGCGTAGACGCCCTCGAAAACTTCGATGCCCAGCCGCCGCGCTTCTTCGCCGGCAATACTGCGATAGGATTTCGCGTAGGCCTCCGACATATCCGGAAATCGCGCGCCGAATCGCTCGTCATTCGGGCCGATCAATGGATTCGAGCCCTGCAAATTAATGTGGTCGCGAATCGCCACCAGCGCACCCTGCTTGAAATCGGTGTTGATGCCGCCCGCAGCATTGGTAAGAATTGCGGCGCGAATGCCGAGACGCCCGAGCACGCGCATCGGAAACACAACTTCCTTAAGCGAATATCCTTCGTAAAAATGAACGCGGCCCTGCATCGCGGCAACCACGACATCGCCAGCTCTGCCAACTACGAGGCGGCCGGCGTGGCCTTCAGCCGTCGAACGCGGAAATCCGGGGATTTTTTCATAGGGGATGCGGACAGCTCCGGCGAGGTCGTCGGCAAACGCGCCGAGACCCGAGCCGAGAACCACGGCAACGCGCGGGCGCAGCTTGGTCTTCGAAAGAATGAATTTCGCGGCGCGATCCGCGCGCGCAAAATCACTCGCCCCTCCGCCGCCGGCGCCTCCCACGCGCTGACTCATCGCAGCATGATTCCCACGATCGAAGCTGACATGAGATTCGCCATCGTCCCCGCCATCATCGCGCGAATGCCGAGGCGCGCCAGATCGCCTTTGCGATTCGGCGCGAGCGCTCCGATGCCGCCGATTTGAATTCCGATGGAGCTGAAATTTGCGAAGCCGCAGAGCGCGAACGTGGCGATCGTGAACGAGCGCGGATCGAGCGAATCTTTCATCGGCCCGAGCCGCTGGAATGCGATCAATTCATTTGTCACCGTGCGCAACCCCAGCAAATTGCCGATCGTGGGGCAATCGTGCCAGGGAATTCCGATGAGCCAGGCGATCGGCGCGAACACCCAGCCGAAAACCTGCTCAAGGCTCGACGGAAACCAACCGATATGAGCATGAATGAAGGCAAAAATTCCGTCCGCGAGATAGAGCAGCGCGATAAACGAAATCAACATGGCGGCAACGTTGATGGCCAGATGCAATCCGTCAATCGTTCCGCGCGAAATTGCGCCCAGCGCGTTTGGATCGCGCTCGATGTCGGCCATCTCCACTTTGCCGCCAGTCCTCGGCTTTTCCGTTTCAGGCACGAGCATCTTCGAGAGAAGAATCGTTCCCGGCGCCGTCATGATCACCGCAGCTAAAAGATGCTTGGCCTCGATGCCGAACGCGATGTATGCGGCCATGATCCCGCCGGAGACGTGCGCCATGCCGCTCGTCATCACCGTCATCAGTTCGGATTTGGTGAGATCGGGAAGGAACGGGCGAATCGTCAGCGGCGCTTCGGTCTGCCCCATAAAAATGCTGGCGGCTACGTTGAGCGATTCCGCGCCGCTCGCGCCCATCAAGCGCGTCATCACCCACGCCGCCAATTTGATCACGGCCTGCATCACACCCCAGTGATAGAGCAACGCGAAAACCGCGGCGATGAAAATAATTGTCGGCAGCACTTGAAAAGCGAAAAAGAATCCCATCGAGGAGCCTTTTTTGCCGAGGTCGCCGAAAACGAAGGAAGAACCAAAAAACGAAAAATCGAGAAGCCAATTCACCGCCGCGCCCGCTTTTTGAAAAAGAATGCGCCCGTACTCCCAACGCATCACGAGAAATGCGAACACAATTTGCAGGCCGAGGCCCCATGCGACGGTTTTGTAATTAATCGCGGCCCGGTTGGTGGAAAACAAGTAGGCGAGGCCCATCATTGTGAGCATGCCCAGCACACCGATCAGATGGTGCATTCATTTCCTCCACGCCACGATTCGATCTACGCCGGGCCGTCGGCGCCAATCACCTTGCGCACCAGCGGCCTCGCCGGCGGCGCGACGGGACCAATCACGAAGCTATCAGCCAATAAAGCGAGCGCCTCGCTCTTTCGCTCGTCCGAATTGTAGTGAATGGTGCAAAGGACGCTGCCCGCCAGCACGCGGTCCCCGACTTTTTTCTCAAGCACGATGCCCACGGCCGGATCGATCGAATCTTCTTTCTTCTCGCGCCCGCCGCCCAGCAGCATGCTGACGACGCCGATCTGTTCGCAGCGAATCGCCGTGATGTAGCCCTCTTTCATCGTGATCGCGGCCGCTTTATTCTTCGCGTGCGGCAGCCGCGACGGATCGTCCACCACGCCCGCGTCGCCGCCCTGCAAGCGGATAATCTCGCGAAATTTATCTCGCGCCGCGCCGCTGGCAATCAACTCCGCCGCGAGGATGCGGCCTTCGGCGACACGCGAACATTTCCCGCCAAGAACAAACATCCACGCCGAAAGATCGAGGCACAGCTCGCGCAAATCTTCCGGGCCGCCGCCAGCGAGCACATCGAGGCATTCTTCGACTTCAAGCGCGTTCCCAACTTTGCGCCCAAGCGGCTGATCCATGTCTGTAATGAGCGCGACAATCTTCTTGCCCATGCGCTGGCCAGTTTGGACCATCAGGTCGGCGAGATGCACGGCATCCATCTCGCGCTTCATGAACGCGCCATCGCCCGTCTTCACATCGAGCACCAGCGCGTCAATTCCCTCCGCGAGTTTCTTGCTCATGATCGAAGCGCAAATCAAATAGGGGCTCTCGACAGTCGCCGTAACATCGCGCAAGGAGTAAAGCTTCTTATCGGCGGGAGCAATCTGCGGAGTCTGGCCAATCAGCGCGCAGCCGCATTGCTTCAGAACTCTTCGAAATTCGGTGAGCGAGAGATTGACGTTGAAGCCGGGAATGGATTCGAGCTTGTCGAGCGTGCCGCCAGAGTGGCCGAGCCCGCGCCCGCTGATCATCGGTACCCGCAATCCGCCCGCAGCCACCACCGGCGCGATGACCAGCGATGTTTTGTCTCCGACGCCGCCAGTCGAATGCTTGTCCACCTTCGTGCCGGCGACATCGGAAAGATCGAGCACCTCGCCCGAATACAGCATGGCCTCGGTCAACGCCGTGAGCTCTAGCCGCGTCATACCGCGCCACACCACAGCCATCAGCCACGCGGAAAGCTGGTAATCCGCGATGGAATCGTCGGTGGCGCCGCGAACGATAAACTCGATTTCCTCGGGGCTGAGTTCCCCGGCGTCTCGCTTTTTGCGGATGATGTCAACGGCGCGCATGCATGGGCGCACGCGCGGAGGCGTGCGCAAAATAGATGCGAAGGCTAGCATCGCCGCGAAGGCCAGTCAACGAACGTCGTGACCGGGTGGCGGGTCAGTTTTCGATCAAGCCGCTAATCGCCGAAGTGGAGAGATTCCCAAGATTTGCGCCAACGCGTGGATTCGACAGGGAGAATTAACAGGGGGAATCAACTGGGCGAAGTGAGCACCCACAAACAACCCGCAGTTGTGGTCACTCAGCCCAGCGACTTTTAGCTTGCCGAGGTCAAGTTCGAGGATGCGTTCGCGAAAACCCCGCTAATCGTATTGCCGAGCGTTTGCATCGTAGTGATGGCCACCAGGGCCACGAGCACCAATAGCAACGCATATTCCGTCAGGTCCTGGCCGGCTTCCTCACGGTACAGCCGAAGCATGATTTCCTTCATTTCCTTTTTCCTCCGTCGGGTTTCAAGCGTGGGACAAAGAAATCCAAATTGATAATGCAGTTCGCATGCCGAAATCTGGAGCCAAAGCAAAGCTGGAAGTGCTTCTGTTTCAATGATTTAGCAGAGCAGGATTCGGCGAGTGCAAAATTTCTGCCTAGATGGGCGAGCGCATTCTCTTCTTGTGCAGCCATCCTCAACTCGAAGTTCGCAGCCCTCTACATTTTCTGATGTATTCCCTGCGGCGGAGAAATTCGTACAATTGTACGAAAGCGAACAGACAGTCGAGTCCATGTCGCCTAAAATCGCCTTCACGATCTCGGGTGTTCACCCTTAAGGGCCCAAAACCGTGAAGGCCGCAGGAGCTGAAATTGAGTAAGTTCGCACGCGCTAAGGCCGCTAATTTTAGAGACTTTCTATCCTCTGTAACTTCCTCCGAAGACGTTCTGAACGGCCAGGAAGAGCTCCTGATCACCGCGATTGATTTCACGATGATCACAAGTGGGGCGTGTTTTGGTTTGCTTCGCACGCTGGCGACGCCGAGATCCGCCAGATTCTCCTAACGAATGCAAGCATCGCAGTTACAGGCACGCGCGCTGATTCAGCACCTGTAGCGGCCGGCTTCAGGCCGGGCACTCTTCGCCTTCTCCTTTGCGTGAGATCCTTACGACCGCCGGCTAATCAAGAGTGGTGATTCCCACAAAGCCTACGCGTAGAGGAACGGCCGCTCGGCGTTGCTTCTCCAGAAATACGCCAGGATGATCACGCTGGCGATGGCCGCATAGGCACACCACAGCGAAGTGAACGCATACCGCTTGAACGCCATGACGGCCAGAAGAATCGCCAGGTTCGCCGCGCCGAACATCACCATGGCCCTGATCTGCGAGAAAAAGAGCGAGCCGCAGGTTGCAATCACATACAGAACCGCGACCGTCGTATTGTTCGTCGCTTGATTCATGTACACGATGCTGTTTCCCACAACGTACACTTTCGTCGGGAATGCCGTCAGGGCCCACAAAATATAAAGCGCCGTCCCAGTGCCGAGCGCCAGGAACGGCAGCATTCGCTTGCGGCTTTTCGCGTTAGGCTCAAACAGCAGCACGCTGAGCGGCAGCAAGTAAGGCAGGAGCCCCTGCGCATACAGCATGAACGCCGCGCCCATGTCGTGCGTCACCTGTGGCGAGAGTTTTCCATCGAGTCCCAGCCAGACGAATCCCTCGATGAACTGGTGTATAGCGAATAGCGTGGGCAGAGACGCAAAAAGCAATTCGCGCCGGTGCTTCACTTTCTTCAACGTGACCACGCCGATCGCACCCAGAGCTGCGCTGCCAACAAAATTCGCTACGGCTGAAAAGCACAAGGCTGGTTTTCTCCCGTGCGAGATTTACACCTATAACCCCAGAACGCCAAATATTTCTTTCTCGATCCGAGGACGCGACATCGCCAAATCTCTTCGCTATGACTTTTGCTGATTTCGCTTGGGAAAAAGTAGCATACTCCTCGTTAAATTCAGGGCGTCTCGAACGAGAGAGGTGCACCATGATTTCGCTTTTGATGTGCGCCGGCGCGTCTGCGCAGCAAGTAACTGTGCTCACCAACGTCAAAATCATAGATGCCCTAATCCCAATTTAGGAGAGAGCCACATGGCAAGACGCAGATTCTTGGCCCAGTTGGCGGGTTTACCCTTATTGGCGTTTCGAATCGGCGCGGAGGAACCCAAGAAACCCCTGAAGATCATGATGAAAAGTTCTTGGGGATCAGACGATCCATCACGAGCCTCGTTTGTGTTTGCGCATGGACTTGCGTTAGCGGACGCCGGCCACGACGTGCAGATTTTCCTTACGGGCGAGGCTACCTATTTGATGCGTAAGGCAACAGCGGATGCGATTCAACCCGTGGGCTGGCCGCCGCTGAGCGAAATGCGAGAGAAAGTTGTCGCCAAGCACATTCCGGTCTTTTCTTGTGGGGTTTGCTCCCGGGCCCGTGGGGTCACGGAAACAGATTTGAATACTTGGGGGGCGAAATTCGGCAACCCCGCGATCTTTGTGTCGCTCGTGGAATGGGCAGACCGGATTATTACCGAGTGAGACGCGACAGCGACGCCAGGCTTGAGAACGTTGTCATACACTAGCGCGCCGATAATATGGGGGCGCCAGTGAGAAATGACGGAGACGCGCCGCCCGTTACGGCGTTGCTCGAAGCGTGACAACCTCGGCCAGGCCGAGCACGACCGCGTAGGTAGCGAACAGAAATGCTCCATATCTTCCTCCGGACGTGGCGTGGAGTTTCGGCATAAACGTCCCAAGATTCGAGAGCACGGCTGCTTCTCCGATCATTCCCGGAATCGCCAGCAGCAACATCGCCGAAGCCCAATCCGCCGGTGCGATGTGGCGCCAGCGCAGAATGGCGATACAAATGGCAGCGGAAGCGACCGGAGAAATAAAGAAGCTCACCCAATACCGCAAGGGCGTCGTCTCGAGGACGCGAGGACCGGTATACGCGTAATAGATGGTGCCCAGAATCCAGATCGTCAGGCCGAGAAAAAGCAGCAACGCGCTTTCTTGTGGCTTCATGGATGCTCCTTCGGTGATAGGATGTACCACGCGGTTCATCAACAATGTACCATGCGGTACATGCGAAGACGAGCTGAATAACGCAAGCTTGAAGACCGCGATTTGAAAGTGCGTGGGGTGAGCAGCAGATGGCGGAGCAACGGCGAAAGCCAAATTTGGACATTCTCTTGGACCGTTGCGTGGCTGCGTTCGTTGAGGCCGGGACCATTGATCTGAGCCTGGACCAGCTGGCAAGGAGAGTCGGCAGCAGCAAGCGCATGCTGGTTCACTATTTCGGAGGACGCGAAAACATCGAAAATAAAGCCATGACGCGACTCGAGGAAAAACTCCGCGCGCAGTTTTCCGTGGACTCATTTCCCCCCGGAGTGTCGCCGGAACTTGTCGTGACCGCCCTGTGGGACCGTTCGACCGCTCCAGAGTCTAAAGGCGTCCTCTTACTGGTGATGGATCTCTCGAGACGCGCGTGGAACGGTTCCGCTCGAGCGAAAGCGTTTTACGAGGAGCAGCAACGACTCTGGGTCGAACTACTCATGAAGTTTTTGCCCGATCGATCTGCAGTCGAAGAGGTGCTGCAACTCTTTCAGGGCGCCATCCTCGCGTATCTAATTACAGGCGACCGCGAGCCAGGAAGCCGCGCATTGAAACGCATAGTGCGCAGCAAGCTCAAGCTGCGCCCGCGTCCGATCCATGGCAAGAGAAAACCATAGCAGGGCTATGCGTCCAACTGGGATACATCCGCGTACCGTGAATCGGTCACATTCATAAGTTCGCGCGCCGGGCCTTCCAGGACGTGGGACAATCTGCAAGCATTCAGAAAACTGCATTTCGAAGCGAAGCCGAAATCGCTGGCATTTCATGGAACCGATGATCCTGCGCCTAGGATACGACATCCAGTTTGAGCTCCCTGCCCCGGCAGCGATCGTGGCATTGCTCAATGTGCACCCATCCCGCGTGGCGGATCTGCGCGCGCCGGACGAATTGCGAGTGGAACCAGCAGCGCAAACGGACACTTTCATTGATAGCTTTGGGAATCGCTGCGTGCGATTTCTCGCCCAGCAAGGGCCGTTGCGCTTGAGCAACTCGACTCTGATCTACGACACCGGCGAGCCCGATCGCCAAAACTTCGATGCGCGCGAAATTCCTGTCCAGAAATTGCCGCACGAGGCCCTGCGCTATCTCTACAGCAGCCGTTACTGCGAAGTTGACCGGTTCTCGACCATTGCACTGGAATTATTTGGCGCCGTGCCTCCCGGCTATTCGCGCGTGCAGGCTGTCTGCGATTGGGTTCACACGAGAGTCATTTTCGGATATCAGCACGCCCGGCCTACGAAGACGGCATTGGACGTCTATACCGAACGCTTCGGCGTGTGCCGCGATTTTCAGCATCTCGCCGTCACTATGTGCCGCGCTCTGAATATTCCCGCGCGGTACGCGACCGGATATCTAGGCGATATCCGTGTGCCACCGGCGCCGTCTCCCATGGATTTCAGCGCGTGGTTTG
>DATBYF010000025.1:0-7351 GCA_036513895.1 Candidatus Acidiferrales bacterium | reverse complement strand
ACGAAGTTTTCGCGGCCGCCAGCAGCGAGACAAGCCCTCCTCTTTCGATTACGGACGACGACCCCGTCACGATTATTTACACGTCCGGAACTTCGGGCGAGCCGAAAGGCGTTGTGCTGAACGTGTGCGGCGTCAACCACATTATTCCCTGCACAAATGCGCGTCTCGACGAATTGATGGCGCTGTACCCGAAGCAATCGCGGCCCGATCGCATTTTTCATTACGGGCCGATGAGCCTGGCGGCTTCGTGGCTTGTGATGCTGACGGCGCTGAGCCGGAGGAGCGTCCTTCTGCTTTCGATGGATCTGAAGCGACTGGCTGACGAAATGAAAGTCGCCATGCCGGACTACTTCATTAACGTTCCGATATTGCTGGAACGGATACGCACGAAGATCGAAGCGCAGATTTCCGAGCGAGGCGGATTCGCCGCGTCGCTCTTTGCGCGAGCCAAGGCAGCTTATGCCCGGGAGCAGAGTGGCAAGGTTCGCTTCGGCGATGGCGCGTGGCTTAAGCTGGCCGATGCAATTATGTTTCGAAAGATTCGCAAGACAATCGGTGTCAACTTGAAAGCGTTAATTTGCGGGTCAGCTCCGTTGGCGGTGGACACGCAGTTGTTCTTTATGATGATCGGAATTCCGGTGTTGCAGGTGTACGGACTGACGGAAACGACCGGCATTTGCACTCTCGATGATCCGCGTCACCCGGTTCCCGGCTACGTCGGAGCCGCGATTCCGGGAATTGAAATGAAAGTTGGAGAAAACGAAGAAATTCTCGTGCGCGGCCCGAATGTTTTTCCGGGCTATTGGAATCGGCCAGAAGCGACGGCGCAGGCTTTGCGCGACGGTTGGTTTCATACGGGAGATCAGGGAGAGCGCAGCGCGGACGGAAATTGGCGGATTACCGGCCGCGTAAAGAATCTGATTGTATTGACGTCGGGCCACAAAGTTCCGCCGGAGCCAATCGAGGAGAATCTGCGAACGCTCGCGCCAAGCGCCGATCATGTGATGCTCGTCGGCAACGATCGAAGTTTCCTCGCCGCCGTCTTTTCCAGCGCGAATGGCAATGGACTGGCCGCGTCAGATTTGCAAACGGCGATCGATCGGGCCAATAGCGGCCTGCCGCATTACCGTCAAGTCCGCGCTTTCTGCGTCGCGCCGGAGGCATTTTCAGTCGAGAATGGGTTGCTGACCACCAATGGTAAACTGAAAAGGGACGCGATCTTCGAGCGGCTGCGACCGGCCATCGAAGATATTTACCGGAAGCAATGAGAATGAATGAATTTTACGGCAAAACGCTTTCGTGGACCGCGACGGACGGCGTGATTGAGCTTGCGCTGCATCGCGAACCCAGCAACGAAATCGGTTCGGAGACGCTTCTGGAGCTTGAACGCCTCGGCGTTCTGCTCGCATCGCTCGATGAGACCACGCATGCGCTAATAATCTACAGCAAACTGCCTGCCGGTTTTTGCGCGGGCGCCGATTTGCGAGAGCTGTACGAGAGGATGCAGGCGCTTTCGCCAGAGGACCGGCTCGAGGGTGTGAGGGACTTTCTCGAACGGATTCATCGGGTGATGAACGCGATTGACGCGGCACCCATCACTACGATTGCGGCGGTGCATGGCGTGACGTTCGGAGGCGGCTTGGAACTCGCGCTGACGTGCGACATCATCATCGCAGACAAGATGGCGCGCTTCTGCTTTCCGGAATTGCGTCTCGGATTGATTCCCGGATTTGGCGGAATTCCGAGACTAAAGCGGGATCTAGGAAACGCCGTTGTGCGCGACTTGCTGCTCACGGGGCGCAGCTTTAACGCGGCGAAAGCACAGAGCGTGGGACTTGTGAGTCAGGTGACGGGCGAGGGCGAGGCGCTGAACGTGGCGCGGTCAACGGCGGCACAAATCGCGAAATTCGACCGCGAAACCGCAACTGCCGCGAAAAGATTTATCAAACATATTCCGGAAGCGGAATTGCGGCATGAAATTGAAACTTTTTGCGAGTTATTTGTGCGGCCAGAGGTCGAGGCCAGCTTGAAGAAATTTGTCGAGTCTACGGACGCGCTGCCTTATCTGCCGTAGACGGCGGCCATCGAGGCTGAAGATCAATGCCTAATCTCCAGGAAACCACAGAGCAAATTCTCACGCTCGCAGCGCAACACTTTAAAGTGCCGCGCGAACGGCTGAGCCCCGACGATGATTTTTTCAAAAAGCTGGGCATCAATAGCCTTCAGACGCTTGATCTCCTAACGCGGCTCGAAAATCATTTTCACGTGGAATTGCCGGATTATGAATTGCAGGGCGTGAGCGATTTCCGGACGCTTGCGGAGCGCATTCAAGCCCGCCTCTGATGCTCGACCTCAGCCGTTATTCCTGTCTTGGTGCAGCGCTGCGCGATGCGCTCGAGCGCTGGCCGACCGAAATCTGCCTGATCGAAGCGGATCGTGACCGCGAACATTGCCGGCTGACCTACCGTCAATTCAAGGATGCAGCACTGCCGTTGGCGCGGTGGCTGCAGGATTCAGGATTTCGTGCAGGCGGCCGCGCGGCGATCATCATGACGAATCAGTCAAAGTGGCTGATTTCGGCGTATGCGATTTGCTACTGCGGTGGCGTGCTTGTTCCGCTCGACTACAAATTGACGCCCCTTGAACAATTGCAACTGCTCGCGCACTCGAACGCCGAAGTACTTATTGTCGAATACCATTTGTGGAGGGCCATTGCGCAACCGCCCGAATTTTCGACATTGCGCGCCAAGACTGTTTTGGTAACTGAAGCTCCCGCCGGCGCCGAGATTTATGGCGCTCACCGTTGGGAGGACGCGAAAGGAAAGAGCCAGCCCGAGTTTTTCTCGCGCGAACGGCATGATCCGGCGTGCATCGTTTATTCGTCCGGAACGGGAGGGCGGCCGAAGGGCTGCGTCCTGACGCACGAAAATTATCTCGAGCAATGCATGGCGCTGACTTCGCTCTATCCGTTTTGGCCGGGCGTGCGCTACTTGAGTATTTTGCCGACGAATCACGCGATTGATTTTATGGTGGGATTCATAGGGCCGTTCACTTGCGGAGCGACGGTGGTGCATCTGCGAACGCTGCGGCCGGAATATATTCGCGAAGCTTTCACGAAATATAAGATCACCTACATGAGCCTGGTTCCGATGGTGCTCAAAAATTTGGAGCGGGGATTACGGCAGCGATTTAGCGAGCTGCCGACCGGCAAACGACGTGTGCTGAATGGGCTTGTTGGCGTGAATCGAGCGCTGACGCGAGGACGGCCGCGAGTTGGTTTGAGCCGCGCCCTGCTTCGCGATATTCACAACGCGTTCGGTGGCGAATTGCGGGCGCTTTTTACCGGCGGAGCGTTCACGGAGCCCGCGACGCTGCAATTTTTCTATGATCTGGGAATTCCTGTCGCGAACGGGTACGGCTGCACTGAGGCGGGCACGGCGATCACGCTCAACGATTTAAAACCGTTTCGCGCCGACACGGTTGGGAAGCCGCTGCCAGGTATGGAACTAAAGATTATCGGGCCAGATGTCGAGGGCATTGGCGAAGTAGCTGTGCGCAGCAAAACCGTGATGTCGCACTATCTCGACGATCCTGAGATGACTGCCGAAGTGGTAGTGGATGGCTGGCTGATGACTGGCGATCTTGGGCGGATAGATTCCGCGGGACATTTGCAACTTTTCGGGCGAAAGAAAAACATGATCGTCACCGAAGAGGGAAAGAATATTTATCCCGAGGACATCGAGAATGTCTTTGAAGGAATTGCGGCGAAGGAGTTTTGCGTTTTTGCGACGAACTATCTTTGGCCCCAGAGGACGATGACCGGCGAGAAATTGGTGATTGTGGTTCATCCGGAGCAGGGGCACACGATCGACGAAGAGCTACGCGCTGAGATTGGAGCGCGGAATCTAAAACTGCTGAATTACAAGCGAATCAGCGGGATCGTGCCATGGGAACGAGATTTTCCGAGGACGGCGGCGCTGAAGATTAAACGCAATGTGTTGGCTGAAGAAATTCAGCAGGCAATCGAATCAAGCGCCGTTATCCCGTTATGAGCACTGTGAGCGAGCGATTTCTCGCCATCGTGAATCCTGCAGCTGGCGGCAAACGCTGCGGGAAACTTGCGCCTGCCGCACTTGAAGAGCTGCGGAAGCAGGGCGTTGAAATTGAAGTCCGTAACACGGCTGTACCGGGCGACGCGACGCGGATTGCGCGCGAATACTACCGGCGCGGGTGGCGGAACTTTATTGCGGTTGGCGGCGACGGCACGTCGTATGAAATCGTGAATGGGCTTTTTCCCGAGGCTCTTTCTGGCGACAAACCATCTTTGGGATTTTTGCCACTTGGCACTGGAAATTCTTTTCTGAAAGATTTTACAGTGAACGGCGCGAGTGCTGCGGCCGACGCGATTGTGAAACGCGCTCGGCGGAGTTGCGACGTGATGCGATTGACGCACGCGAGCGGCGAGCTTTACTACATCAATTTGCTTACGCTGGGATTTGCCGCGGACGTCACTGTGGCGGCGAACAAAAGATTCAAGGCGTTTGGCGAGGGCGGCTACGTTCTCGGGGTGTTGCAGTGCCTGGCGCGGCTCGATCGCAGAGCGTTTCCGCACCGCCTCGATTCGGCGGCCGAAATGGACAGCCGGCGTTGTCTATTTCTTGCGTTCAACAACAGCCGCTTCACCGGCGGAAAAATGATGATCGCGCCGAAAGCTGTGGCAGATGATGGGCTGCTGGAATACGTTCGCTGGGGACCGATCGGCCGCATCGGGCTGCTGCGAAATCTGCCGACTCTCTTCGACGGAACGCATATCAAACATCCGCTGGCATCGCGGGCCGCCGCGCGGCGCGTGGATTTCGAGCTCGAGGGGCCGGTGAACGTGATGGTGGATGGCGAGTGTCGCGAGCTTGATTGCCGGACGATAGAAGTGCTCCCGGGCGCGCTGGATATTTTTGCATGAAGAATGCGTATCTAGCGGTGCGATCGGCGATTTTGTGGGCGGCCAGCGGCATTCACTTTTTTGTGATTTGCACACTGCTCGTTTTTCTCGCCATTTTTATTGACCCGCGCAAGAACGATTGGCCGCAGCGCGCGTTTTTTCGCAATATTCTGCGCATTGCAGGAGTGAAATTCGAAGTGCAGCGCGCGCCAAATTTCGATCCGGCGCGGACCAGCATTTTCATCTGCAATCACGTGAATATTTTCGATCCGTTCGTGATTTATTCGGCGATACCGCAATTCGTGCGCGGATTCGAGCTGGAATCGCATTTTAAAGTGCCGGCGTACGGCTGGATGATGGGGCGATTCGGGAATATTCCGGTGCCGGATGTGCCGAGCCGTACTGGCCTTGAGGAGATGAGCCGGCGAACGGAGGCGGCGCTCGATTCGGGGATTAGCCTCATCGCGTTTGCGGAGGGATCGAGGACGCGCGATGGGCATGTTGGGGCGTTTCGCAAGGGCGTGTTTGGATTGGCGCAGAAATTCGGGGCACCGATTGTGCCGATGAGTATCGTGGGATCGTTCGAATTTTTTCGGACGGGCCACTGGATGCTTCATCCAGGAAAAATTACGGTGATTTTGCACGACACGATTGAGACGAAAGATATCGGGCGCGATGAAGTGGATGCGCTGCGGGAACGCGTGCATGCGATTGTGTCATCGCCGATTGAAGAACAAATGCGTTTGCGCGAGGAGTCTGGAAAAGCGGATTAAGAGGGCGATGGCGCGGCGATGGCCGGGAGGCCGCGGCCGGAGCGAAGTTCGTGCCACGTGTAAATGACGCGGTGGATTACGGTGAGAGTGGAGATAAACGCGATTACCCACAACACTGGCGCCATTCGGCGGAACGCGCCGCCGAGAATGAGAAGGACTAGGCGCTCGGGGCGCTCCATGAATCCGACTTTGCAGCTGGGGATGAGAGATTCGGCGCGCGCGCGTGAGTAGCTGACCATGAAGGAGCTGGCCATCGCGACGGCGGCGAGCGTCATGTAGAAGGCGCGGCCGATCAGCGTGTAATAGACGACGAGGCCCATGTAGAGCGCGAGATCGGAGTAGCGGTCGAGCGTTGAATCGAGGAATGCGCCGAAGGCAGTGACGCGGCCGACGCGGCGCGCGACTTGGCCATCCGCCATATCCAAGAAGCCGGCGAAGAAAAGGACGGCGGCGGATTCGCGAAAACGTCCCATAGCGAAGAGCGCGGAGGCCCAGCCGTTCACGGCGAGGGCAAAGAATGTAAACATATTTGGAGTGATGCCAGTGGCGGCAAGACCGCTGACAACGTGCTTGAGCAGCCAGCCGCCGCCTTCGCCGATCCAATATGTTATTGGGTGATGCTGGGATTCCTTGCCGTGATCCGCCATTTTGGAAATGATATTCCAAGTTGGCGCGGGGCTCAAGGCCGGACGGAGAGCTCAATTTTGTTACGATTAGAAATGGACTCGATCGTTTATTTTGTTTGAGTTACGGGGAATTTTAATCGTTTTGGTGTATCGATTAGAATTTTGGGGCGATACGCGATCGAATGAAGAATTCTGGACGCGCTAAGAGCTCACGAGTACAGGATGCTCGAGTCGGCAGAGATTGCGGCAAGGTCGCCGAGGCGGCTGGGCGGGCCTTGCACTACGAAGCGGCGATGATAGAACAACACGGCGCGCAGAGCGGCGAGCTCCTCGCCTCCGCCGGCGCGGCCGGGGCCGCCGTGCAAGCAGCTTGGCATGACGTTGCCGTGGCCTGTGTGCTGGCTGCCCACGGATGAATCAACGACTAGCAAGCGTCCGTGGAGATCTCCGGTACCGAGAACGACCTCGCGAACAAAATCTGCGTCATTCGAAAAAATTGAAGCGACAAGCGATCCCATCCCGCGGCGCGCAATGGCGATGAGGTCGGCGGTGCTGTCATAGGGCACCAGCGCTGCCGCAGGACCGAATACTTCAACATCGTGGACGAATTTTGCGCCAACACCATTTTTGCTGGCAAGAAGCGTCGGCTGAACGAAGGCGGATTTTTCCGCGTCGGCATCGAGCGGCTGGAATCCTTCGTCGCCGCCAAACAGAACTGAACACTCCTGTTTCAATTTTTTCAGTCCCTCTAGACACGCTGCTTGTTGCGCCTTGTTCACCACTGGTCCTACTTTCACTTCCGGATTTCGCGGATTTCCAACTTTGAGCGATGCGAGTTTCCCGGCGATGGCTTCGCCAGCGGCTTGCATGTGTTGACGCGGAAC
This sequence comes from Candidatus Acidiferrales bacterium, assembly GCA_036513895.1. Classification (GTDB taxonomy): domain Bacteria; phylum Acidobacteriota; class Terriglobia; order Acidiferrales; family UBA7541; genus Palsa-147. The sequence continues at coordinate 129 of DATBYF010000025.1, read as the reverse complement.
GAGAATGCGGCGGATTGCTGTGCATTTTTGGCCGGCCTTGAGCGTCATTTCGCGAACGACTTCCTTTACGAGGAGATCGAAAATGTCACTTCCCGGCGCGGCATCCGGCCCAAGAATCGCCGAGTTGAT
>DATBYF010000024.1:0-16620 GCA_036513895.1 Candidatus Acidiferrales bacterium | reverse complement strand
CCAGGTTCTCGGCGATCGCCACGGCGACTTGATTCATCTTGGCGAGCGCGAGTGCTCGATCCAGCGGCGGCATCAGAAAGTCATCGAAGAATCGCCTTCGCCCATTCTGGACGCCAAGACCCGCTGCGAAATGGGCGAGAGGGTGGTCGCCGCGCTCAAGGCCATCAAGTATTCGAGCGCCGGCACGGTGGAATTTTTGCGTGATGAGTCGGGCAAACTTTATTTCATCGAAATGAATGCTCGAATTCAGGTGGAGCATCCTGTAACAGAAATGGTGACGGGAATTGACTTAGTGAAATCGCAAATTCGCGTGGCCGCGGGCGACCGGCTTGATGATGTCGTTGGCAAAGTGGAATTTCGCGGACATGCCATGGAGTGCAGAATTAATGCGGAAGATCCAGTTACTTTCGCGCCTTCAGCGGGACGAATTACGGCGTTTCGCGTGCCAGGCGGGCCCGGCATTCGCGTGGATACAGCCGCGTACGCTGATGCCGTGATTCCTCCATATTACGATTCTTTGATTGCGAAATTGATCGCCCATGGGCATGACCGCGGCGAAGCAATGGCGCGCATGCGTCGCGGTCTTGAGGGATTTGTGATCGAGGGAATCAAATCTACCATTCCGCTGCACTATAAAATTCTTTCCGACCCCGATTTTATTGCCGGGAAATTCGACACGCATTTCCTGGAAAACACGCCGATGCTGGCAGTGAAATAAACCGAGTTCATGTTCCCGAGTCTTTACGCGATACTCGATGCTGAACTGGCTGGCGAGAGATGTTTTTCGATCGCGGAGAACCTGGCGTCGAGCGGCGTCGAAATCATTCAATATCGAAATAAAGCCGCTTCCTCGCGCTTGCTATATGGGGAATGCTCCCGCCTGATTGAACTCTTGCGAGGGCGGTCGCGATTTATCGTGAACGATCGAGCCGATGTCGCGGCGTTGTGCGGCGCGGACGGCGTGCACGTCGGGCAAGAAGACATTGCGGCCGAAGATGCTCGGGCGATGTACGGACCTGAACGTTGGGTGGGCGTTTCAACGCATAACCTCACGCAGTTTAAATCCGCGATACAAACATCAGCCGACTACATTGCCGTCGGCCCAATCTTTCCGACGGCTTCTAAAAAAAATTCCGATCCAGTTGTCGGCCTGGATTTCGTCCGTCGAGTTCGCGCGCTGGCTTCGAAGCCGATCGTCGCGATTGGCGGCATCACTCTGGAGAACGCTGCAGAAGTTTTTCGTGCCGGCGCGGATTCAATTGCCGTGATTCGAGATTTAATCGGATCCCCCGATCCGGCCAGTCGCGCGCGTCAATTCCTGAAGCTGGCAAGTGAAATACGTCACTCGCAGAACTGAAGAGTGACAACGGGGATGCCAAAACGAACTCGGTCGCGGCTGACGCGGCCAATTGCGGCATCGATTCGCTGCAATCCCCAGGCTTATTTATTCGCAGAGATTTTCATCGAAAGTCGGCTGTTAAGGCATAAACCGCAGTACACTTGCGCGAATAATGGGCCATATTGGTCTGCCCGCGTGCGTGATCGAAGAGCGCGAACGCGTGGAAAACCGTGAACGTACGACCGGCCGCCGCAAACTCCGGCCGAAATTATTTTGTGGAGGCACTCGATGGCAGGTTCGATCTTTGCCACCAAACCGATCAACACGATATTGAACGAGGCATCAGAAACAGGCGAGCATTCTCTGAAACGCGCGCTTGGGCCCGTCAATTTGGTGTCGCTCGGCATCGGCGCGATTATCGGCGCGGGCATTTTCGTCCTCACGGGCGCTGCAGCAGCAAAATATGCGGGTCCCGCGATTGTGCTTTCCTTCATTCTCGCTGGATCGGCATGCGCCTTCGCCGGACTCTGCTACGCCGAATTCGCGTCCCTGATTCCGATCGCCGGCTCCGCCTACACTTACGGATACGCCACGCTCGGCGAGATTGTTGCCTGGATCATCGGGTGGGACCTAATTCTCGAATACGCTTTCGGCGCGGCGACGGTAGCTTCCGGCTGGAGCGGCTATATGCTCAGCTTTCTGCAGGATTTCGGCATTCGTATACCGCCGCAATTCACAAGCGCATACGGTGAGCCGCTCGTTCAATATAACGGCCACTGGGAGCATTTATCGCGAATCAAAGACACGCTGGCATCGAGCGGCATAAATCCCGATTCGTTGCCCCACATGACCGCCTATTTCGATCTCGTGGCATTTCTGGCGATCATTGCGGTCACGGTGGTGCTCATCATCGGCATCAAGGAATCTGCAAACCTGAACTCCGCTATCGTGATGATCAAGGTTTCCATCGTGCTCATTTTCATCGGCGTGACCGGCGTTTATTTCTTCAAGAACCCGGCCCACTTTACGGCCAACTGGCATCCATTCATTCCTCCTAACACGGGCACGTTCGGCCAATTCGGCTGGTCGGGAATCGCTCGCGGTGCAGCGGTGATTTTCTTCGCTTACATCGGATTTGACGCCGTTTCGACCGCGGCGCAAGAAGCCATCAATCCAAAGAAAGACATGCCTATCGGCATTCTCGGCTCGCTCGTAATTTGCACGATTTTGTATATCGTTGTGTCGGGGCTGCTGACCGGTGTGGTGTCTTACACAGCATTGAACGTTTCGGATCCGGTGGCAGTTGGAATTGATGCCGTGCCCGGCGTAAGGTGGGGAAGTTTTCTCGTAAAGCTCGGCGCGATATTCGGCCTCGGGACGGTCATGCTAGTGATGCTACTCGGGCAATCGAGAGTGTTTTATTCGATGTCGAACGACGGATTGCTGCCGCCGTGGGCGAGCAAGATTCACCCGCGATTCCGCACTCCGTATCTCTCCAGCATGGTGGTTGGAATTTTTGTCGCTGTATTCGCCGCGATGATTCCTATCGCAGTCCTCGGGGAGTTAGTGAGTATCGGGACGCTGCTTGCCTTCGTAATCGTCTGCGCGGGCATCTGGATTCTCCGCGTGCGCCGGCCGGAGATGGTGCGGCCATTCACATGCCCGTGGGTTCCTTTCGTGCCGATCATGGGCATCTTGATATCAGGCGCGTTGATGGTCGCGTTGCCGCTCGCAACATGGCTGCGGCTTCTAATCTGGCTCGCATTCGGAATGTTCATCTACTTTTTCTATAGTCGCAGCCACAGCCGGGTCCAGAAAGCTTTGAATCGCTAGAATCTGCGTTTGTTTGCCGTACGCGATTGAACGAATTGGGTTGAGCGCGAGTGTTGAGGGTATAGGTTGAGCGCAGACGCCCGTCTGCGTCAGAATGAAACGTTATGCCCCAATTCTCAATGCTTCGTGTGCGGGCTCTCTGGCGGCGGCTGTCCGCATTCGATATTGCGGCCGTCGTCGTCGCGATCGCTTATGTTCTCTCGCGGCTCGGCAGTTCATTCGGTATTGCCGTTCCATTCTCTGAATTCCTTGGATTTCTATTTATCCTGGCGATCGCGTACGGCCTGTTTCGGCTCACGCCCTGGGTCCGCACAAAGCTGCTCTGGAGCCTACGTAACCGCCTCATAGTCGCCTATCTGTTCATTGCGGTCGTTCCCGTCGTTTTACTGCTTACGATGGCGACGCTTGGGCTCTATCTCATCTACATGCAGTTCGGCGCACACATTTTGCGCGACGATGTTCAAGAAAGAATCGCCGTGCTGCAAGGCGCGTCGCGGGCCATTAGATCGGCGGTGGTACAAGAAGCATTGCGAGGCAATACTGACGATCCCTACGCCTTACTGACCCGGCCAAATGTCGTGGCTGTTATCGCCGGTGAGTCCAGCGAGTTGCCGGGTTTGCACGTTGAAGCGGAGCGCACGAATCATCTGCTTGAAAAGTGGGGTGAGAGCAATCGCCGCCGGTTCGCGGGAATGGTGGAAATTGGCGACGGTCTCTGGCTGCGGTGCGACACGCTGGTTGAGCTTCCGAAAGCATCAATTCCGCTCTCGTTTTCGGTGCCGGTCAATTCAGAGATGCTCGACGATCTGAATTCTGAACTCGGCCCGATCAATCTGACGGTTCTCCGGCCCGATGATGGCAGTCAATCGCGCGGTCTCCATATGTCAATTGACGGCCGGGAATTCGTCCCTGTGAGAGAGCTGACGAGCCGGCGCCGAACAGTGGGGCCGCGCTCAGGCTGGCTCGACTACATTATTACCGGTGGCTTCACGTGGGAGGCAATTCTTCTCGATCCGGAGCCGCAGCGAGACGACCACGGGCAAGTACCCGTCCTCGCCGCTTTCTCCGCGCGCCCCTCTCGGTTGAATCAGCGGCTCTTTGCCTCGCTCGGCGACTTCGGACCTCTGCTGACATTAATGTTGGCGGTAACTTCCGTTATTTTTCTCGTTCTCGAAGCTGGGGCGCTTATAACCGGCGTGATCTTAACCCGGCGCATAACCAGCGCGGTAGCCGATCTCTACGATGCAACCGGATATATCCGGCGCGGGGATTTTACGCATCGAGTGCGAGTGCAGCGGCGCGACCAACTTGGCGCTCTCGGCGAGTCGTTCAATGAGATGACAAGCTCCATCACCGAACTAATCGAAGAGCAGCGGAAGGGCCAGCGGCTCGAGAACGAAATCTCCATCGCGCGCGAAGTGCAGGAGCAGCTTTTTCCACAATCAATTCCGCAAGTCGAAGGGGTCGAGCTCGCTGCGATTTGCCGCGCCGCGCGCGTCGTCAGCGGCGACTACTACGATTTCATCCGTCTCAGCCCTTGCAAAATCGGCATCGCCGTTGCCGATATCAGCGGAAAAGGAATTTCAGCGGCGCTGCTGATGGCCAGCCTTCAGGCCGCCCTGCGCAGCCAGGCCGTCCTTGATACGAATGCAAGCACTGCGCAACTCGTGAGCCGCTTGAATCACCATCTGTTTCACAATACTTCGGATGACCGGTATGCGACGTTTTTCTACGCCGTCTTTGATTCCAATGCGCGGACGCTCGAATACACCAACGCGGGCCACTGCGCGCCGGTTTTTGTTTCCAACGGAAAAGCGACCAAGCTCGACACGGGTGGGACAGTTGTGGGACTTTTCGACGAAGCCGAATACGAGTCAGGTACAATTAATGCGCCGCCGGATAGTCTTCTGGTTGTGTTTAGCGATGGATTGATTGAACCGGAAAACGTCTACGGCGAGGAATTCGGCACGCAGCGGCTCACCAACGAAATTCTGCGCCATCGCGAGACAGCGCCGCAAAGGATGGCGGAGAGCTTGATAGACTCTGCGGAACAATGGGCGGGAACGCCCGAGCAGGCCGACGATATGACGGTAGTCGTTGCCCGTTTGTGCGTGGGAGCGAGTCCGCGACCGAGCTAGGGTGGGGCATCGGGGCTTATCTATAGGTAGTTGAAAGTCTCCAAGGGGGAAGCAGCGTGTCTCTTAGGCAGCGATGCGCGCTCATCACCGGCGGCACGCGGGGAATCGGCAAGGGGATCGCGCTTAGTTTGGCGCGCGAGGGCGTTCGGATTGCGATTTCATATCGCACGAATAAGGGCGCGGCGCAGAATACTTTGCGGCAGATCCAATCGCTCGGCGCGGAGTGTTTTGCTGTAGAAGCCGATGCCACCGACGCCGATAAGGTGCAGTTCCTCGCTGATACGGCTGCGGAGCGCTTTGGACGCCTCGACATTCTTGTGAACAATGTCGGCACGTTTTATTGGAAGGGCGTTGTTGAGACCACGCACGAGGAATGGCAACGAGTGGTGGCTTCGAATTTGTTCAGTACTTATTACATGAGCAAGGCCGTTGTGCCTGTGATGCGCCGCCAGCGTTGGGGCAGAATTATTAATATCGGGGCCGTGGGGGCGGAGCGCGCATTTGGCCAGGCGACGATTTCGGCGTATGCGGCCGCGAAAGCCGCGGTTGTTTCATTCACTCGTTCGCTGGCGATCGAAGAAGCGAAGCACGGAATTACAGTAAACGTGATCAATCCTTCGAATGTGGACGAGAAGGATTTGACGCACGATGAGGCCCGGCGAATTCGCGATACGCGTTCGCCCATTGGCAGGCCGCCTTCGGCGGATGATGTGGCGGCTGCCGTGAAGTTTTTTGCGAGCGATGAAGCCGATTTTATTACGGGCCAGGTCCTCAACGTGAGCGGCGGCTGGATGCTCTGATGCCTGTGCGCTGCCAAAATTCGCTTTGTGATTGCTGCAATTGTTGTCATCCCGCCCGCAAGGTGTAACGCGTGAAAGTCCTCACAGCCGCGGAAATGCGAGAAGTTGACCGCCTTTCGACGGAGCGCTACAGCATCCCTGGTTTGCAGCTCATGGAAAATGCCGCCGCGGGAGTGGTGGATTATCTGGAGCACAATTTTGCGAATGTCGATGGCCGGTCCATCGTCATCGTTTGCGGCAAAGGAAATAACGGCGGCGACGGTTTCGCGATTGCGCGGTTGTTACGGGCGCGCGGCGCCAGCCCCGTCGCGATTCTTTGTGCCGGACCGGAAGAAGTGCGCGGTGACGCCGGCGTAAATCTCGACCGTTATCGTCGCGCGGGCGGGGCCATCGCGTTTGCGCGAACGCCGAGCGATTGGCAGGAAGCGAAGAAATTTCTTGCGCGCGCCGAGATCATCATTGATGCGCTTTTAGGAACTGGTCTGCGTGGACGCGTTGAACAGTGGCTTGGGGACGTGATCGGCGATATGAATGCGCGCCGGGATGTCGCGCGCATCGTCGCTGTGGATATACCTTCGGGGCTGCTGGCGGATGTCGGCGAGGTTTCGGGGCCGGCCGTGGACGCGCACGTGACCGTTACATTTACTGCGCCGAAGATTGGGCAGCTTCTCTATCCTGCATCGGAAAAAGTTGGGCGGCTTGTAGTGGTGCCGATTGGTTCACCGCGGGCGCTCGTCGAAGAATGCTCGGATTCAAAGGTGCGATGGCTGGAGCCTGCTGAGATGGCGGCAATAAATTTGGAGCGCCGCTCGGATGCGAACAAAGGTGATTTTGGGCATGCGCTGGTAGTGGCAGGCTCGGTGGGTAAAACCGGTGCTGCCATCATGGGCGGGTGGGCAGCTCTTCGTGCTGGCGCGGGGTTGGTGACGGTTGCCACGCCGGAGCCGTGCCTTCCGACTGTTGCTGGGCAGACGCCGGAGATCATGACCGAGTCCCTCGCCACAACTGACGCCGGAACGATTAGCACACGAGCGCTCGAAAACGATCGCTTTTCGGCATTGGTGCGCGGCAAGGCGGTTCTGGCAATTGGGCCCGGCCTCACTACGAATGCGGAGACGCAGGAATTTGTGCGCGCGGTGATTCGAGAAACTGCAACTGCGACTGTGCTCGACGCCGACGGACTGAATGCTTTTGCGGAGCATCGCGCGGAGCTTGCCGCACACAAGTGCGATTTGCTGGTGATTACGCCGCATCCGGGCGAGATGGCGCGGCTCATTGGCAGCTCGGCGGCTGAAGTTCAGCGGCGGCGTATCCCTGTCGCGCAAGATGGTGCTAGCGAATTCCGCGCGACCGTCGTTCTGAAAGGGCATGAGACGGTGATCGCCGCGCCCGACGGATCAGTCTGGGTAAACTCCACCGGAAATCCGGGAATGGCGAAGGGCGGGACGGGCGATGCATTGACGGGCATCCTCGCCGGAATTCTCGCACAACATGGCAAGCAGGATTGGACGTCCGCTGTTTCCCTGGCTGTTTATTTGCACGGATTGGCGGGAGATTTGGCGGCACGGGAAATCGGTGAAATTCCTTTGATGGCGACGGACCTGATTCGCGCGATTCCGCAGGCCTATTCGCATTACATTGCTGAGTTGGCACATGCCCGCGCGTGATTGGGTGACGCATTCGGCAGACGACACGGTTCGCACCGGGAGAGAACTGGGCGCGCGACTGAAACCGCCGGCGCTGATTCTGCTGCGTGGCGAATTGGGCGCAGGGAAGACCACGCTGACTAAAGGGATCGTTTCTGGACTCGGCGCAGCTCGAGAAGAGGACGTGACCAGCCCGACGTTCACCCTCGTCCACAATTATCACAACGATGTGCGCGTGTATCACATTGATCTTTATCGTGTCGGCGATTTTCGCGACTTTGAGACGCTTGGAGTGGAAGATCTATTTGCGACGCCTGCGATCGTTATCGTCGAATGGCCGGAGCGAATGACGCTGCGCAGCGGATGGCCGGTGATTGAGATTGATCTCGAGCACGTGGACGAAAACAGTCGCCGAATTCGCGTTTCCGATTCAAACAACATACTCAGCGACGCCTAATCGCGCGAATTCCTCTGCATGCCTGGATTTCGCGGCGTTAGTGCATCCACCGGCCGATTTCTCTCAGCAAATCCGCCACTAGCGGCCAAAGAAATACCATCAACAACAACACAGCCGCCGCCATGCGGGCGATTGGCATCCTGGGAGTCGGCGCAGCTTGCGGATCGTGCCGTTGGCAAAAGCCGCTGAATAGCGCCGGCCGCGCGCAGCGCTTGCCATTTTGCGCGATATGCAGGCACATTCCCGAGGAAATCGGAGTTCGGGTTCCGCCATTAACGGGTACGCCCACCCTGGTTGCGCCTCGGTCTCATTCTGCTACAGTGAAATTTTGATTGCCAGAAGTGCCCAAAATGCCTGACGCACCGATCGCGCCTTCACCTACGCAACCGGCTCGGATGAAACTTGAGCCGTACTCGGCCGAACTTCGCCTGCAGTCCCTCAACATCGGAATCGATAACATCCATTTCGACGTTTTTCTGAGCCCGACGTTTGCGGAATTCGCTCGGCGCTATCTGCTTGATCTCATTCGCCAAACGGCAAATGTGAATCTGTTCTGGGATCACGGCCGAAAATCGGTCGCGCCCGAGACGGCGGCGTTCAAGAAACAGCTTTCGGAGCTGCTCCAGATTTCGCTTACGCGCGCAAAGTTTACGCAGAACATCGAAGTGGACCTGCTGAATCGAATCGCGATTCTGAAATTCCTTCTTGGCGAAATCACCAATCAGCTTTCGAGCCTTATCGTAGAGTGCAAAGAATGGATCCATTCGCGAGGCGTTCACTTCGAGCATGGCGAACAGGCGCACGTGATGCGCGCTCGAATCGCGGAACTCCAGGCCGATCGCAAGAATATTTTCCGCCAAGTGGGGCAGACGCTGTTCCAGATTATCCGCGATCTCGACGACACGACCCTCGCGAAGGCCCGCCGCGCGCTTTTCGGGGACGATTACAGCGCGATGTATGAGCTGTTAAAAAATCGGCTGCTCTTCGTCGAAGATGGCAGCGATGAGCTGATCTTTCTCGAGCACTACGTCCTGCTTGGCAATTTCAGCCGCGACCCCGATCGTTTCGAAATATTCGATGAACTTCTCCTCGGCCTTGTTCGCGAATTCGTTCTTGTGGACGACAACGCCGAGGAGCTAAGTCGCACGCAGCAGTCCTACGAGGAACTAATGGAGCAGGCTCGATCCTTGCGCTCCGAGCTATTTCGTCTAGAAGAACAGCAGGAAGAGCTCCGGCGAAAGATCGAAGGCGGGGGCGATTCGTTTCATTGGCCGTGGAAGCGGCGCGGGTCGTCATCGGAAGATCATACCGAAGCCGGGCAACTGAGGCTCCGCATTGACGCGCTCGAAGTGAGCTTGCAGGAAGTCGCGCCCTCGATCGAATCCGCGAAGCAGAGAATGGAATTTCTGACCGACGAATATCGCCAGCGAATCGGAAACTACCTGAACGATCCCGAAAATATCCGCCGCCTGTTCGATTCGCGCAGTGCCACCGGCGACGACGAAACTACGCCCGAAACCCGCGACCGCCTGCTGAATGAATTTGTGCATCGCCTTGAAGAGCGCGATCTGCTCGTCCACGTGCTTGCCGGATACGAAACAAGAACCATCCACCGGGATTATTGTCCGCCGGTCCACTTGCAGCAGCTTAAGAAAGCGCTCGTCCTGAGCGAAGATCAAAAGCGCGTCGAGCAGATTCTCGAACAATATCCGGCGCGAAAGTTTTCCATCAAGCGCCTTCAGGATTCGGCCCGCATGATACGACGCATCTCCTCCGACGAAACGCGCGCGACAGCGCTTCGCTTCGCCGAAGACCTGGCGCGCCTACGCCGCGATCGCCGCAATTATCAGCACATCGGTGGCTGGATCGAGCGAGTAAGCCTCGTGCGCTCGGAGCATTCGCGCGAGCTCTCGCGCATCAACAACAGCCTCTACGAACTCGTTCTTCCCGCTGAAATCAGGAAGGAAGCTGATGCGGTCGTCTCGCACGCCGTAATCAAAGCGGACGTGCGGGGTTCCACGGGCATTACCAAAGACTTGCTGGCTCGCGGGCTGAATCCGGCGTCGCATTTCAGCATGAATCTGCACGAGCCAGTGAAGCGTCTTCTCAGCCGTTACGGCGCCGCGAAAGTGTTCATCGAAGGCGATGCGATCATTCTCGCAATTTACGAAACCGAATCTACACGCGCCACGCAGCACGCCGTCGCAAAAGCCTGCGTACTCGGGCGCGAAATTCTCGCGGCCACCGCGGCGTACAACACCCGTGCCGAATCGAGCGATCTGCCGCGCCTCGAATTAGGCGTTGGCGTCGCATTTCAGAACTCCGCGCCATCCCTGTGGATGGACGGCGACTCGCGCATCATGATTTCAAAGGCGTTGAATTTATCCGATCGTCTCTCGAGCTGCTCGAAGATGGCCCGGCGCCTCTTCGCGCACAATCCTTCGCCTTTCAATGTCTTTCTCGTGCAGACGCTGATGGAAGACGCTGTCGAGGACGAAGGCGAAGAACTGCTCGTTCGCTATAACTTAAATGGAATCGAGTTGAACGACGAAGGCTTTCATAAACTATCGCGCGAACTCTCTCTGGCGCCGATGGCGGGAACATTTACGCTGCCCTGGGGGAAAGAACGCGTTCAGCTTTTTTTCGGCGAACTACCGATCGCCAACGCACTCGAACCAATCGTCGTGCGCAAGGGTTTCGTTCGTCAGCTACTCCCAGGCGGGAAAATCGGCTTACCGGGCTCGCGTCCATACTTTGAAGTCTGCACTCACCCGCGTCTGCTTGAGATTGCGCGCCAACGCATCACCGAAGGCCCGCCAAGGAGTTGAACGCGCCTGTCATCGAAGCGACCACACCGGCAGGCTCCCATTCACGCTCGATTCAAATGGATTTTGATGCTGCGGCGTTATGGGCGCGGTGGGCGATTAGAAGAAATCCTTTGGCGGTGGCGTCCTTTTCTAGCGCACCGACAGTCTCTCGCCCCGCGGCGGCGGTCTTTGGCGATCTGATCTGAACTTGACCCAGTTCAAGGCGCGCTTCAAATTCAACTGACACCAAGCCCAGGTGGTTCATGTCCGAGACCAGGGCTTCCAGACTTTTCACCGCCTCGTCGGATTTTCCGGTGGCTGCATCCACCTCCGCCTGTGCGATCTGAACGCCCGCGATGGAGTGGCGTTCCTGGCTTTTTTTTGCGAGAGCGGCAGCTCTCGCCACCGCGTTTTGCGCCTCAGGAATTTTGTTCAATCCGACGGCGGCCCGCGCGAGAATTGCCAGCACTTCGGCCTCTAAATCGGCGGCTTTCTCGCGATGGGCTTCGGCGGCAGATTTTGTTGCCAGCTCATAAGCCCCAGCATAGTTGCCTTCGGCGTTGTCCAAGTCAGCGATGAAAGCATTCGTTTCGGCGACGGAGCCTTTGTCTCCGAGCGCGGTCCGTATTGCCAGAGACTCATCGTAGAATTTGTGAGCGCCAGCAAGGTCGCCCTGTTCCCTCAAAACTTGCCCCATTCCAAGCGTGGCGGACCCGCTGCTCTGTTTGTCGCCGGTCTCCGCGGACAGCGTGATCGCTTCCTGGACGTGGGTTTTGGCTCCCTCGATATCCCCCAGCTCTTCGCGAATCGCGCCAAGGTTGCTGTCGGTCAGGGCGATGCCGTCTTTCTGTCCGGTCTTCTGATAAATCGCCTGGGCGCTCTCGAACATCGCTTGCGCACCAGTGTCGTTGCCGTAGCCGTACAAAATGGCGGCGAGATTATTGGAGATGAGCGCCTCTTCGGCGCGGTTGCCGCTCTCTTGACTCATGGCCAAGGCTTCTCGGAAAAGTTTTTCCGAGCCGGACATATCACCGAGGTCGGACGCGATGTTGCCAAGGCTGGTTAAATTTTGTTCGATGCCCACCTTGTTGTCAATTTCGCGGTCAAGAGCTAGCGACTGTTCAATGATCTTCTTTGCGGCCAGGTATTCGCCCTGGTCGTGGACGATGACACCTATGTCGTGGAGGTTGACGGCCTGCTCATTCTTGTTTCCAATTTTTTCGGCGATAGCTTCGGCTTGGTCGTACATCCGGCGCGCGGATGAGTTGTCGCCTTGATCGGCGAGCATGTTGGCCGCGCAAGTCAGCGACCGGGCTACGCCCGCTTGATCGGCCAGCGCGGCGTAAACGGCCCTTGCCTGTTCGCACGCTTTCTGTCCGCCTTTCAAATCCCCGAGCATTTCGAGCGGTCGCGATTCCATGTAGAGCATGTCGGCTTCGAGTGACCGAGCGTCGAGGGCCCGAGCTCTGTCGAGAGTGCGATGCGTGATCTCGATCTCGCGCTTGAAATCGCCTTCATCCTGCGCGATACGGGCTTCGGCGATATCAATCTGGATCTCATCCATCCCTGAGGTAGGGAGCTTGCGCAAGGCATCAATACCAGCTTGCGCATTTTTGAGCTGCGAATCAGCGACTTGCGCGTCGACCAGAACCATACCAGGACCAATCTCGTCGGGATAAAAATTCCAGATGGATTTGTAAATTTCGATTGCCTTGGCGCGCTCGCCGATGGATTCGTCGTATGCGCCTTCCACCGAAAGCCGCTCAGCCCTGGGCAACGTGGAGGAATTATCGAACGCCAGTTTCGTTTCCGCTTTCGATCGCCCGAGGTATCCCAGATTTTTCCATGCCCGCGCCATCACCAGGTGCGCTAGGGCGAAATGCGGCTGCGATTTGATCACTTGCGCGAGCAACGGCTGGGCGCCCTTGGTGTCAAAGTTGCGCATGCGCGTGAGCGCTTCCGCATAGGCCCGCGCCGCTTCGGGATCCGAGGGCAGGGAAACCTGAACGGTTTCAGAATCTTCGGGAGTAATTTGGCCGGCGCCAAGTTTCTTGCGAATTTCCACACCCACTTGCGCTACCAGGTTTGCGATCTGCATTTCGGTGCCCTGGGCAGACATGGAGCTGAGCAATTCGCCAGTGGAAGTATTTTCCAGCCGAAGATCTAGGCGTACCTGTCCATTGCCGAGCGCGAGATAGGAACCGAGCAGAACGTAGTCACTGCCGATACTCGCGCGAATTTTTCGAAGTGTCTCGGCGCCGTAGCTTTCTGTGTCGCTGAGCGAAAGATTCATCTTCATGCGCGCGATGTTTTCGCCGGGAATGGTCCGGAGTTTTTCTCCTGCGCCCACTTCGGTAGTGAGCATTTCGGCGAGCGCCGTGGAAAGCCACGCCTCGTCAGGACGTCCGGACAAATTCTTGAAGCCAAGAACCGCCACCGCGGGGCGAATTTGCGCTGGCCGCGCGGGAATTCCAGCAGAAGTCGCGCTGCTTGGAACCACAGCAACACCGGAGTGGTTAAACCGGCTGCGCAAGTCTCCGCGCAAACCTCCAAAGTTGAGTCCGATCATCGCTCCGACTGCGAGCAATACCGCCACTCCCACCGTGACTCCCCACTTCGCCCCGGATGAGAGGCCTGGGGTAAGCGCGCCAGCGGTGCCAGCGCCCGCTCCGGCCACAGCGGTTGCTCCAGATCCGCTTCCGGCGGTGAGGCTCTCGAGAGCGACGCGCAGCTCACCAGCGGTCTGATAGCGTTGCGAGGCGGTTTTATCCAGCGCCTTGCGAATCACCGTGTCGAGCCCCGGCGAAATGCGGGGGTTTACAGAAACGGGAGTCGCCGGCTCTTGATGCAGGATAGCGCCCATGATCTCGGGAACTTGCGCCTGCGGGAAAGCGCGCTTGCCAGTCGCCATCTCGTAGAGCACGGCGCCGGCTGAGAAAATATCGCTGCGCGCATCAGTTACTTGGCCGGTTAATTGTTCCGGCGACATATACGGCACCGTGCCGGAAATGGCCGCAGTCTCAACCGTTATGCTTTGCGTCGCGTCGCGGGCAATATCCCCCGTGACGACAGTATGCATGCGCCGCGCGAGTCCGAAATCCAGGATTTTGAGGCGCCCGTCGGGAGTGAGAATCAAATTATGAGGCTTCAGATCGCAATGAATGATTCCGCGGTCGTGCGCGGCTGCAAGTCCGTCGGCGAGTTGGATTCCCAAGCGCGCAACTTCCGGGAGCGATAACGGACCATCCTTAATTTTGTAGTTGAGCGCGCGACCTGGAATCAGCTCCATCACCAGATAATCGACGCCATCCTGATCGGCGAACTCGAAAATGGTTTCGATATTCGGATGATTCAACTGCGCCAGTGCGAGAGCTTCCTTGCGGAATTTCCTGCGGACGGACTCATCGGCCAGCGTACCCGGAGGAAGAACTTTCAGCGCGACGTCGCGGTCAAGTTTCTCGTCGTGAGCGCGATATACCACGCCCATTCCGCCCGAGCCAATCTGTTCAATGATGCGGTAGTGACCGAGCGTATTACCAAGCATCGCGCGTGGCTGGCTCCTCTGTCCGCGCATAATAACACGCTAAAAGCAACGTAGCGGCTGCACAGGAATAGGCTTGGTGCGGCGGGTGCGCTCCGCTCGGCTGCGCTCCGCTCGGCTGCGCTACCCACGTCACATAAGTGCAGCGACGTGATAGTCTTCTGACAACGGAGGCGAAAGGGGTCCGGTGATCCTCCCGGCCTTCAAAGCCGGCGACGCGGCCCTTCGCGGGTCGGGTGGTGGGTTCGACTCCCACACGCTTCCGCCAACTCCACAGATGAATTCCTCTGCGGTCTCGACTATTGATGTTTTGGTCTCGGCCGTTCGTGAAGACCGACGCTCCTAGTGGGCACGATTGGATGGGCTTAGCGTTGCATCAATACCGGGTGTGCAGCCTAAGCTTGCCAAGGCGTGGGCGCGGAACTCGCGGCATCACGGCCCATTTGTGATGAGGGCTGGTTGCCAATGGAGCGGCAGATCGGAAGTTCAGGACAGACGGTCGAGCCGAAGCTTTATCTCGCCGTCGGAATTAGCGGCGCGATTCAGCATGTTGTCGGGATGAAAGGTCTACTGGCTTCCCGTCAGCTGCCGGATCAAATCCACCTCTGCTTGTCGATACGGTGTTCCGTCGGGACGCAGCACCTCATGAAACCACACCGGCGGCCGGGCGAGAATGTACGGGTGCTGCCACGATTCCCACGGAAGATATGTCTGCGTCTTGCCAGCGACGAATCCCCAATTTATCGCCCCGACCCGCTCCTGTTTCGCAACGGGCAATACCGTGTCAAACGTACTTCCCACCGAACGAGCCATGTATTCCGTGCAGATCACTGGCCGCCCGTACTTTTTCAGCCACGTCACCTCGCGCTTAAAGGACTCAGGCCAGCTGTAATTGTGGAAGCTAATGACATCAGACTCGCGCAGTTGAATCTGTTGCAACTCGCCGAGGTCTGCTCCATCCGGCGAGTTGTCGGCGGCCCACACTCCACTCGTGAGAGGCTGCATTGGATTCGCCTCTCGCGCCCATTCAAACGCGAGCGGCAAAAGCATCGTCACCCGGGCGGCCTTATCTTTCAGCTCTTCGTTCGAATAGCTCCCAAGGTTATCGGCGCCTGGTTCGTTCCACACGTCCCACGCGAGAATCCGGTCATCCTTGGCGAAAGCCCCCACCACTCCGTACACATATGCTTTTAGCCGTGGATATTGGCTTGGGTCCGCCAGGGCCGCCGCTCCGGGACTTTGCACCCAACCGGAGTTATGAATCCCCGGAATCGGGGGATGCTGCGCTCCCAGATGAGGTAGCGGATCCCAGCAAGAATCGAACAACACAAATATCGGACGGATGTGATGCCGCGATGCGATCGTCAAGAACTGGCCGATGCGCTTCTGAAAACCGCTGGCATCCTGCTGCCAAAGCAAGTCGTGTAGGAAGACGCGCATCGTGTTCATGCCCATTGCTTCCGCCCAGGTAAATTCCTTTTCGATCTCCTCGGGATCGAACGTCTCCTCCTGCCACATCTCCAACTGGTTGATCGCCGACTTGGGAATGTAGTTGCTCCCCACGAGCCAGGGCTGTTGTGCGTACCAGGCGTTAGCTTTCTGCTCCGGCCAGCGCGCTTGTTGCGCATCCGCCGTAGCCGCGTGCAAGGCTACCGCGATCAGCACTGCCACAACAAAAACGGACTTCAATTTCCGCACTGTCTGAACTCCACTCGCGATTATATGCTTTGAAGCTCAGTACCTCCACGCTAGGAATCATCGAGCGCGTTATGGCCACTCACCGTTGCTCAGCGAGCGTCACCCGTCGAGGAGGTACCGATTTACACCCTCCGCGCCGTGATAGAATTTGCGCATGAACGCCCCAAACATGACGCCGGAGGCGAAAGAAGCCAAAGCTACGCTTGAACTTCAATTGGGCGAGTTGGTGGCCCTAAGTCTCAGTAAAGTGTCGGACGGCGCTTTTGATCACTGGCGCACGACAACTCTGGAAGCGTTCAACCGTTATCTTCCCGATACGCATTACATCGAGAGATTTTCAACTATCAGCTTCCAGGAATCA
>DATBYF010000023.1:0-4842 GCA_036513895.1 Candidatus Acidiferrales bacterium | reverse complement strand
TTGGTGCTGCTGATCGCCTGCGTCAATTTCGCGAATCTGCTCTTGGGCCGCAGCGCGTCGCGACAGCGAGAAATCGCGATTCGTTCCGCGCTCGGCGCAGGATCGCGGCGCCTCATTGCGCAAATGTTGATCGAGAGCACCTTACTTTCGCTGGCAGGCGGAGCGGCCGGAATTGTGTTGGCGCAAGCGGGTTTGCGCGTCCTGCTCGCGCTTTCTCCGAGGAACTTTCCGCGTCTTGACGGCATCAGCATCGATGCTCGCGTGCTCGCGTTCACTTTGAGCGTTTCGCTGCTCACTGGCATCGTGTTTGGACTGCTTCCCGCCTGGACTGCCACGCGGCCTGGCCTCGGAGTGGAGCTGAAAGAATCTGGACGCACGCTGGCAGGAAGCCGCGCAAGCCTGCGCCTACGCCGGACTCTGGTGATTTCCGAAACCGCGCTGGCGCTGATGCTGCTCATCGCAGCGGGCCTGCTGATTCGCAGCTTCCAGAAAATGGAATCCGAAGCTCCAGGCTTCCGTCCTGAGAACATTCTCACGATGCGCGTCGAACTTCCGGCCGCGAGATACGAAGAAATTCCGAAGCAAAGGCTATTTCGTGCGCAACTACTTGACTCTCTGAATTCACTTCCCGGCGTCCGAGCCGCCATGATCAGCGAGCTGCCGATGAGCGGCGATTCTCTCAGCCACGATCTCGTCATCGAGGGGCGGCCGGTGAATCCAGCCGATGCACCAGAAGTTCAAACTCGGACGATACTCGGCGATTACTTTTCGCTCATGAGTATTCCGCTTCTTCGCGGACGCGAATTTTCCGGCCAGGATCGCGCGGACACTCCTGTTGTTGTGGTCATCAACGAAACTTTCGCCAGGAAATTTTTCTCGAGCCAGGACCCTATCGGCGCGCGCATCGGATGGGCAGCCGAA
Organism: Candidatus Acidiferrales bacterium; assembly: GCA_036513895.1. Classification (GTDB taxonomy): domain Bacteria; phylum Acidobacteriota; class Terriglobia; order Acidiferrales; family UBA7541; genus Palsa-147. Next base: position 3,921 of record DATBYF010000023.1, on the reverse strand, counting down.
ACCCCCGTGCACTGGAAAACGATTATCGGTGTAGTCGGCGACGTAAAGCATTTCGGTCTGGATCAGCCGGAGGAGCCCGCCGCTTACGATTTATATTCGCAAACCGATCAGCCGTGGAAGCGCTGGATGTCCATCGCGGCACGAAGCTCCAGATATCCCAGCGAACTCACGAGAGAAGTAGAAAATCAGATCTGGGCGCTCGACCGCGACATCCCTCCGAGTTCCGTGCTCACGATGAAATCCTTGATGGATATGTCCGTGGATCCTCAGAAATTCAATTTGACGCTGCTGGCGATTTTCGCGGCCGTTGCCCTGGCGCTCGCGGCCGTCGGAATCTATGGCGTGGTGGCGTATTCGGTGACGCAGCGCACGCACGAAATTGGCATCCGCACGGCGTTAGGAGCGCAACCCGTCAGCATTTTGTCGCTAGTGCTCGGCGAGGGAGCAAGGCTCGCTGTGTTTGGAACCATCATCGGACTGGCGGGCGCCGCGGCTCTCACACGATTCATGGCCAGCTTGCTCTTTGGAATTGACACCCGCGATCCGCTCACATTTCTCGCGGTCGCGGTAATTCTTATTTGCGTCGCCGCAGCAGCCTGCTGTATCCCTGCGCGCCGCGCAATGCGAGTCGATCCTATGGTCGCACTACGATATGAGTGACGCGCAAGCGGATAAATTTCGCACGGGCCGCAGTGACGCTCTGACGCTCGCGCGGATTTTCCAGCCCGCGAAATAGGTGAACAGAACAATGAGCCGCCGCAATCGCATGCTCGGCGATCTCGAGCAAGACATCCGCGATCACATCGAGATCGAGACGCGCGACAACATCGCCCGCGGCATGCCGCCCGACGAAGCGCGCTACGCCGCACTGCGCAAATTCGGGAACGTGACGCGCGTCCAGGAAGACACTCGCGAAGTCTGGAGCTTCGTCTGGCTCGAGCAGCTCCTGCAGGACATCCGTTACGGCCTCCGCATGCTGCGCAAATCCCCCGGCTTCACCGCAGTCGCGATTCTTACTCTCGCTCTCGGCATCGGCGCGAATACGGCCATCTTTTCCGTGGTAAACGGCGTCCTGCTGAACCCATTGCCGTTTCCAGAGCCCGATCGGCTGGTCACCGTTGACGCTAGCAAGCCTAATTTTCCGCAAGGCTCGATTTCATATCCAAATTTCATGGATTGGCACCGTATGAACCAATCATTCTCCTTCTTCGCCGTTTCGCGACCCACTGGATACTTGCTAACAGGTACGGGCGACGCCGACGAACTGAACGCGGCGGTGGTCACATCGGATTTCTTTCCCATGCTGGGCGTGAAGCCGGCCCTCGGTCGCTGGTTCACTCCATCCGAAGATGAAATTGGAGCTTCGAATGTCGTTGCCATCAGCACGGCGTTGTGGAAAAGAAAATTCGGCTCCGCGCCGGATGTGATCGGGAGAGGCATCACGCTGGACGGCAAGGGTTACGTAATCGTCGCCGTCCTTCCCGGGCACTTCAACTTGCCCATGCCATATTTCGACTCAGTGGATGTTTACGCTCCGCTCGGTGAATTTGCCAACACGGGGATTCGAAATCGCGGTGCCGGGCTCGGCATTCATGGCATCGCGCGCTTGAAACCGGGCGTCACAATCGAACAGGCGCGCGCAAATATGGAACACGTGACGCACGATCTCGCAGAAATTTATCCAGATGTGGACAAGGGAATCGGAGCTACGTTGACTCCGCTCAAGGAAAGCATGGTGGGCGAGGTCAGGCCATTTCTGTTGCTGTTGCTGGGCGCGGTGGGGCTGGTATTGCTGATTGCTTGCGTCAACGTGGCCAATCTGCTGCTCGTTCGCGCGACGGGTCGCGTGCGTGAAGTCGCTCTGCGCGCGGCTCTCGGCGCGAGCAAAGGCCGTCTGATCCGCCAAATGCTTACCGAAAGCATCTTGCTCGCGATGGCGGGCGGCGCGCTTGGACTTGCCCTCGCGCGTACAGGAACTCACGCCGCGCTAGCTTCACTGCCTGCTACTTTGCCGCGAGCAAGCGAAGTTGGAATTGACGACCGGGTGCTCTGGTGCACGGTATTGCTCTCCGTGTGCGCGGGAATTTTCTTCGGCTTGGTTCCGGCAATGCGCACAGCCCGGCAAAGCGTTCACGAAACATTGAAAGAAGGCGGACGAGGTGCGATTGGCTCACGCCGCCGCACTCAAGGCGCCTTGGTTGCCATTCAGATGGCGATGGCGCTAGTGCTGCTCACCGGTGCGGGATTGTTGATCCGCAGTCTCGCCGAACTGTGGAACGTGAATCCCGGCTTTAATCCCGACAATACTTACACCTTTAACCTGGCCCTCCCGCCGGAAATGACGACGGCTCCCGCCGCATCCATCCGCGCGGCTCTGCGCAATTTCGATGCTGGAATCGCCGCTACGCCCGGCGTGGAAGCGGAATCGCTCAGTTGGGGCGCTGTTCCCATGAACGGCGAGGACGACACAACTTTCTGGATTGATGGGCAGCCGCGCCCGGCGAGCGACAACGAAAGAATCTGGGCGCTCAATTACATCGTTGGCCCGGATTATTTGAAAGCGATGCGGATTCCATTGCTGGCGGGCCGCTTTTTCTCGAATCGCGACGACGAACATTCACAACGCGTTGCGGTCGTGGATGAAGTGCTGGCGCGAAAATATTTCCCGAACGGAGATGCCGTTGGCAAGACGATTCACGCCGGTAGCCAGGATGTTGCTTATCAGATCGTCGGCGTTGTCGGCCACGTGAAGCAGTGGGGGCTCGACGTGGACGATCAAAATTCTCTTCGCGCGCAGGCTTACTTCGTGTTCATGCAAATGGACGACAATACGATCGCCTTAGTGCCTTCGAATACAGAGGTCATCGTTCGCGCTGCGGGGAACATCGCAGGATTTATGGACTCGATTCGCCGCACGAACGACCGGATCAGCAAGAATGAGGTAATCACCCAGGTCCAAACTATGCACGAAATCATCGAGTCGTCGCTCGCTTCACAGCGTTTCGCGATGATGCTTCTCGAAGCGTTCGCCGCACTTGCTCTCGTCCTTGCGGGGATTGGCCTTTATGGCGTGATTGCCTACGTCGTCGGCCAGCGCACCAATGAAATCGGCATCCGAATGGCGCTCGGCGCACAGAGCGGAGCTATGCTGCGCTGGGTGCTCTGGCAGGGAACACAACTGGCGCTCGCGGGCGTTGTTGTGGGTCTCGTAGCAGCGTCAGCGCTGACGCGGCTGCTCGCCAAGCTCTCTCTGCTTTTCAATGTGAGCGCCACAGACCCTCTGACGTTCGCCGCCGTAGCGGGCGTTCTGCTCCTGGTGGCACTCGCGGCGTGCTGGATTCCCGCGCGACGAGCAGCCCGAGTAGATCCCATGGTCGCGCTGCGATACGAATAATTCGACGCGCGTCGAACCGCCGTCCCTCCGAAAACAGGGAATTCATGATCTTGCCGTGCGACTCGGTGGAGACTTCGAGGACATCTCCAGAGTAGAATCCCCAAGTTCTTGCAACCGAGACGTACAACTGAGCCGACAGCCGGGCGAACATCTCGTCAGTTTCACTCGTACGAGAAATTTTCAATCAAGGAACCTGAATGGACATTCACAGTCTCCGGACCTGTACGGTTTTATTTTTCTGTTCGATTACGTGCGTGTCACTCGTCGCCCGATCGCCATCCTCGCTCGAATCGCGGCGCAAGGCGCTCAATGATCTTCTCGCCGAGCAGTGGGAGTATCGGCTGCGCGCCAGCCCGATCTTCGCTTCCACCATCGGAGACAAGCGTTGGAACGACCAACTCGACGACCGTTCGCAGGAGGCCATCGACAAGAATTTGCAAGAGACCCAGAAATTCCTCACGCGCTTCGAAGCCATCGACGCTTCGGACCTCCCCGAGCAGGAGGCGCTCAACAAAGTTCTGATGGTT
>DATBYF010000022.1:0-24004 GCA_036513895.1 Candidatus Acidiferrales bacterium | reverse complement strand
TGTCTGTAGCAGAATTTGTTCCACGTGAAACACGCATCAGTTCGTATTTTGGGGTGATCCGACGAGGATGAAGCGACCTTTTGTCCTCGGTATGGCGAACGGCGGTTTCCATTTCCAGTTCGGTGCAGCAGATGCCTCATCAACCCCCTGAGTGCCAAGCCACAGCAAAACGCGTCCCCCGGACAGTATCGCGCCCGCTGCCCAGCCTAGGAAAGCTGAAATCTCACCTAGAGCTCGGGCCGACATGAGATTGAACGAGCTTTTGGGTGATATCATGTCCTGATATCGCGAGTGAATAACACTAATCTTCGGCAGCTCTAATGAGCGTACAACTTCGGCCAAGAATACGCACTTCTTTGAATTTGACTCGATTAAGGAGACGTCGAGCTGCGGAACATACATTTTCAGAGCGATGCCTGGGAAACCGGCTCCCGACCCAACGTCGGCGAGCCGACCATCTAGCGATCGGTAGGCCTTGACAGCTAGAAAGCTCTCAGCGAAGTGGTAGCGTACTATTTCAGCAGGTTCTTCTACGGAAGTCAGCGAGATTCGCTTATTCCATTTCAGGAGGAGCGCGATGTAGGACCGGATCTGTTCGCAGAGTAGGTCCGGAGCGTCCAAATTGTAGGATTGCAGAATTTCGCCTACCGCAACACGTGAGAGCATCTCTATGAGTTTGAACCACCGCCGCCGACCGCAGCGCCCTTCCCAATCGGCTCAGTAGAATGACCGTTGAGCCAAACCGGTGCCAGCAGGCCTGCCGCGAAATCGGCCGCGAAATGTGCTGTCATCGTGGGCAGCAAGCTGCCTGTCCACGCTCTAACCACCGAAAAGACGGCACCTACGATGAAAGTGGCGATTAGACCGCGGCGGCCCTGATAGATGTGCGCGACCGAGAACAATGCGGCTGAAGCGATGACGGCGAAGAAAGCCGAGCCGCCAGCAACGTCTTGGAAGAACCTTTGAGCCCACCCTCGGTACAGAATTTCTTCGCATATCGCGACGGTTACGACTAACGCGAAAAAGGCCAGCCTCTCAGAAGCGTTTTGCGGCATCAGTTTGAGGGATAGCGCACGAAAGGGGCCCTGCTTATCACGCGGCATCGTTGCAAGCCGGCGTATGCTTGCCAATTGGTTAGCGGTGATCAAGGCAGTAAGTACTGCAGCCGCCGTAAGAACAAACCCCGGCCGTCCCAAGGTGATTCCGAGGTCAGCAGGATGGTATCCATGAATGCGACTGCGCCAAAGTACGAAGACGGTGAAGATCCATTGGAACGAAATTGTTGACGCATAGAGTATGAGGCGCTCCGGCGTGGCTACGATTTGCGATCGGAGTAACTGCTTAACTCGTACATATCCCCGCCACGGAACAACGACGGCCAGGACGAGAAGAACCGCGGCGAAATCCCAGGGAATTGCGTGTCGCATACACTCGGATGTAAGCACGTTATTCGCAGCCGTTCAAGTGCGTTGCAGTTGACAGCGGCCGGTACTCGCCGTATCGTTTCGTTCTCGTGAATACTGGAATGAATATTTTAGTCATCGGCGGCGGCGGACGCGAACATGCTCTCGTCTGGAAGCTCAAGCAAAGCGCGACGGTCGAGAAGATTTGGTGTGCGCCAGGCAATGGCGGAATTTCGAATGACGCTGAATGTATTCTGGCTGATCTGAAGGACATTTGCGGTCTTGTCGAGCTCGCTAAGCGACTGAAGCCTGATCTCACGGTGATAGGCCCAGAATTGCCACTCGTTCTGGGGCTCGCGGACGAATTGCGTGCGCTCGGATTCGCGGTGGTTGGGCCGGGCGCGCTTGGCGCTCAACTGGAAGGTACGAAGATTTTCGCTAAGCGCTTTATGGAACGCCAGGGAATCCAAACTGCGCGTGTTTACGGAGTTTTTGAAGATTCGGTGGAGGCCCGACGGGCACTTGATGAAGTGTCGTGGCCGATCGTCATTAAAGCAGATGGTCTATGCGCGGGCAAGGGTGTCTTGGTCACGAGCGATCGAAGGGAAGCAGAACGATTCATTGTGCGTTCTATGGATAATAGGGAATTCGGCGAGGGCGGCAGCAAGATATTGTTGGAGGAAGGACTGAAAGGCGAGGAGCTTTCCTATATTGTTCTGACTGACGGCGAAAGAGTCCTGCCATTTGTGCCAACACGCGATCACAAGCGCGCGTGCGACGGCGACCGAGGACCGAATACGGGTGGAATGGGGGCGTTTTCTGATGATTCGCTGCTCCCGCCGGAGCTCGAAGCGGTGATTCAGGGGGATGTCGTCCGGCCGACAATTCGTGGTTTGAAGGGCGAGGAAATACCCTATCGCGGGTTTCTTTACTTTGGTCTTATGATCACGCCCGAAGGGCCAAGAGTGCTCGAATATAACTGCCGGATGGGCGATCCGGAGACGCAAGCTATCCTTTTGCGGGCCGATTTCGATTTAGCAGAGGCGCTTGTCGCTGCTGCTGAGGGGGACTTATCGGCCATTGAGGCTACTTGGAAGCGCGGAGCTAGCGTGTGCGTGGTTGTCGCGGCGAAGGGATATCCCGAAAACCCAATTGTTGGTGCCCAGATTCAGGGTGTCGATAGTGGGTCGACTGAGGACGACAGAGTATTATTTCACGCTGGGACGCGACGAGAAGGTCATAATTACTACGTAAGTGGTGGCAGAGTCCTTGGAGCATCGGCGGCCGGAAGAAATGTCGGCATTGCGCGCTCCAAAGCTTACGACATAATTAGTAGTGTTAGTTTTGATGGAATGCAGTATCGAACGGACGTTGGCGGCACAGGAGTAGCACAAGTATCAACGGCAAGCGGCGGCAATCTATTGTGAGCCAGCTAGCATAATGAGATGCTCGATCGATAGCCAGCAAATCGAACAGTGAGGGGCCTTTGGAATCGAACGATAACAAATTAAAAGCTTTAGTCGGGATCATTATGGGTTCGGACACGGACTACCCTATGATGGCCGAGGCGGGAAAGACTCTCGAGAAATTCGGAATTGCGTACGAAATGGAGGTAACGTCGGCGCACCGGTCGCCAGGGCGGACGCACGAATATTCTAGTTCCGCCGCTGGACGAGGCTTGAAATGCATCATTGTGGGAGCGGGCGGCGCTGCGCACCTTGCAGGTGTTGTGGCGGCTGTGACAACCCTGCCCGTGATCGGAGTTCCTCTAGCAACAACGCCGCTGAATGGAATGGATTCGCTTCTTGCCGTCGTGCAAATGCCTGCGGGCATCCCTGTGGCGACGATGGCGATTGATAAGGCGGGAGCCACTAACGCGGCCATTCTAGCAGCGCAGATTATAGGCTTGTCGGACGCCGGTGTGGCAAGGCGGCTGGCAGAGCATAAGGAAGAACTGGCGAAGGGCGTAGCTCAAAAAAACGCACGGCTCCAAGAGCAACTTTCCAAATCCGCAAAGTAGCTTCGCGCTCGCGCGAGCCAATAAGACAAGTTTTTCGATTGGCTATTATGGTTTTTGAAGCGTTGGCGCGTCCGCTGGGCGCTGAAGCGATGGGCGCTGGTCGCCTTGGTCCACTTTTTCGGTGGGCGGCATGGGTGGTTTCGGCGGAGCAATAACCCACGCAAATCCGTTTTCGAAACTTATAACAGCGAGTTGCTGGTGGTGTCCTTGTGCGATAGCGTCAAGCGCAGCGCGCAGATACGGTTCGCCCGCAGCGACGAAGATTTTGTCGAGATCGCCGCGAAGTATGGAATCTGCAACCGCGGCCATTTCCGGCGACGAAGAGCGAATCTGATCGAGGCGCGGATCATGGGTAAGCAGCATGTCGCGCAGCGTTACGGCTTTCGTATCCGCGGGGTAATCAAATTCAATAAGGGTGCGCGGGTCTTTTTTCTCCGGCGGCCAGAACTGAACGTATCGCGGGCGACGAACGCGAGTGTTCCAGAAATCGCCGCGCTCGGGCTCCTGCTCGATCGTGTAAGTGATAAACCAAACTTCTGGGCCGTAGCTTGGAATGTAGTCTGCCAAGACAAGTTCGGTCAGCGGTTCGTTCGCCGAGAAGTGAAGCTGGCTATGGATCTGCGAAGCGCTCTCATTGAGGCGAATCATCAGCCCGAGTCCAATCTGCTCGATGTCGCCGGCCTTTCGGATGTCAATGGTGCCGGTAAGATGAGGCTGCTGGCTCGAGAGAGGTGCGTCGCCGCGGACATGAGGCAGATCAAGAGAGAGATTCGCCACTACCTGGCGTGAAGACGGAGAGACGAATTCAGACGCGCCGAGTAAAACACCGGCACGACGAGAGTTGATGGGAACAATCGGCGGCGTCAGACTTCCGGTTTCGATGGAATTCTCGATGCTGCCGATGACGATGCCGTCCTTGAATACGCCGACGATCACGCGCCCTGCGGCGAGATTGGCGACAATTTCTTCGATGGGTTTATCTTCCTGGGGACGCATGGACGTAGAAGCGCGGCCATACAGATGTGCTCCCGCGACTGGCAGCGCGAGAGAGAAGAGAAAGAGCAGCAGGTATTTGTAGCGGCGAAGGTTCATTTGAATCCGTATCGAGAAACTTCACGCGCCGGTTGGCGAAATTCTTATGGCCTAAGCACTCGTGCGAGAGTCAGCGAGCTTGGCCTCGAGAGCCTGAATAGCCGTTATCGCCACGACATTGACGATATCTTGCGTGGAGCAGCCACGCGAGAGATCGTTTGCCGGCCGAGCGAGGCCTTGCAGAATCGGGCCGAGTGCGACCGCACCTGCAGCGCGCTCGACAAGTTTGTACGCAATGTTCCCCGAATCGAGATCGGGAAAGATTAGCACGTTGGCGCGGCCGGCAACCGGTGAGCCCGGCGCCTTGGATTCGGCAATGGACGGCACGACGGCAGCATCGGCCTGTAATTCGCCGTCGATCGATAGTTCCGGCCCCCGGGCGCGTGCAATTCGTAATGCTTCGCGTACTTTGTCGATGCGTGGATGCTCGGCGGAGCCTTTAGTGGACCAGGAAAGTAGCGCGACCCGCGGCTCAACTTCGAGGAACGCGCGGGCATTGTCGGCTGTCGCGATGGCGATTTCAGCGAGTTCCGAAGCGCTCGGATCAGGGACAACCGCGCAATCAGCAAACAGCAGACCATCGCTGGCGCCGAACGCGGTGCTTTCGCGAGGTGGCACGAGCATCAGAAAAAAGCTCGAGAGCAATTTCGAATCGGGCGCGAGGCCGATGACGTGGAGCGCGGATCGCACGGTGTCGGCCGTGGAATTCGCTGCGCCGCCGACAGAACCATCGGCATCGCCAGCCGCCACCATTAATTGCGCGAAATAGAGCGGTTTGCGCGCCGCGGCGTAGGCCTCATCGAACGAAACGCCTTTGGCACGCCGGCGCTCGTAATAAATTTGCGCGTAGGCGTCGAGGCGCGGGCTGGAATTAGGATCGAGAATCTCCACGCCACTGAGGGCAATTGTTTTGTCCGGCGTCTGAGCTTCCATCAGAGACTTGCGCCCGAGCAGCGTCACGCGCGCAATGCCTTCGCGCGCGATCTGCGACGCAGCGGCGATTACGCGCGCATCTTCGCCCTCGGGCAGAACAATCCGTTGCGGCATCGCACGCGCACGATTCTCAAGTTTCTTTAGAAGTTGCATTTGCCCTTCAACTTACCACAGATACGGCGCTGGGCAATTCGATGAAGGTCGGTTGGTGTGCGACAATCCGGTGGATTCTAGTAAGATTTGATTGGTTTGGGTGGACTCCGAGGCAGGAGCGTAGTTCTGAGGAAATTGATTGGGTGAGAAGGCGGAGGCGAATTGAGATCACCACGAAGTATTCGGCATAAGGGCAAACGGCTTTCGGAGATTCTGGAATCGCACGTACGGTTTACGCACGGCGATGATACCGGAGCGCGCGCCGATTTGAGCGGCGCCGATTTATCGAAGGCCGATCTGAAGGGTGCGAACCTCGCATACGCGAATCTACAGGGAGCGAATCTCGAAGGGGCGTCGCTGCGCGAGGCGAAATTGACGTTCGCGGATATAAGCAAGGCGAATCTAAAGGGCGCGGACTTGCGGCGAACCGACTCGACCGAAACGAATTTCAGCGGTGCGAATTTAACGGACGCGCAAGTCAATGGCGTGGAACTTTTCCGCGCCGATTTGAGCGGTGCGATTCTTCGCGGCGCGAATCTCACAGCCGCAAATTTCCGCCTGGCGAATGTCCACGGGGCGGATTTCCACGGCGCCAATCTCACCACAACCGTTTTGCGCGAGACAGATCTCGAGGGCGTGGATCTTTCTGGCCTGGATTTGAGCACGACGCTTATGCCGCGCAACTGGAAATCGACGACGCAGGAAAAATCTTAAGGAAGCTTCGTTCAGACCATTCTGGCGTCAGCGAGTGGTTGTGGTGGCGCTCGCGGAATCTTCTGCTTCGGAACCGAATCCGCCGCGGGGAGATGAAGTTGTGCGGCGGCGCGTTTCGATGCCCAGACGCTTAATTTTTTGATTCAACGTTGAGAGCGGAATTTGAAAGCGCTCAGCGGCTTCGGTCTGATTCCAGTTTGTCCGCTCGAGCATATCCACGATGATTCGGCGCTCGACTTCTTCCATAATTTCGAAAAGTGAATGCGAGGGCGAATTGCCGCGCAACGCGGACTCGCCGGGCATCGGAGGCAGAAATTCGGCAAGCTGAAGCCGAACGCCCTTCACGATTTCCCGAGTACGAACGCTCTCGGGTAGCAAGTCCACGTCCATCAGTTCTTGAATCGAAAGAACCACGGCGCGCTCGACGACGTTTTCGAGTTCGCGCACGTTTCCCGGCCAGTCGTAATCCATCAGCAACTTCATCGCGCCGTTGGTGAAGTTGCGCGGCGGTTTGCCGTTTTCCTGGCAATATCTTTCGAGGAAGCGCTCAACGAGAAGCGGAACATCTTCCTTGCGCTCGCGCAATGGCGGAAGGTGAAGCGAAATGACGTTGAGCCGATGGTAAAGATCTTCTCGGAATTTCCCTTCGCGAACCAGGCCCATCAAATCTTCGTTCGATGCCGCCAGGATGCGGACGTCCACTTTAATTGTGTCCGTTCCGCCGAGGCGCATGAATTCGCGCTCCTGAATCACGCGGAGCAGTTTTGCCTGCGTTTCTGGTCCGATGGTGCTGATTTCATCGAAGAAAATCGTACCCTGATCCGCAACTTCGAAGAGGCCCTTTTTCGAAGCGACGGCACTGGTAAATGCACCCTTTACGTGGCCAAAGAGTTGCGATTCGAGCAGGTCCACGGGGATCGAGCCGGTATTCACGGGTATAAACGCTTTATCCGTGCGCGTCGAAGCAGAGTGTATCGCCTTAGCGATCACTTCTTTGCCGGTTCCGCTCTCGCCATTGATCAGGACGGTGGAACGCGACGGCGCTATCTGAGTGATCAAATCGAGCACCGCCAGCATCTTTTCGCTCTTGCCGATGATGTTCGGGAAGTTGTAACGCTGTTTTAATGCGCGTTTGAGCTGGACGTTCTCTTCGCGTAGCCGACGGCCCTCGATGGCCAGTGAAACCTGCGAAATGAGTTCGTCATTCGACCATGGCTTGGTGATGTAATCCTGCGCGCCGCTCTTGAATGCCGCCCGCGCCATATCTATCGAGCCGAAAGCCGTGATCAGGATGACGGAAAGATAAGGATCGCGGCGGCGAATTTCGCGCAGCAGATCAAGCCCGTTGCGGTCCGGCAAGCTGACATCGAGGAGTAGCAAATCGAACGGCTGATCTTCGAGCTTTGCGAGGCCGGCGGCGGCTGTGTCCGTCAGAGTAACCTGAAATCCTTCGGAGGAAAGGAGAGCTTCCAGGCCTTCCCTGATTTCAGTTTCGTCGTCAATGACGAGGATGGAACCTTTAGGCATGGACAGCCTTTTGAGCTACGGGAAATTCGAGCCGGAACGACGTGCCTTTCCCGGGGGTCGAGCGAACGTCAATTTTGCCCGCGTGTTCTTTGATGATCCCGTAGCTGACGGAGAGGCCTAGTCCAGTGCCGCGGCCCGAAGACTTTGTGGTGAAGAACGGATCGAATATGCGATTGAGCTGCTCGGCGGGAATGCCGCTGCCCGTATCCGTGACTTCGATTTCGACCGAACTATTATGCGCCGACGTCCGGACTTCGAGCATTCCCCCGGTCGGCATGGCATCGCGCGCGTTCATAAAGAGATTGAGGAACACTTGCTGGAGCCGCGTCGTTGATCCAAGCACGGGCGGCAAAGTCTGCTGAAACGCGCGAACGACGTTCACTTTCGAAGTGCGGAAAGGATGCTGCACAAGCGTGAGTGTCTCATCGAGGACAGTGTTGATATTGACTTCGACAAATTGCGCTGCACCGGTGCGCGAGAAATTCAGAAGATTGTTGACGATTTCGCTGGCGCGGAATGTTTGTTTCACGATCTTGTCGATCGTCTTCTGTTTCGGATCGTCGGCTGGAAATTGCTTGGCAAGCATCTGGATGTAGTTCGAAATAACGGCGAGCGGCGTGTTCACTTCGTGAGCCACGCCGGCAGCGAGCAGACCGAGCGATGTCAACTTTTCGGTCTGCAGCGTCTGCTCTTCAAGATGCACACGCTGAGTGATGTCGTCCAATAGAATTAGACGTCCGATTCGCGTACCCGTCTTACCAACAAGAGGCGCCACGGAGACATTTACGACCGCCAGGCGGCCGGCAGGCGTACGGAGATGGAATTTGTAGATGCCGCTTACACGGTCATCGCTGGCATGCGAGACCAATTCGGCTACGAGATCTGACGGAAGGACTTCTTCCAGCCGCCGCGCGATGGCCTGACTGCGGCGAATATCGAGCAGCCTGACGAGCTGAGGATTCCACGACTCGATGCGATCGTCCAGATCGACGGTCAGAACGCCGATATTCAGCGACTCGACGATGTTCTCGCTGAAATCTTTCAAGCGCTCGATTTGTGTGGCCTTCTGCTCGAGGGAGTTATACAGACGCGCATTCTCAACGGCGATTCCGACGTAATTGCCGATGGTGAGAAGCAATTCGAGGTCGTCGCTGGTGAGGTAATCGCCGTCGACGGTCTTGCCGAGGCCGAGAATGGCGGCGGTCCGGTCGTGGATTCGACACGCGATGAAGTAGTTCAGATCGAGCTGATCGAGCGTTCGCCGTACAGAATCCGTTTCCGCGACGGCCGCGCGTGCCGATTCGAAGAACAAGCAGCCGTTCGTTTTGAACTGCGGGCGGTCCGCATCAAGAAAGGTCAAATCAAGCGGTCCTTCCGTATTCACGCCGATCGTGCGCGACATCACGAAGGATCCGGGCTGGGCCGGCTCTTCGAGGAAAATCGCGAGACGATCGACAAGCAGCGTCTGCGAGATGCGGTCAAGGACGGAGCCGAGCAACGGCTCCAGCCGAACTTCATTCGTCAGCGTGGCTCCGAATTCAATCAAAGTGCGGCGATAGTCGAGCCGGTCGCGATAGAAAAAGCGGTCCAGGCGCACCTGCGTCCAGTCGCGCACAGGCTCAAAGAGAAACGCAGCAATCACGATCGCTATTACCACGCCTACAGGACCCGTCGTCCACGTCGAATGGAAGAACTCGCCAATCAGCGCGACGGTGGAAAAATAAATGGCGACTACAGCGGCGGTGGCAAACGTATAAGCGAGGCCGCGCTTAAAGATGATGTCCACATCCATCAACCTGTAACGGACGATGGCGTATCCGAAACAAAGCGGAATCAAAGCCAGCGAGAAAACCGACAGCTTCATCCACGGCTTGGGAACGACGCCGAAGAAGTACGGAACGATGTAACACAGGAAGAAAGGCGCGATTCCAGCGACGGTCCCGCCGGTGACCCACTTCAATTGCTGGCGGAGAATTGCGGTGGCGGAGCGGCGGTAACTGAGCGCAAAAATCAGCGCCGCGGCGAGAAAGTAGACGCCGAGATAAGCCAATTCGATGCGATCCAAAATCATTCGCGATCCGATCGGCGAAAAGACATCGATCAGATCGGCCGCGACAAGGGCGTGCAGTGCCAGCAGGAGCGCTGGAATGCTATAGATTGCGAGAATCTTCGAGCGTACGTGGCCGCGACGCTCGGGGAAAACCACAGCAAAGTGGACGAGCAACGCGGGCTGCAGCAGCCACGCCACAACATTGCCCCAATAAATCACCCAGTCGAACGGATTCAGCTTGCCGCTGTAATGGAAGCTATAAAAGATGAACGACACCAGGCAAAAAAGGTAGAAGTGGACGGCGCGGGGAGCGTTCCACCGACGCGCGAAGATAAACAAGCCAATGAAGAGATAGAAAAGTGCGGTAATGCGTAGGTAGTTTTCGAGCGACGACGGGTTGTCGGCGTGCGCCGTGATCAGCTTGGTGTCAAAGGTCTCGTTTCCTCGCTCGATTTTGTATGTGAGCTCGGTCCACTCACCGGCGCGGAACAGGATTTGCGTGACTTGCGTGGCCCGACGAATTGGAATTCCGCGCACGTTCTCGACGTAATCACCGGTGCGAATTCCGCTCTTATCCGCAGGAGAGCCCGGTGCGACGTGCCAGGCTTGAACCCCTGAAGGCGAGTCGAGCCAGGTTACACCGTCGTCAGGCGCGGGGAAGACTTCGCGTTGCTTGAAATTCAGGGCGGCAAAAACGACGGCTGCTACGGTCAAGATGGCTAGCGCCACCGCTCCAACCCGCATTCGGAGGCCGTCGTTCATGAAGCGCGTTCACACACAAAGGTACACAAGAACTGTTTGCACGTAGACTTCCAGAGATGGGAAGTTGATTGACCAAACATCTCCAAGTATGACAGAGACTTACAGGTTTCCTGAAGAGCGGTATCGACTAAGATATGGCTTTTGGGAGGCACGTTTCCAATTCCGGTACTGGCCCTCCGAGAGCCTTAAAACTGGAAACTGACGCCGCCTCTGAATGATCGGTATGACGGAACTAGGATGACCTGACCGTCTTGCGTCCGTAGAGGGACGTATCCCTGCGCTAGAAGGTTCCCGAAATCCGCCATCGCCACAGCATGTCCTGGAATGAACTTCGGGAGAGGCTGGCGCAGAATCAGGCTCAGATACGGATCGACGTTGTACATCGCTTCGCCGTAGGCATCCTGCCGCGAGACGACCTGGCCATCAATCCATTTGTAGCCGATTGTGAGTTGCGTACCGACATGCGGGAGTTGCGCGCTCGCCCGAACTGCGAGACTGGCTCGATCCTGAGTTCGAAGTACATCGCGCAAAGATTCTGACGCGTTGTCGTCCACGTTCGGCACCAACGCGCCGGCCCATGCATAGATGACGGCAGCGTTGATCAAGTCCGTAATCTTTTGTTCGTAGGCGATTCTCGCGCCCCACGACGATGACGCGCCTGCGTCGTACGCGAAGGCGTCCGAATAGAAATCCTGGAGGAAATCGGAAGTAGTTTCGTTCCCGCGTCCAATCACCGCCGTGTCATTTGAATGGTCGTGGAAGACGGCTGCCGTAATGCTCGCCTTCGGACTTAGCGCGTGCTCGATAGCGATCTCTTCATGGAGATCATCCGCTAACACCGAATGATTGTTGCGAACCAACAATGTCGGGAAGGCATCGAGATTTGCAAGCGCTGATTCCAGAACGCCCGACGACGCGTCTGAATCCTGCCACGGGTGGCTCGAGATCGTTGCGCTGGCAATCCAGTTTTTGGACACCTGATAGGCCAATTCACCGCGTGGACGAATGCTCGATGTGGTGCCTTCGAAACCTGCCATCAGGAATTCACCGCCGTAGCGAATGTGGACGCGATCGCCGAGTTGCAATTGATCGTCGTGCGTGAGGCGGGTGCCACGAAATGCCGGACTATCTGTTCCGAGTTCCGATTCGCGGATGACCAGCGTGGAGACAGGGCCTGTGTGAGGATTACCACTCGGGAGCCATTCCGCAACGAATCCGCCGCTGGCCGATGCGCTGTCGTATCCAAACTCACCGGCGAAAACAATATGGCCACGCGCACCGAGATTTTCGTCGTAGGCAAAGGCGGTGGCCGGCGCATCAGGAACGTTCGAGATCGAACCTGGATGCAGCCCGCCGCTGGTCAACTGAACAAGGCTGCGCGCCTCTTTCTGATGCGCTATCTCCGCGCCTACTGATTGCCCGCCGAGGAGCACTTCGCCCTGGTCATCCCAGCGCAAAATCGGACGGGTCGAAGCAGACGTGCGCAGTACCCAGGTCCACTCGTCCGGAGGCGCATCTTGATCTGTGGCCTTGCGGAATTTGTCGAGCGACGTGAAGATCGAACCGAGTTCGATCTGAAGCTGAGTAATCTGCTGATCCTTGACATGAATGTGCTGTTCGACCGCAGGAAGGAAGCCCGCCAAGGTCGCGCGAATTGAATAGAACCCAGTTGCGAGCCCGTCGGTCGAGAATAGACCGCGGTCGTTGGTCAGTAGTTGCAGAGGGGTGGCATTCGCGCCCTGTTCGGAGACGACGAAGACGCTCGCGCCCATCTGAGGCGTCCCATGCGGATCAACGACCACACCGGTAATTTTCCCAGGCTGCGGCGCCGCAGCGAGCGGCAATGCCCCAAAACTCGCGAGTGCCAGCACCGCCAGAGTGCGAATCATCTTCAACGTCACGATGCGTCACCTCCCCGATTCATTGGGTGGGAGCTTTGACCGTAAAATCCGCTGTCGGAGTGATGGTTTCCTTCGACAGGTTGTCGGTTACTTGAACTTCCAATTTGTATTTGCCGGGAGCCAGCGCGCCGAGCGTAAGCGCCTTCTCGAGCGTGAGTTCTTCGCCGCGCTCGCCGAGCTGGTCGCCCGATTCGTTCATTTTCAGAATCGGGGTGGGATTCTTCTCTTTCATCACGCGATATTCCACCGCCGCATCTGGCTTGTGGGTCTTATCGTCCACTTTCAGGTTATACACCTGAAGGAAGATGCCGAGGTGCTCATTTGACGCGAAAGTTGAATCCATCTTCGGGCGAACCTTGACGTCACCCAGCACGAACTGGCCGAGACCGATGTCGTGCGCCGAAACGCGCTGTATCTGGTCCGCCAAAATCAGCGAACTCGAAGACAACTTCTCCTCTTCATAATGGGGCACGCCGAGGCGCGTATTTACGACGCCGATGTTTCCGCTGTTCACATCTTTCAACACGATATCCAAGCGATAAAGGCCTGGGCTAAGAGGCACGGCTTTTTGATAGATCGAATGGTTCTTTAAGGATTGCTGCAGAAGGGCGCTTGGAACGTCCTGCTTGATCGTGTCCTCGAATGTCTGCACGATTCGGCCGCTCAGCGTGGTGATGCGCGCGAAAAGGTTCATCGTCGCCGATTGCACGCCTTCTTTTTCCTGGAAGCTCATCTGGCGGTTGGGAATTTCGATCGAAATCGGAACGAGAACGGTGTCGCCGGTGATTCGCAGGAAGTCAAATCGATAGTCGAACGACACTTGATTTCGCACCAATCGCGACGTCACCACCGCTTCGAGGTCCTTGAACTTGATTGGCGGCGCCTGCTGAATCTTGGCGTAAAGTTCGAGGCGCGTAAACTCTTCGTAGCTCTCGGGTTGCCCACCGAGCGGCTGCGCCATGTGGGTGCCGTCGGTGTTGTTGAATCGCGATGTCTTCGAGGCGAGGCCCATGGACTCCATCATCGTCAGACCAGCGCCGGGAACATACAACAGCGCGTCCTTTTCGCTCGGGTCCATCGTGAGATGAAATTCGCCCGTCATCGTTGGGTCGACAAACTCTAAATTGACGTCGTTGCCGATGCCTTCGAGATAGCGGTAACGCCAATCCTCGAACGGGTAGGTTGACGTCTCGCCGCCGCCTTCTTGAGCCGGCCGCTCATAAGAACCGCCCGACGGATGCGATTCAACTTCGTCTGGGGGGCCCCACATGATGTAAATCCGGCCGCGATCAGTCTTCCATCCAGGAATTCCGGAAGCGTAATGCTCGTTGGTATACGCGATCCGGCGGTAGTGTTCCTCTTTGAATGTGTTCTCGGGCGAATCGGGATCGGGATTGCGCCTCAGCCAGAACTGCTCGATGAACTGCTCGCGTTCTTCGTTTGTTTGCAATCTCAGGAACGCGCCACGCTCTTCCGGCGTGATGATGTAAACGACGTCTTCCTCGAGCCATTTCTTGTAGGGAGACGCCAATTCTTTTTCGAGTGCCCGCTCGCGCTTTTTGCGGTCCTTTTCGACCTGCTTTGCGGGCGGTTGCGTCTTGTCGTCGGGAGTTGTTTGAGTTGGAGCTTGCTTGGTGTCTGTCTGATCGGATTGAGCAGAGTTCGACTGAGAAGGAATCGCTAAGCCCAAGATTACGAAAGGAAATACGAGGTACTTAAAACCGGTGGTCATGAAGACACCTATACCCCTAAGTCGGTTGAATTCTATCCTGTCCAAGGGGACAGGTCAATTAGTCATTCCCATTGGGAATCCCCGTACCAAATCAGAGTCCTTGGCGGGGGGCAGGGTTGCCTCAGTAAAACCATCCCGATCGCTCTTTTGTGCACAACCCTTTTCACACGGGGCGAAACGAACTACAATAGGGTGAATAAATTCCGAGGTATTAAACAATTTTTCGGAGCGCCTTTCGGCCTCGTTTCGCCCCTCCTTCGCCTTATTTTTGCTCGCCGGGAGGCCCGCGAGAAACAATTTGGCTTCGAAAATCGTATTCGAATAAGCCAGTTGGACGAACTGGCGTCTAAGGGATTAGCGTGTTCTGAAGGAACTTTTATATGACAACTGGGAAGAAAATCGGGATTGGAGCCGGCGCGGCCGTGCTTTTGGGTATCATTCTTTGGGCCAGCGTCTACCAGGCGAATAAGGATGTTACAGCAGTCCAGACCGGGACGACCAAGCGCGGGGATTTGACTTCGGTGGTGACAGCTTCCGGTGAGGTCCGGCCGCTCACATACTCGAACATTCTTGGTGAAGGAATCGGCAAAATTACCCAAATCGTCGTCAAGGAAGGCGATCACGTTCACAAGGGCGATGTGCTCTTGAAGCTCGAGAGCATTCAACCAGCGGCCGATGTGGATGCTCAGCAGGCGGGCATTGAATCCGCGGAGTCCGCGGTGCAGGCTTCCGAGGCGAATTTCAAGTCGTCGCAGGCGACGGTCGCGCAGCGCCAGGCCGATCTTGAAAAGGCAAAGTTCGACTGGGAGCGCAGTCAAAAGCTATATCAGGAACAATTAATTTCGAAGCAGGACTACGACTCGCAGAAGGCGGCGTTCGACGGCGCCAGCGCCGGCGTTGACGCTGCCAAAGCACAACTGGCGCAAAGCCGCGCGACGCTCGAAGAAGCGCGCCACGGCCTCGATCAGACCCGCGCGGTTTTGGTCCACGAAAAGGACGTTTTGCGTAAGACGACTTACACCGCGCCGATTGACGGCATCGTTAGCTACATCGCAGTTCGCGTCGGCGAAAACGTCGTGCCTGGAATTCAAAACGCCACGGGCAGCTATTTAATGACGATCTCGGACATGTCCATCGTCACTGCCGAGGTAAAAGTGGACGAAACTGATATTGTGAACGTGCGCAACGCCGAAGAAGCTGATATCAAAATTGACGCGATTCCCGGGAAGACGTTCACTGGCCACGTTACCGAAGTCGGCGATCAAGCGATTCTTCGGTCTTCGGGTCTAGCCACGACGCAAACAACGGCCAATACGCAGGAAGCGCGCGATTTTAAGGTCGTCGTAAGGCTCGATAATCCGCCGGATAATTTGCGCCCGGGTCTCTCCGTCACGGCGACGATCAAAACCGCATCGAAGAATGGGGTACTGACAATTCCGATTCAAGCGCTGGCCATGCGGTCGAAGCGCGCTCTCGATGAAGCCGCGCTGAAATCCAAGGGCGATTCCAGCGTGACGCTTGCCGCCACTCGGCCGGATAATTCCGCCGCAGCTGATAAGCAGGATATTCAAGGCGTTTTCGTGCTCCGCGGCAAGAAAGCTGAGTTTGTACCAGTGCAGACGGGGATCAGCGGCGTCACAGACATTGAAATCGTCAGTGGGCTGAAGGAAGGCGATCAGATCGTCACCGGCAGCTACAAGGCGCTTCGCACTTTGCGTCCCGGCGCGAACGTCAAGATTGATAATTCCGAACCGAAACGCGATGAGCAGCAGACCAGTTAGCCGCGAAGCACTTGAGGAGCCAATTTTCTGATGCCAGTTGAAGCAGGCGCGGCACTGTCGTTCCGGCAGGATCTAATTGATACCGGAATCGTCATCCACACCGAGGACCTCTGGAAAACGTACGAGATGGGATCGGAGCAGGTGCACGCGCTGCGCGGCATCACTCTTGAAATCCGCAAGGGCGAGTACGTCGCTATCATGGGCCCCTCGGGCTCCGGGAAGTCCACGCTGATGAATCTTATTGGCTGCCTCGACACGCCATCGAGCGGTCGCTACTACCTTGCGGGGCGGCTGGTGAGTGATCTCGATGACGATGAACTCGCCTACATTCGTAACAAGGAAATCGGCTTCGTCTTTCAGACGTTCAATCTTCTTCCGCGTGCGACTTCGCTGCACAACGTTGAGCTGCCCCTGATTTACAATGGCACGCCCTCCGAAGAGCGCCTGGTGCGGGCGAAGCAGGCTCTTGCGCAAGTGGACCTCACCGACAGAATGATGCACCGCCCGAACGAACTTTCCGGCGGGCAGCGCCAGCGCGTCGCGGTCGCTCGCGCTCTCGTAAATCGTCCTTCGATTCTCCTCGCCGATGAACCAACCGGCAACCTCGATTCCCAGACCGGCGAAGAAATCATGGCTCTCTTCGCAAGGCTCCACGAGCAGGGCAACACCATTATTCTCGTCACGCACGAGCCTGACATCGCACTGCACGCTGATCGCGTGATTCGCGTTCGCGACGGCAAAATTGAGCGTGACGAGCCGACCAAGTAACGCTTGAGCTCGCAAGCTCTCGAACGTCATAGCCTAGATTTCCATCGCCCGCATTTCCGTCGCTCGACCGTTCTTTCATTCACTTGACATCCCGTACACAAGAGTGATTTTGTAGCGCATCGTTTTGCTCCCTGCAAAGCCTTCTTAGGGCAGAGTTGGCTTGTACCGCAGATTCACGGAGGATTTATCATGACCAAGCGAATCATTCTGGGCGGCCTTGTCGGTGCAGTGCTCGTTTTTCTGGTTGGCTTCATCTGGCACATGGCGGCGGGCCTCGGCGAGATCGGCATCAAGAATATGCCGGGCGGGGGAGCCGTCGAGGCTGCCATGCGTGCTTCGATTCACGATCCGGGATTTTATTTCTTCCCCGCAGCGCCCCCAATGGGCGGCCAGTCGAAGGAGCAAGCGGCCGCTGCGCAGACGGCCTATCTCGGGACTTACAAGCAAGGACCGACCGGAATACTCATCTATAGCCCCGGGGGAACTGAGCTTCAGTTCGGCAAGCTGTTGCTGAACCAGTTTTTGTTTAATGTCGTCGCCGCACTTCTCATCGCTTGGATTCTCGGAATTGGCGCCGGGTCGACGACGTTCGGAAGCCGCGTGCTGATCGTCTTGCTCATCAGCATCAGCGCGGGTGTTATTTACGACTTGTCGTATTGGAATTGGTACGGCTTTCCGACGAACTACACGATCGCGCACGTCGGGAGTTGGGTGATTAGTTGGGGCGTCGCCGGCCTCGGCATGGCCGCGATTGTGAAGCGCTGAACTCGCTAAATGCCGCACGGAAATCGATGCGGCCACAGTCGTTATAGCTAGCGAGAGAAGAAATTGCGCGCGAGGAACCAGACGTTAGCGGGGCGCTCAGCCAGGCGACGCATGTACCACGGGAACCAATATTTGCCGTACGCTACAAGTACTAGCGAGCGGCAACCTTCTGCCGCTAAACGCGACTGCTCGGCTCGCTGGATTCCATAAAGCATCTGAAATTCGAGTTGATTCTTCGCGAGGCCGTTAGCCGCGGCCCACTCCTGAATGCGTGCAATGAGCCGGATATCATGCGTCGCGATGGCAGCGCGCAATCCGGCACGCCGCCCGACTTCGCCAAGCAACATTTGCGCGATTCGAAAATAATTCTCGTCCACGTCGCGTTTGTGCGGGTAGGCAACTTCTGGCGGTTCGTTGTAAGCGCCCTTCACCAACCTAATCGCGCCGCCTAGCGGTAACAAAGTTCGCACGTCTTCTTCGGTTCGCCGCAGATACGACTGCAAGCACACGCCGACATTCGCTCCCGCTTCTCGCGCGCGGCGGTAGATTTCGAGCGTGGCATCGACATAGCTGCTCTGCTCCATATCAATCCAAACAGTTTTTCCGGTCGGCGAGATTGCAATCAAGCGGGAGAGATTCGCGAAGCAGAATTCTTTGTCGAGATCGAGGCCGAGATGCGTGAGTTTGACGGAAATTTCGGCGGGAATGCGCTGTACCCAAATCTGCCCAAGAACATCCGCATAGTGTGAAGTTTCAGCTTCTGCTTCGTTGCGATCGGCGACATTTTCGCCAAGCGCTGTGAGCACCGCGCCGATGCCTTTGGCTTGTAGCTCACGCACCGCGCGAAATGCATCCGCGACCGACTCGCCGGGCATGAAACGCGCAACGCCGCGTTTGACGAACGAATATTGCGGCGCTCGCTCGCGGAGCCATCGATTTTGGGCCGCTTTGAGCAACAACGTTCGCGCCCAACTCATCGGCGTATTTCTCTCAATGGATTTCTATTGCGGCGAGCTGAGTACCTGGATGAAGTGATAGTAGAAATCGACACCTTCATAAAATGAGGCAACCGGAAGCCGCTCATCGCGCCCGTGCGAACGATCGTCATTGATATCAATGAAAACGCCAGGGACGCCGTACGTCGGCATGCCGAATCCGCGCGTAATTGCCCCGTCGCTCGCTCCCGCATCCATCACGGGCACCACCGGCACGCCGGGCCACATCTGCGCAGCGACGTGTTGAATTGCGCCGATCACATCCGGCCGCAACGGCGATGGAGGATTGGGTCGCGTTGAGCCACCAAGAACGGTCGAGGGCGCGATAGTAATTTTCGGATCGGCCATGATCCGTATGAGCGCCTGCTGAATTTCCTCGGGCGAATGCCCCGGCAGGATGCGGCAATTCACGTTGGCGCGCGCTGTGCCCGCGAGTGCGTTGTTCGCGTGGCCGGCTTCCACGCGCGTGGCCACGCAGGTCGTGCGCATGCGCGAGTTGTAATAAGGCACCTGCGAAAGGCGCTTGATCGCATCCCTGTTGGGCGGCGTCTCGAGGATCGCCTTCATGTCCGCGCCCGTCGCGCCGCCGACGATGTCCGCTTCGCGGGCGAAATATCCGCGCGTCACGTCATTGAGCTCGAATGGGAATTGGGTGCGCTCGAGACGTAACAGCCCGCCGGCAAGCTCATAAATCGCGTTGTCGGGCCGGGGCAGCGAGCTATGCCCGCCCGGGTTCTCTACTTTCACGTCGTAGTCCTGGTAAAGTTTTTCGCTGGCCTGAATTCCTACTGCGAGCTTTTTCCCCTTATCCATTTCGAAATCGCCCGCGTCGGGATTGATTACGAAATCCGCGTCGATCAATTCACGATGATTGTTCAGCAGCCAATCCACGCCGTTGAAATCGCCGCCTTCTTCATCGGCGGTCAACGCGAGAATCAAATCGCGATCCGGCCGGTAACCTTCTTTTTTCATGCGGATGAAGGTGGTGACGAGTAGCGCGTCGCCTTCCTTGATGTCCTCCGTGCCGCGGCCGTAGAAGTAGCCATCCTTCTCGATGAACTGGAATGGGTCCATGCTCCAGTCTTCGCGGTGCGCTTCGACAACATCAAGATGGCAGATGAAGAGGATCGGCTTGCGCGCGCCGGTGCCGTGAATTCGCGCGACGAGATTGCCTTTGCGCGGATTGGGCCCAAGCACTTGGACATCATCGCCGGTGAACCCCGCGCCGCGTAGCCACGCCGCCATTGCATCAGCGGCTGTTGTCGTGTTGCCCACCGAATCTGTAGTGTTGATCTCGATGAGCTGCTTGAAAATGTCATGCGCCATCTGCCGTGTGGACGAATCCGCTTGCGCGCGGCTGGAACGTGCGCCGAGGGTCAATCCGATGGCTAGGCTAGTTGCAAAGATTGCAAACAGAACAAATTTCGTCTTCATATTTTCCCGGCGATTTGAATTTATCGTGCCGCAAGAATGTATCAAAGAGTCGAGCTTGCCGCCACGTAACATGGCGAGCTTCGCGCCGGATTGAGAATGAATCTGGCTCTCAGATACATAAGTGTTTTTACTATTTCACCGCGGCGACGCACTCAATTTCGATCCGCGCGTCGAGCGCCAGGCCTGTGCCGGCAAACGCGCTGCGTGCGGGCATCCGATTCTTTGGGAAGAACGTGCCGTAAACCGTGTTCATCGCGTCCCACTCGCTCATGTCCGCGAGTATCACGGTGCACTTAACCACGTGATCGAGCGACGAGCCGCTGCGCTTCAGAATCACGCTGATGTTTTCGAGAGCGCGGTGGGTTTCGGCAAGAACGCCGCCCGGTGCCAGCTTCAGATTTTCATCCGTGCCAAGCTGGCCCGACACGTAAATTAAATTCCCAACGCGGACGGCATCGCTAAAGGGTAACGGGACAGGCTTGGGCGTGCTGAAGTATTCAAGCCGATGGCTTGATCGGCCGTTCGCGCCGGATTTTGTGGGCTGCCGCGCCGATTTGCCCTTCCGTTTCTTTGTCGCTGTCATATTCCCTCCGCCGCAGGAGACGTTGCGTTCGCTTTGCCGAAATTACCCGCCCGGCCCAAAAACCGAGCCACGTTAGCACAGCGAGGGTGGGAGTCTGCAATTAGTACTCGCCGGCAATACATCCTGTAACTTTTTGGCAAGTCGTGGATACCTATTACGAGAGCGAACCTACAAGTCTAACAATCGGAATTTCGTCGATTAGTCAGTGGGTTCGCTTCGCGTGTTGACGAGGTCATATGACGACAATTGCGGCGCCGAGATTTGAAACTTCAACCGAAAAGCCAATCGCCCCGTGGTGGCACACGGCCCTGCTCGTAGCATTATTCTTGAGCCTAACAGTAGCTGGAGCACTCTTTCAAAGGCACGCGCGCTCGCAAGCCGGCGCCTTGCCGCAGCATACGAATATAATTCCGCTGTACCTTTCGCTCATCGCCGCGGAGTGGGGGCTCTTTATTTTCGTTTGGAGGGCCGGCCTGAAAAAAACGGGAAAGCGACTTCGCGATCTGATCGGCGGGCGATGGAGCAGTGCGAAAGACGTTCTGCTTGACGCGGGTCTGGCACTGGGAATCTGGGCGATTTGGAAGATTTTCGAGCACGCATGGACGCTCTGGATAGGGCACGAGCATGCTGTCTCGATCCAGCCGTTGCTGCCGCAACGATTCCTTGAAATCCTGCTGTGGATCGGCGTATCCATCAGCGCGGGGATCTGCGAAGAACTGGTCTTTCGCGGCTATTTCCAGAAACAATTCGAAGTGCTCGCGCATAGCCGATGGATTGCACTGTTTCTGCAGGCCGCGCTGTTCGGGATCTCTCATGGGTATCAGGGCATCGAAGCGTGCGTGAAGATTGCCATCTTTGGCGCGATGTTTGGATTGCTCGCCATCTGGCGCAACAGCTTGCGCCCCGGCATGATGGCGCATGCATGGTCAGACATTTTGAGCGGCATCTTCGGAATCTAATGCGGCGCGATGAGAAGCCGCAGCCTGGCATAAATGTTCGCGCGGTCGGGATTACTCATGTCGTGGCGGCCAGATGACGGACTTCGGAGAGCTGTACAAGAAATACGCGCCAGATGTGTACCGCTTTGCGCTGTATCTCTCGGGTGAGAAAAGCGAAGCGGAGGACATCACATCGGAAACATTTGTGCGCGCATGGACTTCGCCCGAAGCGATCCGAGTAGCGACGGTGAAAGCGTATCTCTTCACGATCGCGCGGAATCTTTACCGCCATAGTTGGCGAAAGAAATCGCGGAACGTCGCGCTGAACGACGAGATGCGCGATCCGGCGGCTAGCCCTGAGGCACGCGCGGGAGCGAGTGCGGAACTGCGCGCCGTGTTTGCGGCGCTGCAGCAATTGCCGGAAGAAGACCGAGCGGCGTTGTTGATGCGGGCGAATGAAGGACTCTCGTACGAAGAAATATCGCAGGCGCTGGGACTGTCTCTGGCTTCGGTGAAAGTGAAAATTCATAGAGCGCGGCTGGTGCTGCTGAAGGTTCGGGACGCATAGGAGAAGATGAGATGACGGTGACACGCGACGTGATCTTGGACTTGCTGCCGGTATATCTTTCGGGCGAAGCGAGCGCGGCGACGAAAGAGCTGGTGGAGAATTACATGAAGCAGGACCCGGAGCTCGCGCAGAAGCTGCGGAGCCAGTGGGTGGAGAACTTGAACAAGGCCACTCCCGCGACGCTGCCACCGGAGCTGGAGCTAAAGGCATTTCGCCGAACGAAAAGCCTGCTGGGCTGGCAGAAATGGCTACTGGGATTCGCGATCTTTTTCACGTCCATTTCCGCCAGCTTTGAAATTTCCACAACCGGCGCACATATTAACGAATTTCATTTCTTGCTCCAGAGCGCGCCGATGGAGATGGGCGTGTGCGTTGTACTCGCGATCGTGTTTTGGACGGGATATCTCTTGCTGAGGAGACGGCTGAGGTCGACAGTGGCGTGAACCTTTGCGCCGCCGGAAATAAAAAGGCCGCCCCGACGATCGGAACGGCCCTCTGAATTCTAATCCTGGCAGCGAGCTACGTTCCCGCTCCTTCAGCTTTCATCCAGCCGCTATTGCAAGGTTTCACAGGAGTTCATTCAACTGCTCTAAGCTCATGTCGAGATCGCGCAGGATGGAGCGTAGAAGGCCGGGACCAATCATCTCACCGGCGTGGACTGGAACTGTTGTCACGCGACCATCGGCGTGTTGCACGAAGTGATGAACTGCCGCGGATCCGAGCGACTCTGAAGCCTGCTCTCTGGAGTGCCTTCAGTAGTTGCTTTCCCGTCAGGCGCGGGAGGCGTGTCATACGGTGATTTGCTGAATGCCTATGAGTTCGAGATTGTCGGGTTCTTCGGTGTCGGTTTCGAGGCAGAGTTCAATCGCTTCGCGAATGCGTTTCATTAACGCGTCAAGATTCTTTGCCTGCGTATGGCATCCGCGGATGGCGGGAACCGACGCCACGTAGTGGCCGTCTTCGTCCCGTTCGATCAAAACCGTAACTTTGCGGCCGTTTTTCACATTGCACCCACTTCAGCCTATTCTATCACTACCTCAATTACCGTTTGAGAGAGTTGGTTCTCTACAAGTTCCCGAAATCACAGGACCGTGAGTAAGGCAATCGATCGATGCTGCCAAAAAACAAAAAGGCCGCCCCGACGAATCGGAGCGGCCTTTCGATTTTAATCCTGGCAGCGACCTACGTTCCCGCGCCGTTACCAGCGCAGTATCATCGGCCCTGCGGGGCTTAACTTCCGTGTTCGGGATGGGAACGGGTGTGACCCCCGCGGTAAGGCCACCAGGAAATTTGAACTCGACGCGAGAAAACTCGTGTCGAAATCTTCAAATCTCGAAGCGCGAGATTTGAAAAGAAACTGAAGGAAGTTGGCGACGCAAATCTGTTCGAGTGAAAATGCTGAAAGGATTGAACCTTGCCTAGCACAGAACCCGGAGGATCAATGCGACAGCCCTTCGTCGCGATGCTCCTCAGGGCTCGGACCCTCATCGGGTCCTCGCGTTAGGAAAGTTTTATGGTCAAGCCGAACGGCCGATTAGTACGGGTAAGCTACACGCATTGCTGCGCTTCCACCTCCCGCCTATCAAAGTCGTAGTCTTCGACTGGCCTTATTATCCGCCCGAAGGCGGATTGGGAGACCTTATCTCGAGGCGAGCTTCTCGCTTAGATGCATTCAGCGATTATCTCTTCCGGACTTCGCTACCGAGCTATGCCACTGGCGTGACAGCTCGATCACAAGAGGTCCGTCCATCCCGGTCCTCTCGTACTAGGGACAGCTCCTCTCAAGTCTCCTGCGCCCACACCAGATAGGGACCGAACTGTCTCGCGACGTTCTGAACCCAGCTCACGTACCGCTTTAATAGGCGAACAGCCTAACCCTTGGGAC
>DATBYF010000021.1:0-16922 GCA_036513895.1 Candidatus Acidiferrales bacterium | reverse complement strand
TACAACCGAACAAATCCAATGGGGGGACAATCTCGTCTTCAAGGTAGGAGGTAAAATGTACGCCGTCGCGGCGCTCGAGCCGAGCATTCATTGGCTCTCGCTGAAATGTTCCGACGAGGATTTCGCCGAGCTGATCGAACGGCCCGGAATTAATCCCGCGCCCTATCTCGCCCGCGCGCATTGGGTCGCAATCGAAAGCGAGGATACGTTGCCGCGAGCTGAAGTGCAGCAACTTCTATCGCGTGCGCACGCGCTAGTCTTCGCAAAGTTGCCTAAGAAAACGCAAGCTGAGTTCGCCGCGCCAAAATTGTCAACAAAACGCCACAAAAGCGGTCGTAGGGGTCACCGGAAGGCGGGCCGCTCTTCGTAACCGCGGAAAATTCATAGAAAACGCAGCCAGCCCTCAAAAATGTCTATCGCAGCATGAGAAATCATGCTGGCGCGCAAATTGCGGCGCCAAGTCACGAGCAACCCATAAAGAATTCCCAGCGGCGCAATGACGATTACCTGCTTCCAACCCTGATAAGTGTGGGCCAGGCCGAATACTGCACCCTGTAGGATTACGCCCGCAGCTAGACTCCGCGTTGCGGCCCCAAATTGCTGCTGCAAATAACCGCGAAAAACGATTTCCTCGCAGATTCCGGCTGAGACAGAAAGCAGAATCCACATAAAGACTTCCATGAAGCCGGAGGGCGGCTGGTAGGATGCCGTCGCAGCGGGTACGCGCTCCACGGCAAGATGGACGAGCCACGCGGTCAATTCCCAAACGCCGCAGAAAGGGATTGCGATCGCTACGTCGAGCGCCACGCCGCGCCAGCTTGTCCAGCGCCCGCCGGTGAGATCCCGCAGGTGCCCGCCCTTCAGATGCACTCCCACCCACACCCAGTAGGCCATTCCCCATTCCGAGAGGATCAAGATGGCGTATTGGCGGAGAAGCACCCAATGCGAGAGCGCCAGCTGGGTAGGTTCGGAGCCGAGAACGTTCGACGGCATAGTCTGCCGAAATCCGAAATATGCAAAAATCAGCAGAATCGAAAGCGTGTGCCACGGCGAGGCGATCAGCCTCCGGCGGACGGGTCCTTCAGGAACAGCTGGGTCGTTGTTCATTCGACGTTCATTCAACGTGGAAAACGAACGACGATAAATTAGCAGGGATGCGTCACACGCGGAGAATTAAATATTACGAAAAGTCGTGACCGTCGAATGCACCCGTAGGGCTCGCCGGCAGACGGCCGCCCCTTGGTATCGCTTACATGTTCAGAAGGCTATCCTTGCGCCACCGGTCGCCCTTCCGGCATTCACAGGGGGTATGCTAGACTAGCGCGGCAAGAGCGACCATTCTGCTCCTGCCATCTTACCTGTACGGGGCTATCCCAAATGTCAGGACATTCGAAGTGGGCAACTATCAAGCACAAGAAGGCCGCCACTGACGCCAAGCGCGGCAAAGCCTTCACCAAGATCATTCGAGAACTCTCCATCGCAGCGCGCTCGGGCGGCGCTGATCCGGACTCGAATCCACGCTTGCGCACTGCCATCCAGGCAGCCAAGAACGAGAATATGCCCAACGACAATATCGAGCGCGCAATCCTGCGCGGCACTGGGCAGATGGAAGGCGAACAGCTCGAGGAAGTGATGTTCGAAGGCTACGGTCCCGGAGGCGTCGGACTGCTGGTATCCGTGGTAACCAGCAATCGCAACCGCACGGTTGGCGAGCTTCGCCACATGCTTTCAAAGAACGGCGGCAACATGGCCGAGACCGGCGCGGTCGGCTGGATGTTCCAGCGCAAGGGTGACATCATCGTTCCGAAAGCCGCCGCTGACGAAGACAAAATGATGGGTATCGTACTCGATGCCGGTGCGGAAGATTTGCGCGACGACGGATCGGCGTGGGAAGTCACAACGCCTCCCGAAGCTTTCGAGAAAGTTCGTGACGCGCTTACCGCCGCGGGCATCAAGCCCGATACGGCCGAAGTTTCCTGGGTGCCGCAAAATTACGTCAAGCTGGCCGGCCAACAGGCGCAACAAATGATTCGCCTGGTGGAAACGCTCGAAGAGTATGACGACGTGCAGCATGTTTACGCTAACTTCGACGTGGACGAGTCCGAGATTCAAGCTGCCATCGCGTAACGCGCGCCGCTAGTAGCGTTCGCGGCGCTCCATCGCGAAAAACCACTACCCCCGCCGGAAGCCCCGCACGTACACTTACGTCCGGCATGGCTGTCCCGGACACCAACGGAACAATGCGGGTTCTAGGCGTAGACCCTGCGGTAGCGGGCGCGACAGGCTTTGCGATTGTCGAAGTGAATACTTCCTCGGCGGCGCGCTCACTTCATTTTGGCGCACTCAAACTGCCCGCGCGCGCAACATTCGCGGCGCGGCTGTTCGACATTCACAAACTGATTGCCGGCCTGCTCGAAGAATATTCGCCGGATGCTGTGGCGGTCGAATCCGTTTTCACGGCGCTCAATATGCGCACCGCGCTGAAACTCGCCGAAATTCGCGGCGTTGTATTGCTGGCCGCAGCGCAGGCAAGCGTTCCCGCGCACAGCTATTCGCCGCGCGAAGTGAAGGCCAGCATCGCGGGCTATGGCGCCGCGACGAAGCAGCAAATGCAGCAAATGGTCAGCGTTCAATTGGGATTGCTCGAGTGGCCGGAGCCGCCCGACGCGGCAGATGCGCTCGCGATCGCGCTGTGCCACGCGCATGCGGCAATCGCACACGCGCGCATGGAAGCGGCCATGGCGCCGCGCGCCGGATCGCAAATATCGCCAACACTTCGCATCCATTCGCGGAACGTCCGCGTCCAATCCATCTGATGAATACTCCGTATTCGCCCCTCCTCTTCAAGCTGCGTTCGTGCCTCGTTGTATCCGTGCTTGCAGCGATCACGCTGTCACTTTTCATGGCCGCGCCGGCCCAGGGCGCTGGCGAACCAGCTACAGTAACCTTTCGGAAGATCTTTAAAACGAGCTATCCGGAATTCGTGGAGATCAAAGTAAGCGACGTTGGCAGCGCGACCTACGACATTCGCCAACTCGACGAACAGCCGAGTCCTCAGCCATTTGAAATCAATCGCGCGCTTGTTGACCGAGTCTTTCAGCTCGCCGCACAGCTTCATGATTTCAACGGCGTGAATCTCGACGTCCACCGCCGCATCGCCAATCTCGGCGAGAAAACATTTCGCTACGAAAAGGGCGGCGAAGTGCACGAGGTCACATTCAATTACACTCTCGACGGCACCGCCAACCAGCTTCTCGATATCTTCGAAGGCCTTGGCCGGCAGCAAGTGGATATGGACAATCTTCAGCGAGCCATGCGCTACGACCGTCTGGGCGTGAACGATGCGCTCATGCGGCTTGAAGGCGACTACAACAACAAGCTTATCCCCGCCCCCGAACGTCTGTTGCCCACGCTCGACCAACTCGCCTCCGACGAAAAATATCTCGACATGGCCCGCCAGCGCGCCCGCGCTCTCGCCGGACGCATCCGCAATTCGCATACCTAGCCTCCGACCGCGGCGCTTGACCTCCCTTGTACAGAAGGCCACGATAGATATGTTCATCCCGCAACCCGCTAAAGTTTTCAGGCGTCGTAGCAAGTAGTGAGTTCCCGCAAGAGGGGGACGGTCATGAAACTCAGCCGCTCGCTGGTCATCCTTTTCTCTCTAATTTCCCTAATTTTCGCCGCTCCGGCTCGTGCGGATGAAAAAAGCTACAGCTACGCGCGCATCGTGCGTCTCAGCATGGTTCAAGGCGACGTACAGATTGCGCGGTCGGGCTCGTCGGATTGGGAAGCGGGAATTCCAAACATGCCGCTTCAGCAGGGTTTTGCAATCGGCACGAATAACGGCCGCGCGGAAATCGAATTCGAGAGCGGCGCTGCGATGTGGGTCGCGGAAAATACCGTGGTGCAGTTCACCGAGATGGCGCTTTCAGACGGCGGACGAATTACGCGACTGACGATTGCGCAGGGCACCGCGTCCTTTCAAGTGAAGCTAAGTGCGGGCGATGTTTTCGAAGTGAATGCGCCCAGTTTCCAGGTCACAGTCCCCAATCACTCCAAATTCCGCGTGGACGCATTTCGCGATGGAGCTTCGCTGAGCGTCTACGAAGGCACTGCCAGCGTGAAGGATGGTTCGGACAACGAGACTGTTGGAAGCGGAAAGACTTTCGCGATTCGCGGATCGGCTCCCGGCGACAGCACTCTCACGTCGAATCCCGGAAAGGATTCCTGGGACAGTTGGGTGAACGATCGCGCAGGAATTATTTTGAGCGGCGCGAATGAAACGCAGACGTACACCAACGCTCCTTTCAGCTACGGGCTCAACGATCTTTCTTCCTACGGCAACTGGTTTAATTGCGCGGGCTATGGCTACGGATGGCAGCCATGGGACGAGGGAATGGGATGGGCCCCCTTCTACAACGGTTATTTCGATTACTACAACGGCCTCGGCTGGACATGGGTGAGCTTCGAGCCATGGGGTTGGGCGCCATATCATTTCGGTAATTGGGCGTACGCCCCTTCGTGCGGCGGATGGATGTGGATGCCGGGCGCCTACGGTTTCTGGAGTGGCGCGCCGGTAACTTTCGTTCGCACCGGCGGAGGGAGACTTGGCTGGCGGCCGCGCCCTTTGCCGCATCCGCGTCATCCTGTCGAACACCTCTCCACGGCTTCGAATGGCCCGACACATGGAAAATTTGGAGGCGTTCCGATCGTTGTTGGCGTCAAGGGCGGAATCGGCAATGGATTTGCGACTGGAATTTTGTCGCCGGAAAAAGGCGACGAGATTGTGGCAGTAATGGATGAGCCGCCCGGAAAAAATGGAAGAATCGGCGCGAACGAATTCGGCTGGCGTTCGAGCCCGAAAACGCCGTTCGCCGTACCGACGGCGCGAAGTCTCACCGACCTTCGCGGCGGCGTGGCTTTTGACGCGAAAGAAAATCGCTTCGTGAATGGCGAAGCGGCGGGCAGCGCGTCCGAAAAATCGCCCGTACTCGCGAACGGAATTCGGGAGCCTCATGGAGTTCCGCACCAGCCTGAGCCTTCGTCATTTTCATTCGAGAGAGCCTCGGGAGCCGGAACGTTTGCACCGGGACGCGCGGGAATCTCCGGCGTGACATCGCATGGCGGCGAATTTTCGCACGGCAGCGAATCGTCGCACGGCTCGGAGTCTGGCGGTTCGCACAGCAGCGGCGGAAGTTCGTCGTCCTCTTCTTCCGCACCCGCGCATTCTCATTAATTTGGAGAAATCTTGCCGTACCGTCTTGCCTACTTCAGAGCCCGGAGGCTCCCGCGCCTCGGGGAACAATTGCGCATATTCGCAGGGTTAACTTGTAGCTCGAATGCCCACGACAAAATTTACCTTACATAATCATGACGCCAGCGTAACCGACCACCCAATCGCGATCACCGCTCACGTCGGCCGACGTCGCGTACGCGATCAATTCCGCGCGCGCCGCGCCCAGTTCACGCGCTGCCGTTAACATGACGACCGCAGCCGCATAGCCGCACATCGAGATGCTCTTCGCCCGCACGACTTCGTGAAGACCGCGGGCATCGAGAGCGAGCATTTTGTCAATCGCCAGGCGATCTTTCACGCGCGTGATTTCATCGCTTTCGTAGTGATTCATGTCCGAACTCGTGATGATGAGAACGGGCTCGCTCTGCGCCGCGATTACCTGCGCAATGGCGCGGCCAAGCAATTCGAGCGTTTCGAGGCGATCGGTCCCGAGCACGACAGGGACAAATTCGAAATCCGGTACGAGCCTCTGTAGAAATGGGAGCTGAACTTCGAGCGAGTGCTCGGTGCTGTGCGCGGTTTCGTCCTCGCGCAGCGGCGGAAAAGCGCGCTTCAAATCGGCGGCGAGCGCTTCATCTATCTTCGCGTTGCCGAGCGGTGTGCTCCACGAGCCTTCGGAGAGAATCGCGAGCGCTTCACCGTGCGGAAAATGCCGCGGGCCGATGAGCAACAGCTTGCGGGGAATTTCGAGCGCGCCGTAAACCTGCCCCGCGACCGCACCTGAATACATATATCCGGCATGCGGAACCATGCAGGCGATTGCCTTACGCTTTTGTTCGGACTTGAGTACGAGTTTATCTACCGCGGAAAGAAGTTCGTTCGAATCGCCGGGATAAAACCGGCCAGCAACAGCGGCGGGACGAAGCTTGGTCATCGAGGGGTGATTTGTTCGAGCGCTGGGGCACGCACTGAAAATTTTCCCGGAAGAATTTCTGCCGCCAACAACTCAAATTGGCCGCGAGGGCTTGCCCTTAATCGCGAGCGCAACAGTGTGGCCCGATTGAAAACGAATCTTGATCGCATCGCCGCGCTGGTAGCCACCGGCGGTGATCGCTTTGTGCATTTGTTGCGCGGCTTTCGGGCCGTACGTGAAAGTATGCAGGGTCATCTCGTTACCGGCCTCGCGCACCGTCAACGTATTTTGATCCGCGCGAACCACTTCCGCGTTCATCCACAGCGGCTTCACTTTCTGCTGCTTCACAACCATCGGCGCGGAGGAGTCCATCTGCGCGCGCGCTGATGGCGCCACCGCGGCAAGGGCGGCGAGCGCCAGGCCCAGCGCGACGAGTCGCATGTGGCAGAGGCTAATCTTTGTCATCGAGCGAAATTTTCAGCGAGCGTAGGAACTTGATGTCTTGCGGAGTTATTTCCAGTTTCGGCAGCTCATCGTCATCGTCCTCGAGCATTTCGTCGTCCACGCGTATGCGGAGAGATTCGAGGAAGCGGCGATCCTGCCACGTCATTTTCGAGGCGTCGGATTCGCGCCGCGCAAGGCCGATGGTCGCGTCGAGCTTCAACACGATGTCGTAGCCCGCCGATCTCACGCCGGCGATGGCTTCCGAGATCCGGTCGGATTCGGAAACGGAATCGTTGATGGCGTGGCCGAGCTCTTTCAGGAGTTGTTTCAGCCGGTCGTCTAGTTGCAAGGGCCTCACCTCCGCTACGGGGTGTCCTAGCCCGATTCTATTGCGGCACCTCGCCCCACACAAGCCCTCTCTCGCCGGCTGCTTCGTGTGATTACCTGACCTGTTGCACAGGTTTGCGGCTGTCACTCGGGCGCCGCAAGTT
Source organism: Candidatus Acidiferrales bacterium (assembly GCA_036513895.1). Taxonomy (GTDB): domain Bacteria; phylum Acidobacteriota; class Terriglobia; order Acidiferrales; family UBA7541; genus Palsa-147. Next base: position 9,835 of record DATBYF010000021.1, on the reverse strand, counting down.
GTACTAGAATGGCGTGATGGGATTTGACTGGATTGCTGCGGCGTGGCGGTCGGCGATGACCGTCCTGCGCGTATTCTGGAAAGCGGCGCGGCAGCTTTTCCATGAAATGACTGGAACGCTGTTTGCGCTCTTCGCGATCTCGGGCGGGCTGGCCGTTTGGCGGATTTGGAGCAAAGCGCGCATCCCGTGGCTGCTCGCGGCGGCGGCCGCATACACGATCATGATGCTCTATTTCTCAGTGACATCATTCCGCAGCGCGCGCCGCGTCCGCTGATGCCTTCGAATCCGAAAAATTCCTCATCCATTCCTTCATCCCGCTCCAAATCCTCCGATTCTAAATCCATCGAAGAAGAAAAGACCGCGACGACAAGCGGCTTGCCCCTGCCAATCGTCGTCACGGGCGATGACTTAGCTTCCGCCGACAACACCAAATGGGATCCCGAGCATGAACTCGGCTTCCCCGGCGAATTTCCGTTCACCCGCGGCATCTATCCGACGATGTACCGCGGCCGGCTCTGGACCATGCGCCAGTACGCAGGCTTCGGCTCCGCTGCGGAGTCGAACGAACGCTACCGCTACCTGCTCGCGCGCGGGCAAACGGGGCTTAGCGTCGCGTTCGATCTCCCCACCCAGATCGGCATGGACTCCGACCACGCGCTCGCCCAGGGCGAAGTCGGAAAGGTCGGCGTGGCGATCGATTCGCTCGAGGACATGCAGACGCTTTTCGACGGCATTCCACTCGATCGCGTCTCGACCTCGATGACCATCAATTCGACGGCCGCAATTCTGCTAGCGCTCTACGTCGCCGTAGCGAAACAGCAGGGCGCCAATCTACGGCGTCTTTCCGGCACCGTCCAGAACGACATTCTGAAGGAATACAGCTCGCGCGGCACCTACATCTATCCCGTGCGTCCCGCGATGCGCATCGTCACCGACATTTTCGCGTGGGCCCGCCACGAAATTCCCAACTGGAACCCAATCTCAATTTCCGGATATCACATTCGCGAAGCGGGCTCGACGGACGTGCAGGAAGTAGCGTTCACGCTCGGCGACGGTATCGCGTACGTGGAAGCGGCCGTGGCGACGGGATTGGCGGTGGACGATTTCGCGCCGCAGTTGTCGTTCTTTTTCAACGCACACAACGAATTTCTCATGCAAGTGGCGAAGTTTCGCGCGGCGCGGCGCCTCTGGGCGCGCATTATGAGCGAGCGCTTCGGCGCGAAAGATCCGCGCTCGATGATGTTGCGCTTCCACGCGCAGACGGCCGGCTCGTCGCTCACCGCGCAACAGCCGGAAAACAATATCGTGCGCGTGGCGCTTCAGGCGCTGAGCGCAGTTCTGGGCGGTTGCCAATCGCTGCACGCCAACGGCCTCGATGAGGCGCTGGCGCTTCCTACCGAAAACGCCGCTACGATCGCCCTCCGTACGCAGCAGATCATCGCGCAGGAAAGCGGCGTCGTGAATACGATCGACCCCTTTGCCGGTTCCTACGCGATCGAAAAGCTCACGAGCGAAATCGAAGCGGGCGCTCGCGCCTACATCGAAAAGATTGACGCGCTCGGCGGAATGTTGCGCGCGATCGAAACTGGTTTCGTGCAAGGTGAAATTCAGAAGTCCGCTTACGAATATCAGCAAGCGGTCGAGACCGGCGAGCAGATAGTCGTGGGCGTGAATCGCTACGTCGCGGCGGAAGAACGTCTCATTCCCACGCTGCGTATGGATCCTGAAATCGAGCGCTCGCAAGTCGCGCGATTGAGAGCACTGCGCGAACGCCGCGATGGCGCGAAGACGCAGGCCGCACTAACCGAAATCGAACGGCGCGCCAGAGGCGCCGAAAATCTCATGCCCGCTATCCTCACTGCCGTCGAATCGTTCGCGACAGTAGGAGAAATCTCCGACGCCCTTCGCCGCGCCTTCGGCGAATATCAGGAATCCGTCGTAATCTAACCACCCGCAAATAGGCAATCGTAGCGCCGGCATCTTGCCGCGCTTTTGTGCGACGCCACCGGGCAGAAATCGCTCGCAAGATGCCGGCGCTACGAACACATGCTCAGCAATCGCGGGCGAGTCTGCAGACCGGTCGCTCTCGAACCCAAAATTCAACCACATGCTGCTCTTACTTCATATTTCGCCACTATGGTATGTTTTCCCGCGCCGATGAAACTCATTCTCGCGTCCGGCTCTCCCCGCCGTGCGGAAATTTTGCGCGCCGCAGGATTCTCATTCGACATCATTCCCGCCGATATAGACGAGATCCTAAGCCCAGGCGAGCCTGCAACCGATTACGTCCAACGATTAGCCGAAGAGAAAGCACACACCGTCGCGCGCAAAATTGCAGCCATTGAGCCAGCCACGCAGGCAATCGTCATAGCGGCCGATACAACCGTGGTGGTAAACGGTGCCATTCTCGAAAAACCGCAATCCGCCTCGGACGCCCGACGCATGCTTGAGCAGTTGAGCGGCGGCATGCACGACATTTACACAGGCGTCGTCTTGTTACGTTTGCCCGACGGCGCCGCACGCAAATTCGTTGATGTAACCCGCGTTTACTTCGCGGATCTGAGCGCCGCGGAAATTGCGGATTACATAGCAAGCGGGGAGCCTTTCGGCAAGGCGGGAGCTTACGCAATTCAGGGGCTCGGCGGGAGATTTGTAAAGCGAATCGAAGGCAGCTATTTCAACGTTATGGGGCTGCCCCTTGGCCGCATCTATCAGGAACTTCGAAAATTCCAGGAAGAAACCGCGTCGGCCCCGACACACCACAACTAAACATCTGCGCATAGGGAGCTACCACAGAATTGCGACGCTCGCGGCATCACCGCGGAGGTTAGGGCTTCGGTTCCGGAGTGCTCGGCGGAGGCGCCGCAGCAGGCGGAGTCGTCGTTGTCGTGGAAGCGGGCGGGGTTGTCGGACTATCGCCGCCGCGCATGCCTTCTTTGAACTCGCGGATGCCCTGTCCCAAGCCCTTCATCACTTCAGGAATCTTGCGGCCCCCAAACAGCACCAGAATCACAAGCGCCACAATCATCCAATGAAATGGGCTAAATTCACCCATACAGCACCTGCCTTTCGAGTCCGACTAGCGGACACCACGCCAGACCGGGCCCGCCCACTGGCGTAGCTAAAGTATAACACGCTCGTCGCCCACCCGGCGCGTCACCCGTTCCCGGTCAAGGAACTCAAGCAACGGGATGGCATACTTCCGGGTTACTCCGGTCATATCCTTGAACGCGCCGATGGGCAGCCGCTCGCCGTTCGCCTTTTTATAGTTCGCCACAAGTTCGCGTAGCTTTGCGACTGCATTCCGATGAAAAACCAGGTCTTGCGCCACCTTTACGAGGGTCTTTTCGCTCAGCAGTATCTGAAAAATTTTCTGCGCGCGCTTTGCTTCCACAGGCAACTTCGCGAGAACTTCATCGAATCTCGGAACCGCGAGGCCAGCCCGTTCGAATTCCTGTTCGATCAGTTCTTTGGCCCGAGCCTCTTCGGGAAGGAGCGCGATTTCGCGGCCGGCTTTCTGTACCAGATCGCCGGATACAGTCACGGCACGAGCGGCCACAAGTTCCGCGAGCGCGGCACGAAAAACTTCCGCGCGCGATTTGGTACGGCCGCGCAGTTCTTCCTTGGCGATTCCGGAAGTAAGCGGATTCGCCCGGTGAAATTGCTCGATCGCCGCGCGAATGCGATTCGCGCACTCCGCGACAATCGCCGCGGGTACAACGATTAGCGGCTCTTCCTGTGCAACAACGAGCTTTCGCGCCTTCGTGAGCTTGGCGATAACATCGCGCGCGTCCTTCTCGAGCCATCCCGTGCGAGCGATAAGGCGCGATAGCGCGAGACCGTGCAGTTCGCTCGCGGCCAGCGATTCGACAATCGCTTCCCGATCGTTCTTCTCAAACATCTCCAGCAGCGGAATCACGCGCGTATCTTTGCGCCGATGCGGGGACGCGAGCGGATCGAGCACCATGCCGCCGCCAACAGTCGTCACCGGTGAAAATCTCCGCAGAATGAACCGGTCGCCCGGCACCGCGAGCACCGGCTCCGTCAAGCGCAATTGCGCGAATGCTGAGCCACCTGGCTCGAGCTTCTCCCGATCGAGCAGAATCACTTCGGCAATCATCTCCGCCGTGCCGTGATGAAAGTGAACGCGCGAGCGGCTCTTCAGCGCGGGCGCCGAATGAAGCAGCTCGATCCGCGCGTCCAGCCGCGTCGTCGGCTGAAATATTCCCGGCGCAGCGAGCTCCATGCCCCGATGCAATTCGTCGAGCTCAACGCCCGCAAGATTCACGGCGGTCCGCTGGCCCGCCACGGCTTGATCTACAGCGGCGCCGCCGGAATGAAGGCCGCGCACGCGAAGCCGCCGCCGCGGAGGAAACAGCTCGACCTCGTCCTCGGCGCGGATTGAACCGGAAACGAGGGTGCCCGTAACCACGGGGCCGAATCCCTTCATCACAAACGCGCGATCCACGGGCAGGCGGAAATACCCGCGCGAGTCTTTGCCCGGCGAACGCTCCGCTGCTTCTCGCAGCGCTTCTCGCAGTTCATCTAGCCCGGCGCCGGTCTTCGCGCTAACCTCGACGATCGGCGCGCCCTCGAGAAACGAGCCGCGCACGAGGTCCTCCACCTCAAGTTTCGCGAGACCTGCCGTATCGGCATCAACCAGATCCGACTTCGTCAGCGCGATCACTCCCGCGGAAATTCCGAGCAGCTGGCAAATATCAAAATGCTCCCGCGTTTGCGGCTTCACCGATTCATCCGCGGCAACTACAAGCAGCACGAGATCGATTCCGCCCGCGCCCGCCAGCATATTGCGTACGAATCGCTCGTGTCCGGGAACGTCGACGAACCCGATGCGCACTTCGCCCAGATCGAGAAACGCGAAGCCTAGATCGATCGTGATGCCGCGACGCTTTTCTTCTTCGAGCCGATCAGGGTGCGTGCCCGTGAGAGCGGCGACGAGCGAGGACTTACCGTGGTCAATGTGCCCGGCCGTGCCGACGATGACGTGCTTCATGGCTTCATGAACTTCATGGAAGGATGAGATGCAGCCACAAACGGATTGGTGCTCGGAGCGGCTCAGAGTTAACGGGACGCTGCGATGTTTCAGCCTAGATGCGGCTTTCGGCACCGCAGCGTCCCGCCAGTTACGTTGCTATGATTTTATGGCGTCTTTTCAGCTTTGCGCTGCAAAGGCGGCGCAGTCGTCGAGCCTTTGAAATTAGGCTTGCCGAGCTTTGCAATCCACAACCCCGAGTCAATGTCGTTGATGTAGATCAATCCGTTCCACGGCTGCGCGCCCCACGTCAGCGGCAGATTCGCGCGAAACGCCTGAGTGTCGCCTGTCCAAAGCCGCGCGATTTCCCGTCCTTGGCGATACAGATCGCCGCGCAATTCGCCCGAAATATCAATCACACGCCCGCCGCCGCCGTAATCGCCGAGGAACAACATGTCGTTATCTGCCCAGAAATTGTGCGAGCCGCCTTCCGGCACTTCGTAGAACGCCACCTCTCGCGGATGTTCGAGATCTGAAACATCCATCACATGGCAGATTGCGCGCGTCGGCACTCTCTCCTTACTCATGATGTTGAAAAAGCCCAGAAGTACTTCGTCACCGACGAATAAATAATTCTTGTACCGAAACGTGCTATGCGTGCCCGCAAGCCAGTCGTCGCCGTAAAGCTCGTAGTGGTTGTAAAGATACTGGCTGACGAGCTTCGGGTGTTCCGGGCTGCCGCCCTTCATTCCATTGCCAACGTCGAGAATCACCAGGCCGTCGCGCCAATAGGCAAGGTACGCCAGGCCGTCTTTCACATAGAGGTCGTGCAGGTAGCGCCCCGTCGTCACCGGCCCTTCAGGCCCGACAATCGTCTGTGATTTATTGTTGTCCACTTGCCAGCGCGCGACTTCCTTCGGATGCTTGGGATCCTGGAAATCAATCACGCGCAGCGACCCGGTCGCATCGTCGGTGAGGTACACGTAATGGGTGTTGATAAACGCGCTGTGGACCCCGCCGGTCACGGTTTCGGTGTACTCAGCGGCCGTTTGCAATTTATTCGGATCAGAAAGATCGAGAAGGACGATTCCGTTCTTCCGGTTCGACGCTCCCTCGCGCGTGATAACTCCAAGTTTTTCATCCGGCGTTGTACTAACGTCGTTCACCAACCGCGCATCCACTTTCATCGTATCGAGAAGTTTCGGATTGGCCGGATCGGCGATGTCGTAGAGAAATACGCGGTCGGCGATGGTGGAAAGATACGCATGAGTGCCGATAATCCACTCTTCCGCCGTCTGGATAGCCTCGCCCTTCTCGTCCTTCGGCTGGACGTGCGCGACCACATCAATCTCCCGCTCCGCGTTTCGCGGCGTTACCGTAATTGATGCGCTGCCGCTGTGCTGGCCGATCGAAGCGGTGATCTCGTAAGTGCCGGGATTGTATGCAACGAACGCTCCGTCAGGGTAGGCTGTCGCTCCGTTTCCGCTTACCGACCAATTAATCGTGACGTCCTTCACCGGCTTGCCGGCCGCGTCCTTCGTGGAGGCAGTAAAGTGAACTACGTCGCCCGTCCGAGCAGTTGTCGTGGTTGGATCGACCGCGAGTCGTCGCACAGTATCCGCGACGATGTGAACTCCCACTTCGCCATTGATGCCTTCCGATGTGGCCTGAATGCGCGCATCGCCCGGCGCAACGGCCGTCACGACGCCCGCTGCATCCACTTTCGCAATCGCGGGCGTCAGCGACTTCCATGTCACCGCGACGTCGGGCCGGCTCGAGCCGTCGGCTGCATGCGGCTTCGCCACAAGAGTGGCAGATCCGCCCACGGCCAGAGGCGCCGCGAGCTTCTCGATCTCCACCTGCGTCACCGAGGGCTTAGCCACCATCACCTTCGCAAGACCCACCTCATGTCCGATCAGCGCGCCGACAGTGATCTCGCCCGGCGCCGAGAAGTAAACTTTGCCATTCATGTCCGCGCCGGCAGCATCAAATGGCGCTGCGAACCACACGGTCACCTTTGCGTCCACAACCTTCCCGGTGTCATCCTTCGCTACGGCCGTGAACTGCAAACTCGAGCCTACCTCCGCCTTCGCTTCCTTCGGGCTAATTTCAACCTTCGCGATTTTCGGACCTTGCTCGGCTTCTTTGCCCTTGTCCTTATCTTCCTGAGCGCGCAAGACCGGCGAAAAAAGAACCGAGGCTAACGCGCCAGCCAGAGCGTACGCGCCGAAATTCCGTGACCATTTCACAATTTCATAGCGGCAAATCTTCATCAATCGAGCTCCTATTTGAGAATTCGCGCGCGATCGCGCATCTGTCTTACGGCCGTCCTGGCTCCGTCTTCCAAAAATCGATTCCGCCCGCCTGCTCGCCCACATCAATCGCCGCGATGCTTTTCATCGCTTCGAGATCAATCATTTCCACTGTGCCCGGCTCGGCCCCAATGCCCTCTTCCGAAATAAATGCGTAGTGATTGTCGGGTGAAACCACCGCTCCGTGCACCACTTTGCGCTTCGTCGGAATTCGCGCGAGCTCTTTGCCGGTCTCGGGATTGAAAATCGAGACGGACTGCCCGCGTTTATTCGTCGCCACCACGCGGCCGTCTTTCGTCATCGCCAGGTTATAGACGCCCGTGCCGGCCGGGAATCGCCGCGCGATTGTCCAGCTCTTTTCGTCAATGGCAATAATCTCGTTCGACTTGTTGCAAGCTACGTAGATTGTCCCTCCATCGTTCGAAGGCTGCGCCCAGGTCGGAACGCAGGTGGCGGCCATCGTGTGCGTTCCGGCGTGAAATTCCGGTGGCCCGTTCATGCCCATTTCTTTTCCGGCCGTCAGCATAAAGTGACGCGAGACTTCGAGTGATGCCGTGTCAATCTCAACCAGTATGTCGTCCATCATGCAGACCGAATAGTGCTTCGTTCCTTGCGGATTTAGCCGCGAACCGTGCGGCATCGTGCAGGTGGTGATCCGCTTGACTTCGATCATCGGGTCCGTCGCTACAACCGAAATGGACGACGGCACCATATCGCCGTGAAAATTAGCATTCGCAACGTAGATAAACTTGCCGTCGTGCGTGATATCGGTTGTGGCCGGAAAAAGACCGAGCGAGGTGAACCGTATCATATCGTCCGAGCCCGCCTTGAACTTCCAGACCGAGCCATACGGCAGCCCATGTCCTACGGACACATATACGTATTGGCGGTCCGGAGAGATAGCGATCCCGTGCGGGCCGTTAATGTCAGTCGGCATCAGACCAACTTTTGCTTCGTGGTCGATTTTCGCAGTAGCCGTCTCCGAAGCGCTCGGAGTGAATCGCAGCCGAACCAACTTATCCGCCGATTCGCAAACCACGTAAACCAGATAATCCTGTGGCGGCGCCTGTGCCCGGAAAACGGGTGAGACGATCAATACTGCAAGGAACGGCAGAAACAAAATCCTGAGACAGAAAATACGAATCAAATCCGTCGGAACCTCCGCAGGCAGGACCAGCGACCGGCAAAAATGAACCCTATTCAGTCCTTTGTCAATAGCCGGCGATCGGAGCAACGAGCAGGTGCCTATTGCGGACGAAAAAAGGGTCTTCCCGAACGGTGTGAGGGATCTGCATTTGCTGAAGACTTGGCGCTATCTACGCTCGTGTTCCGATGGATGCAAGCGCCGCGGCAATCTCGCCATTAATCTGAGTCGCAGCTTTTCGTGGGTCGGACGCCCCGGTAATCGGCCGGCCAATCACGAGATAATCCGCGCCGCAGCGTATCGCCGCCGAGGGAGTCGCAACGCGGCTCTGATCGTCCGACTCGGAATGCGCGGGACGAATCCCCGGAACCACAATCAGGAATTTAGGCCCAAATGCGCGCCGAACCGCTTGCACTTCTTGCGGAGAAGCGACAACGCCGTCGCATCCGGTCGCCTTGGCAATTCGCGCAAGCCTCAGCGCCGCAGCTGCAGGTGTTCCCGCAATTCCGGCACGTTTGAGAGATGAAGCATCATGGCTGGTCAGAACAGTTACCCCGAGCAGCGCCGGCGGGTTCTTCACCTTATGTGCAGCCTTCACCGCGGCCTCCAGCACTTCGGTCCCGCCGAGCGTATGCAGTGTGAGCAAACACACGCCCTTAAGCTTCACCGCGGAGGCCACCGCACCAGAAACGGTGCTGGGAATGTCGTGAAACTTGAGGTCGAGAAATATCTCGTACCCCATCAGCGTCAACTGCCGGACTACGGGTGGCCCCTCTGCTGTAAATAGCCGGCTCCCCACCTTCAGCATCCCGACCACACCACGGAGTTGCCGCGCCAGGGCACACGCGTCCCTGGCACGATCAACATCCAGTGCGACGACTATTCGGGATGAGTGGAAGCGGGTCGTATCGGCACCTCGAGGAGTTCCAGCCGGACTTTGGCGAGTCCGCTCTGGTCGAAGCCGAGCCGGCGAGCTACTTCGTATGACACGTCCAGGCCACGGCCGTCCACATAAGGACCGCGATCGTTAATCCTAACGATAAGGCTCCTGTGGTTCTTCGGGTTCGATACCCGGACGATGGAGCCGAGAGGTAGGGAGGGGTGGGCTGCCGTTACGGCGTACATGTCGTAGGTCTCGCCGTTGGCTGTCTGGTGCCCGTCAAAGTCTTCACCGTACCAACTTGAGACACACTCCCAGGTTTTGAGTGGCTTACCCTTCAAGTTCGGGTTGGGAGTAGCTAGCCCTGATGCCGCTTGCAGATTTGTCGCAGAAAGCGAGCCTCCGGAAACCGGAGTGGTGAGAGGTGCATTCAAGCCGGGCGTCAATAAAAAAAGTGCAAAGCCTAAAAATACTGCGCTTGGGGTCGTGCTTTTCTCGAATCGCAT
>DATBYF010000020.1:0-16973 GCA_036513895.1 Candidatus Acidiferrales bacterium | reverse complement strand
CTGATTAGATGGAGTCAATCTAAGGGGATAGGCGAAACAGCCGGGTAAAACACTATGACAGCGACAAAGAAACGCGGGCTTCTACTTAGCGCACTCGTGGCGGGACTACTACTTTCTGCGGGGCCGATCTTCGCGCAAGATCTCGGCAGCGCTGCGCGGCAAGAGCGCGACCGGAAGCACAACCTCGGGCGTCACTCGAGTCACGTCTACACCAACGAAGATTTGAAGCGTGCCCAAATTCTCCTGCCCGCCGACAAAGAGCGGATGCTGGCGGCACGGCGAAATGCCATGACGTTGGAATTGGAAGCCGCTATGAATCCCAATGCCGCGCCAGCAGATCCCAACGCGACAGCACCCGAAAAATCCGATGTGCTGAATCTGCCATTGCCGATCGTAAAGTTCCCGGTCATCGCAACATTTGCCGATCTGCCGCCCGACCGTATGTCAATACTGTCTGCGATGAAGGCCCGAAAAGCGAAGAAGCCGCGGCCCAAGACGAATGATTTCACTCTCGGTAACACTCACCAAAAACAGCCCATTCCCGCGCCCGTGGAACAGAAACTGAGCGCGAACTCGCCCGCGCAAGTTCGCGTCGCGGCCGGGGACTCGCTCTGGAAGATTGCCGCGCGCGTTTTTGGAAATGGCGCGCGCTGGCGCGAGATTGCAGCAGTCAATCCCGAAATCTCGGATCCAAACTTGATCCGCACCGGCGAATGGCTTCGATTAATTGCAAATGATTCGGCTAGCTCAAAAGAGGTTGTCGTGCGCCCGGGCGACACGCTCTCGAGCGTCGCGCAGGCTGAACTTGGAAATGGACGCGCGTTCCCTTGCATTGCGCAAGCCAACCCGCAACTTCAGACGATCGATCTCATTTATCCCGGCGAAACTCTGCTTGTCCCGCAGTCCTGCGACGTCGCGCGATAATATTCGACGCGAGTCGCAGGGCCGCTTTGCACCACCGGATTCCCATCTTCGTTTTGATCGCGGACGTTCCTAGGGCGCATAAAGTTCAGTGCTCGCGATTGCCACGCTCGTGTTGTTGGCTCCGCCGACTACCAGTACCTGCCCATTCGACAGCAGCGTGGCGCTATGAAATTTACGGGCGTTAATTAGATTAGGACCCCGCGTCCATGCATTCGTTGCCGGATTGTAGAGGCTGGAACTGGCGGTGAGACTGTATTCGTTGGCGCCAGCTGCTTCTAAAACGTCACCTGATTGCAATAACGTCAGAGTGCCGGCTGGAGGCGACACGCCAAAATTTTTGGTTGTTTTCCAGCTGCCGGCGGCCGTGATGTAGATCTCGGCGACATAAGACGCGAGTCTTCCGCCGTAGGCCAGGACGTTGCCGTTCGCGAGTGTTATCGCGAGCGAGTGAGTAAATTCCATATTTCCCGTCAGCGTCCAGTGGCCATTGAGGTAGAGCTCGGCTGAGTTTGTCAGATTCGCCGCAGCCCCCACTAGCAGGACCTCACCGCTTTGCAAAACTGCGACGCCCGAAGAAAGTGTCGGATCAATCGTACTGCCAGTGGATGCCCAAGTTCCTGAGGCGGGGCTGTAGAGGAATGCGGCGGTATCGGGATAATTTGCTTGTCCACCGCCAGCGGATAGCACGCTGCCACTTTCAAGTAATGCGGCCGAATGCGCGCAGCGCGTTTCCGGAAGGCTGCCCGTTGCCGTCCATTTGCCAGTGGACGGGTTGTAAAGCTCGGCAGTCGCTGTGCATACATAGAGCCCGGTTGATTCATCCAGACTCAGTATTCCGCCGGCGACCAGCACTTCGCCATTCAATAGCAGGGTGGCACTGTGTGAGTAGCGGGGGGTCATCATGCTTCCGGTTGCGCTCCATTTTCCCGTGGCTGGGTTATAGAGTTCAGCGCTGGAGAGAGCGGAGCCGGTGGTGGATTTTCCGCCCGCCACCAGCACCTCGCCATTTGAAAGAAGTATGGCGGAATGGAGCGAGCGTGGAGTGATCAAATTTCCAGTTTGAGTGAAGGCGCCCTGGGCGTGAACCAATGGAGGTGCGCCTGCAATCACCAAAACTGTAAGAACGATTGCCATCATGGTGCTGCGAATCATAGGGATCTCCTGATTTCAAATTTTTTTCGAATCGCGATAACTTTCTCGAAAGAAATCTTGATGCTGCAGTTGGCCACATGGCCGAGCTGCGCACCGCCCCATGATTCATCGCTGCTATGCGTTTCTACTTGAATCTTCGCAGTCGGCCAAATATCGCTGGTCGAGAGCGTACGCTCCTCTGCTTCGCAGGCGGCAGCGGACTCAAACATGAGTCCGCCATCGCTGCGATATTGCCCTGCCTCAGTTCAAAAGGTTCAGTGTGTTGGTTGCGTCGTCAACAAAGAATAGTTTGCCGGCGCCGTCGAATACCAAGCCGAACAATGCGCCATTCCCCGGTGGCGGACCGCCGCTGCTATCGAGTAGTTCACTCGCGACCTGTGTGCCCTTCGCGGTGATCTCCGTGGCGAATCCGTCGTCTCCGTTGACCGTAATGAGGTGGCCATTCGGAGCTACGACGAGACCCAACGGTGCATTTAACGTTCCTCCTGTGGTCAGAGTGACTCCCTTGCCGGCAGAGGTGTTGCGGAGAAGCGGAGCTGGAATCACTGCGATGCGATTGTTGACGGTGTCTGCTACGTAGAGCGCGCGCTCAAATGGAAAGCTGGCGCCCTTGGCGCAATCCTTTTCGTCAAACGGATTGCACTGTGCGCTCAAGGCGACGCCGGTCGGTCCGACGACCAGAGCGGCCGGATCAGTGCGCTCACCAAATCCGGAGGCGATCACCGTCATAGCCTCGACCACCGGCGCTTCGTTCTCGGAAACTCTCAGGTTTACGCGAACGACGGTGCCCTCGTTAACGACGGCGCCACCAGCTGAGACGGTGCCGTTGAGAACATTCGTGACGAAGAGTGCGGCCTGATTGCCAATTTCGAACGAAGTCATATCCCACGGCCCGTTGATTAGCGATCCCGAGATCGTCTCTGCAACGCTGCCGTTGCTGTCGAGAACTATAAGACAGCCAGCGTGTGCCGTCGCCGACGTGCCGTCGGAGGTCGGTAGACTGCCGACGACCACCCAACCCGACTGCAGTATCACCAGCGCCGTGGTCAAGCCCACGCCACCGGGACAAGAACCTGGAAGTGTCGTCGGATCAATCTGAGCGAAAACGTTGACCGACGATCCATCGGGCGCCATGTCCATGATGGTAGTGCCGGTGCCTTGCAGGTTCATGCTGTTATTGAAATTGCTGACGAGAATGTGGCCAGCAATCAAGCTACCGACAGACTTCGGAACGACGATCATTCCGTAGGGATTGACGTCTCCGTTTCCGGGAACGGTAGACGCGACCGTGCTGATTGTTGTGAGACTGTCGAGAATAGGCGTGTTGCCCACTGCGAGCACGGGCGATGCTGTAATCGCGAGTGCAAGAACGGCGGAAAGGGAAAGTCTAAGGAATTTGAGAAAAGTCTGCATCGTCATTTACACACTCCTCTATTGAATTGCTGCGGGGGACAATCGCAGATGGGCCGGGTAGAGGCGATGCTTCGTGGCTGCAAGATCGGCCGACTGGGATCGCCGCTACATCATGAATCGAAAACTCGGCGCTGCCTCGAGGGCGGACTTCTTACGAGACAGCGCCGGTTCTCGATCTCTTACGCGCACATTAGACCAAGCCAGGCATGGTTGGTATGTCCGCAAGTTGTAAACAACTTGTGAAATCAGTGTCACTTCGATGCGCGCCAATCGGCTGATTTGGTCAATTTTGGTAGTGACTCTTTTTCAAATCACGTGTAGAAGAAAAGCACCCCGAATCGTGTCCCTGCTGTGGTTTTAGCGTGAACATGTCGAACGATTTCGATGGCCATCATTCGAAGTGGAATGCATCCGAGAAGACGACCTTTATGTGTTTTGGTTGGAACAGCCAAATTTTCCGTAGGATACGCGCATCTTTTGTCACTGAAATTCGTCAAATGCCTACGCATTACAGAAAGGGGAAGAAGCCATGGCTTTTATCGCTAAGGGCACGATGCGAGCATGTGGTTATGTTCTTATTTGCCTTCTTCTTGCCGGATTGCAAACGGCACGCGCCCAATCCGTCGCTGCGCCGGCGCAAGCCGGAACTCAAGCTGACTTGGATACCAGGCTCCGCGCGCTCACGGATTCGCTCGACCAGACGCGAGTGGAACTCTCAGAGTCACGCGCGGAAATCCGTGAATTGCGGGGCATGCTGGAACAGTTGCTGAAGAAGGAAGGTGGCCAGCCCATTGTCGCGGCGGACACCGCTCCTCAGCCCGCGCAGTCCCCGTCGTCGTCCGGCGAAGAACGTCCGGCACAGATTGGCGCGGATGATTGGCAGATCGTAAACGCCCGTGTGGCTGAACTGGAGCAGGACAAAGTCGGAAGCGCTTCGAGGTACCGAATAAAGCTCTCTGGTCTGGTTCTCCTCAATTTGTCCGGCGTTTCCGGACAGGTAGACAACACTGACGTCCCAAGCGTCGCGACACCTACTCCACCCGGCGCAGCACCCGGTAGCGTCGGCGCCTCTTTGCGGCAAACGACCATGGGGCTAAGCGGATTGGGTCCGGACGTCTTCGGCGCCCGCACGAGTGCCAATCTCCAAATGGATTTCTTCGGCGGCTTGCCGGCTGGATACGGTTCCGAGACTTCCGGACTGATGCGCTTACGAGTCGCCAGGATTCGATTCGACTGGACGAATACGTCCGTTGTGGCTGGCCTGGATGTTCCTTTCTTTTCACCTAACATGCCAACAACTTATTTAACTGTCGCGGAGCCCGCATTTGCGGCATCCGGCAATTTGTGGGCATGGGCGCCGACGATCCGCGTCGAACATCGCTTTGATACGAACTTCTCTCAAATTAAAGTGGAAGCTGGCTTTATTGACGTGCCGGTTTATTCCGATGAAGTCGCGGGGCAGCGCACTCCATCCCCCGGAGAAAGCTCGCGCCAGCCGACGTACGCAGTTCGTGTTTCCGCGAATGGGAGAGATGAAAATCAGCCTATGTCTTTCGGCGTGTCAGGAATTTTCTCGCCGCAGACGTATCAAGATAACGTCGGTGTCTCAGGTTGGGGCGCGGTCGGAGATTGGAAATTTCCCATTCTCCGGAGGCTCGAGCTCAATAACCAGAGGCTCCTCGAACTCAGTGGGCAGATTTTTGTAGGTAGGGGCCTCGACGGGTTCGGTGGAGTCCCGACGATTCCGACTACAGCGGAATATTACAGTTTCGGCGTTCCGGTTGCGGCGAACCTGGAGCAAATCACGATGTTTGGCGGTTGGACGCAATTGAAATACAAATTGAATTCGCGGAGTGAATTTAATGCAGCGGTTGGGATGGGCGGCCGCGATTCGAGTGAGATGCGCCAACTCGGAGATGTGAATTCGCAAGTCTCATATCTCTCTCCGAGAAATCAGATGTTTCTCGCGAATTATATTTTCAGGCCGCGATCCAATTTATTGCTCTCGCCTGAATTCCGGCGGCTAAGAACGTACCCCCTTACAGGCGCTCCGGCGGTAGCGAATCAGTTCGGGCTGTCCGCGGGATACTTGTTTTAATTGGAAGATCCAATTTGAGACTGAAATGCTCACGTATCTGTCGCGACCTCCTGCTGGCCTTCGTCTTTGCTTTGGCGCTTGTAGTCGGCGGCTCCGCCGCACAAACAGCCGAAAAGTCAGACGAATCCGCGCAAGGAGTGCAGGGTCGCGTCACCTTGATTCTCGCGAAATCGCACGCTCCAGTGCCGGACGCATCGAAGGTAGTGTTCTGGCTCGTTCCGCTCGATGGCAGTGCAGGGCTGCGAGCCGCCGGCGCTCAGCAACACAAATACCAGATGGCCCAGCGCAACAAATCATTTCAACCGAACATGCTCGTGGTTCCCGTCGGAACGGCCGTGGATTTTCCGAATTACGATCCGTGGTTCCACAACGTATTTTCGCTTTATCGAGGAAAGCGATTCGATCTCGGGTTATATGAAGCCGGATCGCGGAAGCAAGTCGTGTTTGACCGGCCTGGTCCCTCGTACATCTTCTGCAATATTCATCCACAAATGCACGCTGTGGTGCTGGCCGTGGATTCGGAATACTTCGGAATTTCGGACCAGACAGGAAGAGTTTCAATCGCGGATGTGCCCTCGGGAAGATACGATCTGCACGTCTGGTATGAGAATGCAGCGCCGAAGAGCCTCGACGCGCTTGACCGCAGGGTAGAAATCCGCGACGGCAATCGGGTGCTGCCGGCGGTCTTGATCTCCGCGGTGAAGCAAGACCCGATGAAACATACCAATAAATATGGACAGGACTACGATCCCGCGGATCAGACGGTCATTTATTGAGCTCAGCCGCGGCCGATTCGACGGAACGTGCGTGAACTCGAAGGCGAGAAGTTTAAGGGGTTGAAGGAGATTCGATGGATACGGTGTTAGTAGTTGAAGACAGCCGGCCGATGCAGCGTACGCTGCAGCGATTGTTTGAGTCCGACGGTTTGCAAGTACGTATTGCGGCGGATGGCGTCGCCGGCCTCGAAAGTTTTC
The DNA here is from genome assembly GCA_036513895.1 of Candidatus Acidiferrales bacterium. GTDB lineage: Bacteria > Acidobacteriota > Terriglobia > Acidiferrales > UBA7541 > Palsa-147. The sequence continues at coordinate 10,412 of DATBYF010000020.1, read as the reverse complement.
AGAACGAGACGCCTAGCGTCGTCGTGCTCGATCTCAAATTGCCGCGATTGCCCGGCAAGGAGCTGTGCCGCGCGTTCAAAGCACATACCTCGTCGGTGCCGATTGTAATTTTGAGCGCAAACGCCGATGTAGAAGACAAAGTGCTGCTGCTCGAACTCGGTGCCGACGATTACGTTACCAAACCATTTAGCCCCAAGGAATTGCTGGCGCGCGTGCGCCGCGCGATGCGGCGCGGCAAATCCGGCGTTCATCGGGCTGCAGCCGCCGAGACGTCCAGCGCCAGCCACGACGTTCTCCATTTCGCCGACGTTCAAATCGATTTTACGAGCATGGAGGGATCGCGCGCGGGAAAGCCGATTTCGCTGACGTCCCAGGAATTCAAGCTGCTCAAATTTTTTGCCGGAGCGCCAGGTCGCGTCATCTCGCGGCAGGAACTTTTGAATGAAGTCTGGGGATACGACAACTATCCGACCACGCGAACTGTGGACAATCACATTCTGCGCCTGCGGCAGAAGCTGGAGCCCGATCCCACTAACCCGCGGTTCTTTTTGACGCTTCACGGCACCGGATACAAATTCGTGGCAACCGGCACGGCCGCGGCAGCGAAGAAATAAGGACGATTCGTAAGGAAATATGTCGCGATTGCGGCTAAGGACGCAGCTCTTGATTTCAGGCCTGCTGATCATTTGCGGGCTCACGTGGACGATTGTGCTGGTGATCCGGCACACGCTTCGCTCCGAAATCACGCAGCAAATGCGCGTCAGCACCGACGCTTCGATTCGGGCATTCGAAAGTGTCCAGCATCAACGCGAGCAGCAATTGGCGCGCAGCGCGGCCATGCTGGCTTCACTGCCCACGCTGAAAGCGCTGATGACTACGGAGCACGCGCCCACCATCCAGGACGCCTCGGAAGCATTTTGGAGGCTGGGCGGCAGCGACCTCTTTCTCCTTGCTGACTCAGACGGGCGACTGTTGGGCATGCACGTGAGGCGTCCGGGCTTCGATAAAGACCAGGCCGAAATTGACCTAAAACGCTCGCTCGATCAAGGCGAAGACGCCGCGTGGTGGTATGCCAACGGTCAGCTATACCAAGTGTTTCTGCATTCTATCCAGGCCGGAAGTGGAAGCGATTCGCAGCAGCTCGGAGTTGTGGCGCTAGGATACCAGGTGGACACTGCCGTAGCCGAGCAACTCGCCGCCGTGGCTGAGAGCCAAGTCGCGTTGACCACCGGCACGAACGTCATCGCGTCCACGCTTTCTCTCGGTGAACAAGCCGAACTCCAGACTTGGATGGCTGCCGACAAATTCCGATCCGCGTTGCCGCGCGAACTGACGCTCAACGGAAATGAGTACGAGGCTGGATCTGTTTTCATCCATCGCGCGCCCGGCACGCCGGTTCAATGCTACGTGCTGATGTCCCTCGAGCCGGTGAGCCATTTCATCCGCCAGCTCAATACCACGATATCGGCTGTCGGAATTTCCGCGGTGATATTGGCAGCGCTTCTTCTCAGTATTTTTTCGCGCACGATCACGCGGCCGCTCGACAACCTCGTTTCTGGCGTCCGCGCCCTGGCAACTGGAAACTATACATATTCGATTAAGCCTAGCGGCAGCAGCGAGGTGGCTGAACTCGGCGAGGCTTTCGCCACCATGCGCAGTGAGCTTCTCGAGTCGCAGCGGCGATGGGCGGCGGCGGAGCGAGTCTCCGCGCTCGGCCGTGCGGCAAGCTCGATCTCTCATGATTTACGTCATTCGCTTGCGGCCGTGGTAGCGAACGCCGAATTCCTGTATGACGCAGAAAAGTTGAAGCTCGATCGCGATGAGATTTACCACGAGATCAAAATCGCGTCGGAACAAATGACGGATTTACTCGACTCGCTGCGTGAATTGGCACGCGAGGACAGCTCGATTTCATCATCCCCCGCGTTCATGGACCAGGCTGTGCGTCGCGCGATTGACGCCGTGCTCACCCGTCCCGAGCTCCGTAACCGCAATATTGCCGTCAGCACTACCGGCGACATGGAAGGCGTGTTCGATGCGAAAAAGATCGAACGCGCGTTTTTTAATCTTGTCTTGAATGCTTGCGAATCTACGGTACCGGGGCAAGGCCAGATTCGGATTGATATTCATTCGACGGCGGAGGCTTTTGAGATCCGCGTCACGGATAATGGCACTGGGATTCCAGATACCATTCGCGCGACGCTGTTCGACCCTTTCATTAGCTCGGGAAAGCCAAGCGGCACGGGTTTGGGACTCGCGATCGTCAAGAAAATTATTCATGACCACGACGGCACCGTTGAAATCGAACGCACCTCCGATTCAGGCACTGTGTTTCTAATTAAATTCCCGCGCTTCTCGCGGACGTTGACTCCGAGCGAAAATCCCGTAATGCAATAGGCCACGTTCGCTCAAACCTGCAATCCATCTGCGCGCAATACTTCCAATCTGGTCTGCGCTACTCGATCTTCACGGTGATTTTTGTCCTGCTGGCACCGGTGGTGGCGGCATCACAAATTTCGCGTCGTCTACCGCAACATTTTGATGAAGCTCTTCAATTTGGATCGTAAATCGGCCGCTCGGGCGCGCTATGGTCCAGCGGTAAGGCACCTTCACTCCGCCGAAATCGCGATAATCCGCGAAATCAATTTGCGTCGGATTGCTGCCGAGCGGCGTGTCAAGGTAGCGCATCACGCGGACGAGCAAGCCCGATTGCGCGTCGAAATAAAGCGTCACCGGCGGCTTTCCTTCGTTCAAGGCCGAAACCTCATAAACATCGCGATCGCCGATCTTTTTCTCGCTCTTCACGCGGAACGATTGAAATAGCTGTCTCAAGTCTGCCCCGAAAAAAAGCTCTGCATCCATACGCACGCTGTCGGACTCCGCCGCGGACATTTCGCGAGCCGGGCGTCCCGGCGCGCCGAGCCAGCCCACATGGCCGTCGAACGCCGTGCTGCTATCGCCGGCGGGCATGTGCACGATCGCGATGCGCTTGTCCGGGGCTTTGGCGTAAATATCCACCGGCGCCTTCATCTCGCCGGCCACGAGCGTGCCCTTCTCCACGCGACTCGTTATTTTTTGAATTGCGTCCTTATCGCCGAGCGCTTGCGAGTACTTATCAACAAGCTGATCGGCCTTCGGCAAATTCTCGGAAGGTGAAGCGGTCACTTCGGTCGCCGCCTTTGGTTCAGTCTCGGGAATCAACGGCGTTCCAACAGGCTCAGTCGAGCCGCGGTGGCAGGTGTAACAAGTAACCTCGCGCTTTCCTTCAAACGTTTCTTTGTTCGCGGTGAACATCATCTGCATCATCTTTCGCGCAGTGACTTTCTCGTCTTTGTCGTCTTTCTCGAACGCGTTCCTGACGTGGCAGAACTCGCATTCGACTCCCAACGATGCGGCGATGAATTGCATCGCCGGTATAACCTGGTCCGCCGGAACACCCTTCAGCACTTGAATGTTCTTGAAAACCTGCTCGGCCATTTTCGGAGTCTGTGTCGGGGCGGCCTGCGCCGCCGCCCGTGTCGCGGCCGTGGGCACACCTAGAGATGCGCTTTGGCCCCGAGCTCCGGTTCCAGCTAAAATCAGGGAGAAGACAAACACGATCAGTGCCACGCTCGATCTGAATATCCTACGCATAGCTATCCACCTCGCGAAAGAACGGCGAGATTCTAGCAGATGGCTGCCGTGGATGCGCCCTGCACCTAAGTATCTTGAACACGGTCGCTGTCAGTGACACCCCCTTGCATCCGCGAAAATCCCTAAGAGTCCGGAAATTGTGGAATTTGCAACTCCGAGAACACCTTCAGCGTCCAATAATTAGAGCGGACAGTTAACAGACGACTAACTATCGGACGAATTGAGGAATATATGAAAAAGATCATGGCTGGGACCACGCTACTTCTCATAACGGTTTTGTTGTTAATCACGGCACCGGGCTCACTTCACGCACAACAGGAAAATCCTTCAGCAACGGTTCCCGTGCGCACAGTTGTTACGGTACTGGGAAAGAATTTCTCGGAGCCGCCGGCCGTAAGCCGCGATGATATTCAAGTTTATGACGGCAAGAACAAGCTCACCGTCAGCGAATGGACTCCGGCTCAGGGGGATCGCGGATCTCTCGATTTTGCTATCGTTATCGACGACGAACTGAATTCCGATATCGGACTGCAATTCAACGATATCAAGGACTTCATCCGCGAGATGCCGCCTTCGACGCGCGTCGGTTTGTTCTATGCGTCGAACGGCACGGTGACGGTCGCGCAGGATTTCACGGCGGACCATGAAGCGGCTGCGAAGGCGCTGCGACTTCCGTTCGGGCGCGTGGCTGCGTACGCCAGCGATTATCTTTCTCTCAACGATTTGATGAAGCGCTGGCCGTCAACAAGCTCGCGGAAGGAAATGCTTCTCGTGGCAGACGGGAATGACCGCTTCCGCGGAGACATTCCGGAAAGTCCCGATCTCGTAGCAGACATCGACCGCGCGCAAAAGACCGGTTTCATCATTCACACGATTTACGCTCGGGGCGTCGGGCTCCCTGGCCGCAACCTTTTCCGCGTGAATCTGGGGCAGAGTAATTTGTCGCGGCTTTCCGAAGAGACAGGAGGAGAGTCGTTTTTCCAGGGATTGTCCACGCCTATTGCCTACGCGCCATTCCTGCAGCAGCTTTCAACTGTCTTGAAGCATCAATTTTGGCTTACAGCGCTCGCGACGCCTGGAAAAAAGGGCAACCTGCGTCGAATTCGTGTCAGGACCGAGGTCTCGGGTGTCGAAATCTCAGCGCCTGAGAATCTCTGGGTGCCGGGCCCCGAAGGAAAATAACGTGGCGCCTCAAGACGATTCATAAATCGAGCGACATCTAGTCGGCGGATGTGCGAGCAAAATCGGCCGCACTCCGCCGGCGCTAGGCTTACTCTAAAATGACCACCCATCAGCAGTCTTCGAAGTTGCCTGTCGCGAACGCGTTTTATGGACCTGAAATGTGAATAGCGCATAACACTGCGTTAACCTTGCTCTAACATTTCGAGTCCAAAATGGCGGATTACGCAGAGTTCTTCTTCAAGCCTTGCTGCGTGGAATCGAAAGCACTTCTGAATCGCAATCGAACCGGATGTGGTCATGCCTTCCTTAATCAAACTGATCTTCGGCACCGCAATACTTCTCCTCATGCCGAATTTTGTTCGAGCGCAATCATCTGCGAGCCAGGATTGCCGGCGCCCAACTGTCGGAAGCACGATTCTTGAGCCCAAAGACTTGCGCAGCCGCAACGGTGTTCTCAAAGTCGAACTGACATTCCGGAAATCTTCGGAGCCCAACGGAAACACGCGCTTTTGTTATATCGCTCCGGACGGTAGCGAGGCTCCGACACTGCGCGTGAATCCGGGTGATCTGCTGATACTTACCCTGAAAAACGATATACCGGCATCATCAAAGCCCGCGGCACCGGCAATGGTGATGGGACCGAAGGGAGCCGCATCGACTGAATCGTGCGCAAGCCGTGAAATGACAGTGGATTCCACAAATGTCCATTTTCATGGGCTCTCGATTCCGCCTGTCTGTCATCAAGACGATGTGCTCAACACTTCCATAGAGCCGTCTGACCAGCCGTTCGAGTATCGCTTTCGGATACCCAAGGATCAGCCTCCTGGCTTGTACTGGTATCACCCGCACATCCACGGCGTCACCAAAGCTCAAGTGCTCGGTGGTGCTTCAGGAGCTTTAATCGTGGAAGGAATCGAGCGTGCGAATAAAGCCGTCGCGGGTTTGCCGGAGCGAGTGCTGATCATTCGCGATCAAAACTTGATGAACCCGAATGCCCCGCCGTCAAAGTCGGAGCCCGTGCTGCCTAAAATGCTTATTGATCGCGATGGAGATGCCGCCAACAACGGCACGGGCTTCGGGCAGCCGGCGAAGGATCTATCGATCAATTTCGTTCCTGTCCCTTATCCCGACTATCCCCCTGCTGTGATCGAGATGAAACCGGACGAGATTCAACTATGGCGCGTGCTGAACGCCTCGGCGATTACGTACCTGAATTTGGCGGTGTTATTTGGACGCGCGCCGCAAAAGCTCGGCCTCGTCGCTCTGGATGGCGTGCCTATAAATGAGGACCGCGCAATGGGCGACTTCGTGTATTGGCAGACTCACCTTGGAGTGCCTCCGGGCGCTCGAGTAGAATTCATTGTCAAGGGTCCTCCTGCAGGCGTTTCAGGGCTTTTTGTGACTCGAACGGTAGACACCGGAGCGGGTGGAGAGAACGATCCCAATCGCGCAATTGCCACAATTAGATCCTCGGAAAACGCGATCCCACTGCATTCAAAGCTCTCTGCGTCGCCCACGCCCCTCCCGCCTTCTCAACTAGCATGGCTGGGAAACGCGACTCCTGCGCGGACGCGCAGATTGTACTTTTCGGAGAAGCTGCTCGATCCGAATAATCCCAACAGCGCCACCACTTTCTACATCACAGTCGATGGCCAGACACCTACGCCTTTCGATCCACAAGCCGGCATACCGAACATTAATGCCAAGCAGGGAACAGTGGAAGATTGGATCATCGAAAACCGTTCGAACGAACTGCATGCCTTCCACATTCATCAAATACACTTCATGCTGCTCGATTATCTCGGGAAACCTGTCAATGAACCGTTTCTCCGCGATACCGTCAATGTGCCCTACTTTAATGGCAGGGCCCTTGAATATCCGAGCGTCAGATTGCGGATGGACTTCCGCGATCCGAGTGTTGTCGGAACATTTCCGTACCACTGTCACCTTCTCGAGCACGAGGATGGCGGGATGATGGGACTCATTCGAGTCGAACCCGCTGATAACTCTAAAGTTCACCCAGTTTCGGACAGACAACCGCAGGCGGCACAGTAGCTGCCGTTCGTTGGCGTAAACGAAAATGTCACAAAACTTTTTTTGCTACTGGCGATGTTTGAACGAAATTATGCTGGAACACATTTAGCGCTCGACGCTTATCACCATGGTCGAATTTCCCGCACGAACATTCGGATTTTGTTTTGCCCGTTATTTCGCCGCAAAATCAATTCAGCGTTCACATACGCGTCACCTCCCAATAACAATCAGCGCATATAAGCATGACGCAAGCAGAACACGCCACGACTCACTTGCGAAATCAAACGAAGCTTGACACAGGAGGAGACTGCATGTCGTTGAAGGGAATGGTTTCTAAGTCGTCGCACTATCTGAAAATTGCGCTTACCTCGCTCGTGCTGTTCCAGTTCTCATTGGGTGGTCCGCTCGTTAGTACGGCCCAGGCACAAGCACCAGAAGGTAAGAGAAATAGAGATAAGGAAACCCGCACGCCGATTAAGCACGTCATCGTAATCATCGGCGAGAACCGCAGCTTCGATCACGTATTCGCCACCTACGTGCCGAAGGACGGGCAGAAAGTCTGGAACCTGCTTTCGGAAGGCATCGTGAATGCCGACGGAACGCCCGGCCCCAATTTCGGCAAGGCCGAGCAGAACTCTGCTTTTGACCAAGCGCCCGACGCCTTTCTATTGAACCCCGACAAGACAACGTTTCCGAAACAGGTCTTGCCGGCCCCGCTCGTTGGCGGTCCGAAAGACTCCTACGTCACTGGAGACAGCCTGACGCTCGCCGAGCAATCTGAAAATGGGTTGCCGTCGAGTTACTACCAATACTTGGTCTCAGGAGGCACCGGTCAGACTTCTAAAACGCCGGACATCCGTATTACGAACGTAAATTCACTGCCGCCAGGTCCGTTTCAATTGACCAACGGGAACACCTTCACTTACAACGACTATGCCGCTAGTCCAGTCCATCGCTTCTACCAGATGTGGCAGCAATTGGATTGCAGCTTGGAGCACGCCACTCGAGAAAGACCCTCCGGATGCGATTCCAAGTTGTTTCCCTGGGTAGAAGTTACTGTGGGCGCAGGCACGAACGGCCTGCCGCAGCCGGCAACCTTCAGCACCGAGTATTCGGCCGGTGCAACGACAACGGGTGAAGGATCGACGGCTATGGGCTTCTATAACGTCCAGAAGGGTGATGTGCCCTACTTCAAAAAGCTCGCTGACGAATATGCGATGAGCGACAACTTCCACCAGTCCGTAAATGGAGGTACCGGCGCGAACCACATCATGTTCGGCCATGGTGATGCGATCTGGTTCAGCGACGGTAAAGGCAACGCCATACCTCCGCCTCATAATGTGGAAGTAGTTCCCGGAACGGCAAACGCCGGTGTGGTCGATGAAGTTGAAAATCCGAATCCAGCCTCTGGCACTAACAACTGGTACGCGGAGGACGGCTACGGCGGCGGTTCGTTCGGATCGCCCTCGTACGGCGGAGGATCCTATACCGATTGCGCGGATTCAAGCCAGCCAGGAGTGGCCCCAATTGTGAAGTATCTTCGGTCCCTGCCCCGCCCAATCAATCCTCGCTGCCAGTCGGGTCACTATTATTTGCTGAATAATTACAACCCAGGCTACTTCGGAAACGGCAACAATGCGTTTACCGATACAAACCCGAACAACACCGTGTTCACCATTCCGCCGTCTTCCGTTCCCAGCATTGGCGACGACCTGAACGCCGCGCACATCTCGTGGAAGTACTACGGGGATCAGTGGAATAACTACGTTCCGGACCCATATCAGCTCAACTATGGAGCCATCGGAGCGAACACGGATGAGTACTGCAACATTTGTAATCCATTTCAGTACGACACTTCGATCATGGCGAACGAGGCCGTCCGGACAGCTCACATTCAGGATACGGAGAATTTATACGCCGACATCGCGAATGGAACGCTGCCAGCCGTGTCCATTGTTAAGCCGAGCGGACTCGTCGACGGCCATCCGGCGTCCTCGAAACTCAATCTCTTCGAAGGTTTCACAAAGAAGATCGTTGATGCAGTGCAAGCAAATCCAACTTTGTGGAAGGACACGGCGATCTTCATCACCGAGGACGAAGGCGGCGGCTATTACGACTCCGGTTATGTGCAGCCACTCGACTTCTTCGGCGATGGCACGAGGATCATCTTCCTGGTCGTGTCTCCCTACGCAAGGGGCGGGCACATCGCGCATGACTATTCGGATCACGTCTCGATTCTCAAATTCATCGAGCGGAACTGGAGTCTGCCTCCTGTGACCGACCGCAGCCGGGACAATTTCCCGAACCCAGTGGCGGAATATCACAACCCGTATGTTCCGCTTAACAGTCCGGCCATTAGCGATCTCTTCGAGCTGTTCGATTTCGGCAGGGACCGCGACAATCGGTAAGGATTTTAGCAGCTCTTGGGCTGGTTGGAAGCTCGAAGCCGACGCCGGGTTCGCAGCTCAAACCCGGCACGGAATCGAAATCGAAAGGATGAGGGCTCCGCGATGAAGATCGCGGGGCCTTTTGTCTTTCGCTTGTACTGGGGGGAAGTTAAACCCTCGAGTTCTCGAGAAATGCCAGTAGGAAAAGAAAAAGCCCCGCGGCACGTTAAATGTCGCGGGGCTTTTGATTTTTATAGATGCTCTTTGACTTTCGGATGAAACTTGCCAGAACCCGTTGGCTCGAGTGAGTCGAGCATTTTCCCCCAGCCCGTGAGAGCCGGGGTAGACAGCAGGTGCCTGGTACAAAACAGGCGTTGCTGTCCATGTTGTTTTTAGAAAGGAGGTGATCCAGCCGCAGGTTCTCCTACGGCTACCTTGTTACGACTTCACCCCAATCATGAGTCATACCTTGGGCGCCTGCCTCCTTGCGGTTAGCTTGGCGACTTCTAGTACAACCCACTTTCGTGATGTGACGGGCGGTGTGTACAAGGCCCGGGAACGTATTCACGGCGTCGTTCTGATACGCCATTACTAGCGATTCCGGCTTCATGCAGTCGAGTTGCAGACTGCAATCCGAACTGAGCACGGTTTTCTCCGATTAGCTCCCCCTCGCGGGTTCGCGACGGTTTGTACCGCGCATTGTAACACGTGTGTAGCCCTGGACATAAAGGCCGTGCTGACTTGACGTCATCCCCACCTTCCTCTCCGTTATCCGGAGCAGTCCTCTTAGAGTTCCCCCTTGCGGGTGGCAACTAAGAGTAAGGGTTGCGCTCGTTGCGGGACTTAACCCAACACCTCACGGCACGAGCTGACGACAGCCATGCAGCACCTCTACTACTGTCTCTTGCGAGAAGGCGACGTTTCTGCCGCTGGTCAGTAGCAGTTCAAGCCCAGGTAAGGTTCTTCGCGTTGCGTCGAATTGAACCACATGTTCCACCGCTTGTGCGGGCCCCCGTCAATTCCTTTGAGTTTCAGCCTTGCGACCGTACTCCCCAGGCGCAGGACTTAACGCGTTAGCTACGGGACTTGCCCCGTACAGGGCAAACCCCAAGTCCTGATGGTTTAGGGCTAGGACTACCAGGGTATCTAATCCTGTTTGCTCCCCTAGCTTTCGTC
>DATBYF010000019.1:0-7326 GCA_036513895.1 Candidatus Acidiferrales bacterium | reverse complement strand
CTGCGCCGCAGCGTTCTCGCCGCATAACGAATGTCCTGAATGATCAAATCGAACATTGAATCACTATCCTGTCGCGAGCACTCGCCGTCCGTCTCGTGAAGCCTTCCTAGGTTAAGACGCCGGCGCGATATCAACAGTAAGCAGACTCGATCTCAGTCAATGTCATGAGGTAATCGTTCGAATCCGCAAAATTTACGCGCACTGGTAAAAACTAATAGAAACATACTAATACGGTGAAACCTGTATCTCGCCCCTATCTATCTCATAAAGAACATCTTAGCGTCGCGACTATTTGGCACGTCTCATGCCTTATACCAATCGGCTCGCGTGACGCTAGTTTGAAAGTTGAACCGCTCCTCAGAGTAATACGCCACTAGCAGCAGAGCCCGGCCCCTAATTCAAATTCAAATCGAAAATAAAAGGAGACGTGTCTTGAATACCAGCTCGAAGTGTGTCGAAGCGCTAGCGGTGTTGGCGCTTCTCCTTGTGTGCGTCGCGCCCGCAGCCAATGCCCAATCCTGGGCATCCACCTCCACCAAAGCTTTCCCAGTTCAATACCTCAAGAACGCAGCGCCGCTCGGCCCTTTGGCCTCTTCGACGCCGATCCACGTCGTCGTCGGCCTGCAGGCGCAGAACGCTAATCAGATTCAGCCAACACTCCGGGCCATGCTGACACCCGGCAACGCGCTCTATGGCACATCTCTAACGCTGCAGCAATTCGTCGCGCAATTCGGAGCAACTTCGGCGCAAGTGCAAGCCGTCGAAAGCTACCTTTCAGGCGCAGGATTTACAAACGTAGCGGTTGACGACAATCAGCTGCTCGTCGAAGCCGACGGCACGGCCGCCATCGCATCAGCAGCATTCAATACGACTCTCGAACAATATTCGGCGAATGGCGCCACCGTATTTCTGAACACCACGGCTGCCCAGGTTCCCGCTTCGCTCTCAGGTATCGTCGTCGCGGTTCTCGGCCTGAACAACATCACGTCGCTCCATACGTATTTGACCAAACCAGCTCTCGGCCCGATGACCGTCCCATGCACGCCGCCAGAGTGCCCAGTGCCAGACACCAGCAACGAAAGCTACACGCCGCAGCAATATCAAATCGCCTATGACGCAGCATGTCCATCTGACAACACTTCGTGCGCCGCGAAAGGTTTCTCCACGGGATCAGCCACGGCCGTTGGCATCATCGCCGAAGGCGATCTCACCCAAGTGGTCACCGATCTCCGCACCTACGAGAAAACTTACAGCCTCCCCCAGGTCCCCGTCACCCTCGTGAACGCCGGTATCGCCAGCTCTGACACAAGCGGCGCCGACGAATGGGATCTCGATTCCCAGACCTCCACCGGAATCGCACAACAAGTCTCGCATCTCTATTTTTACATCGCCACATCTCTCACCGATTCCGACATCGCAGCGGCCGTCAGCAAAGCCGTCTCGCAGAACAAAGTAAAAGCGTTCAACATGTCCTTCGGTGAATGCGAATTCGACGCTTACATTGACGGTTCTATGCTGGTAGACGATGAAGTGTTCGCGGAAGCCGCATTGCAGGGCATCACTCCGTTCGCATCGTCCGGCGACAACGGCTCTGCCTGCCCCGCCGAAGCGACGAATGGCGTGCCTCTCTCCGGCCCTCCGGATACAGCTTATCCAGCGTCCTCACCGTATGTAATCGCTGTCGGCGGGACGAATATGTTCTCGAACGCCGACTACACCTACGATTTCGAAACTGGATGGGAAGCAGGTGGCGGCGGAATCAGCTACTTTGAAACGGCGCCATTCTGGCAGAGCTACACTGGCGGCGGTACTCTTCCAATCGTGCCCAGTGCAGAAGCTGGCGATCGCGGAGTACCGGATGTCGCGATGTGCGCCGGTGGCTCTGAGCTTGCGATTTGCGCAGCGAACGTCGTCGTAGACGGCACCATCACGCTCATCGGGGGAACGAGTCTGTCATCGCCGCTCTCAATGGGCTCATGGGCCCGCATCGAGAGCGCGCACAAAAACAAACTCGGCTTCGCCGCGCCATTGATTTATCAACTCGCATCAAGCGGCCCTCCTGCAACCAGCCCGGATTTCAACGACGTCACCCTAGGAGCAAACGGCTTGTACACCGCTCTCCCTGGATATGATTACGTCACCGGACTAGGCTCGTGGGATATCCATAAAATCAGCCAGGTAATTCCGTCCACGTATCCACAGTAACGAGTCGGCACTAGCAGAGGCTTAACGCAGTTTCGGCGCGCCGCGCAAAAGATTAAATCGCGGCGCGCCGATTGCTTTTTGGTGGGAGCCCCGTGCTTCAGCAGGGAGCTGGACTTTAGTCCAGCGGAAAGTCCCTTCGCTCTGACAACGGGCTTTCAGCCGTGGCGGCAGATCCGCCACATTCACTTCTTCGGAAAATTCGGATCCGCCTTCACTTCCAATATCTGCTTCGTATGCCGCTCGCTGTGCGCCGCAATAAACAACAAAAATTCATACCCATCCATCGGCTGCCCGAGTGGATCGTCAGTCACCACATGCTCACGCAAATCAGGCGTCGTCTTCATGTATTCAATCGTCTTCGCGCGGCTCTTCAAAAAATGATCGAGCGTTTCCGCGGGCGTCCAGCGTCCCGTCGGCACAAGCTCAGGCGGCGCCTGCGCCTTATGCGAGCGATCCGGAACCATCGCCAGAACCATCGCGTCAATTTTCTTGTAATCGCGATCGGGCGCCCCGGCCGGCGCTTTCATCACTTTCTCGCTAGTAATCCCGAAAATGTAATCCTCAGCCCTTGCGATATGCTCAAGCGTCTCGGCCACTGACCACCGATCCGCCGCCGGCTTGAATTTAAATTGCTCTTCCGAAAGCCCTTTCACCGCCTCAACCACGCCGTCCCGCGTCTTCTCAAGATACTTCACGCCGCTATCGCGGTCCGCGGGCGCTAGGCTCTGCGCAAACACGAGCGCCTGAAAGCACAAAACCGCCGCCACCAGCAAACTCACCTTTTTCATCGTCGTCCCTCCCGTCGTCCACCCACCATCATTCGCACTCGCGCAGCCCGCGCGGTCACGAATTGTAGTCGCTTTCACCATGTCCTGCAACGGTTCCACCCCGGCCGCGAATGGAATCACGAAACGAACGAAGCGCGCACGCGAACACTGGTATATTGCCTCGCGAAGTTCATCCCTTCGATCCAGGCGATAAGGAGTGCGCAATGAAAATGACGCTGAGGAATTTGCTGCCGGGATTTGTCGTCGCGATTCTGCTGTTGTCCGCGGCTGTCGCAGCGCAGCAATCGTCGAACCGCGTAATCGTCAAGGCCGGCCATTTACTTGACGTGAAAAGCGGCACTACGCTCGCCAACAGAGCAATTGTGATCGAAGCAGACAAGATCACAAGTGTCGTGCCCGCCGACGATCTAAAAACTTCTCCCAGCGATACCGTAATTGATCTTTCGCACGCAACCGTTCTCCCAGGGCTCATCGACGCGCACACGCATCTGACTTTCAACCCAAGTTTCGGTTACGAGACCCTCGCGATTTCTATTCCCCGCGAGGCCCTAATCGGGGCCCGCAATGCTCGCGTCACCCTGGAAGCCGGAATCACCACCGTGCGCAACGTCGGCGCGCATGGCTATAGCGACGTTGCTCTCCGCGACGCCATCAATGCCGGCGATGTGCCCGGCCCTCGCATGCTCGTGAGCGGTCCCCCGCTCAGCATCACCGGCGGCCATTGCGACAACGATTTCCTGCCCTTCGAATATCACGCCTCCAGCGAAGGCGCAGCCGACGGCGTCGAAAATGTTCAGCACAAAACGCGCGAAATCATCAAGTACGGCGCCGACGTCATCAAAATCTGCGCCACCGGCGGCGTCCTCTCCAAAGGCGATGATCCCAACGCGGCGCAGTACACGCTCGAAGAAATGAAAGCGATTGTCGCCGACGCTCACAGGCTCGGCAGAAAAGTTGCCGCCCACGCTCACGGCGCGCAGGGCGTGATCTGGGCCTCCGAAGCCGGTGTTGATTCAGTCGAGCACGGCCACTTGATGAATGATGAAGCCATCGCCACGCTGAAGAAAAATGGCACCTACCTCGTTCCCACGCTCTATCTCATCGATTGGCAGCGCGAAAACGCCGCCCGCGCAAACTTACCCGAATTCGCGCGCCACAAAATGGAAATGGTTTCCGAGATGTCGAAGGGGAACATCCGAAAGGCAATCGCCGCCGGAGTAAAAATCGGCATGGGCACCGATGCCGCGGTTTATCCGCACGGATTGAATGCCCACGAGCTCGCCGTCTACGTGAGCCTGGGAATGACGCCGCTCCAAGCCATTCAGACCGCAACCATCAACGATGCCGATCTGCTTGGCTGGTCCGACAAGATCGGCACCATCGACACCGGCAAGTGGGCCGACATCATTGCCGTAGACGGCGACCCGTTACAGGATGTCACCACGCTCCAACACGTAAAATTCGTAATGAAAGGCGGCGCCGTCGTAAAAAACGACTACGCCAAATAATCCGCGCCACCACACTACGTGTAGCGCCGGACCGGGTTTCGTCCGGCAGCTTTTCTCTTACTGCCCCACAATCACAAATGCGCCCCAATACTGCGGCCGATCCTCGCCATAACGCGCCTTCACTTTCGCCCGCATCTCCAACTGCGCCTCGCGCAAAGCCACATGCTTGTCTTTCCCCGCCAGCCACTTCTCATAAAACAGCGCCATCAACTCCTGCGTCTCCTTATCCGGCACAGCCCACATGCTAATCAACACCGAATCCGCCCCCGCCACCTGCAGCGCCCGCCGCAATCCAAAGACTCCCTCACCCGCCGCCACTTCAC
This sequence comes from Candidatus Acidiferrales bacterium, assembly GCA_036513895.1. Lineage (GTDB taxonomy): Bacteria > Acidobacteriota > Terriglobia > Acidiferrales > UBA7541 > Palsa-147. The sequence goes on along the minus strand of DATBYF010000019.1, from coordinate 2,502 downwards.
CAAGCCCCGTCTCGCACGCGCTCAACACCACCAACTCAGTCCCCTGCAAATCAATCTGGCTCGCCTCGTAAGCCGTCAATACGCCATCATCCAAATCCACAGGCTCAGCCTGCCCCGAAAGCCGCCGGTTCGCTCCAGCAAAATAAAGCCCCGACCGCAACATCGGATCTTCCAATACCGCCGGCCCGTCCTCAGCAACGCTCTGCGCTTTCCCCGTCTGTTCAACCTTCTGCTCCGGCTTCTGCTCGTCCGCCTCAAAAAAACCATGTGTCGCCAGATGCAACACGCGCGGCCCTTTCACTTCCATCACCGCTTCTTTCAGTGCTTTCTGCTGCGTATACACCTGCACCCGCCAACGCTCTTTCTCGAGCAGCGAAGAAATTTCTTCCACCTCAGCCTGCGTCCCCGGCAGCGGCTTCAGCGTCCCGCTCGCAAGATCGCGCGATCGCAAACTCGCCGTTTCCCCACGCAGCCCACCAGCCGCATGCGCCGCCGCCGCATCCGCCGCATGCAAAGATTCAATCGCCGCCCGCTCCTGCGCCTCATCGAGGTCAAACGCAGGATTCCCCACCAGCACAGCCGTATCGTTAGAAGAAGCTTTCCGCGGCGCCCGCAAAATATCTTTCGTGCTCGACACAATTCTCAAGTCGTACTTCTCCATCAGCAATTGCCCATCGCCGCCGGCAACATCCCCGAGCGCCACTTGGTTCAACACGCCGTCCGGCGAAAAATAAATTCGCTCCACGCCTTTCAGCGCCGGCTCAAGCGGCTTCCAGAACGCATCATAAAAACTCAGCTTCGGCGCTGCTCCGCTTTTCTCCTCAACCGGCTCAGCCGCCACGCCTCTCGCCGTGCCATTGGCTTGAAGCCCCACGCGCATCCGGTAGTCGCGCAGCGGATCGCCCTCGAGATCTTTCGCATCGCCGAGCGCCACCATCGTCGGCGCAGCCTCGCTCTGCGCCGTCACAATCAGCGCGACGTAGTTGAATCTCCTCGTCCAGTGCTTCCCATCATTGAAATGAAACCGCACAATTTCCACCGCCGCTTCGCCCGCCTGTAGCTTTTTCTGCACGTCGCGCCACGAAGCGTGTGCCGCACTCCGCTGCTCGCTGATCGAACTCACTCGCCGCGCCAGTTGCTGCTCCAAATCATTCGCTTCCTCATCAATCTTCTTCTGCGATTGCTCCCATCCGTCAGGCCGCGCGCTCGCGAGGCGCGCCGATTCGCTTTTTTCCCCCGCCAGCCGGTCAAATATCGACATGGCCTCCGCATCTCCGCCGTCGGCCACCTGCGCTCGCAGCGCCGCCACGCTCGTCCCCACAATCCCCTTTTCCCACAGCAGCAAGTCGTACATCGAGCCCACCAGCCCGGCATCCGCCGCGCAACGCGCCAAACAAAAACTCATGTACGCATCAAAAGTAGGCCGCACCGTGCTCAAAAATTCCAGCCGGTCCTTCTCGCTCATGTACGTGAAACTGCTCTCAAATTGCTTGGATATATTTTGCAGCGCCGGCTCGAAGTAAGCCTCCGCTTGCGCCGAATTCCCCTCAGCGTAATAAAGCGTCGCAAGATTGCTCAGGCTGAAACCCACCTCGGGATGGTCATGCCCAAGAACTTTTTCACGAATCGCCAGGCTGCGCTTAAAAAGTGGCTCCGCGTCGGCGTACTTCCCCTGATTCTCATAATCCCGCGCCAGATTATTTAAGCTCGACGCCACGTCGGGATGCTCCGGCCCCAGCGCTTTCTCGCGAATCGCCAACGCGCGCTGGAAGAGCGGCTCCGCATCCGAATACTCTCCCAGCTTTTCGTAGAGCGTCGCCAGGCTGCTCAAGCTCCTCGCTACATCGGGATGCTCTGGCCCCAGCGCCTTCTCGCGAATTAGAAGGCTCCGCGTGTAGAGCGGCACCGCTTCGGCATATTTGCCCTGCTGCTCGCACACCAGCGCCAGCGCGTTCAAGCTCGCCGCCACGTCCGGATGCTCCGGCCCCAGCGCCTTCTCCCGTATCGCCAAGCTGCGCCTCAGCAGCGGCTCCGCCTCCGCATATTTCCCCTGCTCCTGATAAAGCGTCGCCACGCTCACCAGGCTCCGCGCCAATTCCGGATCGTCCGGCGCCAGAATCTTCTCGCGAATTAGAAGGCTCCGCTTAAAAAGCGTCTCCGCCTTCGCAAATTCCCCCCGCCTCTGATACACCGACGCCAGCATATTCAGCGTCACCGCCACTTCGGCATTCTCGGGCCCCAGCGTCTTCTCCCGAATCGCCAGTGCCCGCTTGAAAAGCGGCTCCGCATCCGCATACCTGCCCTCGTGGTAATAAACAAACGCCAGACTATTCAAACTCTTCGCCACCTCAGCACTGTCCGGCCCCAACGCCTTCTCCCGAATCGCCAACCCGCGCCGAAACAACGGCTCCGCATCCGCATACCTACCCTCATCGTCATAAATCGCCCCCAGCAAATTCAAACTCATCGCGAGCGCCGGATGATTGCCCCCAAACGTCTTCT
>DATBYF010000018.1:0-56378 GCA_036513895.1 Candidatus Acidiferrales bacterium | reverse complement strand
ATGCCGGATACGGGATGGAAGCGTTTCTCGAAACGCGTGCCATCCTAGAGGCCTGAGGAGACAACACATGAGCAAACACGTCACCATCTCACCCGAAGAAGCAGCGGATCGCCTCGCAATTCGAGAGCTCGTCGAGGCGTATGCGCACTGCGCCGATCGTCGCGATGCGAAAGGCCAGATGGCTCTCTTTACCGTGGACACTCACTTCGTCGTGTTCATGAACGCAAAGGATGCAACGCCCTCGCAAGACCTACACTCGCGGGAGGCGCTCGCTCCGGTCTTCGCCGATCTGAATCAGTACTCCGCGACTATGCACTTCCTTGGGCAGACCACAATCCTCACGCTGACGCGCGACCAAGGCACCGCGGAAACTTATTGCATGCCCCATCACCTCACGATCGCCGGCGAAAAGCGGCGCCTGATGATCGCCGCTCTCCGCTACACGGACACATTTGTAAAGATGGACGGCGCGTGGCTGTTCGCGGAACGCGAGCTATACGTCGACTGGATAGAGGAGCGCGCGGTTTCATGAACGCCGCGCAGGCCGGCCAGTCACGCCTTGTCATCGTGGGCGCATCGGGAATGGTTGGCGGATACGCCCTGAGCCACGCGCTCGAGAATTCTGAAGTCGGAAGTGTGACATCCATCGGCCGCAGGAGGCTCGGCATCTCACATCCCAAGCTGACAGAGGTTTTACATCCCGACTTCGCAAACTGCTCCGCACTCGCAGGCACGCTTTCGGGTCAGGACGCAGCGGTGTTTTGCCTCGGCACATATACAGGATCGGTGTCGGATGCGGAGCTCCGCAGGATAACGGTGGACTATACGGTCGAGTTCGCGCGAGTTCTTCGCGGCAGTAGCCCCGGGGCGGCGTTCGCATTCTTGAGCGGGAACGGCGCGGACCCGACGGGACGAAGCCGAATGCCCTTCGCACGTTACAAGGGGCAGGCCGAGAATGCGCTACTCGCGGTGGGATTCCCTCACGTCTACATCTTTCGGCCCGCGTATATCTACCCCGTGCAGTCCAGGAAGGAACCGAACTTCAGCTATCGTTTGCTACGCGCGACTTACCCCGCGCTTCGGATACTATTCCCTAACTTAGTCATTCGCGCCGACGATCTAGCCCGGGCAATGGTGGATGCCGCGGTTCGCGGTACAGGCGAGCTCCGAGGCCCGGTTTTCGAGAACCGCGACATCAGGGTTCTAGTCGATTCGCCTCACGCGCGACGTGCCGTAAAACGCTTCGAATGATTTCACGCGGCAGAAGGCTTGTGACTGAACCCGTGGCATGTTCATCCAACCAGCTAAGCAGCTTATGGAAGACATCGGGTGCCTGTCCGTGATCAGAGAATTCGATCAGACGCACGTGCGGGATGCGACTGGCGGCTTCTTTTCCGAGCTTCGGATAATTGCCCAAAGTCGCGCGTACGGCGGAGGCGCCGTGGCTTTGCCGAAGGCAGTCGTAAGGTTTTCGAACGGGATGCATAGCGGCTCAAACGTTATTTCGACGTGCCTCCTCTAACCTCTTGATTGCCTTGCATGGTCAGATAGATACCCCTAAGATACGCCAAGAATGGAGGATCCACGGACACCACCCAGTGGCCAGCCGACGGCGTCGCGATACCGTATTATCGAGAAGCTTGGTGCTGGAGGGAATGGGGTGGTGTATAAGGCTGAGGATACCCGGCTAGGACGTTTCGTGGCCCTCAAGTTTCTCCCACCGGGAGGACAGCGGGATGCCCATGCGCTGATGCGTTTTCAACGCGAGGCGCAGGCGGCATCAGCGCTAAATCACCGCAATATCTGTACTGTCTATGACATCGGCGAGCAGGATGGCCAGACGTTCATCGCCATGGAGTTGCTCGAAGGTCAGACGCTTAAGCAGAAGATCGGATCGCGTCCGCTGCCGCTAGAGACGTTGCTGGACTATGCGATGCAGATTGCCGCAGCGTTGGATATCGCGCACAAGAACGGGATCGTGCACCGAGATGTCAAGCCATCCAATATTTTCGTGACCAACCGGAGTGAGGTGAAGTTGGCCGACTTCGGTCTGGCGAAACGCGTGATGCTGGATAGCACGTCAATAGGCGACGCGATAACGCTGTCAGCTCCGATCACAGAACGCGGCGCCATTGTCGGAACCGTGGCGTACATGTCCCCGGAGCAGGCGCAGGACAAGGACATCGACCCGCGGAGCGACATTTTTTCGTTTGGGATCGTTCTCTATGAGATGGCGACCGGAAAGCGCGCGTTCCCCGGAGAATCTGCCGTAACGATCATTGGGGAGATTCTGCACAAAAATCCGAAACCCATTCGCGACTTGAATCCCGAGGTACCGGAGGAACTTCAGCGAATCGTATTAAAGACTCTGGAGAAGGATCGGGAAGACCGTTATCAGACGGCGCATGAACTGATGGTGGATTTGCGCCGGCTGATGAAGAAAGAAACGGAACGATCGCAGATCGGTTTGTCGGCAGAACTGACGAAGCAAGAGAAGTCAAGGAAGTGGGTCTGGATTGCAGTGGCGGCGGTGATCTGCGCTGCCGCGTGGGTTGCGTTTGCCGGCCGCGGCACGCCCGCTGACCATGCGCCACTGCCAATGGAGCAACTCACTTTTTCGAGCGAAACCAAAACTTCCACGATCTTCACGGACGGATCGCGTATTTATTTCGTCAGCGGAAATGACCCCGTGGAAATGTCCGTAAACGGGGGAGCCACGGCGCCTCTCCGAGCCGCGATCGGCACCATGAGCATCCTGGATATTTCGCCGGATGGCTCCGAGTTTTTGCTTGTGCAGAGCGATCTGAACGACGAAACGCAGCGGGGAACAATATGGACCATGCCCGTGCTGGGAGGTTCGGCGAGGCGGTTGGGAAATATCACGGCGCGCGGCGCAAGTTATTCCCCGGATGGGAAGCTGATTGCGTTTAATGAAAAGGAATCGGTGTATGTGTGTGGCAGCGACGGACAAAATGTAAAGGAAATCTGGAACACCCGCCATATGGTGCCGGGCAATCCCGTTTTTTCGCCGGACTCCAAAAAAATTCGTGTAACGGTGTCGAGAAGCACCCTGGAGGACGATCTTGTGAGGATCTGGGAGCTGAACGTGGACGGCAGTAATCCACATCTCCTTCCTCTTCCCAAGCGTTGGCCGGAGGATTCCAGCACTTATACCGGAATTTGGACGCCGGGCGGAAAGCATTTTGTTTTTCGCTCGGACAAAGACGGACCCGAGAATCTCTACGAATATTTGGAGCCAAGGTGGTACGAGTTCTGGAGCAAGCCGTCTGCAGTGCGATTGACGCCGGGCCAACCCGAGGTGATCGGAATGGCACCGAGCCGAGATGACAACGGAATGTTTGTCGTTGGGCGCCTGGCGCAGGGATCTATGCATTTCTACGATGAAAAGGAAAAGCGATTTTTGCCATACCCGGGGGGTCTACCCGCGGCGCAGCTTGTGGTCTCACCCGACCGAAAATGGATGGTGTACACGGATTATCCGAGAGGTTATTTGTGGCGCTGCAAGATCGATGGCAGCGAGAAGTTGCAACTCACCGGCACTTTGGCGCAGATGCCCACTTGGTCGCCGGACAGTAAGTGGATCGCATACACCGACTGGCATGAGCTTTATCGCGTCAGCGTCGATAGTGGAGCACCTGAAAAGTTGACGTCGGAGGGTTTCACGGAAGTATTGCCGAGTTGGTCGCCAGACGGGAAGTCCATCTACTTTAACGATTACCCAATCGCGGGACACCTGCGCATCCGTATTCTGAATCTGGAGACAAGAAAGGTCTCGACCATGCCGGAATCGCATGGCTACTATGCGCCATTGTGGTCGCCCGACGGCCAGTACCTGGCGGGAATTCAGAATCCACCGAAGAGCCTGGCGATTTATTCCGTGAAGACAAAGCAATGGAAACAGTTGAAGGTTTTTGAACACGACTGGGGATATTTTGTGTGGGCGCCAGATTCGAAGTCACTTTATTTAATGCGCGGCCCAATGGAAGCAGGAACCGGCGAGCAAACTGGAATCTACCGGCTGACAGTGCCCGCCGGCAAGTGGGAGTTGTTCACGAAGCTTACGGGATTGAACCCATTTCTGGTTGGAACGCAGGATTTCGTATCCATCACCCCGGAGGGCAAAATCGCAGCGATGAGCGACACTAGCGTGACCCAGATTTATCAGATGAAGTGGAAGCACGCGGAGTAAGGCTCCCAGCGGTTTTCCAGTTGCTTGGGCGTACGTGCTGCAATCATTTGTAAATCCGGTCAGATGTATCCGAGCCACTTGTCGATCGCTTCGCTCACCCGGTCTAGCTTATTTGTGAAGAAATGGTCGGCGCCCTCCACGAAGACGAGCTTCTTTGGCTCCGGCATGATGTCGAATAGGCCTTGAAGCGTTTCGCGAGATCCGAACTGGTCGTTTGATCCTTGAACGATCAATTTAGGTTTGGCGCACGATTGTAAGTAGCTTAAGTCCGAATCGTTGACCGGCAGCCCAAGGCCGATAAGCTCATTCACGCGCTGGTCTTCGCACCCGACTCGCAACCCCACCCACGCACCGAAGCTGAACCCTGAGAGCAATATTGGCCTGTCCGGAAATTCCTTTGTGAGGTAGTCGAGAGCGGCGACGACATCATCTCTCTCTGCACGGCCGGCATCGTGAACACCCTCGCTCAGCCCTGCGCCACGGAAGTTAAAACGCAATACGGGAAATCCGCTCGCGTGAAGCGCCTTCGCGACTCGAAATACAACTTTGTTGTGAAGAGTGCCGCCGAATAGCGGATGGGGATGACAAACGAGTGCGACTTTACGGGGAGCATCACTCGAGACTGTCCAGAGAAGCGCTTCCAGGCGCCCGGCCGGTCCGTTGATGAAAAATGTGCGGTGTAAGACGTCGCCCATCGCGAAAGATACGGCAGTGTAGCGAAAGAGTGCGCGTTTCGCAAAATATCGGTCTACGCTCGTTGCCGAGGTTGTTCGATTCGGAAATAATTCGAAGTCGAAAGTTGACAGGTAAACTGGCCGCCGCGCGAACTATCCCTTGTGATATCAGTATGATCCTAGACAGGCCGCCTGTGCTTAGCAAAGGTTCGCGACTGCCAGAACCGGCGGGACTGTCTTCCTGCCCAGTACTCTTCATCTAACGGAACGGAGGCAATTTAGATTGCGAATTGCATGCGGTGATGTTAGTTTCACGCCAATGCACCGACTCGTGGGAGGGCTATGGGCGGAGAAGTAGAACGGCGCGCAGCGCGGCGCTTCGCGATGTCCTTGCCGATGAAGGTGCGTTTCGTGTCGGACGATGGGGCTATCGAGGAGTCAGGCGAAACTCGCGATATCAGTTTTCGCGGCCTGTACTTTTTGATTAGCGCGGTAATCGAGAAGGGGACGTCGATCGAATTTATTCTGACTCTTCCGCAACAGATCACTTTGGCTGGAGACGTTCATATCCGGTGTTACGCGCGCGTGCTCCGTGTCGAATCAAGCGGAGAGCGCCGTGGAATTGCGGCACGCATCGAGCGCTACGAGTTTCTTCCCACCCCCGCCTGAAGATTTTCCCCAATCGGAGTAAAATGCTCGCTGGCTTCCTCATTGGAGAGTGATTCTATGTATCACTACGATCCTTTAACGGCGCTGGAAGAACTTCGCGATGACGCGACCTTGCCGCATCCGGTACACCTTCGAGACATGATTCTGCGCACCAAGCTCGATCCGACTACCGCGCTCGATCTGAATCGCGAATTTCAGGACTATCTCACGCGATTCGGGGAGACACAGCAGATTGCGCGCGGGATTCTCGAGAAAATATCGGCGCGAGTGCGTAAGGCTTCTTGAAAAAAGATCGCGGCCGACGCGTCAATCGCGCCAATTCTAATCGTAACACCAAAACGATTAGAATTCGCCGTAAGTTATTGAAAACAAAGGCGAGCGCTCGTTTCTAATCGTAACAAAATCGGCCCCTCTTTGGCGGCGGTTTGAGACTCCTGAAAGGGAAGGAATGGCAAGGCAGACACTCCTCATCGACGCGGACGACACGCTCTGGGAAAACAATATTTTCTTCGAGAAGTCGATTGATGATTTTGTTTCGCGGCTCGAACCTCTCGGCTACACGCGCGAGTACTCGCGGCACATCCTGAATGAAACGGAAAAGCGCAACATTCGCCAGCAAGGTTACGGTGTGCGCAGCTTTCGCCGCTCGCTCGAAGATACGTATATGAAACTGGCGGGGAACGCTGCCAAGCGCGAAATGATTCAGTGGATTGAGCAGCTTGTGTCGGAACTCGAGAATACGCCGCCGCACATCATGGATGGCGTGCCGGAGACGCTCGCGTATCTCGCCGGGCATCACCGGTTGATCTTGCTCACGAAAGGCGAGGCGGCGGAACAGGCCGCGAAAGTCGAACGCTCAGGATTGCAAACGCATTTCGAAGCCATCGAAATTGTGACCGAAAAAGAACACACGACTTACGAACGGGTGATTCATCAGTTTAAGGTCGTCAAGTCAAATGCGTGGATGGTGGGGAACAGCCCGCGCAGCGATATCAATCCCGCGCTGCGTTGCGGCATGAACGCGGTTTTTATTCCGCACGTGGCCACGTGGGAGCTTGAAAAATGCGCGCTCGAGAGTGGTTCGGGGAAGCTCATCATTCTTTCAAGCTTTCGAGATATGCGTTCGCATTTCTGAAGCTACTTACCGGATGGCAATCTCACGCATGACTGCGCAGACTTCAGGGATCGCGCGGAGTCATTGAATGGATCATCGCAAAGAATTCGCTGAATTTGACGACGTGACATATCTGGACGCGGCGACGCAAGGACCTTTGCCGCTGGCATCCGCGCAGGCCGCCAAAGAAGCGCTCGAATGGAAAAAGCTGCCCTTTCGCATTCCGAATAGCCTGTATTTCGATTTGCCCGACCGCATTCGCGCATCCATCGCGAAAATCATTCACGCCGAGCCTGATGACATCGCGCTGACGGCAGGCGCGAGTGCAGGTTTTGCGGCTGTGGCTGCTGGACTTGATTGGAAGAAAGACGACGAAGTGATTGTGGCGCAAGGCGAGTTCCCGGCACATTTTGCGACGTGGCTGCCGTATGAGAAGGCGGGCAAGCTCACCGTCAAGGTGATCGCGCCGGCGGAACGCTTCATCTGCGCGGACGATTACATTTCGGCAATCAACGCGCGAACGCGGCTCGTCTCCGCGAGTCTCATTCGATTCGATAATGGCGCACGGCTCGATGCGAAACGCGTTGCGGATGCGTGTCATGCGGTCGGCGCGCTATTTTTGCTCGATGCCAGCCAGTGTGCTGGCGCGTTGCCGATTGATACTGGCGCGACGGGTGCCGATTTCCTGGTGTCATCGGGATACAAATGGATGCTCGGCCCGTACGGCACTGGATTTTTCTGGGCGCGGCGTGAGTGGAGCGAGCGTCTTCCGGGTGGGCCGGTTTACTGGCAGTCGCTTGAAGGCGCGGACAATTTTCACGGGCTGCCGCTTGGTGGATTGCGCGTGCGTGCCGGAGCGCGTAGATGGGATTCGCCGGAGACGGCTAGCTTCACGAATCTCGCGGCGTTTGACGCTTCGCTGAATCTCGTTACCAGCATCGGCACTGACAAAATTTATGAGCATGCGGCGAGCCTCAGCCGGTTGGCGGCGGAACGCCTGCCGATGGACAGGTGTGTTCTCGCATCACCCAGCAATGCTGAGCGACGAGGACAATTCGTGTGCGTGGCCGCGCGCACGCCGGAAAAAACGGCGGAGCTATTCAAAAAACTGCGGGATGAAAAAGTTATTGTTTGCTTGCGGGAAGGCGTTCTGCGGATTTCTCCGCACATCTACAACACCGAACACGACGTGCTTCGTTTGATCGCTGTTCTGTCAACTTAGTCCGATCTGGCGGTTAGTTTGCGAAATCGGTCGGCGATGCGCCTCATTGTTGAGGCGGCGCGTTGAACGGAATGCGAATCACGACTTCGACGGCGACGGGCTCGCCATTTCGCGAAGCAGGCGAAAACTTCCAGTTGGCAATAGCCTCGATGGCGTTGTGATCGAGCTGCGGATCGAGGCGCTTCACGGTCTGTATGCTGTCCACGGAACCGTTCTCGCGGATGATCGCGTAGAGCACGACCTCGCCTTCGACGTGCTGCTTGATGAGCGACGTTGGATACTTCGGATCAACCGCGCGTTGGACGACGGGCGCAGACAGATCGGTGTGAACATGAGTGGGAGAACCCTTCGGCTCTAATTCTGCGAAATTCAGAATCCAACTTCCCTTTGCGCTTGTCAAATTCGGCAGATTGATGTTGGTAGTGTACACGCGCTTGCCGCTCAGAATTTTTTCGGGGTTTACTTCGCCACCGAAGCCAGTGAGGTCGCGCGGTTCATGGTCTGAATGGGCTTCAGAATTCGGGTCCGGCAGCGCGGGCTTTGTGGTGCGCGACATTCCGAGGCGAGGAGTCGCCGGTTTCAGGCCGCCGGTTGTTGCGCCGCTATTTCCGGCGATTGGCGAGCCCGCGCCGGGTTGCGTGGACGAAACGTAGACTCCCGGCGGGCCGGTAGCGGATTTGCCGCCCGGTGTTCCGTTGCCGCCGTTTGCGCTCTTCGAGCCAATCGAAATTCGCGCTGCCAAATTTCCGTTCGGAACCTGGACGGCTTCGCTCGGCGGCGCTGGAGTTGCGGAAAGAGCGATGATTCGGCGCAGGTTGGTATCGCCGCCCGACGATTCGCCGCCGGAAGGCGAACCGCTACCTCGCCCGGAAGCATTTGAAATATCAGGCGCGGCCGCAACTTCGGCGTGTGAGTTACTTCTCGGTGCGAGGCGGGCAGAGCTGGCTGAGACTTGCAGCTTAGGACGCGGCACGTCAGGCGCTGATGATGCGATGTTCAGTGCCGCGGAATCCGGCGCGTGATTTTCGATTTCGGGAACGGCCGCTTCTTCCGAGCGGCGAACAGGAGCGACTGGCGCACTTGCCGTATTGACGGGGATTTTTACGTCCGGGGATTCCGGCTTCGCAAGATCAAGCGAATCCGGATGTGCGGTTGCGCTCTGAATTTGAGGAGCATCTTCGGTTTCTTTCCGAACGTTGCGAAGAATCGGCTTTAGATCGGATGGCGCGATCTGCAATTTGGGCGGCGCCGGCGTATCCGAGCCCCACTGCACGATATTCGGCAATTGCGGCACAACCTTGGGCGGCTCCGGCGGCGCATCTGGCTGAATCAGAGTTTGCCGAGGGTGGGTGATTTGATTTGGCTCGGACAAGATGGTTTGCCGAGGATTGGATTCGTCCGCGGCCGCTGGCGCGGGTGTTGATTCTGGCGAGCTGATCGGGTTCAACTTCACCGTGGGCGAAATCGGCGGCAAGTCCGGCACGAAAGCATCCCAGGTGAGGTGAATATCAGGCGCAATCACGGCCGGCCGTTCCCAGCGGAGCATTTTCCAAATCGGAAGCAAAAGAATAAATATGAAGGCGACATGCGAGAACGATGATGCCGTAATGGCGCGTCCGGGCAATGGGCCGCGAATCCACGTGACGCGCATCGGAGAATCCGCCGCGGACGCCTCCGACCACCCGGGCGGCTTCGGCCCGGTAAAAACGGCCTTCAGGCTGCTGAAAAAGGAATTGCCGGGGCGCTCCCACTTCACTCCGAAATTCAGCGGCTCGGCGGATTTTTGCGTCGGATTTTCGAGTGCAAGCATAAGGGGCGCGATTATACCTCGCGATTAGATGCGCCGGAGCGGATTGGAGAACGGCGAAAAATCAAGCGGCACGGACGAGGCGATAGAAACTCAAAACTGAATCACCCTGCACTATCATCCGCGAGCGCTCGAGCCGCGTCAAGAACGACGGCAATTCCAGCCGGCGAGTATGCTCGGCGATGACGCGGCCTTCGGGAGCAAGCAATTGGGCTGCGTCCAGGAATTCCAGAATATTTTCGTACTCCTCGGCGAGTTTGTAGGGCGGATCGAGATAAATGAGGTCCGGCAAAAGCTTGCGCTTCGATAGCTTTTCCAACTCGGCGAGTACATCTCCAAAACGGAGATCAACTCCACTGCGGATGGCGAGCGAATCAAGATTCCTGCGGATGTTGACAACAGCGGGACGGTGATTTTCGATGAAGATTACCTCGCGGGCTCCGCGGCTCAGGGCCTCAATTCCCACAGCGCCGCTTCCGGCGAAACAGTCCACGAAAAATGAATCCTGAATGATTGGGCCAAGAACGTTGAAAAGTGTTTCGCGAAGGCGATCTGTTGTGGGGCGAAGCTCCATCCCCTTCAGCGAGCGAAGGATGCGGCTTCGATATTTACCTGCGATGACGCGCATGCTTGTGTTTTTCCGTGCTAGCCAACTGCCGCGAGCCGATACCGGCTGAACCATTCGGTGCCGAGCTGAGCCGTTATTTTTCGCAGTTCCTCGGCCCGGGCTGGATCGTCGGAAAGGGCGAAAGCTTCGGTCCGCGCGAGTTCGAGAAGCTTGTGATCACGAAGCGGGTGTGCGACATGAAATTCCAGATCGCCGTGCTGGCGAGTGCCAAAGAATTCACCGGGCCCGCGTTGCTTCAAATCGCGCTCCGCAATTTCAAATCCGTTGGTCGTGGCCACCATGGTCTCAATACGCTCGCGAGCATCACCCAAGATGTTTTTTGGCGCGACGAGAATACACGAAGATTTCTCCGTGCCGCGCCCAATTCGGCCGCGAAGCTGGTGCAGTTGCGCCAGGCCAAAACGGTCGGCATGTTCAATTACCATCACGGTTGCGTTTGGGACGTCCACCCCGACTTCAATCACTGTGGTGGCGACGAGAATTTGGAGGTCGCGCCGGCGGAAACGTTCCATAACGTCTTCTTTTTCTTCGCTGGGAAGCCGCCCGTGCAGAAGCCCGATGCACAGATTGGGGAAAACATCACGCGACAGCCGTTCAAATTCCGCAGTCGCGGCTTTCAGCTCCTGCTTCGATTCGTCGATGACGGGATAGATGATGTATGCCTGCCGGCCTTTGCTGATCTCGCGGCGCAGAAATTCCCAGACGCCCGGAAGTTGTTCCTCGGCATTCCAACGAGTTTGTACGGGAGTACGGCCGGGAGGCATTTCGTCAATCACGGAAAGATCGAGATCGCCGTACACGGTGAGGGCCAGAGTGCGCGGAATCGGCGTGGCTGTCATTACCAGCACGTGCGGAGATGCACCTTTATCCATGAGCCGTTTCCGTTGCAGGACGCCGAATCTATGCTGCTCGTCAACAATCACGAGACCGAGGCGCGAAAATTCCACCGGGTCTTCAATTAATGCGTGCGTACCGGCGATGAATTGAGCCTGGCCGCTGCGAATGCGCGCGAGAGCTTCGGTTTTATCGCTGCGTTTCATGCCGCTGACGAGGAGTTCGACACGATAGCCGGCGGCCTTGAAGATTCGTCCCGCGGATAGATAGTGTTGAACGGCAAGGATTTCGGTCGGCGCCATGAGCGCGACCTGGCATCCATTTTCCATGGCGATGACCGCGGCCTCGAGAGCGACGATGGTTTTACCGCTGCCGACGTCCCCTTCGAGCAAGCGGCTCATGGGTTTCTTTTGCTCAAGATCGGCAGCGATCTCCGCGAGCACTTTTTTTTGCGCTGCGGTGGGCTTGAAAGGGAGGATTCGTTTCAGTGCCGCGCGGATGCGATCGTCGCGGACCTGAAGCGGGATTCCTTTTTGTTCGCGTTCCTGCTTGCGGCGCGCCGCGATGCCGAGTTGAAAGAAAAAGAATTCTTCGAAAATCATTCGCGCGTGCGCGGGACTGCGAAAACTGTTGAGCATTTCGAGATCTTCGTTGGCAGGCGGGAAGTGAACGTACATCAGCGCTTCACGACGCGATGGGAGTCCATAGCGACTGAGCAATTCGGGGGGAAGAGTTTCGGGAATATCGCCGCTAAGATTTTGAAGCAAGCCATAGATAAGGCGCCGAATCATTCGCGAACTAATTCCGCCGATGGCTTCGTAGATGGGAACGATGCGGCCAACTTCGGTGGAATCCGCGGACGCGCTCGCTTGCGAAGCCGAGAGGACTTCGACCTGCGGATTGATCATCTCGCGCCGCGAAGTGCGATATGGATCCAAGTCAACTTTGCCGTGAAGGACAAGAGATGTGCCGGGCTTGAGTCGCCCTTCGAGATAGGCTCCGTGAAAGAAACGGACGCTGAGGATTCCGCTGGCATCGCGAACTTTCATCAGAAACATGGCGTTACGATCTCGCGCAAAGCGCACCGTACTTCCCGAGGTGACTTCGCATAGAACTGTATGGAACTCACCGGGTATTACCTCAGCGATGGGAGTGAAACGGATGCGGTCTTCGTAGCGGAAGGGAAGGTATTGCAATAAATCCGCCACGCGATGAAATCCGCTCTCGGCGAGTAGAGAGCCACGCTGCGGGCCGATGCCGCGCAAGCCGAGAATGGGCGTATTGAGAGTTACATCCATTGTTTAGAGATGCCTGAGCGGTACACCTTTTCTTATATCATCGCTGAGCCAACCGCGCATCCGCGGGACGATGAACGAAATTGGCCCGATTTCGTGCTATTTGCTTCGATTTCGCAAACGACTTATATTGACCTTGGCAGCGGAGAAGGCACGTCATCGGGGTGCTTGGTGCGCTCTCGACCTGTAGATAATTCGACGCCTCGGAAATATCTAGGGGCCACCGCGAGTACCTGGGTGGAGTACCTGGTAGCGATACTGTTGGGGAATGCAATTTATTATCTATCACTTCAGCCGCACCTTCCGGATTTTCTGAGACACAAACTCTTTAATGCTGATCTTGGCGTGTTCCTGGATTTTATTGTATGTGTTGGGGTTTACGGGCTAATCCGGCTACGCAGGAGCTTGTGAAACGCGCCAACTTGGCGAGGCGTCCCAATCCTGGGACAACTGTGCGAGTCCGGTCAAATTAATGCTTACTCTGAGATGGCAGGCACGTCTAAGTTTGTGGGGGCAGGGAGAAAGGTAAGAACCCGGGGCAGTTGCGAATCGTAGAACGCCAGAAAGGCTGGCGTTGTCGGTCAAGCGCAACCGGTGGGATTCATCATGGGGATGAGCGTCGCACTCGAGCGAGATGCGCGCCACGCAGCGGTGAAGATTTCGGACGATCACGCGCTCGTTCGGGACGCGCAGGCGGGAGACCGTCTGGCGTTCGAGGAGCTCGTGCGGCGCTATGACCGCGAAGTATTGCGTTTGGCACTGAACCTGGTTCATCGCAGCGAAGATGCGAGGGATATTTACCAAGAAAGTTTCTTGCGGGTTTACCGGAATCTCCACCGCTTCCGATTTGAATGCAGTTTCTACACCTGGCTTTACCGGATTGTCACGAACGTTGCGCTCGATCATCTTCGGAGACGAACTAGCAGGCGAGAGGATCAGGCGCCTGTCAGCGAAGAATACGACGGGACGTCGCGCGATTTTTTCGACCGCCAGCCGGAAAGCAACGCGGCATCGAATCCGGAGCGAGTGGTACTGGGGCAAGAGCTGGGGCAGCGGATTCAGGAAGCGATCGATCACCTGTCACCGAGAGAACGCGTCGTGTTTGAGTTGAAACACTATCAGGGGCTCAAGCTCCGAGCGATCGGGGAGATGCTGGGGACGTCGGAAGAAACGGTGAAGAATTCGCTTTTTCGGGCGACGCGAAAACTGCGCGCGAGCCTGGACGAAATGCGGTAGGGATGGCTGAACGAAGGTAAAAGAATAATGGAAGCTGAAGCAAACAACGGCGCGCCCGCGCGGCCCGCCTCCGAACCCTGCAAAGAATACTCCGAACGGGTGTACTTACTCGGAGCGGATGAACTGGAACGTGACGACGAAATCACAGTGAAGGCGCACACGAAACTATGCGTACGATGCGCCGCGTACTTGGCTGACGTCGAAAGATTGAATGCGATGTTCGAATCTGCGCCGAGGCAGGAGCCGAGCGCGAATTTACTCGCCGAGTGCCGTTCAAATCTGACTGAAGTTCTTGACGATGCCGACGATGCGAGCCGCCGCGGAGTTTTTGGGCAATGGCTTGACGCGATCGCGCCGGCGCGGTGGCTTACAATGCATCCGGCTGCAGCCGCTGTGCTGCTGCTTCTAATTGGCTTTTCCGCGGGTACTTATTCGCCGTTGTGGGTCAGCCACTTCAGCCACAACGCGACTCCTGTCAGCCCCGGAGCCGCCGGAAGTGGAGATAGGACGCCCCAGCCGCTCAATGAGGCATCGATCATTCCGTTCAGCGATCAGGACCTGCGCACTGCTGATGTCACGGGAATCAATCTTGTTTCCGACACAGGCGACGCCCCTCCGCAAATTGAAGTTCAGCTCAATGCGCAGCGCCCGATGTTGGTGCATGGCAGCGTTTCAGACGATCGCGTGAAACAGCTTTTGCTTTACGTGGTCCGCAATAACCAGCGATTTGATCCTGATGTGCGGATTGAGTCCGTGGATTTGCTCAAGCCGCGCACGCATGACGAGGACGTGTGCCAGGCGCTCTGCGTAATGGTTCATACCGATCGAAACCCGGCGGTGCGCTTGAAGGCGCTTGAAGCACTCAGCGCAGAAGCTTCGCAGGAATCGGTGAGAAACGCTATGTTAGGCGCGCTCGTGGATGACGTGAATCCCGGTGTCCGCATTGAGGCAATTAATTCGCTGCGGGAATTGGCTGACAAGGGCCAAGTGCCAGCGGACGCGCATTTACTCGCCGTGTTGCGCGAGCGGGCGCAGAAAGACTCGAGCACTTACATTCGACTGCAGAGCGCAGCGACGCTTCAAGCGCTAAATCCGGCCGAGAAGTTTTAACTGCCACGGGACGCACTAAATTCAAGAAGTGAGAGCGATTAATTCGATGATCCAGCGGAAGCTCCCCGTAATTTTCGTAGCACGAAGCGCCGCGGCGTTAATTCTTGCTGCGGTTGTCCCTATGTTGATTGCTAGTCCCTCGGCAGCAATGTCCCCTGCGGCTTCCGCGTCAACAGATCCAGGGCCGAAGGTCACTCGTGAAATCAAAGGCAGCCTGCCGACGCACGATGGGCAAAGGCTGCACTTGGTTACGGAACTTGGCAACGTGCGCGTTCACACCGGCAGTTCTGGCAAAGTTGAATACCACATCACCCTCGGAACCGACGCGAGCGATCCGGACTCACAGAAGCTGCTTAAAGATTTTGAATTAGCGGCGCATCCAACACCGGACGGAGTTTCTTTGCGCGGAGAAATTTCGGGGAACGGATGCTCCGGGCATCTGTGGGTCACATTTGACGTGAGCGTTCCGGATGCTTACAACATCGACGTGACCAGCCACGGCGGAAATATCGAGACTGAGAATGTGGATGGGCGCGCGCTGCTTACGACCTCCGGCGGAAATATTTCGGCGGGATCTGTGAATGGATTCGCTCACTTCGAGACGGGCGGAGGACATATAACGGTTAAAGATGTCAGCGGCGATTTCTTCGCCAGTACCGGCGGCGGCCACATCACCGCGGGCTCCATTTCGGGTAACGCGAGCCTCCACACCGGCGGCGGACACATTCGCGTCGTCTCCATCGGCGGTATCGCGAAGCTTGATACAGGAGAGGGCGGCAACATTTCTGTGGAGAAATCGGGCGGCGGATTGACGGCGGATACTCGCGGCGGACAGATTGAAGTCGGAGAAGCGGGCGGGCAGGTTCACGCGCGTACGGGGGGCGGTGGAATTCGAGTGGTGCGCTCTTCCGGGCCCACGAATCTCGAGTCGGTCCGCGGAAGCATTTACCTGACTCAAGTGAATAGCGCAGTGCGAGCGTCGACGAACGCCGGAGGAATTACGGCGTGGCTCGGTCCCGATGGCAAGCTTCCTGCCGGTTGCGACCTGCATTCCGCCGATGGCGATATCGTGGTTTATATCCCGAAGGAGCTTCAACTCACGATAGACGCGGCGATACAACAAGGAGAAGACCACCGGCTCGTTGTGGACCCGGCTTTTCCGCTTAAGGTGAGTTACGACGATGTTTCGAATGGATCGCATATCGTACGTGCGGCAGGCACGCTGAACGGCGGCGGAGAAGTCTTGCGCTTGCGCACGGTCGCGGGAAACATCCGGATCGTGATGAGCGATGCCAATCGCCAGCTTCAGGTCTATAAGCTGCAGATGGATCAACTTCAGAAGAGGCTTGTGGAGATTCAGAAGGAATTTGAGAAGCAGACTTCGAACGACGATTCCAACGAAAGCAACTAGGCCGTAAGGGATCGCAGTCCGTTGACGACAATAGTAACTCGGGCCAAATGCGATTCTCGGGGCCGGGGGTGCACCGTGGATGCAGGCAACTTGCAGGCGAAGTCCGGAAGTGTAGTAAGCGCAGTGATTCGCGTTGCCATCGCCGCTGCGTGCTTACTTTGTGTTTCCTCCTCAGTATTCGCCTTCACTCAAGTTTTTGAGCAGAGTTATCCGCTACCATCTGGTGGGCGATTCGCGCTGGTCAATGTGAATGGCTCGGTGCAAGTGGAGGGGTGGGAGCGCGATGAGGTCGAAGTTCGAGCCGTGAAAACGGGGGAAGGCGACGATGGCGATCTAAATAACGTGCGCATCGAAGTTGAATCGGCACGTGACGGCGTGGCCGTGCACACGCGTTATCCGCAAGGCGAAGGGGTGCCGGTGTTCGTGGATTATCAAATTCGCGTGCCCTATCGCGTTTTGCTGAGCGACATCGCAACGGTCAATGGCAGCGTGTCGATACGTGGCGTTGAAGGTTCCGGAGATCTACATTCGGTGAATGGAAACGTCGAAGTCACGGATAGCGCGGGCCGATTCAGCGCCCACACCACCAACGGAAACGTCCACCTTGAACTATCGCGACTTGCGGACGGAGCGCCGATGGTCCTCGAAACGATCAATGGCTCTGTGCTGCTCGGACTTCCGCCCAACGCACGGGGCGACATTCGCGCCCGCAGCCTCAACGGCGAATTGAACTCTGACCTGCCGAGAATCGTGCGCGGCTCCTACGAAGGACGCGGCTTTCACGGAACTCTGGGTTCCGGCGGCGGCGCCATCACATTGCGGACCGTCAACGGCGGCATTCGCATACTTCTCGAACGACCGGGTGTTTAAGAGATTTTTAACGGGGCGTGCCACTTCTCATGGAACAAGGAGGAAGAGACATGCGTAACAAACTATGGGTAGCGCTCAGCGGGACGGGCGTGTTGGCTGTAGTCCTGGCTGTATTCGCGGCGGCTGCGCCGGGACAGTCGGTACAGACGGCGCCGTCGAATGGAGAGGGAACTCAGGCACAGCCTACACCCAAGCCATCGGCATCGGAGATTGAGTCGCGGGTGCAAGATGCCGAGGCGAACGCGTTAAGTCGCGAAGCCCAGAAAATGGCTGAGCTTTCGGCAAAATTAGCTGATATGGATGCGAATTTCGAACAGGAAAAAGTGATGAGCCAGCTGCAAGCCAAGCTTGCCGATCTCGACCAGAATATGAAAAGTATGGAACCAGCGATCCAAGAAGCTGAGAGAAAGGTGCTCGAACTGAATCCTGAGGGCGGGATGCTGTTCGACAATGAGGAGAGCGATGGCTGGCTGGGAATTGAGATTGCGGAAATTTCCGCGGACAGGGCGAAGGAGTTGAAGCTCGGTGCCGTGCGCGGTGTTGAAGTCGTACAAGTCGAGACGGACGGCCCTGCAGCCAAGGCCGGCTTGAAAGAGCATGACGTACTCACAACTTACGACGGCCAGACTGTCGAAGGCAGAGTGCAGTTCCGCCGGTTAGTCCGGGAGACGCCTCCGGGCAGGACTGTTAGCCTAGGAGTTTCACGGGATGGAAGCATTCAGTCCCTCAATGTCGTGATCGGGGATCGCGACGAGCAGATAGAGAAAAACGTTCGGGTCTTTCGCCATCCCGAGCATCTTCAGGTGCCGTCATCGGCCTTCGTGATGCCGGATTTCGATTTTAATTTTGCGATGCCGGAAGTGATGGATACGCGGACTCCGTTACTAGGAATCAGTGCGGAAGATTTGAACGGGCAGCTCGGGACGTACTTTGGCGCGCCAAACGGCGAGGGCATTCTGGTTCGCGAGGTGAGGCGCGGAACTCCTGCGGAGAAGGCCGGACTGCAGGCGGGAGACGTCATCACCAAGGTGAATGACAAGCCAGTGAAGTCACTGCGCGATCTGCGTGCGCAGTTACGCGACAAGGGCGAACAGAAGACCGTAAATCTGGGCGTCCTGAGGAAAGGCTCGACGATGAACATGCCTATCGAAATCGAGAAGCCTCGTCCGATTGACCCGCCGCAGATGATTCATCGCGCCCAACTATAGTCATTTCGTCAAAGCCACACACAAAAGGCCCGGACTTTAATCCGGGCCTTTTTTGTTTGTAAGACGGACAGAGGATTGAGGCGATTGATTCAAACGGATGGCAGATTTCCTACTCGCGAACAACCTCGGCGTTTGATCCTGGCGCTACGAGTTTTACCAAACGTCCTTTGGCATCGAGCGAGAGGTCCACTTCAAGGTCGGCCGTTTGAACGCGCAACATCTCCGCTGCATTACTGCCGCTCGCGGGAGGGATGGACTCGACAGTCACAGTGCCAGGAGTCATTTCCTGCGGCACCAACACGGAGAACGTCTGCCTGCCTTTCTTCTCGCGATCGTAGAGCCGCGCGAGGATGGAATACTGATGATAGAGGTTATTGTCCAAGATGGCGATGAGCGGCGAAGTAAAGGTGAACTGCTGCGTAAATGGTTTCGCGTTATCAAGACGAAGAATGATCGTGGCGATGCTGTTCTGGAACTGGATTTCAGCGGAGGCCTTTTTCGTTCCTTGCGCGCTCCAGTCGTAGCTTACTGGCGTGCCATCAGGCTGAAGCATGAGATGAGCGCTGACGTGGGCCGGCTGACCGCCCGGCGGGTGAACGTCGGCGCTGCCTTGGGCGACCCAGCGATCGCCACTTGGGTGAATTTCAAATTCCTCAGTACCTAGTGAAGCTCCGTTGACGGAGATTTTGAATTTACCTTTGTCCTGAACCAGGACAGCGTTTGCGGGGGCGAGAGCACGTGTGCTGGGCCGAGCTTTTGAGACTGCGACCGTCGAGAGCGACAAAATGACAATCGCTGCAAACAGAAGGTGTCGACGGCCGCGATAGTTTGCTCGAGAACGAATGGGAATCATGCGGGCACCGTATCCAGAACTCCGAGTGAAAGTATTTGCTCGACGACGCGCAGCGGTTCCGTTGATACCTCGACACGGAAATGAGCGAGCTCGTAGAACGGCAAGCGTTGACGGTGAAGTTCCCGGAAGCTCGCTTCATCCCGAAAGAGCGGCCGATTTGTGATGTGAGCACAACGGCGAAGAAGCTCTTCTATCGGACAGTCTAGCCATACCAACGTCACAGCGTGGCGCTCGAGAAGCGCGAGGTTGGCCGGTTGAGCCGTCGTGCCGCCACCTAGTGATATTACAGTGGAACGACCAAGCGAGGTTGCTTCGCCGAGCGATTTCTCGAGCTGTTGGTGTTCGATTTCACGAAAAGCCGGCTCGCCCTGCTGTGCAAAAATTTCAGGTATCGAGAGCCCAGTAGCGTCTGTGATGCGGCGATCGAGATCCACATGAATCCAGCCGATTTGACGAGCGAGGAGACGAGCGACTGTTGATTTACCACTGCCCATAAAGCCGGTCAAACAGAGCAGCTTACGTGACCGGTGATCGCCCGAAGGCGGCGTGTTGTCGTGTTTGGCGCTCAGGGAAGCGTAGCGCTAATCGCGCTTGTGGATATTAATTGTACCATCGAACGAAATCAGCTCGACCTTGGCTTTGCCTTGATTCAACACGCCAAACAAGCTATGGCTGAACTTCGATTCGTAATCGCGGCTGTGGGCTGGCGGCGCAAGATTGGCCTGGCTATCCACTTTGCCGCGCACTGACGTTGCGCTCAGGTCAAACGAATCAGCCGGGGAAAAACGCACTTCAATCAAGCCGCTGTAATTCTTGAGCCGATAAGTGCCGTTGGGAAGGAATTCGCCGTCAAAGAACATGTCGCCAGCCCAGGTCTGCGCGCGAACGTTATAGCTGCGCATCTCGAGGAGCTTCACATTCCCACTGACTGAGGTGATTTCAAGCCGGCCCGCGCAGCGGACACATTGAATGGATCCGCCAACGGTTCTAATGGTTAGATATCCCGCAGCGTCCTCAAGGGCGACACCTGCCGCGATGGTATCCACGGCCATGTCACCCATGACGTCCGCAACGTCAACCGAGCCAGAGTCATCGTGAATTTGTAGTTCGGTATCCTCAGGCACGAAGAGCTCCACATCAGCGCGGAGCTCTTCCGGGCTGATGGAGGACGACACGGCACGAGCATTGATCTCAACTCGATTGCCAGACTGCTCCGCGTCGAAATCAACTTTGTCGCTCTGAATGTCCGCGACAAGCTTTACCTCAGGCCTCGACCAGGCCTTTACTGTAAGGACTCCGTTGGGATTGTGGATGGTGACGATGGCGTGCGCGTCAACCTTGAACCGCTGCTCGACGTGACGCGGAGCCGCAATTGAGCTTCCCGCACATAGCAGGATGGTGCCGAATAGGGAAGTCGTTCTCAAGATACGGGATCCCGGGACTGGCTGGAACAGATTCATTGCGGATTCTCCCCGCGCTCACTCATCTCGGCGAGCAGGTCTGCCTTCTGCTGGTACGCCCCATAGAGATAGTCGCGCGCGAGTTCGTTCTCGGGCTCCTCGCGAACGCTTTTTTCACACATTGCGATGTACTTGTCAACGATCTGGAGGTTCTTCTGGAACGAAGCATTCACTGCCTGATTCGGCCCGTGAAGAGCGGAAACTTCGTGCAATTCGAAATTTCCTAGGTTGGTATCAATGGGCCGAGTTGCTGCTTCCGTGCCTTGGGTCCATCGCTGCGAGTTGTTGTAATTGCGCACCTCAATGCCGAGCAGGAAAGCGCCGGCGACCAGAACCGCAAGAGTCGCTCCAGCGACCGCAGGGCGCGGCCAAATCATTCCGAACGATGGCAGCCAAGTCCGCCAGCCGCGGGCACGGGTCAAGCCCTCTTCTTCGAGCTGGGCACGAACGGCGGTCCAGACGCGCGGCGGAGGTTCAACCTCTCCCAATGCCCGGCCTGACACGCGGATCTCTTCGAGGTCGGCCAACAACTCGCGGCAGTTGCCACACCCCCGAAGATGAGCTTCTGCCTCCGGAGCGCGCTCGCCTTCCATCCATACCAGTAGATGATCACGGAAATCGTTGCACTGCATGGCTGGCATATCCTTAGCCCTCACCCGCGGCTTCGCTTTTCACCGCCTGCCGCTGCTCACGCGCCTGATTGCGCATGTTCTCGTGAAGCAATTCTCGGAGCCGCATTCTAGCCTTGTGAAGCTGCGACTTCGAATTCCCAATCGAACATCCCATGATTTCGGCGATCTCGTTGTGCTCGTAACCCTGAACATCGTGCAGAACGAAGATTGCTCGATATCCCGGGGGCAGCTGATCGACGGCTCGTTGCAAATTCACCCGATCTACCGACCCGGTCAGTTGTAAATCTGCGACGCCGAAATCTCGCCGCGGTCCGCCGGTTTCTTCATCGGGCTCGGTAGTTTCCTCGAGCGACGTTTCCGGCATCCGCTTCTTCCGGAGCTTCATCAGCACGACATTCACAGACAGACGATGGAGCCAAGTCGAGAAAGCCGACTCTCCACGGAAAGAGCTGATTTTCCGGAATAGTTGAAGAAATGCTTCCTGGGTCAAGTCCTCCGCTTCGGCCGTGTTGCTGACCATGCGCAAGCAAAGAGAGTAGACCCTCCGGCTGTGCAACTGGTAGATGCGCTCAAAAGCGGCGCCGTCGCCTTGCTGGGCGCGCCGGATGGCCTCCGCCTCCGGCATCTCACTCGTTTCGATTCGTCTCGTTCGGGTCACAAGTCCCGTCGGGACGCATCCATAACTACACCTGATGCGTCGCTTGCGTTAGAAGTTGTACTTGCAGGTGCCTAGGAAGCACTACCTCGATCGTTACAAGGTAACGCTACTGTCGGGCGCGGCCTGAGCTCACGGCCTTCCCTCGAAGATTCAATTGTCTTAGGAATTGTGCCGCACGTCTAGGCCGAAACCGCGATGCGCCGTCGTACTGGGCGGATCCGGCGCTGGGCCGGCGCCTCGAGCCGCGCCAAGACGGGAAGCGCGAACTCGGGAGATAAAGCTCGGAGGAAGGATTTCAGGACCACTTCGGATTCGCGCAGACAGGTGTTCAGGTCATCGTGCAGACGCTCGAGCGCATCCCAAGGCTCGGCTGGCGACGATCGGACAACGGCGTATTCGAGGACGTCGGAAAACTCGTCGGCCAGCACTTCAACCGTCCGCTCCAGCGTACGCACTTTATGGAAGAACCGGTGGCGCGCGCCGAATGCCACTTGATGAAGGAGCCGGCTAAGGGAAAGAGACCACAGGATCGAAGGAGTTCGAAAGTTCCCCGGATCGAGCGGATCGACCGACGGCACATCCGCGAAATGCCGCGCTTCATCCTCCATGATTCTGCAGCCGGAAATCAAATCGTCAGCAAGACGTTCCAGCAGCTCGCCGGCGATCTTAGCTTGTTGCGACGCGCAACGGCTATTCCCATCGACGCGCAACTCGAACGCACCTTCCAGCGCCACGCTGCCCATTGCGTATCCAGAATTCCACCGTTGACTGAGAGTTGCGAAGGTCTGCATTTGACGGGGCGGAAGCGCTCCGATCCAATCTTGTAAGACACTACGGTGGGCAAAAAGGTACGCCTGCAACCGGGATAGCACCTAGGAGGCCTCCGCGATGGGTGGGATTATACCAGAACTTCAGCGCGCGTTCCTTGACGCTGTTGGAACCCGACCGCTATACTGCCGCTCGACTCGCCGGAAAGGACTTCTGATTGGAATTCGAGCCTCTCGACCAGTTTCTCCAGCGCAAGAAAAAACTTTCTGAAATAGCTGCGCAAGGGCGCAATCCATATCCTCACAAGTACGACGCAACAATCACCGCGGCTGAAATTTCCGAGAAATATGAGTCGCGAACCGCGGACGAATTGCAATCCGACACGGTCAACGTCCGCGTCGCCGGTAGGATTGTGGCGCTTCGGCCGCATGGGAAGGCCGGATTTGCTCATATTCTGGGCGAAGGGAAGCGACTCCAGATTTACGTCAAACTGGACGTGGTCGGTGCAGAAGTGTTTGAGCTTTTTCGTTCGCTAGATCTGGGAGACATCGTAGGCGTGTCCGGGCGATTGTTTCGGACTAAGACGAATGAACTCACGGTGTGGGCGGAAAATATCGAGTTGCTCACGAAAGCGCTTCTGCCGCTGCCCGAAAAGTGGCACGGGCTCACGGATGTGGATCTGCGTTACCGGCAAAGATATCTTGACCTCATTGCGAACGAAGGCGTACGAGAGGTATTCATCAAGCGCGCACGGATCATCGTGGAAATGCGCCGCTTCTTCGACAGCCGCGGGTTCATCGAGGTGGAAACTCCGATGATGCATCCCGTCGCCGGCGGCGCGACGGCGCGCCCATTCGTCACACATCACAATACGTTCGATGTGGACCTCTACCTACGGATCGCGCCGGAACTGTATCTGAAGCGCCTGATTGTCGGTGGTCTTGACCGTGTATACGAAATCAACCGGAACTTTCGAAACGAAGGAATCGATGCCCTTCACAATCCGGAATTCACCATGCTCGAGTTTTATCAGGCGTACGCTGATTATCGCGAGTTGATGGATCTAACTGAAGAGCTGCTGTCAGGCCTCGCTGAAATAATTTGCGGCGGCAAAAAGGTCAAATACGGCGAAAATGAACTCGACTTTTCACATTTCGAGCGATTATCGATGCGGGAGGCGATTTGCAAGCATTGGCCCAACGGCGCGGGATCCTCACCGAACGCCCAGCAATTGGCAGAGGCAGGAGGGCCGCGTGGTTTTATCACTGCTTATAATGAATGGGCGCGGCGAGGCAGCGCGGAGCCGATTGCCTTTGAGGCTCGAGCATCTGATGGAGAACTGATAGGGCTTCTCTTCGACGAGATCGCGCAGGGTCGGCTCATCCAACCGACATTCGTTTACGATCATCCGACGGCAATTTCGCCGCTTTCGAAGAGCCGCCCGGATGATCCGTCAGTCGCGGAACGCTTCGAGCTTTTCGTGGCGGGAACGGAAATCGCGAACGGTTTCTCCGAGCTAAACGATCCCGAGGAGCAGGAAAAGCGTTTCCGCGAGCAGATCGAACGGGGCGGCGACGATGCTCCCAAGCAACTCGATGAAGATTACATTCGTGCGCTCGCTCAAGGTATGCCGCCGACAGCCGGCGAAGGAATCGGAATCGACCGCCTGGTGATGCTGCTGACGAATTCACATTCTATCCGCGACGTGGTTCTCTTTCCTCTTTTGCGGCCGCTTGGCACTCTGCGCGCCGAAGCCGCCAGCGAAAGCAAATGAGCTTCGAATGGATAGTGGCGTTGCGCTATCTCCGCTCGCCCCACCGGCCTGCTGTCCTACGACTGGTTACGCTGCTCTCCATCATCGGTGTTGGCGCAGGAGTTGCGACCCTCGTAATTGCTTTGGCCATGAATACCGGATTCCGCCAAGCCTTGCGCGACAGACTCTTGGGAGTGACCGCGCACGTCAATCTTAAGCCAGTCGGCACCGACGGCATTCGCAATTACAACGATCTTATTGCCCGTCTCGAAAAGGTTCCTGGCGTCAGCTCAATTGCGCCGGCGATTTACAATACTGTTTTACTTTCTTCGGGAGGGAGCGCTCGCGGGATTGTCTTGAAGGGGATCGAACCACAACTGGAAAGCCAGTCGGATGACGCGCTTCGCAAAATCGTTTCCGGTTCGGCAAATTTCGCACCGGATAGCGATGGAATCCAGGCGCTACTAGTGGGAAAGATATTGGCGGACGAACTGAAAGTTGGCGCGGGAGATTACGTCACGCTAACAAGCCCGCAAGGAACGTTGACTCCATTCGGACTGCTTCCGAAGTCGCGCCGATTTCGCATCTGTGGAATTTTCGATTCCGGCTTCTACGATTACGATGCAAACTGGGGATTCATAACGTTATCTTCCGCGCAAGGTCTGGCGGACATTGGCGATGTTGCAAGCCTTCTCGAAGTTCGCGTGACGCGCCTGGATGATGCAGCGCACATAGCGGATGCCCTGAAGAAGGCAGCCGGCTCCGGATACACAACCACTACGTGGATTGAAGAGAATCGCGCACTCTTCCGTGCTCTGAGTCTCGAGAAGTTGGTCACAGCATTTTTTATCGGGCTCATCACATTCGTGGCCGGGTTGAACATCCTGGTAGTTCTGACCATGACCGTCACTGATAAGGCCCGCGACATTGCGGTGCTGGTTGCCATGGGAGCACGACGCACGCAAATCCGCCGGATCTTCGTATTCCAAGGATTTGTCGTCGGTGCCATTGGCACTTTATCCGGGCTGATTGCTGGATACGGTCTGAGTTGGATCGCGAACTCATGGCGGCTGATTCCGCTAAATCCGGAGGTCTATGCAATTCCCTTCGTTCCTTTCCGCTCGAGCGCGTTCGACGCCATTTGGATCGCTGTAGCTTCGCTGGCGATTTGCAGCCTTGCAACCCTCGTACCTGCACGTGCAGCGTCGCGGATTTTCCCGGTAGAGATTTTGCGATTCGAGTGAGATGTGATGGGACTTGCGTAGGGAGCAACTCGAACCGAAGTCCTATAGCTTGGGTCGAAACGCCGATGCAAAATCCCTTTATGGCACAGTCGCTTAGAAGCAGCGTCGGAGCGTCATTGTGGGCACTTTTGAGGCAAAAAAGTGGAATCTTGTCTCACTGACATTATACGCCCATGTGCTAACGCTTGCCAGCACAAGGACATACGCAAGGCGAAGTTCGGCATCTAAATTGAGTACAGATATAAGCATATGCCGGCACAAGCTAGCTACGGTGTGGTCATGGTAAAGGAGCCAGCGGTGGATTTCGCCGCCAGCAACGATGCCACAGAACTACTCCGTGTCGAAGCTTTGCGAAAATCCTTCCGCACAGGCTCTGCGGATGTGACTCCGCTCAACGACGTGAGCTTTTCAATCGCGCGCGGTGAGATGGTGGCCATCGTCGGACCATCGGGAGCCGGTAAGAGCACTCTCCTACACATGCTGGCTGCGCTGGACACTCCAACGAGCGGTGCTATATACTTCGAACGGAATTCGCTTGAAGCGTTTGCCGAGGTCGAACTCGCGGAGTTTCGTAGTCGCGCAGTCGGTTTCGTTTGGCAGCGACATCATTTGTTGCCCGATTTTAGCGCTGCGGAAAATGTCGCGATGCCTCTCATGATTCAAGGAGTGCGGCGCGACGCGGCGCTTCAAACGGCTGGGGAGTGGCTGGGTCAAGTTGGTTTGGGAGGTCGCGAGCACCAGGCGTGCGGAGAACTTTCCGGCGGCGAGCAACAACGCGTCGCGATCGCACGAGCTCTGGTGAGCGGACCGAAGCTGCTTCTAGCCGACGAGCCGACGGGGGATCTGGACGAACGAAATGCAGAGCTCATTTTTGAATTGATGCAGCGCCTGCATAAATCCCACCGTCTTACTTCAGTTTTGGCGACGCATAACCTTTCACTGGCCAGGCGGGCCGACCGCGTTCTTACATTCGAACACGGCAAGCTTATCCCGGCCACGGAAGTTCCGGCATCGCACCTGACATTGGATGCGAAGGCGGCCGGAGCTGAGGCGAATGCCTCGGGAGAGCGCGGGTGACCCGTGTTTGAACGCTACACAGAGAAGGCACGGCGAGTGATCTTCTTCGCTCGCTACGAGGCCAGCCAGTACGGCAGTCCTTATATCGAGACGGAGCACTTGCTGCTCGGACTGCTACGCGAAGACAAGCAACTGGCAAACCGCTTTCTGCGTTCGAATGGCTCAATCGAGTCCATCCGCAAAGAGATCGAATCCCGCATCACGGTGCGCGAGCGCATTTCCACTTCGGTGGATGTACCGCTAAGTCAGGAATGCAAGCGCATCATCAGCTACGCCGCGGAAGAAGCAGAGCGCCTCGGACACAAGCACGTTGGGACCGAGCACTTGCTCCTCGGTGTGTTGCGGGAGGAGAAGTCTTTCGGCGCTGAAATTTTGCAGGAGCGCGGTCTCCGGTTATCCACGGTCCGCGAGGAACTCCAGCGGGGCGCCGGGGAGAAAATTCCTGTGAACCGACCCAAGGAAGCATCGCTGCTCGCAGAATTCAGCCGTAACCTGACTCAGGCTGCCATGGAAGGCCAGCTGGATCCTCTGGTTGGCCGCGAGCGCGAGCTGGAACGCGCGATCCAAATCTTGTGCCGCCGCACGAAAAATAATCCAGTGCTGATCGGGGAGCCGGGCGTCGGCAAAACGGCGATCGTAGAAGGTCTCGCGCAACGGATTGCGGATGGGGATGTCCCGCCATTTCTCGCCGACAAACAGATTCTATCTCTCGATCTTTCGCTGATCGTCGCTGGAACAAAATACCGCGGACAATTTGAAGAGCGGCTGAAGACCATCATGAAAGAATTGATGGAGAGCCAGAACGCCATCATCTTCATAGACGAGGTGCACACGTTGGTGGGCGCCGGTTCTGCGGAAGGCTCGCTTGACGCGGCCAATATTTTGAAGCCGGCTCTAAGTCGCGGCGAGATTCAATGCATTGGTGCGACGACTCCCGGCGAATATCGGAAGTCCGTCGAAAAAGATCGATCACTAGAGCGGCGATTCCAGGCAGTGAAGGTTAGCGCGCCCACCGAGGATGAGACCATACTCGTTCTTCAAGGCGTGCGCGATCGCTACGAAAAATTCCATGCCGTCACTTACACCGATGAGGCTGTGCGGTACTCCGTGTATCTTTCGAACCGCTACATCTCAGATCGCTTCCTGCCGGACAAGGCCATCGACCTGATTGATGAAGCCGGTGCGCGCGTCAAGCTACGCCAAGCGATGCTCCCGGATGAAGTCTCGGAAGTGCAAAAGCGCGTGAAATTCATTACGCACCGGATGGAAACCGCAATCGCGAATCATGAATTCGAGAAGGCGCGGTTCTACTCCGAGGAAGAGCGTAAAGAAAAAGAACATCTTCGGCAGTTGCGCGAGAAATTGAAAATTGATGATTCGACGACTGGAGTCGTGGGCCGCGAAGACATCGAAGAAGTCGTAGCGCGTTGGACGGGTGTAACGGTCAGCGCGATTAAGGAAGACGAGCAGCACAAGCTGATGCGCATAGAGGAAGAACTACATCGGCGTGTCATCAGCCAGGATCGCGCCATTACCGCGCTGGCTCGCGCGATTCGTCGCAGCCGCGCGGGGTTAAAAGCTCCAGGCCGCCCGGTTGGCTGCTTCTTGTTCCTTGGACCCACTGGTGTCGGCAAAACGGAAGTTGCGCGCCGGCTTGGAGAATTTCTATTCGGCAGCGAAAAATCGCTGATTCGATTCGACATGTCCGAGTATATGGAAAAGCACTCTGTGTCGAAATTGATCGGCGCGCCTCCGGGGTACGTCGGATATGAAGAAGGCGGCCAGTTAACCGAACGCGTGCGGCGCACGCCCTATTCAATTATTTTGCTGGATGAGATTGAAAAGGCGCACCCGGACGTGTACAACATCTTGCTCCAGGTTTTCGAGGACGGACAGTTGACCGACGGGCTCGGCAACACCGTGGATTTCCGGAACACGATTATTATCATGACCTCGAATATTGGGGCGCGCCAGTTGCAGAAGCAATCGGCACTCGGCTTCCAATCGGCTGGGGACGATGCGATGGCGAAAAGCCAGGATGATCTGGTGATGGGCGAAGTCCGGCGGATATTCAATCCGGAATTTTTGAACCGCTTGGACGAAGTGATCGTGTTCAATTCGCTCACGGATGACGATTTACTGCGCATCATCGATTTGCTTGTGAGCCAGCTGAACGAAACGCTAGTTCACCGCCAGGTGCAAGTCTCGATGACGCTGGAAGCAAGGCATTGGATTCTCGAGAAAACCTGCACAGACCGAAATTACGGCGCGCGGCCTCTCCGACGCGCGCTGCAGAAGTATGTCGAAGACCCACTTTCGGAGGCGCTAATACAGGGCGGCTTACAGCGTCCAGCAACGCTCGAGATTTATCTCGCCAGCGAAGGCTTGGCGTTCCGACCTCTGGTGGAAGCAACCCCGGTAGCTCACTAGGAATCCTACACGCGCGAGCTGGACTGGGTGCGGTTCAGCGGGGAGCAAGCAGACTTGGGCGGGGGAGTGCGGCCATGAGCCGACGTGCGGCCGCAAGCGGATCATTATTCCTGCACGTCTTCCTGAACTTTCTCGCTATCTGCGCGCTTGCTGCCGCCGGTGCGCCGTTGTTGTACGCGCACGCAGCCGGCCAAGAACAGAAATTCACAATCCAACGCATCGAGTTCGTAGGAAACCGCCGCATTGCGCGCGATACACTTTTAGCGCGCATCTTTTCGCGGCCCGGTGATCCTTACAGTGACGAAGCCGTTCGCCGCGATTTCCTCGCGCTGTGGAACACACAATTTTTTGAAGATGTTCGAGTCGAGGTTGAAGACAGCCCGACCGATCCTAACGCCAAAATCATCGTGTTTTACGTCCAGGAACGTCCGATTATTCGCCGCATCGAGTACA
This sequence comes from Candidatus Acidiferrales bacterium, assembly GCA_036513895.1. Lineage (GTDB taxonomy): Bacteria > Acidobacteriota > Terriglobia > Acidiferrales > UBA7541 > Palsa-147. Next base: position 26,762 of record DATBYF010000018.1, on the reverse strand, counting down.
AGGGAAACAAATCCATCAGCGAGTCGGACATTCTCGATGCGTTCAAGGACAAGAAAGTCGGGCTTACCGTCGAAAGCCAGTTCGATCCCACGAAAATCAAGCGCGCCGAGACGGTGATCAAGCAACTACTCGCCGAACATGGGCGTCAATTCGCAGTTGTGCGGCCGACTTTCGAGAGAATCGCCGCAACCAATGCTGTCAAGTTGGTTTTCAATATAGATGAGGGACCGAAGGTGAAGGTCGGAAAGATAAACATCGAAGGCAATAAAGCTTTTTCTTCGCGCAGGATTATTCGCTCGATGAAGCATTCGCGCCCGATCTCGATTCCCCTATACCTTACCGATATCGATATTTGGAGCAAGACGTTTGATCAGAACAAACTCGACGAAGACGAAGAGGTCGGAATCCGCGGACTTTATCAGGATCACGGTTATTTCCGCGTCATCGTTCACGAAGCTTCGCTGAATACGGTGGAGGAAGACCGCGGGGGCGTACCGCTTCCGCTGCCAGGAATCGGCCGCGCGCACGGCAAGCGCACCGACATCACCATCAAGATCGAAGAGGGTGAAAAGTATCGGATGGGGAATTTGACGATTCGGAGCGCTGATCCGGATCAGGGTCTCTTCTTTAAGCCCGAATTCTTGGAGAAAGTCTTTCCGCTGAAAAAAGGCGATGTATTTTCCGCGGATAAGCTGCGCAAGGCTTTCGACAATTACAAAAAACTCTACGGCGAGTTTGGCTACATCGATTTCACGTCCGAGCCGCGCTTCGAACCGGATGACGCGAAAAAGACGATTGATGTCACGATGGTGTTCGACCAGCAAAAGCAATTCTTCGTGCGCCGCATCGATTTCAGCGGGAACACCACGACGCGCGACAAAGTAATTCGCCGGGAGATCCTGCTGGACGAAGGGCAACTCTTCAACAATCGTCTGTGGGAACTCAGTATTCTGAGGCTGAATCAACTCGGTTATTTCGAGGTGATTAAGCCGGAGAACGCGGAACTGAAACGCAACCTTAAAGCCGGTACCGTTGACATCAATCTCAAGGTCAAGGAAAAGGGCAAACAATCCATCAGCCTGAACGGAGGTGTCAGCGGCCTCGCTGGCAGCTTTATTGGCCTGTCGTATCAGACCAACAATTTCCTGGGCCTCGGCGAGACGCTTACTTTTTCAGCTTCAGTAGGCGACCGCCAACGGAACATCGTATTCGGCTTTACGGAGCCTTATCTCTTTGACCGGCCAATCTCCACCGGTTTCACTGTGTTCTCGCAACGCTTCGACTACAACCAACAACGCGAAACGTCGCTGTTGGTCGGACAGGAAGTCACCGTCAACCCTGCCATCGAGCAGAACTACAATACCGACAGCAAGGGATTCACTCTCTTCGCCAGTTACCCGATTCGCCGCTTCTCATTCACTCGGCTTGGTGTCACTTATGGCTTCACCACGACTAACATCACCGCCATTAGCCAGTCATCTCAGTTGCTTTTCGAATCCCTACAATTCCAAAGTCTCGCCGGTCCTTCGGCTCTGAACGGGATCCATCAGAGCAAGGTTACACCGACTCTCTCCTACAGCACGGTCAACAATCCGATTAATCCAACACATGGAAAGAGCTACTTCTACGGCTTGGGGTTCGAAGGCGGCCCGCTCGGCGGAAACACCAATACGATTACGAATACGTTTACGACCACATACTTCCATCCCATTAATAAGAAACGCAACGTGATTGGCATGCGTTTCCTGGCTGCAGTCGGTACGGGGTTCGGAGGGAAAGTAGAACCGCCGCAGAGCCGCTTTTATCTGGGTGGCGAAAATGATATTCGCGGGTTTGATTTCTTTACAGTTTCGCCATACGTCTTTATTCCGACCGCGAGCGCTACTGCGGTGACATTCCTTAATCCAACGAAGTTGAATCAGAACGGGAGTCCGACGCTCGAAGCGATCAGCGTGCCGGTGCTGAATTATGTGGCTACGCGTCCGGGCGGCGACACGCAAGCGGTCGGCAACTTCGAATATCGCATACCCATTGCAGGTCCTGTGAGCATGAGCTTGTTTACAGACATTGGTCTCGACGGCATTCTACGACGCGACCAGCTTCAACTGGCGCCGTCGTCGCTGAACTTGTTACAACAGGAATTTCCGAACTCGTATTTTCCGAACGCAAACATTTCACCGGAGCTGCCGATCGCCCCAGGGACAAATTGGAAGCCGCGAGCCTCTTCGGGAATCGAATTCGTTGTGCAATTGCCCATTGTGAATGCGCCTTTCCGCTTTTACTATGCGTATAATCCGTTGAGACTCGATCAGACGATTGTTTCGCCGCGCGGGGCGTTTTTTATCAGCGACGATCTGTTGCGATCTTTGCCGGGAGGCACGTCGCCTACCGGAGTGCTGGCCACACAGATTATTCCGCAGCTCGACAACATACTCGATCACGACGTGCAGAGGCTTCCGACAAGTCTACTCGAGCCTCATCACACATTTCGATTTACCGTCAGCCGGACTTTCTAATCGGCAGACGCTTTGATTCAGTTCGCGTTGGCAAGGGCAATGTGCATGGACGTGGGGCCATTACCGTTGGGAGGAAATGGAATGAGAGTTTGGATACCAGGCGCAGCGATTTTGGCGATCGTTATGATCGCCGGCTGCGGCAGCAACACTCCAAAAATAGCGGTCACGGTGACGCCCAGCACCGCGACGGTTGAGCCCAACGGCAGCCAGCAGTTCACCGCGACGGTTAGCGGCACGTCCACTCAGACCGTTACTTGGGAAGTCTGCACATCCTCACCTACTGCAAACCCGACGCCCACCTGCAATAGCTCGGCTCTAGGGGCCGTCACGTCGAACGGACTATATACCGCGCCTCCCGCAGTGCCCTTCCCTGCGACAGTGGCCGTGGTAGCAACGAGCATTGTAGATACAAACGATTTCGGTACGTCGGCTGTCACGATTGATTCCGGCGTCCGCGTGCAAGTTATTCCCGCCACGTATTCTTGTAACTCTACCTCGCCTGTGCCTCCGACTTCAGCGACCATGCAGACGGGAGAATCATACGCTCTGACGGCTTGTGTGACGGGTACATCAAATACGCAAGTTACGTGGTCGGCGAATGGCGTGGTGGGCGGCAACAGCACCACGGGCTTCATCACCTCAGGTGGCGTTTATACCGCTCCAAGCACGTCTCCGGGCACTGTGACGATCACGGCGACTTCAAGCCAGGATCAATCCAAAACTGGAACGTTTACCATCAGCGTGGCCGTCGCCTCGGTTCCAACGCTGACCAACATCGACCCCATGACGGCGGCTCAGGGCTCATTGTTTCAAGACGTGTATTTGATCGGCACCAATTACTTTTCTACGAGTACGGTCCTCGTTAACGGCAGCGCGAACTTCGTAACCACCACTTACATAGATCCATCCACGCTTCGCGCGCGCATTGAAGCCCCGTTACTGCAAACTGCAAGCCCACTGACGCTATCCGTCGAGTCGCAGTGCGATCCGAGTTGCACTAATTCACCAGATTTGATTCTCACGGTGACGGCTGTGCGGCCCGGGCTGATTTCTTCCGCGCCGGTCAGCATTCCTGAGAATTCGAGTGGCGCGCAAACCATCGGATTTACAGGCGGATTTTATTCACCCTCTACTACGGTCACCTTCAATGGACAATCGCGGCCTGCCAGCCTGCCGAACAATCCGAACAACCCGAACGATCCTTACAATCCAGATCCCCGGCTTCTCGACGCAGTACTTTCGGGTACGGATTTTGGTACTGCGGGTCTCTTCCCGCTCGTTGTGCAGAACCCCGGTGTGCCATCCGGAAGTTCGTCCATCGCTGCTGTGAACCTGGCCGTAACACCTACCGCGTCTTCACTCCCGACAGGTGGGCCTCCGAATGTAATCGTCGGCGCGACCGCGACTCCCGGGCCGACGGCAGTCGCAATTGACACGGCGACGGCGACTGCAGTGGTTGCAAACACTACAGAAGGCTCGATCTCATTGATCAATCTAAATTCACTGGCGACCCCGGCCGTGACGATTCCTGTTGGCCAGTCACCGACCGGCGTTGCCGTTGATAACCTACTGAATCTTGCGATTGTTCCGAACAACGGAACGAATCAAGCTTCTGTGGTGAACTTGAATACCCAGGCAGTAACCACGATTTGCCTGACGGCGCTGGTCAGTGGTGCATGTCCGGCACTTCCTCCAGTCACGCCGACAACGACGCCGATCAACCCATTCTCGGTTGGAGTTAACTCGCAAACTCACCGTGCGTTAATCGCGAATCAATCCACGAACGTCGCCACCGTAGTGGATTTGTCTACAACTCCGCCAACCGTCTACCCGCAGATTGGCGGGAGCGCAAATCCTGTCAGCACGGGCGTCAGTCCACAAGTGGCAATCGTGCAAAAGTTGAATTGGGCGGTAGTGACGCCGGGCGGTGCCGGAGCCATTAGCATCGTTGATCTTGGCGGAGAGAACGGACGGGCGCCGAGCGTCGTGGCAACACTCACGATTACGTCGACGATTCAGGGAATCGGATTCAATCCCGAAACCAGCCAAGCTATTCTCACGGACCCGAGCAGCACCTTGGTCACGCTTTTCAACGTTCTCGATAATTCGGTTTCGACCGTTACGTATGACAAGTCTCAAGTCGCCGCGGCGGTAAATCCGCTCACGAACATCGGCGTCACTCTCAATAACCAGAGCGACGAATTGAGTGTGTTCGATCTGGGAACGCAACTATTTCTTGGCACCGTCGCAGTGGGTCCAAATCCGTTGGCAGTCGCGATTGACCCAACAACAGACTTGACAGTAGTCGTAAACCAGGGAAATAACATGGTCTCGGTATTTTCGTTGGCTTCGGTTCGCGCGCTCCAAATTACGCAGTTGAGCCCCGCCTCCACGCTTAGCTCACCGGCTCCGGTCGCAGTAACAGTCGTCGGTGACGGATTCGAGAGCGGTGCCTTGGTTCGGCTTGATGGAACTCCCATCGCGACGTCGCCAGTCGCGGCAACCTGCAGCGGCACAATCTGCCGCGAGCTAACCGCGACAATTCCTGCGAGCATGCTTGGTTCTGCGCGGCGATATATTGTGGATGTTCTGAATCCGGACTCGACCGTCTCGAACATTCGGGAATTTCCGGTCATTCAACCCGTTGCCGTGGGAACGAGTCCGGTGGCGGTGGCGATTGATCCGGATCGCGACTACGCGGTTGTGACGAACTCTCTTTCGAACGACGTAACCATTGTGAATCTCGCCAACGGCACGGCCTTCCCACCGATTTCCGTCGGCACGAATCCGAACGGCGTTGCAGTTCTGCCGCGGCTTGGATTAGCCGTGGTTGCGAACAGCAGCAGCAACGATTTCACGATTATTGACGATGTGAATCAGATGATCGTTGCGCCTTCGCCTCTGGCGAATTGCTCGAACTGCAACACGCCGACGGGTTTGGCGATTGACGCTGATACAGCCACCGTCGTCGCCGTAAATAACATTTCGAATAATTTGAGTTTGTTCTCAATTACAGGCTTGCCCACAAGCACACCACCATCCATCACCAGCCTGACAGTCGAGCAGGCGCCTCTGGCCGTCGCGATTGATCCCATCGACAACGTTGCTGCTGTCACGTCTGCGCCTCCGCCGCAATTCTCCGGAACGAACACCTTGCAGATCATCAACCTCTCCACTGGGCAGACCCTTACGACCCTGCCTGGTTACGAAGATCCCACGGGCGTCGAATATGATCCCGCCGAAAACAAGTTTTTGGTCGCTGATAGTCTGAATAACAACGTAGTGATTGTTGACCCGGTGAGTTTTATCCAGACTCGCCTTCGCGTTGGCATAAATCCGACTTCACTTGCATACAACTTTCAGACGAGTACTCTCGTCACAATCAATACCGCCAGTAACACGGCGTCGTTTGTTGATTTGCTCCACCAGAAGGTTCAGGTGATGGTCCCGATTAGCGGTTCGCAACAGTTTTCCGTGGCGGTTGATCCGAAGTTGAATCTGGCCGTAGTCGTGGATCAGAACAACAATCGAGTGCTCCTGGTTCCGATTCCGAGATAGCGATGGTCGCGTGCGTGAAGTGAATCTGATTGACCGGCCACCAAAGCGGCAGCTATAATCGCGGTTTTGCTTGGCCTTAATTTTTCCACAGAAGGAGTTCTGAATGAAGATGCGAGTTGTGATACCAGCCCTAATGGCGTTGCTCCTTGTTCCGGCGGCTTGGGGGCAGACAGGTTCTGCCGCCCCCGCGGCGGGAGTCACAGGCAAAGTAGCTGTCATCAATATCCAGACGGCCATCACTGGCACGTCCGAAGGCAAGCAGGCCGCTGCGGAACTTCAATCCAAGTACAATCCACGGCAGACCGAACTCGATAATATGCGAAAACAGATTGAGGACATCCAGACGCGTCTACGAAACGGCGCGACGACTTTGAGCGATGAAGAGAAGCAGCGCTTGGCGCAGGAGGGTGACCGTCTCACCCGCTCGTTCCAGCGCAAGCAGCAGGAGCTTCAGGATGACGGGAACGAAGACCAGCGAGAAATCGTAGATCGTATCGGCCGCAAAATGCTCGACGTGATTGACAAGTATTCAAAAGAGAATGGTTATGCGGTCGTTTTCGATATCTCGGCGCAGAACACTCCGGTAGTCTACGCCGCGAATCATATTGATATTACACAAGACATCGTCAAGCTTTTCGATCAGGCATATCCGGTGAAGACTGGAACGACAACGCCCCGGCCGGCGGCACCGCGCCCGGCGGCTACAACTCCGCCGAAGCAGCCCCAACAGTAATCGGCCTTCGATTGATTGCCGTCTAACGAACTAATTCGGACATCGTGTCCGTAAATACAACCCGCCCATTGACTTAGGGCAAAGGAGTTCGAACCGGCGCTGGACGTTCTCGTGCGCTGAAGAAGTCGCCCGAAGCGCTCGTTGGCAGTATTGCCTTTACGTTGGACAGTCGCTATAATTAGTTGTTTCAAGCAGGGTCGAACGACACAGTGGGCGCGAGCCCACTTTTTTGTTGCGCACAGAAATGGCGGGGCACGAGTATTTTCTGCCCAGCGACGGCTAAGTGCCGGCCATTCCTGGCAACGGACCTAGTGGCGACGGCGATGGACCTGGATAAGATTCGTGACGCAGCCGAGCGGGTGGCTCACTCGGAAGGCCTCGAGATATTCGATATCGAGTGGAAGGTAGGGAAGCAACGTCTTCTGCGAGTCTATCTCGATCGCAACCCTACTGAGGATAGTCCTCGAGGCGGTGGTATCACACATCAGGACTGCGAACACGTGAGCCAGCAGTTAAGCGTGATTCTGGACGCCGAAGACCTGGTGCCGGGACCGAGTTATGTGCTTGAAGTCAGTTCTCCCGGACTCGACCGCAAATTGATCAGGCCCGCGGATTATGCGCGGTTCGTCGGGCGGCTTGCGAAGATTTGGCTCAACGAGCCGGTTGAGAACTCGAAGTATTTCGAGGGGCGTCTCTCGGGCATTGCCGATGGGAACGTGAAGTTGTCCGTCCGAGACCGGGAATTGAATTTGCCGTTCGCGGGAATTCGCAAGGCGAATCTGGTAGTGGAGATTTAGCGGTGACTTGGGATTTGAAGGGGAGTAAGACGCATGGCGAGTCTGCTGTACCAGACAATCGAGCAGATCAGCCGGGAAAAGCATATTGAACCGGACGTGATCGTCGCGGCTATAGAGGACGCGATGGTCGTCGCAGCGCGGAAGTACTACAAGACCGAGGAGGATCTGCGCTCCAAGTTCAACGCCGAGACCGGGCACGTGGACGTGTTTTCGGTCCGCATTGTTGTGGACGAAGTCGCCGATCCGCTTCGTGAAATCTCGCTCATCGACGCACGCAAGCAACAGCCCGATATCGAAGCCGGCCAAGAAGTAACGCAGCCAAAGCCAACCGAAGTCTTGGGCCGCATCGCCGCTCAGACCGCGAAGCAAGTCATTCTGCAAAAAGTTCGCGAAGCCGAGCGCGACACCATCTACAACGAATACCACACCCGTGTCGGGGAACTCGTAAACTGCATCGTGAAGCGCATGGAAGGCCCCGACATCATCATGGACATGGGCCGCACGGAAGCCCGCATGCCCAAGAGGGAACAGTCGCGCCTCGAGACGTACAACGTGGGCGACCGTCTACGCGTGACGATTCGGGCAGTCGAACGCGCCGCGAAGGGCCCCCAGGTGGTCGTATCGCGCGCCGACGCCGCGCTGGTGCAGCGGCTCTTCGAAATGGAAGTGCCAGAAATTTATGATGGCACCGTTCAAATTCGCGCGGTGGCGCGTGAAGCTGGTGAGCGCACGAAAATCGCCGTTGAGAGCCGCGACAAGGAAGTGGATCCTGTGGGCGCATGCGTGGGAATGAAAGGCATGCGCGTGCAATCGATCATCCGGGAGTTGCGCGGGGAAAAGATCGACATTATCCCGTTCAACGAAGACACGCTGACGTTCGCACAGAAATCGTTGAGTCCAGCGAAAGTCACTCGAGTTCAGATTGTAGATCCGGAAGAGCGTCGCCTTGAAGTTATCGTGGAAGACACGCAGCTATCACTTGCTATCGGCAAGAAGGGCCAAAACGTTCGTTTGGCAAGCAAGCTCATAGGCTGGAACATCGACATTAAGAGCGAAGAAGAGAAGCGCCGCGAGATCGAAGCGCAGATGACTGCTCTGACTTCGCCGGGCACATCGCTCACGGAACTCCAGGGTGTCGGGCCGAAAACGATTGAGAAGCTTGAGTCACATGGAATCAGTTCGATTGAGAAGCTCGCCGATATGACGCCGGAGCAGTTGGTCGAAATTCCCGGCATCGGCGAAAAAATGGTTGAGAAGATTCACCAGTCGGTGGCGCTGTATTTCGAGGGATTGGAAGCGCAGCAGGCCGCTGAAGCTGCCGCCGAGATTACCAGGGCGGCCGCTGAGGCAGAGCCAGTCGAGGTAGCGCCAACAGAGGACGCGGCGGTGGAAACTCCCGCTGAAGAAGAAACCACCGAAATAACAGCTGCCGAGCAACCGGCTGCGGAGGAAGTGGTCGAAGAAGAAACGGCTGTCGACGAATCGACCGCGGGCGAGGTGCGTGCTGGAGAATCAAGCGCACCAGACAACGCTTCTGAAAAGGCGCCCGAGACACGAACTGGCGAAGAAAACACGCCCGAAAAGAGCGAGAATCCCGAGTCGCCAAAGGTAGACGAAGAAACCCAATAAATGTCAGACGCGAATCAAATCCGAATTAACGAACTGGCGCGAGAGCTGGAAATCAAGGCGAAGGTGTTGATTGATTATCTTCCCGAGATTGGCGTAACCGAGAAGAAGACTCACTCGAGTTCCATCGATGTTGATCACGCGGTGCTCGTGCGGAAGCATTTTCGCCAGTTAGCGGATGACGAGGCCGCTGAAGAAGCCGAGAAACAAGCGAAGGCCGCGGCAGCGAAGTCGAGGCCAGCTGCAAAGCCTGCGGCGCCACCTCCGCCACCGCCTCCTGCACGCCCAGTCGCAGCGCCGGTTACGGCCAAGCCGGCGGCGGAAGCTCCCGCCGTAGCGCCTGCGGTGCCTCCTGCCGCGCCGCCTCCTCGACCTCCGATTCCTTCGAGAGCGCCAATAGCGAGCCCGACTTCGACTGTCGCCCCTCCTGCGGCACCTACTGCCGCTCCGGTGGCTCCGGTTGCCCCAGCGGCTAAGCCCATTGCAGCGGCTCCCGCTGCGGCTACTCCGGCAGCTACCAGACCGGCGGTGACAACGCTTCCAAGGCCGTCTACCCCTCAACGATCCGCCTCGGCGCCAATAGGTGGGCGATCCGCGTCGGCGCCTCCGAAACCCGTCCTTGGACCGATGCCCAAGTTGCCCCAAAAGCCTTCGATTCAGGCGCCCGCAAGTGCGCGGGTTGATGCGCCAGCGAGTGCCCGACCTGTCGCGGCAAGTCGCCCCGGAACTGCGCCCGCCGGACGGCCGGGTGGCCCATCGAGATTTCCGGCGCGTCCCGGCAGTAGGCCTTCCGGACCGCCACGCCCTGGCTCACCGCTACTTGGGCCAAAGCCAGCTGGAGGAGCTCCGGTTGGAAAAGCCGAGCCTGGCAAGCCGCTTTACGTTCGCAAGCCGGCTCAGACCCGCGGCCGTCCTTTAATCGAGAAGAGATTCGCCGAAGGTGAACGCAAGCTGCACCCGGTTCGAACACGAACTGGAACCGGTGCGGGCCGCATGGCGCAGGCCGAGGCAATGCCGGCGCCGGTCAAGCGCGAACCCCGCGCAGTCATAATCACGGAAGGAATCACGGTTCGCGAACTTGCCGAAAAGCTTGATATTCGTGCGAAGGAACTATTGAAAGCGCTCCTGGACAAGGGAGTTTTCGCGAGTATCAATCAGGCTCTCGACACCCAGACGGCCACAACTCTCGCGGAATCGTTCAGCGGCATCGTCCAGGTGGTTACCTTCGAAGAGCAGCAGGTCCAAGAGGAAACCAAGAAGGAAGAGCAGACGGGCAATCTGGTGCCACGCGCGCCCGTTGTTACGGTCATGGGGCACGTGGATCACGGGAAAACGAGCCTGCTCGACGCGATTCGTGAAACTGACGTCGCGGCTGGCGAGTCAGGCGGAATCACGCAGCACATCGGTGCGTCTGAAGTTCACGTGGATGGCCGCCGCATCGTGTTCATTGATACTCCGGGCCACGAAGCGTTTACGCGGATGCGAGCGCGCGGCGCGAAGGTCACTGACATCGTCGTGCTCGTTGTTGGCGCTGACGACGGAGTGATGCCGCAAACTGAAGAAGCCATTGATCACGCGCGTGCCGCCAAGGTTCCAATCGTCGTCGCGATCAACAAGATAGACAAGCCCGACTCCCAGCCCGAGCGTGTGAAGCGGCAGCTTTCAGACCGCGGATTGATGCCGGAAGACTGGGGCGGCGACACGGTGATGGTGGATGTCTCGGCCCGCACGAAGCAGAACATCCCGCGTCTTCTCGAGATGATCCTCCTCGTCGGCGATCTCCGCGAATTGAAAGCGAATCCTGATGCGCCCGCGAGCGGCACTGTGCTCGAATCGCGCGTGGATAAAGGCCGAGGCCCGGTCGCAACAGTTCTCGTTCAAAATGGCACTCTGCATGTCGGGGACGTGTTCGTGTGCGGCGCGGTCTACGGCAAGGTGCGCGCGCTGTTCAACGATCGCGGCCAGGCCATCAAGGAAGCAGCCCCTGCGACTCCGGTCGAAGTATTAGGACTTCAGGGCGTGCCGGATGCCGGCGATCAGTTTCAGGTGGCGGATGAAGCGAAGGCGCGCCACATCGTGGAATATCGCCAGGCGAAGCTTCGCGAAGCCGCTCTGGCAAAATCGGCAAGTGGCCGGCTCACGCTCGATCAGTTGCATGAGCAGTTAAAAGCTGGAGAGGTAAAAGAACTGCCGATCCTGATCAAGGCCGACGTTCAAGGCTCGGTGGAAGTGTTGAGCGAGATGCTGCCCAAACTTTCGACCGACCAAGTAAAGCTCAAAATCGTAAGGGCCAGCGTCGGAGGAATCACCGAAGCGGATGTGCTGCTCGCATCCGCGGCCAACGCGATCATCGTTGGGTTCAACGTACGCGCCGACCGGAAGGCTTCCGACATCGCGCAGCAAGAAGGCGTGGACCTTCGATTCCACACGATCATTTACGAGCTCACCGATGAATTGAAGAAGGCGATGACCGGTCTGCTGACGCCGGTTCTCAAGGAAGCGTATCTGGGCCGCGCCGAAGTGCGCGACACTTTCCGAGTCAAAGGTACCGGGATGATCGCTGGCTGCATGGTGCAAGACGGTACGATTAAGCGCGACGCAGACGTCCGTGTGATTCGCGACAGCGTGGTTGTTTACACCGGCAAGATCGTGTCGCTGCGCCGCTTTAAGGATGATGTGAACGAAGTCCGCAGCGGCTTTGAGTGCGGTATCGGCATTTCGAATTTCAATGACATCAAAAATGGCGACGTTCTCGAGTGTTTCGTGATCGAGCGGCTCGCCCCTGCAGCTGCCTCCGCGTAATCGAGTGTGAGAGCGGAGTCCTCGCGCTGCGGGCGGAGTGCTTTATGTCAATCGGCCTCCTCACCCTGGAGATACACATCCCCGACGCGCGGTCGCTGAAAGATAAGCGCCAGGTTCTGCGCAGCTTGAAAGACCGACTGCGTGGACGATTCAATGTTGCTGTCGCCGAACTAGAACACCAGGATTTGTGGCAGCGGTCAGTTGTTGGTGTGGTCAGCATTTCGTCGGACGATAAGCATCTCGAGGAATCCATGCGAGCGGTGGCGGAAGAATCCGAGCGCATGCTCGGCAGAGACTTGATCAGCCAGGAAATCGAATACATTTGAGGGAGAACGATGACGATTGCGGGGCATCGGCCCGAGCGAATCGCCGAAGAAATGAGGAATGAAATTGGCCTGATGCTTGCGGGCGAACTGAAAGATCCGCGCCTGGCCGTTCCTCTCTCCGTCAGCGTCGTTCGATTGTCGCCAGATATGCGCCACGCGCGAGTTTATGTCCGCATCGAAAGCGAGCCGGACGAAAAGACAAAAGCGCTCAAAGGATTAGCCGCCGCCGCTGGCTTCATCCGGCATGAGCTCGTGGAAAGGCTACAGCTGAGGCGCGCGCCGGAAATTGCCTTTGTACTGGATGAGTTCGAGGAATACGGGCAGCGAATCGAAGAGCTTCTTCGCCAGAGCAAGCCGCCGGAGAGAGCGGAGTGAACTCGAAGAGACCCCAATTTTGTTACGATTAGAAATGTACTTGATCCTTTGTTTTGTTTAAGTTACGGCGATTTCTAATCGTTTTCGTGTATCGATTAGAATCCGTGTTATTTTCCGCGAAGAGGGCTGGGTAACGCTCTTTGGGCTGAAAATTTCCCGCACCGAAGTCACAACCACAAAAATGTCGCGAACGCCAAAATCGGCGCCAATCGATGGCGCGCTTGTCGTCAACAAGCCGCAGGGGAAGACGTCGCACGACATCGTTGAGTCAGTCCGCCGCGTTGCGGGATTCCGCCAGATCGGGCATTTGGGCACTCTCGACCCGCTAGCTACTGGAGTCCTCGTCCTGCTGCTGGGCCGCGCCACGCGCCTGATGCGCTTCTACGCCAACCGCCGCAAGCGTTACACTTGCGCCGTTCGTTTCGGATTCGCCACTGACACCTACGACGCTGACGGCACGGCGCTCGGCCCGGATTCCGCGCCGGAACTCGATCGAAAGAAGATCGAGGAACTCGCGTCACAATTGACGGGACACATCCAGCAGACGCCTCCTGCCTTTTCTGCCAAAAAGATTCACGGTCGCCCGGCGCACGAATTCGCGCGAAAGAAGAAGCCTGTGGATCTAAAGCCTGTTGATGTGGATGTTCATGAATTTCGGCTGACGGAAATCGAAGGATCTATCGCGCGCTTTGTGGTCGAGTGCGGTTCGGGGACCTACATCCGCTCATTAGCACACGATCTCGGGCAGTGGCACGGAACTGGAGCCCACCTCGTCGAAATCGTACGCACTGCCGTTGGCGAATTCACGCTCGATCACGCTTCGACGCTCGATGAGTTGCAGGATGCCGCGAAGGCGGCGCGTTTTGACGAACGCGTGATTCGGCTCGAAGGGCTGCTGTCGGAGTTGCCGCGTACGACCGTGCTACCTATCGTCGAGCGGCGCGTCAGCCATGGCGCGAAATTCAACGTCATGGTGTCCCAAATCCAGCCAGGCCAAACCATCGTCCCGCCGGGAGCGCCTACTTCGCTCGATTCCGGCGATTGGCAGCGTGCGCGTCTCAGAGTCTTCAATCAACGGCAGCAATTAATCGCGATCGCTGAAGCCGTGGTCCCACGCACTTACCAGCCGATTCTCGTCCTTGACTCAAAACTTTAGCAAACAAACTCATCACCGCTCGAGGACACGACTGAAGGTTTGCGCGACCGCGCGTCCACCGATCACTGCGGCTTGGTTGGTTCAGGCTCTGGTTCGGTTTCCGGTTCAGGTTGGGGCGGAGGCTGAGGTTGTTCCTCTGGAGGCGCGGCGGTGGGCTGTTCCGGCTGCGGTTGAGGTTGCCGCTCTTCGAACGTTTGGCCAACGGTGCCGCCGCCTTGTTGCGGCGGATGGCCCGCATAGAGTTCGCGATTTTCTCTGTTGACCGGATTGATACGCCGAGGCGTGATCAGAACCAAGAGCTCATCGTCCGTATCTTGAGTTGTACGATCTCCCGCAAGGAGTCCAATCGTATCCACGCCTGCGATTCCTGGTGTGCCGTTGATGGCGTGCATCTCCTGAGTTTCAAGAATTCCAGCCAGCGCACTCGTCTCGTTTTCTTTCAGGCGTACCGTGTGTTCAATCGTACGGTTGGTGATGATAGGGAGATCGTTCACGGTCGCTCCGCTCAGGCTCCGAATCTCGAGCGATAGTTGCAGAGTTACTTCGTTATTCGGATGAAGGCGCGGTGTGGCTTTCAATTTCACCCCAAGATCGAGATATTCAACGCTTGGGTATGGTGTTCCAGTATCGCCCCCGGTAACACTGCTGGCGAGGAGCGATTCGATGGCGTTGGAATTCAGGATCACGGTCGCGGAATTCGCTCCGGCGTTCGTGACCGCCACATCCGGCAGGCCGTCATCGTTGAAATCGCCGGACACGACCGATGACGGGTCGCTGCCGACAGGCACGTCGAGCGGGGCGCTGAAAGCTCCGCCGCCAAGTCCAAGAAGAATGGATACAGTGTCTGAGCTCTGTTCCGCAATCGCGAGGTCTGGGCGCCCGTCTTCATTGAAATCCGAAATAGTGAGCGAGTCTGGGGAGTTCGTCGTAGGGTAATCGACCTGTGTTTGAAATGTGCCATCGCCGTTTCCCAGCAGGATTGAGACCGTGTCGTCGTTAAAATTCGCCACTGCGAGATCCAGGAAAGTGTCACCGTTCAGATCGGCCGTTTGCACAGCGACAGGATTGTTGCCTGTCGCGTAGTCCACTCTGTTTCTGAAGGTGCCATCCCCATTACCGAGGAAAACGGAAACTGTCGCGGAATTCTGATTTACGACTGCAATGTCGAGTTTTCCATCACCGTTGAAATCGCCGACCGCGATTGCAGTCGGAGCTGATCCGGTTCCATAGGTAACTTGCGGCTTGAAGGTGCCATTGCCATTACCGAGCAAAATCGAAATCGTGTTGCTGGCCTGATTGGCGACGGCGAGATCGACAAATCCATCGCCATTGAAATCTCCCGTCACGACCGATACCGGAGTTGTGCCTACAGGAAAATCCTGTTTGCTCGCGAGCGTGCCGTCACCGTTTCCTAGAAGCACTGAGACGGTGTTGTCGGTTTTGTTGGCGACGACTACGTCCAGTCTTCCATCACCATTGAAATCGGCCAGTGCCAGAGAGGTCGGCCCATTGCCGGTGTTGAAGTCGGTTTTGGCGCCGAAGGTGCCGTCGCCGTTGCCTAGGAACACCGATACAGTATCGTCGCCAAAATTCGTGGCGAGCAAATCGATGAACGAGCCGGTCGCGGCTTGCAACACGCCTTCGGCTATTGCCGTCGGCGTAGTTCCAGTGGTGAGTTCGGAGGTTGTGAAGCCGCTGCTAGACACGCCAGGAATGTTCGTGGAAGACCCCAGGCTGTTTGAAAATTGCGCTAGCGAGACTGGCACGCGGTTGCCGACAAAAAATGTTGCAGGGTGCCCGTCCTCAGCGCGCAGCTTGATGTGCTGCCCATTGCGGACGGTCGAGAGCATGGAAGAAAAATTTGCCGTTAGTCCGGGAAGCGTGCCAAGAAATGTGGACCCGCCACCGCCGAACGCGTATAGCGGAGGGAGCAGTCCGTTCAAGCTTAATTGTCCGCCGGCCAACAGGCCGGAAATTTGCGAACTGGTCAGACCAGAAAGAGAACTGGGCGTGCCGAACACCTGCTGAATTACGGTCACAAGCCCCGCTAGTCCGGACTCGGCTGTTTGAACCTCTTGCTTGTTCAAGGTGTACAAAGTGCTGGTCTGTGGCGGCAGAATTCCAAGATTCAGAGCCGACTGGCGGTTTATTTCGAGGAGTTCCATGTCAATGATGAGCTGGCCGCGTGGCTTTTCGAGGTCATCGACAAGTTGGGTTGCGAGCGCGATAGCGGATGGAGTGGCGCGCAGCGTGAGAGTGCGAGAATGCGAATCCAACACTGTTCTCGTAATTCCGGTGATGTCGCGGACGGCTCGGAGCATTTCGGTGATGTCATCCTGCGTGCTCGAGGCGGGCAGCAGAATGGTTCGCGTTATGGACGGCTCATAATCACGGCGTTTCTGAGGCGTATCCTGCGCCACAAAAAACAGGTCGGAGGCCATAGGCCGCCAGAACGTGGACGTCATCTCGCCGAGGACCTTCATAGCCGTGTTGAAATCCACCTGGGAAATCACCAGGTGCACCGGCCGCGCTACCAGGTCAACGTCAAACGTCGCGTGAACTCCAAACTGCCGCGCGATCTCCTGATACGCACCTTGAACGTCGCCCCTAAAATTGAAATCGCGAGTGCCTGTCGCCGGATTTAGATATGTGAGACCCGCGAGCGCTTCGTTGACGTCTTGCTTGACGGGTTTTTCAGGAGCGCTGAGCTCGTTCCATCGTTCTCGAGCAATTGCGTCGCCGGGATCGAGCGCGATGGCAGCGCTCAAGCCTGCGCGAGCTTCCAGCATACGGCCCGAAACAGCATCGCGTTCGGCGCGATCCACATATGCCTGAACGAGCTGGCTTCGAGCAACGTCGCGCCGGATGGCGTATTGGCGATTGTCGGGGAGGGCGCGTGCTGCTTCGGAGTAGTCCGCGAAGGCCTCGCGCCAATTCTTATCCGTCTCGGCTCGGAGGCCGCGAGAAAAGGCATCCTTCGCGCGTTTTGGATCGGCAGGCGACGCAACGGGTTTCGCTAGCTGCGTCTGTGTCTGGATTGTCGCGCTCTCCGGGCGCGGCGACGCTGCTGTCTGGGCAGGGGCGGATTCACAGCACACCGCGATAGCGAGTATCAACGCGACCGAGTAAGCAGCAAACGTCCCTCTAAACCACAGCGAGGACGAATTCCGCGCGCGGTTCAGCATGAAAATAAACGTGTCATTCTTGGATTTACCCAAACCAATATGATACTTCGGGGCGCGCGGCCAATGCGTTGCCGGGAGCCTGTATTGTACAAGGATTAAGATGCGGTTCGAGCAGGATTCGGGAGCCCGCATGTACCCAGACTTGCAATACAGAATCGCTGCATTACGTCTCGATCTATCGGCGCGGGCGCGGTTGCGTGGGCCAATATTGTTGACGGAAAGTACACGCGGGTCTACACTTGCCGTGCTAGTTGTTAATGGCTTTCAACTGGGATTGTCATGCTTTCTGCCTTGCTGGTCGCTCTCCGTGAAGGTGTCGAAGCTGCCCTTATCGTCGGCATCGTCCTCGTTTATCTGAGTCGTACCGGACGGCGTGCCCTCGCGGGATACGTGTGGACCGGTGTCGCCGCTGCGGTCGCCTGTAGCTTTGTCGCGGCTGTGCTGCTGCAACGTTGGAAAGTGAGCGAAGACGGGTTCGAGGGTCTGATGATGCTTGTCGCCGCCGTCCTCGTGGTCACCATGATCGTCTGGATGAACCGTATCGCGCGCAGCTTGAAGAAGGAAATCGAGCGGCGTGTCGAAGGTTATGCTCAAAAAACGACGCGAGCGGCCGGAATTGCGATCGCGCTTTTTGTTTTCTCGATGGTCTTGCGTGAAGGCGCTGAGCTTGTTCTTATTCTGCGCGCCGTTGAGTTATCGAGTGCTGGATTGGATGTATGGATTGGCACGGGTTTAGGCATATTCCTGGCTATCGCCGTTGGTTTGTTTTTTTTCCAGGGAACGTTGCGAATTCCGCTCGGCCGCTTTTTTGCAGTTACAAGCACGATCTTGATGGTCGTAGCATTTCAGCTCGGCCTGACCGGCGTACACGAGCTCAGCGAGGCACAGTGGATTTGGTCCAGTAAGACCGAGATGGCTACCATTGGGCCCATAGTTCGCAACGAGTTTTTTTTCTTTGTTGTGATTCTCGGCGTTGCGGGATTGGCTATTTTGCGCGAGTGGTTTGCTGCTTCGAAGCCTGCGGCCGGCGAGGCGCTCAACCCTGCAGAGCGCCGGCGCAGCGAGTGGGAGTATCGCAAGCAACGTCGCTGGAGCTTCGCCGCGGCATTTCTTTGCCTTGCGGTAATACTCATGTTTACTGCGGATTTTGTGTATGCGCGGACGGCGGCGGCGCCTGTGCAAGCAACGCGCCTGGCGGCCCAGGATGGAACGGTTGAGATTCCGACCAGCGGCTTGATTGATTCAGATCTTCATTTCTACTCGGCTGATGTAAATGGCAAGTCATTACGTTTTTTTGTAATTCGCAAAGGTAATGGAGATTACATCGCGGCACTCGATGCGTGCCAGATTTGCGGTTGGTCCGGGTACCGGCAACAAGGTCAAAATGTAATCTGTCGCAACTGCGGTGCGGCGATTTACGTTCCGTCGATTGGCGATCCGGGCGGCTGCAATCCAGTGCCGGTGAAATCACGGGTAGATGCTGGAAACCTAATCCTCGATCTGTCAGCGCTGGCCAGTTCAGCAGCTTCCGTCCACTAAAGAAGGATTCCGACTGTGCCAGGTGCCGCCATTTAAATGTTTGCCCGCCTCGTTGGAGAGTCCTTCATCCGCAGTCCTCGACGCAAGCTTTTGGCAGTTGCCGCGGTAACGGTCGGAATGGCAGTCGCGACCGCGACGCTGAGCATGGCACTCGATGTGGGAGACCGCCTCGCGCGTGAATTCCGCAGCTTCGGCGCCAATCTCCTGGTGACCCCGCAATCTGATACCTTGCCGCTCGAGATTGGCGGGGTGGATTACAGGCCGATTGACGAAGGTAGCTACCTAAAAGAGTCAGACCTCGGAAAGCTCAAGACCATTTTTTGGCGGCACAATATCATCGGATTCACTCCATTTCTCGACGTTCCGAGCCGAATTTCAGATGGCAAATCCGTGATAGAGGTCACCGTGATTGGTACTTGGTATCAGCATTCCGTTGCCGTACCGGACGGCACAGCATTCAAGACTGGAGCCGCGGTTACGCACCCGTGGTGGACAGTGCAGGGTTCCTGGTTTGCAGAAGGGTCGAACGAGTGCGTGATCGGCGAGCGCCTAGCCGCGCGGCTTTTTCCTGCTCAGTCCGCGATCGGCCAGACAATTGAGCTCGATTCAGCGCAAAAAATCGCCGGCAGTATCGCCAATGCCAGAAATTCTCCCGTCTTACTCTTGGTGACGGGAGTGCTTTCGTCAGGAGATGCGGAAGACGACGCAATTCTTGTGCCTCTTGGCATTGCGCAAGCAATGTCAGGCCACGGCGGCGAGTATCGGAGGCTCTTCGTTAGCGCGTTGACGAAGCCCGAAGACTCATTCTCGCAGCGCGACCCGAGCAGGATGTCGCCGGTCGAATACGACCGGTGGTATTGCTCGCCCTATATTTCATCCATCGGCCGGCAGATTCAGGAGGTGCTGCCTGGCACCGAGGGACGTCCGATTCGGCGTGTGGCGGAGACAGAAGGCCGCGTGCTTACGAGGGTGAGCACATTGCTTTGGCTGGTGACGCTGGCGGCGCTTGCCGCTGCGGCGCTCGCGATTGCAGCAACTTCAGCGGCTTCGATTCTCGAGCGGCGGGCCGAAGTCGGCCTGATGAAAGCGCTAGGTGCGACGAATGTTGTCGTCGGAGGAATTTTTCTCGCGGAACAAGTGTTGTTAGCCGTCACCGGCGGCGCGGCCGGCTTCCTTTTGGGCACCGGGCTTTCGCGCGTTCTGGGCGAAAGTGTTTTTGGCATTCCGGCAAACCTTCGGATGAGTCTGCTGCCAATCATCCTCGCGTTAGCGGTATTCGTCGCGGTCGTAGGCAGTATCGTTCCTTTGCGGCGAGCTGCACTCCTCGAGCCGGCGCCTATTTTGAGGGGCGAGTAATGTTTGGCCGCCTGTTCTGGCAGCTCATTCGTGGAAATCGAGGCCGGCTTGCCGTCGCGCTTGTGGCCATAGTCGGCGGCGGCGCTGTCATTTCGGCCATGTTCAACATGGAAATAGACGTCAGGCGGAAACTGACTCAGGAATTTCGTTCTCTTGGTGCAAACGTAGTCCTTTCCGCGCACGGCGCAGGAGATCAAGCATTAATGAACGAATCGGCGGCTGATGGCTTCGTCAATCGGTTGGGGCCGCAGGGCACGATTTCATCGCCTTACCTTTACTTGGTTGCGAGAACGAGAGCGAATCAGCCTGTCGTTCTTGCGGGAACATGGCTCGACCGCGCATCCGCAATCACTCCGTGGTGGCAAATTCAGGGCGAGGCCATATCGGCGCGAGATGATGTCACTCGCTGCCTCGTTGGGAAAAATGTCGCGCGGCAATTCGCTCTCACTCCCGGTAGCGAAATTGAATTGCGCTACGCGGATAAATCAGCGCACTTTACCGTGTCGGGCATTATCACGGCCGGTGACGACGAAGATGACCAGGTCTTCACGAATCTCGCCGCAGTTCAGAATCTCTCTGGGCTCGTGGATCGGATCCAGATGATCCAGTTGCGTGTTCCTGGCTCGGTGGTGGGTATTCAATCGTTTGCGTCGCAACTAAATACCGCGCTGCCCGACGCGGACGCCCGCCCAATTCGCCAGATTTCAGAAACCGAGGGAAGCTTGCTGTCGCGGATTCAACTGCTGATGATCACGATGGCGCTTCTGATCTTGGTGCTGACGGGTCTCTGCGTTCTGGCGACAATGGCGGCGCTGGCAATGGAGCGCCGCGCTGACGTGGGCCTCATGAAGGCGCTTGGAGGCTCGATCGGACGCATCGTGAGGCTATTTCTTGCGGAAGTTGCGGTGCTTGGCGCGCTCGGGGGCGTGCTCGGCTATCTCTTCGGCGTCGCGTTGACGCTGTGGGCCGGGAAGCGCGTTTTCGGAGTGATGATTTCACCGCGGCTTGAAGTGTTGCCGCTCACCATAGTCCTCATGGTCGGAGTCGCTCTCGCGGGAGCTCTGCCGCTTCGGCTTCTCGGGAAAGTGAAGCCGGCGGTCATACTGCGGGGCGAGTGATGTCGAGGTTGGTCCAAGTCGAGGGGCTTACAAAGGTGTACGGCAAGGTGCGCGCGCTCGACGGCGTTACGTTCGATGTCGAAGCTGGCGAATGGATCGCCATGATGGGGCCGTCGGGATCGGGGAAAACTACGCTGATAAATATTTTGGGCGGGCTGGACACGCCCACGTCCGGCAGCGCCGTGGTGGATGGTGTGGACGTCGCGCGATTTGATGAAGCGGGGCTTACGCGATACAGAGCCGAGAAAGTTGGCTTCGTTTTCCAGCAATTTCATCTTGTGCCTTATTTAACCGCGATAGAAAACGTAATGCTCGCGCAATATTTTCACAGCACCACCGACGAAAACGAAGCGAGGCTGGCGCTCGAGCGCGTCGGGCTCGGAGACCGTTTGACGCATGTTCCCGCACAACTTTCAGGCGGTGAGCAACAGCGTGTGGCCGTCGCGCGATCGCTTATTAATCACCCGAAACTCCTGCTTGCGGACGAGCCAACCGGAAATCTTGATGAAGCGAACGAGCAGATCGTTATCAATCTTCTAACGGAGCTTCACATTGAGGGGCACACGATTTTGATGGTCACTCACGATGCTTCCATCGGCCGCTTGGCCGATCGGCGGATCGAACTCGCTCACGGACGTCTCCAGCAGATAATCACAATTTCGGCCGAAAACTGACCCGATGCCCATTCCACTCGAATCTCGAAAAAAGCCAATTGATGTCAAGGTACGGGTCTCCACGGGCGAGGGAGTGGATATCACATGGGCTGACGGTCATACCAGCCACTTCGATTTTCCATATCTTCGCGACAATTGCCCGTGCGCGCTTTGCAACGACGAGAGAGAAAAAATGAAGCACGTTGGCGGCACAACGAGTTCGCCACTGCCAATGTTTAAACCGAAGGTGACGGCGAAGAGCGCGAATGCGGTGGGGAACTATGCGGTGCAAATTCAGTTTTCGGATGGCCACGCGACAGGGATCTTCAGCTTCGAGCATCTCCGCGAACTATGCCCTTGCGCCCAGTGTGCGCGTGACTTCCGGGCACAGCCCGCGTCATGAATCCCGCGTGTGTAGTCCGCGCGTCGTGCCCTTTCTTTCGAATGCGTTTGATAATATAGTCTTTTCCCGCGCTCCTACGGCTCATGGCATCAGACCCAACGCTGCCCAAATCTTCCGCTAGTTCGTTTCGACCAGCCGTCCGGGTGATCGTGGCCACGACGGCCATGCTCACTTTTATATCGTTTTGGCGCGCCGCCGCCGTCGTCCTAAATGATTTGGCTTCATCGGCTTACTACGCCGGCGGTGAAGCTGAACAGTTCATCGGCAAGACGGCTCCGTGGTTCATCCTCGCCATCATGCTGTTTTCATACGCAGTTCGAGCTGTGTACGTCGAAAGCTGCAGTATGTTCGTCCGCGGGGGCGTGTACCGCGTGGTCAAGGAAGCGCTCGGCGGAACGATGGCGAAGATTTCCGTCTCCGCCCTGATGTTCGATTACGTACTGACCGGGCCGATCAGCGGAGTGTCAGCCGGCCAATATCTGGCTGGAGTACTCAACGAACTTTTTGCATACAGCCATTTGAATATCGTGCTTCCGCCCAATGCCGCCGCGGCTTTCTTCGCCATTCTGGTGACTGTTTACTTCTGGTGGCAGAACATCAAAGGAATCCCGGAATCGAGCGAGAAGGCCCTGCGCATCATGCAGCTCACGACAGTCATGGTCGTGCTACTTCTCGGCTGGTGCGGCTACACGCTGTGGGTGCGCGGCGGCCACCTGCCGCCCTGGCCAATTCCAAGCAATATGCACCACAGCAAGGCGGCGCTCGGCTGGCTTTACGGGACCAAGATTCCCGAGATGTTCACCTTCGTCATGATACTCGTGGGGCTCGGACATTCGGTCCTGGCGATGAGCGGCGAAGAGACGCTGGCACAGGTATACCGGGAAATCGAGCATCCCAAACTTCCGAATCTAAAGAAAACCGGATTAGTGATCTTCATTTACAGCCTGCTGTTTACGTCCCTCGTATCGTTTTTCGCGGTGATGATCATTCCCGACGGGCAGCGGCACCAGTGGACTGAGAATCTGATCGGCGGGCTCGCGATGCATTTGGTCGGCCCCTTTCCAGTCCTTCTCGCATTTCACGTTTTCGTTGTGGTCGTGGGCACACTGATTCTTTCGGGCGCAGTAAACACGGCCATTGTTGGTTCAAATGGCGTGCTGAATCGCGTCTCCGAAGACGGCGTCCTCACGGATTGGTTTCGGCATCCGCACAGGAAGTACGGAACTTCTCACCGAATCATCAACATGGTTGTTATCGGGCAGATTGTCACGATTGTGGTCAGCCGTGGCGACGTTACATTCCTCGCAAACCTTTATGCGTTCGGGGTCATTTGGAGTTTTGCGTTGAAAGGCGTGTCGGTCTTAGTGCTTCGCTACACGCATCCACAGGATCGCGAATATCGCGTGCCGTTGAATTTCACGATCGCTGGAAAAGAGATTCCCGTAGGACTCGGCTTGATTACGCTGGTGCTGTTATCAATCGCGATCGTAAATCTATTTACCAAACCTGACGCGACGATCGCCGGTGTCGTGTTTACGATTCTACTTTTCACAATATTTGAGATCTCCGAAAAGATTATGCACAGGCGCCTGGTTGGGGCGCATGTTGAACTCGATCAGTTCAACCTGACACAAGAAGGCGATCTGACGCCCGGGACGGTAGGCGCGCACCCAGGCAATATTCTCGTTCCGGTGAGCACTTACTACGCGCTGTATCACCTTGAAGCCGTGCTACGTCAGGTACGCAGTCCTCAACCAGATATCGTTGTTCTCCACGTGCGCATGCTACGCCGCGCCGCTTCCGGTGAATACGAACTGACGCCCGACCAGCTTTTCAGCACCATCGAACAATTGCTGTTCACGAAAGTGCTGGCAATGGCCGAAAAAGAAGGGAGGCCGGTGCGCCTGGCAGTGGCTTCGGCGAACGATTTGTGGGACGCGATACTGCGCGCCGCTGTAAACCTGCAATCGTCGGCGATTGCCGTTGGAAATTCAGCCAAATTGCCCATCACCGAGCAGGCGCGCGAGGTGGGCGTGGCTTGGGAGCGCATGCCGGAGCCACGTCCGCACGTATCGCTCGAAATCTTCACGCCCGCCGGCCAGGAGCAGATCTTCTATCTGGGCCCTCACGTTCCGCGGCTCACAACGAAGGAAATCGATCTGCTACACAACGTCTGGCTCCAGCTTAGCGAGAAGCTGAACAGTAATGAGGAACTGCACCATCACGATATTGTCCATTTCGCCTTGGACGAACTCGAGCGGGAAATCGAGCAAGGACAGATGCCCGATGTGATCGAGCGGCTACGGCAGCACTTGAACGCTATCAAGGATCGGCGGAATTCTAATTAGCGCCGATTGACGCGCGCGCGAAGCCAGCAGCGCTCAGCAAACCTCGCACGGCCATCACTCCACCGGCAATACCGAGCGCCAGCGGGGCTAGGTGAGACGGAAGCCACGCGATGCACA
Organism: Candidatus Acidiferrales bacterium; assembly: GCA_036513895.1. GTDB lineage: Bacteria > Acidobacteriota > Terriglobia > Acidiferrales > UBA7541 > Palsa-147. Next base: position 2,154 of record DATBYF010000018.1, on the reverse strand, counting down.
AAATAGCAACGCCAGCCACCGCGAATGAGGCAGCGCGCAATCGCTCGTGCCAACGCGTTGTGGCCGGGGCCCAGCGCATGCCGGCACGTGCACTCCAATAAATCAAAAGTACGCCCAGTAGAATCCACGTGACTGGGTTCGATGACGGTCGAAAGCGATGCGACGCTGCTAGAAGCAGTAATAGCGCGCCAAGTAGGAAAAGTATGATCTCGTTGATGAGGCGAAAGAGATTGGCGGTTGAGGTCATCGTTGGAAGAAGCGCGTTCTATATCAAGATTCGGTTTGCGTATTAGATTCGAGTGGCATTATGCGTCACTGTCAGCGCGGGCGCAATTTCGTCGCGAAACTGTACAGCGTAGCTCTCGCAGCAGGTGTTCCCATGAGAGATGTTACAATGCAACGTTTCCTCGTGAATCGCCGGACTCGTCTCGCGAATCTAATTAGCATTCTTGAAGGAGTATCGCTTGTACAAAGTCATCATTATCGGCAGTGGATGCGCTGGTCTGACGGCGGCTGTTTACGCCGCTCGCGCTGATCTGAAACCGCTCGTCATAGACGGGCATGAGCCAGGCGGCCAGCTATCTCTAACCACGATGGTCGAGAATTTTCCCGGTTTTCCCGATGGCATCCTCGGGCCTGAACTGATCGAAAATATTCGCAAGCAGGCGCAGCGCTTCGGCGCCGAATTTCGAACGGGCGTCATCTCCAAGGTGGATCTGAGTACAAGGCCTTTCAAGCTGACGGTGGGCAATGACATTCTGGAGTGCGAGGCGTTGATCGTGGCGTCAGGCGCTTCAGCGCGCACGTTGGGCCTGCCCTCGGAGCGTGAGCTGCTGGGCCATGGACTCTCCACATGCGCGACGTGCGACGGATATTTCTTCCGTGATAAGGAAATCGTCGTCGTAGGCGGCGGCGATTCCGCCATGGAAGAGGCCACGTTTCTCACCAAGTTCGCGAAACACGTGACTATCATTCATCGCCGCGACGACTTTCGCGCGTCCAAAATCATGCTCGATCGCGCGAAATCAAATCCCAAAATCAAATTTCTCACGCCTTTCGTGGTGGAAGAACTCAACGACGCAGCGAAAAAGAATCTCGAATCCATTCATCTCCGCAATACGACCACCGGGGAAACGTCTGTCCTAAAGATAGATGGGGTATTTCTCGGCATCGGGCATGATCCGAATACAGCGGTATTTAAGGGACAACTCGACATGAATCCCGAAGGCTATCTGATCGTCAAAGATGGCAGCCGGACTAACGTCGAGGGAGTGTTCGCGGCCGGAGACGTGCATGATCACGTGTATCGCCAGGCCATCACCGCTGCCGGGGCGGGCTGCATGGCTGCGCTTGAAGCGGAGCATTTTCTCGCTGAGCACAGTATTTAGTGTTGTTTGAATCGCGCTGAAATCTGAACGGACACTGGCGCGAGGCCGCTCCCGTGTGGATAATCCTTTCCGCATGTTCATAGGTAAATCTCTCGCTCAATCCTCGCCAATTCTCTACTGATGCTTCGGGCTACACTCCTTAAACTCTCGGAAAGCAAACGGCTCGCGCGCTGGGCGATGAGCAATGGGTTAAGCCGGAGCGTTGCCCACCGCTGGGTTGCCGGAGAAACACTTGAAGACGCTATCGCGGCAGCACGAACACTGAATGCGAGCGGCTTTCCCGTCAGCCTGGATCTCCTGGGAGAAAATGTCCTCGACAAGGACGGGGCAATCCGCGCGGCAGACACTTACGTGGCGATGTTCGATCGGATCGCAACGGAGAACCTCAACGGAAATATTTCGCTTAAACTGACTCAGCTCGGCCTCGATCTCGACCCCGCACTCTGCGAATCTCTTGTGGCGCGCATCGCCGATTCCGCTGCGCGGCACCATAACTTCCTGCGAATTGACATGGAGGGTTCGCCGTACACACAACGCACGGTAGATCTTTGCAAGCGCGTGCGAGGAAAGACGGACGCGGTTGGCACGGTCATTCAATCTTACTTGCGCCGCAGCGAGCAGGACGTTCGCGACCTCATTGCCGTGGGCTGCCGAATACGCCTCGTGAAAGGCGCGTACAAAGAGCCCGCTGAAATCGCCTTTCCAGCGAAGGCGGATGTGGACGCGAACTTCGTTAATCTAATGAAGATTCTCTTGCCCAGCGGCA